>JADLDI010000118.1 GCA_020846745.1 Bryobacterales bacterium | reverse complement strand
TGGAACATGCTCCGTGCCCTGGATTTTCAAAACGAACTATACGACCGCTCCGACGGCCGCGACCCCATCACCCACCCCGCCACCCAAAAAGAAGCCGAACTCTACTCCCGCTACTACATCCGCGTCGAAGGTTCGTTCAACCGCGCCTACAAACAACTCAAAGATTCCCAAACGAACCGCATCTGCCAGCTAATAGAAGTCAATCCGGACGCCCCCCGTCCGTCGCTCCCCCTGGCCGACGCCCTTAAAATTCAACGCTTTGCGAAACGAACTCCCCCACCTCGCACCAACCCCGAAACGGAGCCGCGACCGTCAGCGAGCGCCGCGCCATCGGACGACATCCTCACCCACTTCCCCCCGTCCGTAGCCGCCGAAATCCGCGACGACGCTGCCAACCTCGATATCTCCATCAACTTCCTCATCAGCCAGTACGCCAAAATCGGCTACCAGACCGCCCTCGAACAATCCGTGCGGAACGAACCCAATTACGATTGTGTTAAGCGTTAATCCGCTTAACCGGCCACAAACCACCCATGCTCAAATCCTCCATTTCTGTGTCGCGCACCCGACGGCAATCGAACGCCATGCTGTCTCGCCGAAGATTCCTGTCTAGCTTGGGCATTTCGAGCTTTGCCGGGGCTAGCCTGCAACCTCCTCTGAACTTTGTTTTTCTGCTTGCCGACGACCTTGGCTGGTCAGACCTGTCGTGCTACGGAGCGGACCTCCATGAAACGCCCAACCTCGATGCGTTTGCGCGGTCGGCTGTCCGTTTTACGAATGCCTACGCTGCCGCGCCGGTGTGTTCGCCGACCCGCGCTTCCTTTCTGACGGGCAAGTATCCGGCACGGCTGCAGATGACGACGTGGCACGAAGCCGCGCAGACGCCGCCGCTCGATAAGCCTGTGATTCCGCCCAAGGTGCGGGACGCGCTGCCACTGGAGGAGGTGACCATTGCTGAGTTGCTGCGGCGCCGGGGGTATGCCACGGGCCATGTGGGGAAGTGGCACCTCGGGACGGCTACGCATTACCCCGAGGCGCAGGGCTATGACGTGAATGTGGGAGGAACACTGTGGGGAGCGCCGCAAACCTATTGGTATCCGTACACGGGGAGCCGGCGGTACGGGGGTGAATTCCGCTATGTTCCTGGCTTGCGGAATGGCCGGCCGGGCGAGTACCTGACGGACCGGCTGACGGACGAGGCGTTGGAGTTTGTAAAAGCGGTTTCGAACCGTCCGTTCTATTTGAACCTCTGGTTCCATACACCCCATACACCGATTGAGGGGAAGCCGGCGTATGTGGCGCAGTTCAAAGAGAAGCTGCGCCCGGGGCTGCACCACACCAACGCGGGGTACGCGGCGATGGTGAAGAGCCTGGATGAAAACGTAGGACGAGTGCTGCGATATTTGGATGAATCAGGCTTGGCGGACCGCACGGTAGTGGTGTTTGCGTCGGATAACGGTGGATCGGTTGGGAATTTCGATGGGCAGCGGAATACGACGAACTTCCCCCTGCGGTCGGGCAAAGGGTCGTTGTATGAAGGCGGGTTGCGGGTTCCGTTTATGATGCGCTGGCCCGGGCTCAGCCGCGCGGGGGCGACGTGTGAAGAACCGATTGTTTCGAATGACTTGCATGCGACGGTTTTGGGCGCGGACCTGCACGACGGGTTGAACTTGCAGCCGTTGCTGCGCGACCAGGTCGCCCGCCTGGCTCGCGAGGAACTGTACTTCCACTACCCGCATTATTACGAAACCACTACCCCTGTCAGCGCAATACGGACGCGGCGGTGGAAACTACTGGAATATCTGGAAGACAACCGGTTGGAACTGTACGACTTGCCCGCCGATCCG
Organism: Bryobacterales bacterium; assembly: GCA_020846745.1. GTDB lineage: Bacteria > Acidobacteriota > Terriglobia > Bryobacterales > Bryobacteraceae > JADLDI01. The sequence continues at coordinate 43,486 of JADLDI010000118.1, read as the reverse complement.
GCGGAATCGAACAACGTGGCGGCCAGCCGGCCCGAAATCGCCAACGATTTGCGCGAGCGGCTTCATAAGTGGCGCGTTTCGGTCAACGCGCCGATGCCCACGTCCCCTAAAATGAGAGGGTGACCGGTCACGAAACACGTCAGAAGTTCCTGGACTTCTTCGCCAATAATGGACACCGCATCGTCCGTTCGTCTTCGCTTGTTCCCCATGAAGATCCCACCCTCCTGTTCACCAACGCAGGAATGAACCAGTTCAAGGACGTTTTCCTTGGCCTGGAAAAGCGCGACTACAACCGCGCCACTACCGCTCAGAAGTGCGTACGTGCCGGTGGCAAACACAACGATTTGGAGAACGTCGGGTTCACACGGCGTCACCACACGTTCTTCGAGATGCTGGGTAACTTCAGCTTTGGCAACTACTTCAAAGCCGAAGCGATCGACTTTGCCTGGAAACTGATTACCGAAGACTACGCGCTGCCGAAGGACCGGTTGTATGTGACGGTGTTCCGCGAAGACGACGATGCGGAACTGCTGTGGCAGAAGGTGGCCGGGGTGCCGAAGTCGCGGATATTCCGGCTGGACGAGAAAGACAACTTCTGGCAGATGGGCGATACGGGACCGTGCGGGCCTTGTTCGGAGATCCACTATGACCTGGGTCCCGACGCGGCGGAACCGGGCCACGAGCAGGAGGAGTTTCCGCTGGATGGCGGGGGGCGGTTTGTCGAGATCTGGAACCTGGTGTTCATGCAGTTTGACCGTTCGGCGGGCGGGGTACTGTCGCCGCTGCCGCGACCGTCAATCGATACCGGGATGGGCCTGGAACGGCTGGCAGCGATCCTGCAGGGCAAGTATTCGAACTACGATTGCGATCTGCTGGCGGCAATCGTCGACCGGGCGGGGGAACTGCTGAACGTTACGCGGGGCGAGGATGCGATGAAAGACGCAGCACTGCGCATTTCCGCAGACCATGCTCGGGCCGCGGCCTTCCTGATTCATGACGGCGTGCTGCCTTCGAACGAAGGCCGCGGATACGTGTTGCGCAAGATCATGCGCCGTGCGATGCGGCATGCTCGCAGGGCCGGGAACACGGAACCGTATCTGTATAAGCTGACGGGGTTTGTGGCCGAATGGATGAAGCCGGCTTATCCGGAGTTGATGGAGTCGGTGCAGCGGGTGGCGCGGATCGTGAAAGACGAAGAGCACCGGTATGCGACGACGTTCCAGGTAGCCGAGCGCGTGTTCCACGACGAGGTGAAAGCCGCCCAGAACGGGGTGATCCCCGGCGCGGCGGCGTTTAAGCTGTACGACACCTACGGGCTGGCGCTCGATGAGCAGGAAGAGATGGCCCGCGAGTTCGGCCTGGTGGTGGACACCGAGGGATTCGAGCACGAGATGGACAATCAGCGGACCCGGGCGCGGGCGTCTTGGAAGGGCGCCGAGAGGTCGCAGGTGAGTCCGATCTACCAGCAGTTGCTCGCGAAAGGGCGGCCGAAGTTTTTGGGATATGACCGGTTGACGGCCGACGCCACTGTGCTCGCTTATTTGCCTGAGAAGCAGGAAGTGGTGCTGAGCCAGACGCCGTTCTATGCGGAAACAGGTGGACAGATCGGCGATCGCGGCGCTATCTATAAAGGCGACGATCACGTGGCGGATGTACTCGATACGTATTATCCGGTGCAGGGTTTGATCGTCCACAAGATTAAGCCGCTTGGTGAGATCGCGGTGGGCGATGCGGTGCGGGCGGAAGTGGATGCGGAACGGCGGTCGGCCACGATGCGCAACCATACGGCCACGCATTTGCTGCACGCCGCGCTGCGCCGCGTGTTGGGTACGCATGTGAAGCAGGCCGGCAGCGTGGTGGAACCCGGGCGGTTGCGGTTCGACTTTACGCATTACACGGCGGTGGATCCGGACGAACTGGCCGAGATCGAGCGGTTGGCGAATGAAGAGATCTTCCAGAATGTTCCGGTGAATACGGACGTAATGGATCTGGATGCGGCGGTGTCGACGGGGGCGATGGCGCTGTTCGGCGAGAAGTACGCCGACCGGGTTCGCGTGGTTTCCGTGTCCGATTTCTCGAAGGAGTTGTGCGGCGGCACGCACGTCTCGCGCACGGGTGATATCGGTCTGTGCAAGATCGTGTATGAAGGGTCGATTTCGGCGGGTGTGCGCCGCATCGAAGCGATCACGGGGGAAGGAACATTGCGGCGGTTCCAGGACGCTTCGGCGTCGCTCAACCGGCTGGCGCAACTGTTCAAGACGAGCGAAGCGGACATTTACGATCACGTGGAGCGGTTGCTCACGCAGCAGAAGACGCTCGAACGCCAAGTGGAACAGATGAAGGAGAAGATCGCACAGAGCCAATTGGGCGATCTGGATGCGAAGGCGCGGACTATCAAGGGCGTGAAGGTGCTGTCGGCCCGTGTGGATGCGCTGGACCGTAACCAGATGCGGACGCTCGCCGATTCGCTGCGCAACAAGTGGAAGACAGGCGTTGTCGTACTGGCTTCGGCTGAGGATGGCAACATCGCGATTGTCTCGGCGGTTACCAAGGATTTAACGTCGAAGGTTCATGCCGGAAAGCTTGTGGGAGCGGTGGCGCAGGCGGTCGGCGGTAAAGGTGGCGGGCGTCCGGACATGGCGGAAGCGGGCGGTAAGGATGCTTCGGCGCTGCCGGGCGCGCTCGACAATGTTTATAAAAGCGTGGAGAACATGCTTTGAAGACGACGGTCGCGGTAGTGGGCGCGGGCCCGACAGGGCTCGCCTGCGGCATTGAACTCGAGCGCCGCGACATCGGTTGCGTGCTGTTCGACAAAGGCTGCGTCGTCAACTCGCTCTACCACTACCCGACCAACATGGTGTTCTTCACGACGCCTGAGTTGCTCGAGATCGGCGATATCCCGATGACGTCGATGGGCGAGAAGCCTACGCGCACGGAGGCGTTGAAGTATTACCGGCGGGTGGCGAATCATTATCACTTGAATGTCGAGCAGTACACCTCGGTGAACCGTATCAGCGGGGAAGACGGCGATTTCACGGTGCATACGACAAACCGGCTGGGGGAAGAGAAGCTGTGGCAGGCGCAGAAGGTGATCCTGGCGACGGGATATTACGACCGTCCCAATTACCTGAACATCCCGGGTGAGGACCTGCCTAAGGTGATTCATTACTACAAAGAAGCGCACCCTTATTACGGGCATGACGTCGCGGTGATTGGGGGTAAGAACTCGGCGGCGATCGCGGCCCTGGAACTATGGTGGACGGGCGCTCGGGTGACGCTGATCCACCGCCGGCCGGAGCTATCGGACTCGATTAAGTACTGGATCCGCCCGAATATCGATAACCGTATTAAGAATGGCGAGATTAAAGGTTACTTGAGCTCGTGCGTGAAAGAGATTAAGCCGCGGACGATCGTGATCGAGACGCCGGAAGGCGAAGTTGAGGTTGCGAATGATTTTGTCTTTGCGATGACCGGGTATCATCCCGACATCGAATTTCTGACGGCTCATGGAATTACGTTCGATCCGGTGACACGGCGGCCGTACACCGATCCGAAGACGCTCGAGAGCGCCCGGAAGGGTATGTATTTGGCGGGGGTACTGGTGGCGGGGATGCACACGAACGAGATCTTCATTGAGAATGGGCGGTTCCACGGGGGGCAGATTGCACAGGCTATTGCGGAGGAATTGGCGAATTGAAGTGAGGCGTACCACGGTCGAGCGCGACCGTAGCTCCGTGAGCGGGTGTGATGGGTGCCCAGAGCGTTTTCAATCAGGCAGCGACAGACTGGAAGCCAGAAACGGGAGGCGAGAAGGCTTTGGACTGTGGTCGCCCTGTTGCGGCGCGGCATAATGGACTAACCAATGAGTGCAAATAAAGACGCGATCGGCTTGCCGCTCGCACAACTGGAAACGCCGGCCCTGTGTCTGGACCTGGACGCGTACCGGAGGAACGTGAAGCGCATGGCCGGCTACATAACGGCGAAGCACGGGCTGGCCTGGCGTCCGCATATGAAGGGGCAGAAGGCTCCGCCACTGGCGAAGGAGGCGGTAGCGGCGGGAGCGATCGGGGTGACGTGCGCGACGCTTTATGAAGCAGAGGCGATGGTGGCGGCGGGCGTGGGAAACGTGCTGATCGCGAACCAGGTAGCGGGGGAGCGGAAACTGCGGCGGCTGGCGCGGCTGGCCGGAAAAGCTCCAATTATCGCGGCGACCGATAGCGAGGATCACGCGCGAGCGATGAACGCGGCGGCCGAGGCCGAAGGCGTGAAGGTGCACGTGCTGATCGAAGTGGACGTCGGGATGAACCGTTGCGGCATCGCGCCCGGCGAGCCGACGGTGGCGCTGGCGAAGACCATTACGACATTGCCGGGCTTGCACCTGAGCGGGTTGATGGGCTGGGAAGGGCACGTGCTGGCGTATGAAGGCGACGCGAAGCAAGAGCAGATCAGCGGGTCGATCGGGCGGCTGACGGAGACGGCGGGGATGTGCCGGGCGCGGGGTATTCCGATCGAGATCGTGAGCGCGAGCGGCAGCGGGACGTTCCGGATGTCGGCACCGCTGAGCGGGTTGACCGAGGTGCAGGCCGGCGGCGGCGTGTTCTCCGATTTGAGTTACGAGAAATGGGGGCTGGACCACGAGTTCGCGCTGACGATTCTGACGCGCGTGGTGAGCCGCCCGAGTGCGACGCGGATTATCGTGGACGGCGGGTTTAAGACCATGAGCGTGCAGCACGGGCAGCCGAAGCCGCTGGGCGTTGGCCCGATCAAGAGCCTGGTGCTCTCGGCCGAGCACGGCAATATCGAGGTCGCCGAAGCGGATGATCGGCATCGCGTGGGCGATACGGTGACGTTTATTCCGGGGTACACGGACAGCACCGTGTGTTTGCACGATGAGATGTGCGTGTTGAGTGATGGCGTGCTGGTGGACGTTTGGGCGATACCGGGGCGGACGGGGCGGCGATAAAGTTTGGGTTTATCGGAGGCGCGCCGGGCGGCCGTTACGTTGTAACAATCGCTCTGTGGTTAGTAAGTTCAGCATAAGGTAGCGCGCGTGGTGATAGTTTTCGGCACGCTTCATGTCGGGCGTCAAATCCACCTGCCGGTTGCCGATTACCTGCCACAAGGGTGACCCGATCTTTTTCATCGGGAAGTGCGCTCGCGTGTACTGATCTAACTCGGTGTAGAAGTCGCGCGCCCACGCGTCGCCGGTTTGTTCCACCATCAGCAGCGACCCGATGAGCGCTTCCTGGTGTGGGAACAGAGTCTTATCCATCGTCCAGTCGTTGGTGTCGACATTGCGGAGGTTGCGGAACAGGCCGCCGTAAACACGGTCCTGCGAGACTTCGCAATGGCGGCGGAACACCGCTGCTGTTTTATCGAACAGTGCGTTGTCTTTGCGGCGGACCGCTTCATCGAGCACCATCCACAGCGTCTCCATCGCATGCCCGGCGTAGCAGAAGCGCTCGTATTCGTTCTCGGGGCGCGAGAAGTCGTGGTTTATCAACTCGTTCAATAAGCGAAACCGGGGGTTGTAGTGCTTGTTGAGGATTGCGTCCACACACCGATCGTTCACCTTTTGCAGGTCCGCGTCGGGGCGGGTGCGGAGCATTTGTGTGGTGGCGCGGATCATGACCATCCACACGCCCAGGACACGAGCGCCGGGGAACGGGCGCGCCTCCGGGCCGAGGTAGGTTTTACCGATCCCCGGGTTGTAATCGGGACGGTCGAACCGGCGAACGCACTTGAGCACGATCTGCCTGGCGTCGTCCCAGTACTTGCGGTCGCCGACCGCCTTTGAAAACTCCGCCATCCCTTCCGCGATGAAGAGGTCGCCATAAACCTCGATATCCGGCGAACTCGCGGGCGAGCCGTCCTGCCTGATCGCCTTGGGCCACATCTCGTCGGGACCCTTCGGGCGGCATTTCTCGATCAGCTTTAGCGACCCGGCGGCAATGTCGAGATACTTCTGTTCCTTGGCGAGATTGTTATAGAGGAACGAGAAGACCCATGTGCCGCGGCCTTCGTACCACGCCGTCTTCTCGGGCGAGATCAGCTCGCCGTTCGGCTTGACGGTGCAATGGAAGCCGCCGTACTTCTTATCGACCACGTATTTCTCGTGGAAGGGTAGGTAGTCCTCGAACAAGTCCTTACGGTACTTGGCGCGCGTTGCCGGATAGTCGAACCGCTGCGGTGCGGTCGCGGCGGCCGCTGCGGCGAACGGAGCGCATGGCAACAAGGTTCCGAACAGGCGGCGGCTAAGTGGTAGAGTCTTTGCGTGGGCGGCGGACATGAAATCCAGTATCTACTTGCCAGGCGGTTGATTCCAACCCGCAAGTCGACGCGGGCGATCAAAACGCTGATTTCGACGGGCATACGGTCGAGTTCCACGAGCGCGCGCCCTTCGCTGCTCATTGCCGCCGTTAGGGGATCAGCGCGTTGATTTCTTTGATCACCTTGGGATCGAACTTCATCTTGCGGTCGTAGGTCAGCAAGCCATTCACTTCCTGCTCGACGTCGGTGATCTGCGTATAGCAGAATCCGGCGAACGCGGGGATTTGCGCGATGGCCTCATAGATGCCGCGCAGCCGTTCAATGGCCGATTCGCGCGTCTTCTCCACGCCCGCGTAGCCCCAGGCATCACCGGGCACCTTCGCATCGGAGGGGATGTAGGCAATACCGCCGAACTCCGACAGCAGGAACGGCGCGCCGTTATAGGAATTGCCCGGCGCGAAGATGGCACGGCCATTGTCCGGAATGCGCGCGCCCCGTTTGCCGAGGTCTTTGTATTTCTTGAGCAGCGCCGCGCCCGAGGCGGCATAGTCGTGGATGGTAAACAGGTCCAAGGTGTCGACGTGTTCCCAGCCGTCATTCTCCACGACTGGGCGCGTGGAGTCGAGCGACTTCGTCAGCCAATAATTCGAGCGGAGATGATTCTGCTGCTGCGGGTCGCGCAGGTTCGGCGTGCCCCAGCTTTCGTTGATCGGTACCCACATGATCACGGAGGGATGGTTGTAGTCGCGCTCCACGGCTTCCAGCCATTCGCGCGTGAAGCGCGCGGCGTAATCGGGGTCGAACTCATAGGCATTCGCCATCTCGCCCGACACGAGGAACCCCATCTTGTCGGCCCAGTAGAGGAACCGCGGATCTTCCACTTTCTGATGTTTGCGGCAGCCGTTGAAACCCATGTCCTGCGTGGCCTTGATGTCGAACACCATAGCGTCATCGGTGGGCGGCGTGATGGTCGACTCCGGCCAATACCCCTGATCGAGCACCCATTTCAAATAAACTGAACGCCCGTTGATCCACACGCGACCGTTGGAGATCGCAATCTCGCGCAGCCCGGTGTAGGACTTGACGCGGTCGAGCACTGTACCTCCGCTGCGCAACTCGAACGTCAAATCATATAGGTTGGGAGAGTTAACCATCCACAGCTGGGGGTTCGGCACGCGCAGCTCGAGATGCGCGCCCGGGCCCCGTACAGCTACCTGCCCGCCGGCTACTTCCTGATTCCGAAACGTAGCTTTCGCAACAAACTCCAGGTTCGGCTTCGCTCTCAGGACCTTCGCCTCCATCCGGATGCGCCCGTCGATGAATGACGTAATTCGCACCTTGTCTAAGTAGGCGTCCCCGGTCGCTTCCAGCCACACCGGTTGCCAGATGCCGGTGGTGCGTGTGTAGAAAATGCCTCGCGATTTGAGTTCCCAATACTGCTTGCCGCGGGGAATAAACCGGTCCTGCGGCGGGTCTTCGGCTTTCACGGTGATGGTGTTCGTTCCGGGCTTGGCCAAGTCGGTTATATCGAATCGGAACGGCGTGTGCCCGCCCTCGTGCGACCCCGCGAGCTTTCCGTTCACCCACACCCATGCCCGATAATCCACGGCGCCGAAGTGCAGCAGGATGCGCTGCCCGCGCCACGCATCGGGCACATTGACTGTACGGCGGTACCACACCCATGGATGAAAGCCGGTGTCGCCGATGCCGCTCATCTTAGTTTCAAACGCGTAAGGCACCAGAATCTTGCGTCCGAACGTGCGCGGTTCGCCGGCATTGGCGTCGTCGAACTCGAAATCCCAGGTCCCGTTGAGGGATAGCCAGCGTTCGCGCTCAAACTGGGGCTGCGGATACTCGGGCCGTGGAATATCGGCAGCCGAGCCAATAAAGGTGAAACAGAGGAGGATGACGGAAAAACGCCACATGCGCCCATCGTAGCGCGAGTCGACAGGTGAGCAGTTGTGCCTTACAGCGGTACTTCGATCTGCGTCAGAATTTCCTGCAAAATGGCCGCGGCCGCAACAGGACCGCGTTGCGCGATCGACAGGCGCGGATTGATCGTAACGCGGTGAGCAAACACCGGAATCACAAGCCGCTTGATGTCATCGGGAATTGCGTAGTCACGCCCCTCGAGTAGAGCAAGAGCCTGCGTAGCCCGGAACAATGCCTGCGCCCCACGCGGGGAAACTCCAAGTGCAAGCGATTCGTGGTTGCGTGTCCGGTCCACCACCGTTAGCAGGTAATCCACCAGAGCGTCGTCGACCGAAACCTGCTCCACCAAGGCTTGCAATTGCAGAATATCGTCTGCGTTCAGGACGGGGTTGGGCAGGTAAACGCCGAAGTCGCGGCGGCGGACGATCTCTCGCTCGGACGTGAGATCGGGGTAGCCGATGCGGAGCCGCAGCAGGAACCGGTCGAGTTGCGATTCTGGCAGCGGATAGGTGCCGTGATGTTCGATCGGGTTCTGCGTGGCGACGACCATAAACGGCGGGGGCAGGGTATAGCTGCGGCCGTCGATGGTGACCTGCAATTCGTTCATGGCTTCCAGTAGTGCCGACTGTGTTTTGGGCGTCGAGCGGTTAATTTCGTCGGCGAGCAGGAAATTGGTGAAAATCGGGCCTTGTTTGAACTCGAATTCGCCGGAATGGGCGTTGTAGATGGTGACACCCAGGACGTCGGAAGGCAGCATGTCTGCCGTGAACTGCAGCCGGTGAAAAGTGCACTGGACCGACCGCGCCAACCCCTGTGCGAGTGTGGTCTTGCCCACGCCCGGCACGTCTTCAATCAGCAGGTGGCCCTTCGCCAACAGGCAGACGATTGAGAGGCGGACGACGTCGGGTTTGCCGCGGATTACCGATTCAAGCGAAGTTTCGAGCGGACGAAGGCGCTCAACGGCGGCGGTGGCGGCCCCTGACCCGCCGTTTCCGGCTCCGTTCAGCACAGAGCTGCCCTCGCGCTGCGGCATAAGTCAATGATATCAGGGGCGGTTGCTGCGGCTGTCGCTCTAGCTTTTGCCTGCGTAGTAGCCTTTGCGGGCCTGGACCTTGAGGTCCTTGTTTGCAGTGTGGATTTCGATCTTGCGGAACGATCCGTCTTTCTTGGCGTTCGAGGAGGCGTAGCCCAGAGCATACTGGCTACGCATCTCTTCCTGGATCTGCTGGAAGATGTCTTCGAGCGTATTCCTGCGGTCCACGCGGAACACTCGGCCACCGGTTTCCTCCGACATACGCTTTAGATCGCCGTCGGAGTAGCCGCCCCAGCCGTATGCGCGCGGATCGACATAGTAGATGCTGTAGATAATCGCATCGGCTTTGTGCGCCGCAGCAATGGCTTCTTCGCGAGAAACGCGGCTGCCGAAGTCCATCCCGTCGGTGATGAGTACGATGACCTTGCGGCCGACTTCGCCTTTCAGCTTCTCGTTGGCGGCGAGGTAGACAGCGTCGTACATGATCGTGCCGCGCTGCTTGGCTCCGGTGGGGCTGGGGCCGAATCCGCCGACCGATGCGTTCAGCCTCAGTCCATCCAAGCCCTTGGAGAGCAGGCGTGGGGAATTGGTGAGATCCTGGAGCAGTTCGGCTTCGGAGCCGAAACTGATCAGGAACGCCATGTCCTTATTCTTCAGCACGGAGGTGAAGAACTGGGCTCCGGCGCGCTTTTCGATCTCGATCAGGTTTTCCTGGCTCTTACTGACATCGACCAGCAGGCCGATGGTCATGGGCAGGTTCGATTCCTGAGAGAAGTAGCGGAGGTCCTGCTTTTTGCCGTCTTCAATGATCGTGAAGTCGTCCTTCTTGAGATCCTTAACGAACGTCCCCTTCTTGTCCCGGACGGAGGCCAGAACACTAACAAGATCAACGTCCACCTTGATGGTGGTTTCTTCCTGCGCCCAGGCTAAAGCTAAGGCGAGGCACACGGGTACCGAGAGGAGAAAGAGGCGCCGCATACAATGACATGATAGTGGACGCAAGGTTGAGCAACCGCGTTGCGGTTAGGAAAGCATTGGCGCATTTGCGCGCGCGCGACGAGCGGCTGACGGCGGTGATGGAGCGGGTGGGGCCATATAAAATGCAATTCCGTCCGCCTACATTTTGGGCGCTTACGAGGTCGATCGTGTTTCAGCAGTTGAACGGCCGAGCGGCGGGTACGATTTTTGATCGTTTGGAGTCGGCCTGCGGCGAGATCACGCCTGAAACCGTACTTAGACTCAAAATGCCCCGCCTGCGCAAACTCGGTCTTTCGCAGCGCAAGGCGGAATACGTACGGGACCTCGCGGCTCGCACCTTTGCCGGCGAGATCGTATTTGAGGAACTGGCCAACCTGGCGGACGAGGAAGTGATCGAGCGGCTGACTCAGGTGCGCGGGGTCGGCGTGTGGACCGTGCACATGTTCCTGATGTTCGCCCTCGAACGGCCCGATGTGCTGCCGGTGGGCGATTACGGCATTCGTCAAGCCATGAAGCGTGTGTACGATTTGCCCGACCTGCCGAAGCCCGTTGAGATGCAAACGATCGCGGAACCGTGGCGCCCGTGGTCGAGTGTGGCGTGCTGGTACTTGTGGCGGAGCTTGGATGTGCCGGTGGAGTTGTGAGGGGGAGAGCTTTTGGGATAACATTGTTATTACGATGCGCACTTTGCATGTGAGTATTCGGAAGATCGGGAACTCGCATGGAGTTGTGATCCCTAAGCCGATTCTCGGTCAATTGGGTCTCGATCCCGAGGTGGGCGCCGAGTTAACCGTTGAGCACGATGCGTTGGTGCTGAGACGACCCGCAGGCCCAGTTCGGGCGGGTTGGGCCGAGGCGGCCCGGAAGGTCGCTGCGGCAGGGGAGGACGAACTTGTAATGGGCGAGTTCGGCAATGCCGATGATCCGGAGTTAGTTTGGTGACCCGTGGCGAGATCTGGCTCGTAAACCTAGATCCAACCGTCGGGAGCGAAATCAAGAAGACACGTCCGTGCGTGATCGTCTCACCGCCCGAAATGCACAATAATCTCCGCACTGCATTAGTCGCACCGATGACTACTGGGGGACGTGAGGCGCCATTTAGAATCAGCGTTACTCACGCCGGAAAGAGAGGATTGATCCTTCTCGATCAAGTTCGAGCTGTTGACAAGGTCCGGCTGGCGAAAAAACTGGGTGCCATTGCTCCCAAGACGCTCAGTTCCACATTGAGAACGTTGCAGGAAGTATTCGCGGAGTAAGACAGGCTGACCGATTGTAGCTATCGCTAGCGCCTCCGATCCTTCAATACCTCCCGGGCGCAGTTGTAGCCCGGGGCGCCCATTACGCCACCGCCTGGATGTGCGCCGGACCCGCATAGATACAGGTTGGGGAGGGGGGTGCGGTAGCGGGCCCAACCGGCGACGGGGCGCATTACGAACATCTGATCCAACGACATTTCGCCGTGGAAGATGTTGCCGCCGGTAATGGCGAAGCGGCGTTCCAGGTCGAGGGGCGTGAGCACTTGGTGGTGCTCAACGATGTCGCGGATGTTCGGAGCGTACTCGGCGATCAGGTCAAGCACACGGTCGGCGAAAGGCTCGCGTAAGTCGTCCCAGGTGGCGCCTTCCTCTAGCGTGTACGGTGCGTACTGCAGGAAGATCCCCATGATGTGCTTGCCGGCCGGGGCGAGCGAAGGGTCGTACATCGTGGGCGCCGTCATTTCAAGAAGTGGCCTGCGCGACGGTTGGCCGTACTTCGCGTCGTCCCAGGCGCGCTCAATATAGTCGATCGACGGGCAGATGTGCATCGTGGCGCGGTGCTGCGGACCAGGCGTTCCCGGCAGGCACGTGAAATTCGGTAATCCGTTCAGTGCCAGGTTGATCTTACAGGACGTGCCTTCGCAGCGGAAACGTTCGATGGAAGTTATAAAGTCAGACGGTAAGTGTTCCCGGTCGACTAACTTGAGGAAGGTAAGCTTGGGATCGGCATTCGATATAACGAGGCGGGCGCTGATTTGTTCGCCCCAGTCGAGTACGACACCGCTGGCCTTGCCGTTGGTGACGAGGACTTTCGAAACCGGAGCATTTAGGCGGATCTCGGCTCCATGCGATTTGGCGGCACGGGCCATCGCTTCCGAAACCGCGCCCATGCCGCCTTGAACGAAGCCCCAAACGCCGCGGCGGCCGCCCATTCCGCCCATGCAGTGGTGCATCAGGATGTAAGCCGTCCCCGGTGACCGTGGACCGCCGTTTGCGCCGATCACGCCATCGGTCGCGAGAGTGACCTTGATCTGCTCGGATTCAAACCAGTCGTCGAGAAAGTCGGCCGCGCTGGCCGTAAACACTTTGGCCAGCGCGCTCCAGTCGGCGGCAGGCAACTTTCGGAACCGTGCGGCAAACTTCAGCCAGTCAACGATCGCGCCGATACCCGTTGGCGGGAACGGTGGAGGCGTTTCCAGCAGCAGCGACTCAACGATCTGCGCCAGGCGTTCTAGGTGGGCCTCGTACTTCGGAAACTGCTCTGCGTCGTGGCGCGAGAACTTGGCCAACTCCTCGTGTGTCTTTCGCTCATCCTGCCACATGAAGAGATGCCGGCCGTCGGGAAAAGGCGAAAAGAACGGAGGCTCTTTCGCGACGACACGATAGCCGTGGCGTTCGAGGTCAAGTTCCCGGACGATGCGTTCCTGGAGGAGACTTGATAGGTACGCGGCCGTGGAGACGCGATAACCGGGCCAAATCTCCTCGGTGACAGAGCAGCCGCCTACTAACTCACGGCGTTCGAGCACCAGCGTCTTCATTCCCGCTCGGGCCAGATACGCGGCGGTGACCAGGCCGTTGTGGCCGCCGCCAATAATTACGGCATCATACCTTGTGACCATGGTGCTGTTCCGGTTCTGAGCCGGGCTGATGCTTGAGCACTAACACCGCCAGCGGCGGAAGGGTGATGCAGACGCTGAACGGGCGGTTATGGTCAGGCACAGAGTCTGCGCGCATACTCCCGCCATTGCCCACGTTACTGCCTCCAAACATCTCGGAGTCTGTATTCAGTAACTCCAGGTAAGTGCCCGCCTTCGGAACACCCAGCCGGTAATTAGGACGAACGATGGGCGTAAAGTTACAAACGAACAGCAGAAACTCCGACCGGTCTCGCGACCATCGCAGGAACGAAATCGTCGAATTTTCCACATCGCGGAAGTCCACCCACTCGAATCCGGACCAGTGGAAATCCACCTCCCAGAGCGCCCGTTCGCGATGGTAAAACCGGTTGAGTTCGCGGTTGAAGAATTGCAGCTTATTATGAAAATCGTATTGCAGCAGGTCCCAGCGGAGGCTGGCTTCGCTGTTCCATTCTTCGTACTGGCCGAGTTCGGCGCCCATGAACAACAGCTTTTTGCCGGGGTGCCCATACATAAACGCCATAAAGCACCGCACGTTCGCGAACTTACGCCACTCGTCACCCGACATTTTGCCGATCAGCGATGCTTTGCCGTGTACCACCTCGTCGTGCGAGATCGGCAGCACGTAGTTCTCAGAGAACGCGTACAGCATGCTGAAGGTCAAATTGTTATGGTGAAACTTACGGTAAACCGGGTCTTGTGAAAAATAGGCCAGCATATCGTGCATCCAGCCCATGTTCCACTTGAACGTAAATCCCAAGCCATTCGCGTACACGGGCCTTGATACGCCCGGGTAAGCCGTGCTTTCCTCGGCCACCGAGATAGCTCCCGGCACTTTGTGGACTTGCTCGTTGAAACGCTTCAGAAAATCGATGGCTTCGAGGTTTTCGTGGCCGCCGTACATGTTAGGGATCCACTCCCCGTTCGGACGCGAGTAATCGAGATACAACATCGACGCCACAGCGTCAACGCGCAAGCCGTCGAGGTGGTATTCCTTCAACCAGAACAGCGCACTCGAAATAAGAAACGTGCGCACCTCATTCCGGCCGAAATTGAAGATTTTGGTGCCCCAGTCGCGATGTTCGCCCTTGCGCGGATCTTCGTGCTCGTAGAGCGCAGTGCCGTCGAAATGCGCCAGGCCGTGGGCGTCTTTGGGGAAGTGGGCGGGCACCCAGTCGAGTAAAACACCGATGTTTTCCGCATGGCACCGGTCGATGAAGTATTTGAAGTCGTCCGGCGATCCATACCGTGATGTGGGCGCGAAATAGCCCGTTACCTGATATCCCCACGACCCGGAAAACGGATGCTCCTGAATCGGCATCAGCTCGATATGCGTATACCCCATATCGCGCACATACCGCACCAGCTTATCCGCCAGTTCCCGATAATTCAGCACCCGGTGCCCTTCCGCATGCAGCCACGACCCTAAGTGCACCTCATAAATCGACATCGGCGACGTCAGCCAGTCAGTCTTTGCGCGCCGGTCCAGCCACGCCTCGTCAGCCCATTCGTAACGGGCAAGGTCAACGACAATAGAACCCGATTTCGGCGGCACCTCCGACGCAAACGCATACGGATCGGCCTTCATTTCCTTGTAGCCGTGTACGCGCGATAAAACAAAGTATTTATAAATTGTTCCGGTGCCGATGTTGGGAATGAAGATCTCCCAGATGCCCCCGTCGCGCAGCCGCATTGGGTGCCGCCGCGTGTCCCATCCGTTAAAATCGCCCGCAACCGCGACCACCATTGCGTTGGGCGCCCATACCGTGAACCGGACCCCTCGCACGCCCTCGCAGTCGACAATGTGCGATCCGAGCATGCCGTAGGCTTCGTAGTTCGTGCCTTCGCCGTGCAGGTGCAGCTGAAAACTGGTCAGCAGGGGAGGGAAGCGGTAGGGATCGTCTTCCTCCACCGTTTCGCCCCAGCGTGTTTCGATTCGGAAGGAATAGCGGTCGGGCCGCCGCTCCAGCCGCGCGACGAAAAACCCTTCGGGGTGGAGGGCTTCCATTGCCTCCGCCTTGCCTTGAACCACCACTTCAGCCGATTTCGCCTGGGGCAGAAAAGCCCGGATTTCCCAGGCATCGGTTTGCCAGTCGCGTTTGACGGCGTGTGGCCCCAGGATTCGGAAGGGATCGCCATGGTGACCGCCAACGATCGCTTCCACATCAGCATGCGTCATTGCAGTTAACATCGTAGCAATGCGCCAGTGGGTGGAAGCGTTAGAGAAAGCCGAGTTGCACGTGCACCTGGAAGGGGCCGTTTACCCCGACGTGCTGCTGGAACTCGGTGTGGACCTGTCCCCGGACCAGATCGCCGCCAAGTACACGTATGCCGATTTCAATGGATTTATTGAAGCTTTTAAGTGGGTAGTCGGCTGCCTTCGAACCCCAGATGACTTCGCGCTCGTGACCCGCCGCCTGCTCGAACGCCTTGCGGCGCAGAACGTGCGCTATGCGGAAATCATCCTCTCGGTGGGCGTGATGTTCCTCCGAAAGCAGGACGCCGCGGCTATTTATGACGCCGTAGTTCGCGAAGCGGCCCGGTCGCCTGTCGAGGTCTGGTGGATCTGCGATGCCGTCCGCCAGTTCGGTGCGGAACACGTGATGGAGGTAGCGCGGTTTGCGGCTGACCGCGCGCAAGACCGTGTGGTCGCGTTCGGCGTCGGAGGCAAAGAAGCGTTGGGTCCGGTGGAATGGTTCGCCGATTCCTTCGCCCTCGCGCGCGAGCAAGGCCTAAAGCTGGTGCCGCACGCGGGCGAGACCGAGGGCCCGGAGTCCGTATGGAATGCCGTCAGAATGGGAGCTGCGCGCATCGGGCACGGCATTCGCGCTGCAGGCGATCCGGCCTTGACCCGTTACCTCCGCGACCACGACATCCCGCTAGAGCTGTCAATCACCAGCAACGTCGCCACCGGCGCCGTCGCCGGCGTCGCGGTTCATCCCGTGCGCCGTCTGTTCGACGCCGGTGTTCCGATCGTGCTGAACACCGACGATCCCGCGATGTTTCATACCTCGCTGAGTGCGGAGTTCGACCTCGCTGCCGGCGAATTCGGATTCACCGAAGACGAAATAAGAGCAGTGGCCGCCAACGGCTTCCGTTATGGATTCCGATCGGCGCCTACACATACCCGGCCTTCTCTCCCGGCCATGGGGCAGTGAATCAACCTGAAATCCGTCTGGATTCCAAAAACCCGGATCGTACATATACGCAAGATACCCGGAGTTGGGCGCCCGCGCCCGCATATGTCAACTGATCAGCGTTCCGACCGCTTTTCCGTGACGCGGACCGAACGCGTGCCCTAGCCGTGCGAATCGCTCGATCCACTGCAGTGCGGGGCGGCAACAAACCCATCGATTTTTTTTGACGAGAGGCCTACAATGCGGTTGGGAGGTGTCTATGATGTTTCGTGGAGCCTACCATCAGGCGATTGTGGAAGAGCACGGCGCCCTTTGCCGATTCAGGGCAATGGCGTTTTCGGGCTTGCTGCTGGTGATGCTTCTGCTGGTGGTTACGTTTTGCCTGGCCGTTTTGTGGTGGATGGCGTAGCGCACGACGCCGTATCCTATTCCTGATGCCAAGAGTTGAGAACTGGATCGGCGGCGCCTGGATTGCGTCCACCTCGGATGCGGCCACAGAGGTGATCAATCCCGCCACGGGGCGTGTGATTGCACAGTGCCCGGCGGGAACTAAAGAAGACGTGGCTGCTGCAGTTGCGGCGGCAGCGGCAGTGTATCCCACATGGCGGCGGACGCCCCCGCAGGAGCGCATCCAATATTTGTTCAAATTGCGCGGGTTGCTGATGGCGCACCTCGACGAAGTGGCGCGCACGCTGGTGGAAGAGAACGGCAAGACGTTTGCCGAAGCCAGGGCGGAACTAGCCCGCGGGTTGGAGAATATCGAGGTCGCGTGCGGCATTCCCACGCTGATGCAGGGTTATAACCTCGAGGATGTCGCCTCGGGCATCGATGAGATGATGATCCGGCAGCCCCTAGGGGTGGTGACGTGCATCACGCCGTTCAACTTTCCGGGGATGATCCCGCTCTGGTTTCTGCCGTATGCGATTGCGTGCGGCAATACGCTGATCGTGAAGCCGTCGGAACGTGTGCCGCTGACCATGGTGCGGTTGGCCGAGTTAATCGCGCAGACCGGAATTCCCAAGGGCGTTGTAAACGTGGTGAACGGCGGGCGCGAGGTCGTGGATGCGCTGCTCGACCATCCGGAGATTAAGGCCGTCAGCTTTGTCGGCTCCACTCCCGTAGCGCGTCACGTATATGCGCGGGGCGCGGCCGGCGGCAAGCGTGTGCAGTGCCAGGGCGGCGCGAAGAATCATGTTGTGGTGATGCCCGATGCCGACCTGGAGATGACCACCAAGATCGTCAGCGATTCGGCGTTCGGCTGCGCGGGACAGCGCTGCCTGGCGGTATCGGTGGCGGTGACCGTAGGCGAGGCTCGCGACAGTTTCCGCGAAGCAATGGCGGCGACGGCGTCGCGGATCAAGGTGGGCGACGGACTGGCGGAAGGCACGCAGATGGGTCCGGTGATTACGCGGGCGTCGCGTGAGCGCATCCTGACGTGCATCGATCAGGGCCTGAAGGGCGGCGCGAAGGCTGTTATCGACGGGCGTGGCATCGAGACATCGGCAGATGGTTACTTTGTGGGGCCGACGGTGCTTGAAGGCAACATGGAATCGTCGGACTTGGCAACGACGGAGATCTTTGGTCCGGTACTGACCTTGACGCCGGCGCGCGATCTGGACGAGGCGATCGCGATGATCGCGCGGAACCCGTACGGAAACGCGGCATCCATTTTTACGACGAGCGGGGTGTCGGCTCGCAAGTTCCGCTATGAGGTGCCGACCGGGAATGTCGGCGTCAACATCGGCATTGCCGCTCCGATGGCCTATTTCCCGTTTAGCGGCTGGAAAGACAGTTTTCTCGGCGTGCTGCACGGGCAGGGGCGCGACGCCGTCGAGTTCTATACGGACAAGAAGGTGGTGGTGGAGCGATGGCCATCGGAATGGTCGCGGAGATTCTAAACAACTGGCAGAATTTGACCGTCTGATCCAGGCGTGATTTCAGGAGCCGACTTAGAAGCTGTCGCGGGCCAGCATGGGTTTGGTGTAGACGACGTGGAAGCCGGCGCGTTCGTAGTTGCGCTGGGACACGGAGCCTGGAATGGTGCAGGCCATGGCGAGGTCGCAGCCGGTTTCGACAGCCATCCGGAGCCGAGCGTTGATGAGCGCGCGCTGTGCGCCGCGTCCGCGAAATGCAGGAAGCGTCGCGTCGCCATAGAGCATGGCAGTGCCTGACAGGTAGGACGCGGCAGCGCCCGCCTGCAGCACGCGCCGCTCATCGAACGCCGACCATGCCCGAGACGATTCCGCTCCGAAGAATGCGGAAAACGTCCGTACCGTATCGTCGTTCACGGGCTCGCCTTCGGAAAAGCCCATCATTACGGTGCGGCACCAGGACTCACGGTCGTGCGGGACGGTCTGCTGAATGAAGGTTGGTACGTCGAACCTGTCATTGGAAGCGATGGGCCGGATGAGAGTGTTCTCGAAATGGGTAATCCGGTAACGCCGTTCATGCACTAAGGCAAATACCGTCGGATCTGCCAGGGGGCACAACGAGATGACAACGGGAGCGCCGCGGGCGAGGAAGAAGCTTTCCAGACGATCGAAGTCGTCGACGGTGACGGGGCCGTTCATGCCGACACCGAGGGCTTGGGACAGCGGCGACGCCGTTCCGAAAAACAATGCCATACCGCCGGCGAGCGCCGCCGAAGTAGCCCCCAGTTCCGGGTGGCGTTCCACCCAGCGATTGAGCGAAGTTTCCGAGACAGCGATCTCAGTTTGCTCAAACCGCCGCGCGAGGGCGAAGCCTGCATGCGCGGCGGTAGAGGCGGCTTGTTGGCGTGCTAACTCCTCCACAGGTTACCGAGGGTAGCACAGGGGGCGATCAACTCCAGAGGCGATCGTGCGGGCGCTCCTTGTCCCATTCGGGCGTGGGCAGGAAGTAACCCGGATGGTCTTTGTGGAGGTGCTGTTTGACGACTTCGTCGTTGAGCGAGACCCCGAGACCCGGCGTATTGGGGACCGTGGCGAATCCGCGATTGAACAAAGGCTTGTGGCCGTTGACGAGGTCTTCCCACCAGGGGATGTCGACCGAGTGATGTTCGAGCGCCACGAAATTCTCAGTCGCGGCGGCGCAATGGACATTGGCCATGAAACTGACCGGAGTGCCGGCGAAGTGCATGGCCATGGCGACGCCATGTTCCTGACACATATCGCCGATCTTCTTGGTTTCGAGCAACCCGCCGGAGGTGGCGAGGTCCGGGTGAATCATATCCACGGCATGCATGGATGCCAGCTTCACGAAGTCCTCTTTGAGGTAGATGTCTTCGCCGGTGAGGATCGGGATATCCACGGCATCGGTGATCTTTTTCATGAGATCGGCATATTGCCAGGGGATCATATCCTCAAGCCAGGCCATGTTGTAGTTGGTGAGCGCCTTGCCGAGCCGGATGCAGGAGTTGAGGCCGATGTGGCCAAAGTGATCGGCGGCGAGGGGCACTTCGGAACCGAGCACTTCGCGCACCTGTTGGACATAAGCGGCCATGGCATCGATGCCCTTGGGCGTGATCTCCATGCCGGTAAACATGTGCTGCGTGTTGAAGTAGTCGCGCGAGGTTGTACCGAGCGGGCGCGTCACCATGCCGGGTTTGTCTTCCACCAATCCGACGCCGAGGTCCATTTTCAGGAACGTGAACCCGCGCCCGTCGACGCGCTCTTTCAGGCGTCGAGCGAACTCGCGGGGATCGCGCGACTGGTCGGTATCGGCATAGCAGCGGACCCTGTCACGGAATTTTCCGCCCAGCATCTGATAGGCCGGAACGTTGTAAGCCTTTCCCGCCAGATCCCACAAGGCCATTTCGACGCCGCAGACACCACCGCCTTGGCGTGCGTGTCCGCCAAATTGTTTGATCTTGCGGAAGATCTTGTCGACGTTGCAAGGATTCTCGCCGAGCAGGCGCGCCTTGAGCATCAGGGCATAGGTTTTCGAGGCTCCATCGCGGACTTCGCCCAACCCATAAATCCCCTGGTTGGTGTCGATGCGGATGAGCGGGCACGTCATGGGCGCTCCCGCGACCACAGCCACACGAAGATCGGTGATCTTCAGATCGTTCGGCTTGGAGTTGGTGTTGACGGTCCCCTGATAAGCCGAGAGGTTCTCTTCATTCCAGAAGGCAAGCGCGGCGGCTCCGGCGGCGGCTTTAAGCAGGCCGCGGCGACCGATGCGAGCCTTGCGGAGAGAATCGGAGGGGGAAGCACCGTAACGGCGGGCAGGCCGATGCGTGATCGCATCCAGTAATGCTCGAGTTTTCGCTTTCATGGCGAGTTTCTCCTTTATTCGGACATTGTAACTGGTCTGAGGAGTGTTGGGCGGCGTGCCGGACGGGTTCCGGACGTTGTACGCTGAATTTATGGCCAAACGCATAGGCATTCTCACCGGCGGCGGCGACGTCCCGGGCCTCAACTCGGTTATTAAAGGGGTCGTTTACCGAGGCACGGAAATCGGATACGAAGTAACCGGTATCCGCCGCGGATGGGAAGGACTCACGCACGTGAATCTGAGCGATCCGGCGAGCCGGGACCGTTACGTGGTGGATTTGACGCGCAACAATACGCGCACGATCGACCGGTCGGGCGGCACGTGGCTGCACACCAGCCGGACGAATCCCAAGAAGATGAAGAAACTGCCCGCACAATTGCAGGGGCAGACCTTTCCGATCAAGGAAGGCATCGACAAAAAGAGCGGCGAAAAGGTGGTGACCTACGACGTCAGTTCGGCAGTCGAAGCGAACCTCAAAGAATTGAAAATCGATTACCTGATCGCGATCGGCGGCGACGACACATTGAGCTACGCCGCGCACCTGGATCGGTTGGGCGTGAAAGTGGTGGCCATTCCGAAGACCATGGACAACGACGTCCGGAATACGGAATACTGCATTGGGTTTTCGACCGCGGTGACGCGCGCGATGGATGCGATCAACCGGCAACGGTCGACGATAGGGTCGCACGAGCGGGTGGGCGTGTTCCGGGTGTTCGGCCGCGACGCAGGCTATACGTCGCTGTACACCTCATTTGTGACGTCTGCGCGCTGCGGTATTCCCGAGTACAAATTCAATCTGGAGAAGATGATCGACCTGCTGTTGAAAGACAAGCGCAACAATCCGTCGAACTACTCGATGGTTGTGCTGTCGGAAGGCGCGGAGTGGGAAGGCTACAAGGTGCAGGAATACGGCGAGCCCGACGCTTTCGGACACCGCAAGAAGATGTCGGTGGGCGAGGCGTTCGGGGCTGAGGTGCAGAAGCGCGGCGAAGAGACGGTGATCAGCGACCTGACGTACGAACTGCGGTCGGGCGAGGCGGACTTTATCGACAAGATGGTGGCCACCACTTTCGCCGGCATGGCGATTGATGCAGTGCAGGAAGGCAAGAGCGGCATCATGACGTCGATCGTGAACGGCTGCTACGAACTGACGCCGATCCCGGACCCGGCGCTCGGGCCGAGGAAGGTGGACATCGAGTCGATGTACAACACGGACCGGTTCCGGCCGACCTACAACAATAAGCTCGGGCTGCCGCTGTTCCTTACTCGTCCGTGATCCGGCGAGCGATCGATAAACTGCGCGGCGGGCAGAAGCCGTCGATTACGCCGGACTTAGAGAGGCGTATTCGCCGGAGTTTCGACGAATCGTCGGCGGATGAGGAACACTTTCCGTCGACGATCGACCCGCGGATCTATCACGTTCAACTATTACTCCGTTTTTTCGGCGACTTAGAAGGCGCCCGCGTGCTGGATGCGGGTTGCGGGAAGGGCCGCTTTGCGCGGGTGTTTCTGGACCACTATCCGGCCGCGCGCATTTCGGCGTGCGATATCTCGACGGCGATGCTGCAGTTTGTTCAATCGCCGCTTGCGCCGTGCGCGGCGACGATGACGGCGCTTCCGTATCGGGATGCGGCATTTGATGCCGTATATGCGACAGAGTCGCTGGAGCATGCGGTGGATATCGAGCGCGCAGTGGCCGAGTTATGCCGAGTAACACGAGCGGGCGGGAAGATCGCCGTCATCGATAAGAATGCCGAGCACTGGGGGAAACTTGAGACGCCGGAGTGGGAGCGCTGGTTCCATCCAAAGGAGTTAGAGAAGTTACTTCGCCGGCACTGCAGCAAAGTGGAGTCGCGGTTTATTTCGTATTGGGAAGACGTGGCGCCGGACGGCCTGTTTGTAGCGTGGCTGGCTGAGCGGTAGGTCGAGACAACAGTTCCGAACGGGAATGTTGGATCATTGTTCGATGGGTACTTTTGCAGACCGTACGACGCGGCGTGTGTTCCTGATGGGCGGAGCGGGGGCGGCGATGGCGGCGCCGAAACCGGCAGCGAAGCCCAATGTCCTGTTCATCGCCAGCGACGATCTGAATCATTCGTTCAGCGCATACGGCCATCCGGTGGTGCGAACGCCGCATCTGGACTCGATTGCGCATCGGGGCGTGCGGTTCGACCGTGCGTATTGCCAGTACCCGTTGTGCAGCCCGTCGCGCACGTCGGTAATGACGGGGCTCGCGCCGGACGCGACCGGGGTTTACGACCTGAAGAAGCACTTTCGGGAATCGGTTCCGAACGTTGTGACATTGCCGCAGCTATTTCAGAAGAACGGCTATTACGTAGCTCGCGTGGGGAAGATCTATCATTACGGCAACCCTGGACAGATCGGGACAAACGGACTGGACGACGCGCCGTCGTGGAATCGCCGGGTGAACCCGGCGGGCGTCGATAAGACGAAAGAGGAACCGCTTCTTACCAATTTGTCGCCCAAGCGCGGATTGGGCAGCGCCGTGGCCTACTACGCCTCGAATGCCAGGGACGAAGATCACACGGATGGGATGGTGGCGGCGGAGATCGTGCGTGAGATGGAGCAGCATCGGAACGAGCGGTGGTTTCTGGGCGCCGGGTTTTATAAGCCGCACGTGCCGTGGATCGCGCCGAGTAAGTACTTCGACATGGTTCCGCTCGATAAGGTGAAACTGATCCCGTTCGACGAGTCCGAAATGAGCATTGCGCCGCGTTGGGCGTACTTCACTGTTCCAGCACACTGGGGAATGACGGAGAAGCAGCGGCTGGAGGCGATGCGAGCCTATTATGCGACGATCCTGTTTCTGGACGCCCAAGTGGGGAAGCTATTGGATGCGGTGAAGCGGTTGAAGCAAGAGCAGAACACAACGATCGTGTTCTGGAGCGACCATGGCTATGGCCTGGGAGAGCACGGGCAATGGATGAAGCAGGCCGTGTTCGAGTATGCCGCGCATTCGCCGTTGATGATGTGCGGCGCGGGAGTGGGGAAGCGAGGCTCCGCTTGCGGACGCACGGTGGAGTTTCTGGATATGTACCCGACGCTCGCCGAGATCTGCGGATTGCAAGGAGCGCCTTCGGGTTTGCACGGACGAAGTTTGCGGCCGCTGCTCGAGAATCCACGCGCAGCATGGGAGCGCCCGGCGGTGACACAGGTGCACCGCGCGCGTGAAGGAGGCGCGGTGCGCGGGTATTCGGTGCGGACGGAACGGTATCGGTACACGATGTGGGACCAGGGCAGGGAAGGCGAGGAACTGTACGACTACAGCGCCGACGCGCGGGAACTGCGGAACCTGGCGAAAGAAGAATCGGCCAATGCGGTGAAGGCGCAGTTGAAGCAGCGCCTGCAGTCGATCATCGCGTCGCGGCAAGCAGCGCGGACGTAAAGAAAAAGCGGCACGGTGGTGAGCCGTGCCGCTTTTCGAGCGTACTGCAATGCCGGTTAGTTAGAACAGGAAGCGAAGCGTGTACTGCATTTCGCGCCCACGGTTGCCGGTGGCCTGGGTATTGGAGATACCGACGGTCTGGTTGCCGGGCGTCATGGTGGGATTGGCCCACATGAGCGAGTTAGTGAGGTTATAAGCCTCAAACCGGAACTCGAACTTATATTTCTCGCGAACCGGAAAGGTCTTCGAGATAGTGCCGTCGACGTTCCAGAAGATCGGCCCGGTGATTCCGTCGTACTGATAAGGATTGGTGCGCGGCGTAAACGCCGGCAGTACTTTGTAGTTATCGGTATTGAACCACTTTGCGGGGCCGGGGTTGTCGATGTGAAGGTCGCCGGTGACATCGGCGGCATTGAAGCGGAGGAATTCACCCGAGCGGTAGGTATAGATGCCGCTGAGTTGCCAGCCGCCGAAGGCGCCGTTCAGGATCGGGTGCAGGTTGGAGCCGAACTTCTTGCCGCGACCGATCGGGAAATCGTAACTGCCGGCAATGGTAGCGCGGTGGCGGGCGTTGTTGGAACCGAGCCAGAAGACCTGTTGGACATACTGTTGTAAGTCGTTAAAGTAGGCTTCGTTGCGTTCCTGGTTGTAGTTATAGGCGAAGAGCAAGGACGCGCCGGCGGCGTAGGTACGTTGAACGCGCAACTGGAGAGCCTGGTAACGGCCGCGCCAGTTGCCGACATTGTTGACGGTCAGGTCGCCGTATTGCGGATAGGGCCGCAGGAGACTACCGCGCGTGACCTGGCGGGCATTGCGGAGGGCGCCGGGAAACTCGTTGAGTGTGAGGTAGTTGTAGAAAGGATTGTCGATGTTCTGGGAGAGCTGAGCCTTATAGGTGTAGCTGAGGTTCGGATCGGCCATGTTCAAAAGGTCGTTATGGCCGACGGCGCGGCCAATGTTCATGAACCACGTCGCATCCACCTTGAAGTTACCCGGGATCTCTCGCATGATCGTGAAATTGACGCGATCGTTGACCTGGGCGCGGTAGTTCTGATCCACCCAATTGGCCGCATTGCCGACGTTGGTATAGCCGCCCAAAGTTTTGCCGATCGGCAACTGAACCGGATTCGAGTCGTTCGGGAAGGGATTGGACAGGTAAGCTTGAGGACGGCCCTCAATCATCGGCAGCGGATTTGAAGTCTGGCTGAAGCCGAAACACCACTGGCAGGCGGAGAGCGTATTCGCGCTGCCCGCGCCGCCGACGACGACGGGGATGGCGTAGCGGGCAAACCCGATGTTGACGGCCGTTTTATCGTTCACGCGAATGGCGGCGCCGATGCGCGGCAGGAAGATATTCTTCTGGGTGACAAAGGATTTCCGATTGTTAGCATCGGTGAAAACCCATTGGCCATTCCACGTGGGCTTGGAAAGCGCCAGTAAGTCTGCCGGAATGACAGGAGGGGTTTTCTGCATGGCCGGGTTTGGCGCCTTCAGGTCGAGATAGCGCGACAGGATGTCGCGATCGTCGTAGGGGCCGGATTCCCACTCCCACCGAAGGCCGAGGTTCAAAGTGAGGCGGCGGCTGATCTTCCAGTCGTCATGGACGAATGCCCCGACGAAAGGCGAACGCATGACCTGGAACGGAATGCCTCTGGCGAAGGATCGTTGATCGAGGACACCAAGAAGGAACGATGCGTGGGCGTCGCCCGACAGGGCCGTGTTCGGGGAAAGGTAGGTGTTCGCGGTCGAATCGGGGTAGAAGTTCATGTTCATCAGCGTCGGGAAGATGCCGTTGCCGACATGGCGGCGGTGTTCGGCGCCCATCTTCAGATAATGCGAGCCGCGGGCCTGTGACATCTTGCCGCTAAAGGCATAGTGGTGGGGATGCTGGTACCAATAACCTCCCTTGCCGTAAGTGGACGTCGTCTGGCCGTTGATGATTATGTTGGGGTAATAGACGAGCGGCATGTCCTTGGTGTAAGCGGAATACCAGGGATTGTTGGGCCAGAACTGGGCCAAGCCGCTTTCGCCGACGGCATACTCCGGCGCGGAATAGTCGTCCTGGAGTTCCGAATAACTGCCGCGGAAGTTGAACACGGTGCTGGCCGACATTGTGTAGACCATGTCGCCCGCGATGTTGCGGGAGTTCATGATGCCGCCGTTGTCGTTGGGCATGGCGCGGGAGTTATTGGGCGTGTAATTACCCTGATCGAGCGTGGTACGGAACTGGGAGATACGTCCGAACACCTTCAACCGGTCGCTGATGTTGTAATCGACCTTGTCGGAGAAGTTGGCGTTCTTCATCGGCCAGGGGTAGGAAGCGCGGAAGTTGTTGGAACCGGAAAGGTCGTCGCCGGGGTTGTTGGGACCCCAGAAGTCCTGCATGATGCGCTTGGAAGTGGGGTCGATCCGGCTGGCGGGGATGATGTTTCCGGCGAAGGGTTGACGGGTGGCGGTGTTGGTGGCAACGTTCAGGACGGTAGTGGTGGGGTCGTAGATGGTGCGCAGGGCGCCGGTGCGTGTCAGCGATTTGGAAAAGTCGCCGATGCGTTCGAGGTCGGTGGGCATGGTGCGGACGGCGTCGCGGGGTTCTTTGGTGCGCCAACCTTCATAGGTGAAGAAGTTGAACAGCTTGTTCTTTTTGATGGGACCGCCGATAGTGCCGCCCCAGATATGGTTGCGGATGAAGTTCCGGGTGCGCGGGATGGTTGTCGGATTGACCACGGCGTTAATGGCCGGGTTGCGGCCGAAATAGTAGCCGGTGCCGTGGAATTCGTTGGTGCCGGATTTCATCGACACGGACATGGTGCCGCCCGCGGAATGCCCGAACTCGGCGTCGACGGAATTCTGCTGTACGGTGAACTCCTGAACGGCGTCCATGGGCGGGGCGTAGGAGCCCTTGGGACCGATCTGGATGGGGGAGCCATCGAGAAGCAGGTCGTTTCTGGTGGAGGTGTTGCCGCCTACGTCCATCTGCGAGGACGACCACATGAAGAAGGGGTTTTTTTCGGCGGTATAGCGGCTGACGACGGCCGGGTCGAGGAGGGCGAGCGTGAAGGGGTTGCGAGCCTTGACGGGGAGGTCCATCAACATCTTACGGTCGATGGTGAGGTCGCGGGTGGAGGTATTGAATTGGAGGGTGACGGCTTGGGCCGATACGGTTACGGTTTCGACCATCTGGCCGGGCTTAAGGGAGAAATTGACGGTCACATCGGCGCGGGTTTGAACGAGGACGTTTTCCTGAACCTGTTTGGAAAAACCGGTGAGTTCGGCGGAGACGACATAGGTTCCGGGCTCGACGTTATCGAAGAGGTAGGCGCCATTGGCGCCGGTTGGACGGACGGCGACAATGCCGGTACCGGTGTTGCGGATGGTGACCTGGGCATTGACGACGGCAGCGTCGGTGGAGTCGGTTACGATGCCCTGGATTTTGGCGCGGTAGTCCTGGGCAAAAGCGCTTAGCGCAAATAGCACTAACGTTGTCAGTTTTTTCGACAAGATAGGAACTCCCCTCTCAGGCTGAGATTGATTAACAATGCCATATGTCTGAGAAGTGAGTCAATTCCCGATTCGGAAAAATATATCTCGCCTTGCAGAAACAGAAGCAGCACGGAAAGGTGGGTGGTCCACCTGTCCGTGCTGCTTGTTCAACGAACTGCGCCTGAACCTGTTTAGAAGATGAAGCGCAGGGTATACTGCATTTCGCGGCCGCGGTTACCAGTTGCCTGTGCGGTAGACCGGCCCGTGGTCGCCTGCGCAACGGCCATGTTGGGGTTGGCCCACATCAGCGAGTTGGTCAGGTTGTAGGCTTCGAAACGGAACTCGAACTTCTTGGTTTCGGTGACCGGGAAGAACTTGGAGACCGTACCATCGACGTTCCAGAAAATCGGACCGTTGATGCCGGAGTATTGGTAGGGGTTGGTCCGCGGGGTGAACGCGGGCAGCACCTTGTAATTGTCGGTGTTGAACCACTTCTGCGGGCCGGGGTTGTCGATCTTCAGATCGCCAGCCACATCGGCGGCGTTAAACCGGAGGAATTCGCCCGAACGGTAGCTGTAGATGCCGCTGAGCTGCCATCCGCCCACAATACCGTTCATGACGGGGTGCATGTTGGTTCCGAACTTCTTGCCTTTGCCAACGGGAGCATCCCAGGTTCCGGCAATCGTCAGGCGGTGACGCGCGTTGTTGGAGCCCAGCCAGAACGTCTGTTGAACATACTGCTGGATATCGTTGAAGTACGCGTCGTTTCGTTCCTGGTTGTAGTTGTAAGCCACGAGAACGCTGGCGCCGGCCTTGTAGGAGCGCTGCACACGGAGTTGCAGGGCCTGATAGCGGTTGCGCCAGTTGGTGACGTTGTCCACGGTGAGCGTCTGGTACTGCGGATAGGGCCGAAGGAGAGATCCACGGCTAACCAGCGGAGCATTGCGAAGCGTTCCGGGGAACTGCGGGACTGTGAGGTAGTTGTAGAACGGGTTGGCGATATTGGTGGAGAGCTGCGCCTTGTAGGTATAGCTGAGGTTTGGATCCGCCATATTCGCCAGATCGGAGTGCGGCATGTTCCGGCCGAAATTCATGAACCAGGTGGCGTCGACTTTGAAATCGCCGGGAATCTCGCGCATGATGGTGAAATTGACGCGATCGTTGATCGGCGTCCGGTAGTTCTGGTTGGCCCAATTAATAGAGTTGCCCAGGTTGGTTTGGCCGCCGTAACTCTTGGCGATCGGTTGCTGGATGGGGTTGCCCGCCGGGAAGGGGTCATTAAGGTATGCCTGTGGGCGTCCCTCAACGAACGAGAGTGGGACCGAAGTCTGGCTGAACCCTGAGCACCACGTGCAGCGGCCGAGGGTATTCGCCATGGTGGACATGGGCCACGCATAGCGGGCGAAACCGACGTTTACCGCGGTTTTGTCATTGACCCTGTAAGCCATCCCGATGCGCGGAAGGAAGATGTTCTTCTGGACGTTCCACGCCTGGCGATGGTCGGCATCGGTGAACACCCATTGGCCATTCCACTTGGGCGTGGAGAGGGCAAGCAGGTCGGCCGGAATAACCGGCGGCTTCGCTTGAATGGCGGGGTTAGGCGCGCTCAGGTCGAGGTAACGGCTGTAGATGTCGTTGTCGTCCCAAGGGGCAGTCTCATATTCATACCGCAGGCCGAGATTAACCGTGAGCCGGCGGCTGATCTTCCAATCGTCGTGGACAAATATCCCAATGAAAGGAATAGTGGCGCGCTGGAACGGAACGCCCTGAGCATTGGAGCGCTCGTCGACCGTGCCGAGCAGGAACGCCGCCCAAGGATCGCCGCTCAAAGCAGTGTTAGGCGATAGATAGGTGGAAGCGGTCTGGTCGGCATAGAAGTTGAAGTTCATCAAGTTGGGGTACACACCGTCGCTCAGGTGACGGCGGTATTCGGCACCGACCTTAAAGTAATGCGCGCCGTGCGCTTTGGAAGCCTTGCCGCTGAAGGAGTAGTGGCGCGGATGCTGGTACCAATAGCTGGACTTGCCGAAGGTGAAGGCGCCGCTGCCCAGGCCGTTGATCTGGATGAGCGGGTAGTAGATGAGCGGCATGTCTTTCACATAAGGCTTAAACCAACCGCTGGGCCAGAACTTGGACAGCCCGGCTTCGCCGACGGCATATTCCGGGGCGGAGTAGTCGTCCTCAAGCGAGGAAAAGCTGCCACGGAGGTTGACCACCGTGGTGGGGGAAACGGTCCAGACGACGTCGCCCGCAACATTGCGCGAGTTCATGATGCCGCCGTTGTCGTTCGGCATCGCGATGGAGTTGTTGGGGGTGTAGTTCTGCTGGTCGAGAGTGGTCTTGAAGCGGGAGTACCGACCGAAGACTTTCAACTTGTCGCTGATGTTCCAGTCGGTACGGTTGGTGATGTTGAAGTTCTTCATCGGCCAGGCGTAAGACGCCTTGAAGTTGTTGGAGCCGGCGGCATCGTCACCAGGGCCGTTCGGCCCCCAGAAATCCTGTAAGAAGAGCTTGGCCGTGGGATCGATGCGGCTGGCAGGAATCATGTTGTTGGCGAAGGGGGTGCGGCTGGCGGTATTCGTAGCGACATTCAGTACGGTCGTGGTGGGGTCGTAAATGGTGCGGAGGGTGCCCGTGCGGGTGAGGGACTTCGAGAAATCGCCGGTGGCCTCCAAACTGGTGGGCATGGTGCGCAGGGTGTCGCGTGGCTCTTTTGTTCGCCACCCTTCATAAGCGAAGAAGGTGAACAGCTTGTTCTTTTTGATGGGCGCGCCGACAGTGCCGCCCCAGATGTGGTTGCGGATGAAGTTTGGGGTACGCGTGATTGGGTTAACGACCGCGTTCAAAGCAGGGTTGCGGCCGAAGTAATAACCGGTGCCGTGAATCTCGTTGGTACCGGACTTGATGGATACAGACATCGTACCGCCGGCCGAGTGACCGAATTCGGCGTCGACGGAATTCTGCTGAACCGAAAACTCCTGGGTTGCATCCATCGGCGGTGCATAGGATCCTTTCGGACCGATCTGGATGGGTGCTCCATCGAGCAGCAGGTCATTCCTGGTTGTCGTGTTGCCGCCAACGTCCATCTGCGACGAAGACCACATGAAGAACGGATTCTTTTCGGCGGTGTAACGGCTGACCACGGCGGGGTCGAGCAGGGCAAGAGTAAAAGGATTGCGCGCCTTGACGGGCAGGTCCATCAACATCTTACGGTCGATGGTGAGCTCGCGCGTCGACGTATTGAATTGCAGTGTAACGGCTTGTGCGGACACCGTGACCGTCTCAACGACGGCGCCGGGCTTGAGTTGAAAGTTAACGGTCACGTCAGCACGGGTCTGAACCAGTACCCCGTCCTGAACCTGTTTGGCAAACCCCTGGAGTTCGGCGGATACCTGGTAGGTGCCGGGCTCGACGTTATCGAAGAGGTATGCTCCGTTGGCACCCGTATCGCGGGTGGTTACGATACCTGTTCCAAGGTTGCGAATCGTGATCTTCGCGCCGACGGCGGCTGCGTCGGTCGAGTCGGTTACGATTCCCTGAATCTTAGCGCGGTAGTCTTGGGCAAACGCACAGACTACGGACAGAAATATAACGCATAGTCTTAGAGACAAACCTAAACTCCCTCCCTGACGGAGTTTGACTTAATTTGCCACACCCATTCGAGGGAGTCAATCCGTTAAATGCGCTTTAATTAAAAAGTGTGACCATCTGGTGAAGAAGTGCACGACGATTGATCGTTTTCGCCTATCGGAGTGTTCACTGCTTCAACAACCAGCGAATCGAATTAACTATCAATCGTTGATACATAGGATGCTCTAACGCTTCTCGGGTGTGCCCGGAGGCGAGATGAACCAGGCGTCCTTTACCGGGCTGGTAGCACCAGCCCGCGGCAGCCGTCTGCCCTTCGTCAGACCGATTTTCCAGAAGCAGATGAACTTTTTGTTTATCGTACGGCGGGGTATGCTGTTCGTCAGCCGCCGACCATCCGGAAACTCCTGAAGTTATCGGGTGGTTTTTGTCGACCACTTCCACCCGGAACCGCTCCAAAGGACCGTGTCCGATGTAGCGTCCGCCGACCAGGTTCAGGTAGGGGCCATTCTCCGGGTATAGTCCCATGGAATTGTGTAGGTTCAGGAATGCGCGGCCGGAGTTGACGAATTGTACAACGGATTGTTCCTGCTCCGGCGTCATCCATATTTTATAGGGTTTATCCGGACCGTCCGGCCATAGCATCCCATCCCGCAGAATCACCAATAGGTCGACCTGTTCCAGGTTTTGCGCATTTAGCTGATTGATATCCACCGTGAAGTGGGGTGCTACTTTCGCGGTCTGGAATGCCATTCTCAGTCCGCGTTCCAGGTGCTCTGGTTCGTGGAAGCGGTCGCCGATCAGAACGAGCGCGCGGGGTCTGGGCGAGTCGAATTTTGGCGCGGTAGTCAATTCGCTATACACGTGCCTTACGTCCTCTTGTGTCGGGTTGTCGTAGGGCATCCACGTGTAATACGAGGCAGGTAATAAGAGATCCTTTTCCACCGACGCGACCGAGCGGCCCATTGTGATGCCATATGCGATCTGGCGCCGGAGTTCCTGGAGGTAACGTTTTTGCCGGGCGAGCAGAGAGGCGTCGCCCCACGCGCCTCGTCCGGGCACGACTATTTTTGGAGCGAGCTTTTCCAAAGCCTCGAGCCTGGTGATCCACGTGGCGGTATCCGTGCCTTTCAACGGAGCCCTTGGACCATTGACAACCTCCGGGCCGGCGAAAAGGATGCGTTGGGCTGGAAGCCAATGGGTGTGATTGGTTGAAGGGACAGAAACCTTGACGCCTTTTTCTTGGATGGCGGCGACAATTGCGGCGTCATCCTTTCCAGATGTCAGATGAAGCACTTCGCGAACGGGCTTACCGGAAATGCGGTGTACCTCCGCCAGGAAATCCGCAACCGGGACGCCACGCGGAAGGTCGATGAGAAGCGTATCGGAGTCGCGCCGGATCCAACTGCAATTCGCCGATCCGTGTTTATCGGCAAAACCAGCCACCCAGACGTTCGGGGCAAGTTGCTCCAAATGGGGCAGCAGAGCAGCGAGGGCTAGAACGGGCAGCATAGGTGTCCTCCGCTGAGGGGTCCTCCGCTGAGTTCAAACACCGACGCGGCTTGCCCGGTGGGGCCAAGCGACTGTTGACAGCGCATGGGGACATCTTAGTACAGCAAAAGTGCCGGTTTCAGTCATTCACGCTTTTACTGCGCGGCGATTGGGAGCAGCACGGAGTTGCTCATCCGATCGGCGGCCGCAATCCGGATTGTCCAGGGGCCCGGTCCGCGATCGTCCGCGGGAACCTTGAAGCGGATCAGGTCCATCCCCGCTTGGCCGGGCTGGCCACCTGCCCATTCGAGTTCCAGGCGCGCGTCGGCTGGACCCACGAGCACCGCAACTTCAGCCTGGGCTGTGTAGGCCGGAAGGGTTGGCAAAGCCATTCCTTCGCGGACCGGGAATCGGTACGCACCAAGCCCAGTGGCGAGCAGCGTGATCGACTCGCCCGGCTTGGCCGGACTGGCGAGCGTCACCGGGGCGCCGTCTTCGTGCTGGGCCGCGGCGTACGCCAGCTCATCCACCACTTGGCTGAACAGGCCAGGCGCGGTCGCCTCGACGCGGAACTTGCCACGCTGTTCCTGCGCGCCGACCCGCACGACGATCAACTCGTAGTCGCCGGCGGCCAGGTCGCGGGGCAGTTGCGCGTTAATCTGGTCGGGTGACACGAACAGCAGGGGCAGTATTCGGTTGCCGACAGTAACCGATACGCCACCGATGGTCTGCGCGAGGAACGGACGGGTGGGGCCGACCTCGTAGGTGGCCGCGAGGTTGGTCCCGAAGATCGAGATCAGCGACCCGGGTGCAACCACCCCGTCAGGAGTCTGTCCGGCCGCACTGCGTATGGTTACCGTGGGCGCTACCTGGATTTTGTCGAAACGTGCAGCTATCGAACGCGGGCCGGCCATGGTCAACGAAGCTACCGGGTCTGTGCCTTGAAGGGCGTAATCCCATCGGCGGAACTTGTATCCGTCAGCGGGTTCTGCACGAAGCGAGACTACAGTATCGGGCTTGTAGTAGCCGTTTGGCGATGAGGGGCTGACGGCTATACGGCCGCCCTCGGTCGGGTCGATGGCCGTAAGCAACCGGTATGTCTTCGAATAGAGCGCATGTAAGGCCGGAGGATCGGAGGCGGGTATGGTGAGGGTGCGGCTCAGTGGCTGATTGTCGGCCCATCTGTCGAACACGAATTGCTCTCCTTCGCCCCCTGGACTCATGGGTGGCGGTTCGACTACCACCTGAGCCCCCGGCAAGCGGTCGATCTGACAAGGCGCCGGACATGCCTCTCCATCGACGAGGAAGGAAATGCCCGAGACGTTCGCGTCAATCGAAACTCTATTCAGCAGTTCGTACTCGGCTTCCAAGATAAAGCTGAGGTCTGGACTGGCTGGAACGGTGAACTCCTGAGTGGCGGGTCCGCCATTCGACCAACGCTTGAACCTGTACTTTCTACCGTTGCTCGCGGTCTGCTCCGCGGGAGCGGTCACGGAATGCTTCGTGCCGGCGGCGAAGAAGGTGTATGTTGCGTTGGTTGCCGGATTGTTGTCGAACTGGAGCGCCAGGCCGGCGGGCTTGGTAGTAATGCTGACCGGGGTTCCACGGACAAAGGTGGCGAGAAGGTTGTCTTCGGGGAAGGCGGTTGGACCTGTTGTGTAGGTAGCATTCTGGCCCATCCCATTGCTGAAACCCGTGAATACCCAGGTTCGGCCACTCATGTCGACCTGCGGGGAGACTGCGCCGATGGTGTGCTTGGAATCGGGGGCGAAGTCGAATTCTCCGACGCAGGCCTGTTTGCTGGTGCTCGGCGCACCTGGCGGCAGCAGATTGTTGGGTTCACACGGTTCGACCGATGTCGTTCGAATGGCTGCACTGTCGACCATTACCGCCAGGCCGGGCGGATCCGTCCGGAAATTGACGCGCTTGGCCGGGCTGAACCGTGGCACAACGGTGATGGGCGCTTGGATATCGAACGTCCGCAGATAGGCGTCTTTATGAGTGTCTGCAAGCCAACCGATAAAGACGAAACCGGGGTACGGAAAAGCGTTGAGGGTATGGGTGCCGGCGCTCATCCAGAGTTCGACGTTGTTCCAATAGCAAGTTCCGTCGACGTACACTACGCCCACGCGAAACTCGGCAGGTACAGGGTTGCTGGGAGCGCCGCACGAACTGGGGGACAGCGTGGGAGAGGTGTCCGGCGGTGTGACCAGGCCCTGATACCAGACGAGTTGAACCAGATACTCAACGGAGATATTTGCGGTGAGCGACGTAACGGCAGGGTGGGCCGTAACCACCTGCACGAGGTCGCCGGCGGGACTCAACAAACCCTGGTTATCGGCCCAACCACTGAATGTGTAGCGGGCATTGAAGAGATCGCTATACTGCAAGCCGCCAAGCTCGACCGATACGGGAAACTCGAGGACGTGCTTGCTGCCAGAGGGCCAATCGAACGTCGTGTCGACGACGTAGGTTTGTCCGTCGACACGGAACTTCGCGCCCTTAACGCTGGTTGAAACAGTGACCTTTGAAGTGGTTTGAGCACTCACTGCGGGGGTGAACGCCAGAACGATCGCAGTAAGAAATAACAAGAGGATTACGAATCGAGTAAGGCGGTTCGAGCTTGACATCAGATCTACCCAGGGGAATAATCGGCTGCTGGGACGTGCAGCTTTAGGGCACATAAAACAAAACCTTCGAGGAGCGTTGAATGATCACCAGACGTGGGCTTTTGAAAACGGCTGCCGCCGTAGCAGGCGCAGGGGTCGAGCCTTTGCTGAAACCGCCGGCTTGGGCGCAGGAGAAAAGCAAGCTCAAGATCACCAGTGTGCGGTTGGTGAAGACACGCCCGAAGCGCCCGGTGACCAGCTACAAACCCGCAGCGGGGTCGTGGTCCACCGGTGGGGTGGAAGTCGCGAATCCGATGTCCATCTACCCCAAATACAAGGCGATGCGATCGCTGTTCATGGCGGACGCTCCGAATCTGGGCGGCTTTACCGTCGAAGTCAAGACCGATAAGGGAATCGCCGGTTACGGCCAGGGCGGCCCGGCAGGCGGACCCATTGTGGAAGGACATCTTCCCAAACTACTCATCGGCGAGGATCCGTTTAATATCGAGAAACTGTGGGACATCACCTGGCGCTCGACGATGTCTTATGGGCGGATGGGCGCGGTGGTGAACGCGATCAGCGGGGTGGACCTGGCGCTGTGGGACATTGTCGGCAAGGCGCTCAATATGCCCGTGTATAAGTTGCTGGGCGGCGATACGAAGGAACGAATCCCCTCCTATTGCACGGGTAACGACGTCGAGCAGCATATTGAATTCGGATACAAGCGTTTGAAGCTGGCGATTCCGCATGGTCCGGCGGATGGGAAGGAAGGGCAGCGGAAGAACGTCGAACTGGTGAAGCGGACTCGCGAGCTGCTCGGGCCGGATGGCGACATCATGCTCGATTGCTGGATGGCCTGGACCGAGCGCTATACCCTCGAGATGGCGGAACTGCTTGATCCGTATAAGGTTTACTGGATGGAAGAGGTGCTGCAGCCGCACGATTACGAAGGGTTCGGCCGGCTGCGGCAGAAGATCAAGAACATTCGAATTGTGACGGGTGAACACGAATACACACGGTATGGGTTCCGGCAGTTGCTGGCGCACAATGCCGCTGAGATCTGGCAACCGGACATTCACTGGTGTGGCGGGTTGACGGAGTTG
Organism: Bryobacterales bacterium; assembly: GCA_020846745.1. GTDB lineage: Bacteria > Acidobacteriota > Terriglobia > Bryobacterales > Bryobacteraceae > JADLDI01. The sequence continues at coordinate 7,312 of JADLDI010000118.1, read as the reverse complement.
CGGCGGATTGGGGCACTGGCCGCTGCTTACGACATTCCGGTCATTCCACATGGGGGCGGCGCGCGGGATTCCGTCCACTGGATCCTGGCGACTACCAATAGTCCCTGGGCCGAACTGTTCATGCCGGCGCCGGGTGGACCGAAGGAGGTTTACCAGCGTTTTGAAGAGGATACGATGATCACGCGGGGTCCGGAGGGAATCTATACGCGTCCGTCGGAGCAGCCGGGGTTCGGTTGGGATTTCGAACCGGTCTCGTAGGTACTAGCACTCGCTCGGTACTGGTTTAGTCCTGTTAGGTCTCGATTCAAAGGGGATGTAAAGCATATGTTGTCGATATACGATGCTTTGCATCCTCTTTCTGGTTCTCCTTCCGTTAGTCGGCCTGGCTGAGGACACGGGGCAGCCGGCTCCGATCCGAATATCTTCGTTGCGGGCTACCCCGTCGGTCCTCAGCAATCCGGATAAGCGAGTTGTTCCGGTGAGCTTGTCGGTGGCGGCGACAGCCGATACGGCGGTGGAGTGCAAGCTGGCGGGGATCTCGGCGAACCAGCGGCTTTGGCCGGGCGACGCCAAAATTACAGGTCCGCTGGGAGCGAGGCTGAAGGTTGCCACACGTCCGAGCCGGGCGCATCGGGTCTATACGCTCCGGGTCAGGTGTAGGGACGCTGCCGGACTGGTGGCGACGCGGGGAGTCACCGTGACGGTGGTGCCAGAGGTTGAGAAGCGGGTGAGTGAGTATACGCACTGAATGTGATCGGACCAATTGGGTTCGTTTCGCACGGAAGGGGGTGGAGGAGGTGCCAGAGGAGGTAGAGGAGGAGTGCGAGGCGGGCATTGAGTAAGACAATTGCAATCGGATCCAAAGATCTGACCATTGAGTAGAGCCACGGGAACAGCAGGGTGGTGAGGAGGCAGGCGGCGAGCATGGTGCGTCGCGCTCGGGGGTACTGCTGGCTGTTGGTCAGAGCGAGGAAGGGGAGGATCCAGAAGAGGTATTGGGGCGAGAGCACTTTACCAAATAGTATAAATGTAAGAAACAATGCACCTGTTGCTGCCCAGATCTCGATCCGCCGCCGCCAAACCTGCCAACTCACCGCTGCAAGTGCAAGCATCTGCACGGGAAACACGAGTTTCGCAAGGGTGGTGGCGGGCGCACCGGTGAGTTCGTCACAGCCGTAGCGAAAGCTCTGTGTGACGGGTAGATCGAAGACGGGGGCCACGGTAGCCAGCAGGGTCGCGTAAAGGGATTCGACCTGGAGGCCGCGTTCGGCATGGTAGGAAACGGCGGAGAGCATGTTGGCCGTTCCCACGAGTGCCCACAGGGCCAAGCCGGCGGCAGTAGATACGGTGGCGGAAAGCAGCAGCCGGGCGAAGGCCGCTCGAGAACGGGTGCGAAGTGAGGCTGTCACCAGAGCAAGTCCGGGCGTCATTTTTGTCAGGACGCCCAGCCCGAGAGCGGCCCCGGCCGAGGCGAATTTTGCAGAATTTGCGAAACGAACTCCCACCAACGTGAGGAGTGCGGGGGCGAGATCAAAGCGGGCGACGGATAAGGGCGAGAGGCAGACGATAGCGGCTCCATACCACCAGAGCCGTGCGCGGTGGCCGTCATCCGCGATCGTCCCGGCCAGAACCCACATGAGAATGCTGTTAATGCACAACATTTGCGAAACGAACCCGATGACGTAAGCACCGGGACTCGAGGCGAACAGGCGAGGAATGAGAAACAGGGGCAGCGCCAAAGGGGGGTATTCGACCAGGAAGTCCCGATAGGGCACCTTGCCGGAGAAGACCTGATCGGCGAAGCCTTTGTAGATGAGGATTTCGATGACGCTGTCGCGTCCATTGAGCCCGGCGAACTTGGAGGCGACAGCGATGCCGAACATGAATAGAACAAGAATGTTGATGACGAGGATGAGGGAAAAGACATCGGTTGGGCGTCTACGCATGGGAGACACTCGCGGGTATGGGGCGACGGTTCGGCGGCGAACAAGGGAGATCCGCAACAGCAACGGCAGCGCAGCAGAAGGCGATGACGAGGTAGTAGTAGTTGCAGAATGCGGCCTTGCCGAAGGCATAGAAGATGGTGTAGGAGATGGCGAGGGCACACGATATACCGCTCGGAGTCGCAGGCAGCCGACGGCCGGCAAATATCGCCAGCGCGATGGAAGCGAGCAGCGGAATCAGAGACGGGATGTGAACTCCAAAAGCGGCGAACAGAGCATGGAACGACAGGCTGTCGAGGCGGATGGGGGAGCGCAGGTAGAACGCGACGGCGGAGCGGTAAAACGCGGATGGGTCCCACAGGACAAGGGGTGCGGAAACGGCAGCGGCAATTAGTATCGATTGCAAACAGAAGGGAACGAATCGCTTTTTGGGGCGGAACAATCCCCACAAAGCAAATGGGGAGAGGACGGTAACCTGCTTAACCGCGAGCAGTAACCCGAACAGGACGGGAGACGGACGGTTGCTTCTGACGAGGGCGAAGACGAAGAGGGTAAACAGAGCGGCCCAGAACGGTTCGGTCCAGGTGGAATGCAGGACAAAGAAGACCCTTGGAGTGAATAGAAAGACGCAGGCGGCGAGCTTGGATAAGGTGGACGGGCGGGCGAGGGCGATGAGCGCAGCCGTGATCTCGATGGCGAGCAGGTGGGCGAAGCGGAAGTCGTGAACCAGGAGATAGGCCGGCAGACATAACAAGAGAGAGAGCGGCGGGTAATTGAAACCGGTCGTCATCTGGTCGCCGTCGACGGTAGCCGGGTCGTAGAACTTAAGAGCATCGGCGCCGTACATGTTTTTGAGGTGGATGGCGTACGGATTGAGGCCGGAGGTGAGTGCTTGTAAAGAGTCGGCCTGGGCGTTGTGAACGTCGATGGCTTTTGCGGGGAGAAGAACGAGCACTGCCGTTCCTGCCGCGAGATGGGCGGCTAGAACGAAGTAGAACCAGGAATGGCCGCGAGGCTGTTTCCAGAGGCCATATAAGACAGCGAGCAGCGCCGCCAGCGCAGAAAGAGCGATGATGGCCCGCAATGCGCCAGGGATGACGGCCACGTCGAGTGGTGTGCCGAAGATCAGTTGAACGGCTTGCAGGACGAAGGCCGCGGTCAACGCCGGCACACAGAGCCGCTGCGCGCGCCGGTCACGGTGGGCGGCGGCGCCGAGTGTCATCGGACCGATAACGGCCAACATTGCGAGCGCTAGCCACGCCAAGCCTTCAAATGCGAACAGACCGCGGTTGACCTCGATAGCCTGGCCGAGGCAGAAGGCGGCCAGTATGCAGGCGAACACGGCGGCCCAACGATCGGAAGGGACCACTGGCGCGGAAGTATCGATGTCCCGATGCGAGGACATGTTCGTTTATCGGCACGACATGGAGATCTCGTTAGTTCGGTGCGGAACACCGCTCGCTTGGGGCCTGAGAAAAAATGCGGCCCGCGCCCTTACGGTTGCGGTTCCGTTTCCGGAGCAGTGCGTCTTTGCCGATTCCCGGGGATGGTGATTTACACTGATTTGGTGTCTTATCGAACCAGCCGGCGCCAGTGGATTGTCAGGGCTGCCCACCCGCTATTGATCTGGAAGGGCATCGCGGGTGCGCAACGGCTTCCGAATAGCCAGCATCTGGTGGCCGACCCGGGCAAACGGGCGGAGTACCTGAAACGGATGCTGCGAATTCTGTGTACGGAGATCGGTCCACGATTTGCCTGTACGGAGGCGTGCGAGCGGGGAGCGGAGGTGGTACGGAAGGAGATGCAACTGGCCGTTCCCGAGGTCCGGCTGGATACGTTCACCATCACGGGTTGGGAACTCGAGGGTAAGCCGACGTTGCGAATCGGGGACCGGGAGGTGGAGACCTATGTTTCCCAATATGGTCCGGGCACGCCGGCAAATGGCTTGCGGGGGAGCGTCCGGAAGAACGGGAAGCAATACTTGATCGCGGACGGTTCGGGCAAGGCTATGGCGAACATCGATCTGGGACCGTTTGGACCGGCAGTTGTATCGTCGTACCACGCGGCGGATAAGCTGCCGCGGTTCAGTGTCGGCCGGCAGGACATTGCGGCCCTGGATAGCGCCGCAGAGAAGAAGACGCCGGTGGTGGCGAAGGCGATTGTCCGGCCCGTACCTAACTGTAAGACGAGTAATGTAGTCGGAACGCTACCCGGACAGAGTGCAGACGAGATTCTTTACGTTGCTCATCTCGACACGGTACACGGCAGCCCGGGGGCGAGCGACAACACGGCGTCGATGATAGCTATGATTATGCTGGCCCACGGTTTTTCGGGGACACGTCCGAAGCACACCTACCGGTGGGTGGCTACGGCGGCGGAAGAAGGAGGCAGTAAAGGCGCACGGCATTATGCGGAGGTACGGAAGGCGGAAGGGACGTTGGGGCGTGTGAAGATGTGCATCAATCTCGACTCGCTAACTTATGGCCCAAACCTGCAGATCACGACAACGGATAAAGGGTTTCAGACGCTGCTGGTCGATTTACATAAGGAATTAAAGATCAACGCCACACCGAAAATCATCGAGCGTGACGACACGATGGATTCGGGACCGTTTAAGGAAGCGGGAGCGCGGACGGTCCACTTAAACAGCCGCGGGTACGATGCGAAGATGCTGCCGCTGAATCACCGGCCCGACGATAAGGCGGAGACTATCGACCCGGCGCTGATTGAGAACTGCTATCGCATTCTGATGGAGTTCACAAGGCGGTTGGACGCGTCGGCCTAGGGGAGCGAACGGGTGAGAAGATCTGTAGGTTGACAGAACTCGTGAAACCATCGGCGTTGATAGCAAAGCGGAAGCTACCGCTCCTTGTCACAGATCGTGAAAAATCTCGCCAGAGTTTGTGAAATTATCCTACGGTTTTGCCATTGTTGTTGAAATTATCCTACACGGAACTGGCCCGACGCTGGCTGCCCTCTGATAATGGCCCATACGGGCGACCGCTGCTGGCACGGATGGCACGGACCACGAAATTGCAGATTTGCGCGTTCGGAACATAACATGGAGTGTGCTCCAGTGGCTTGCGGCTTGGTTGCTGACATGCAGCCTCGCGGCCGCGCAACCTGTCGCCGGTGGGCGATCGATCAACATCAACGCCAATGACGCCGTGTATGACCGTGCGTCCGGCCGGCTCTACGCGGTCACGCGACCGGACTCCTCAGAGGTGCCCCAGTCGGTTGTTCTGATCGACCCGGTGCGCGGCGTGATTGTCCAATCGACGCCCCTCCCTGTATACGGCATGATTATCCAGCCCGTGCCCTTGCCGATATACGAGCAGTCGATCGTGCTGAGCGAAGACGGGCGCCATCTGTACGCGTTGGCCACGGGTTTTCCTTCGGTCGTGGTGCGGATCGATGCTGCGTCGATGTCGATCGAGTCGCAGTACACACTGGAAATGCCGGGTTGTTTCGATTCCAATTGCCGGGTTGTTCAGGTGTTGCCAGTCGCCGGCCAGGATCGGACATTGATTGCACTCGCTATGTCCGGAAACACGCTGGGGGCCGTGGCGGTATTCGACGACGACCGGAGACGGCCGAAAATCGTCGAGCACGCGCAACTTGAGGATATTTCCCTTATCGTTCAGGGCCCCGAGCCCGATCTGATCTACGGCTACAACGGGATTACCACGGCATGGCATCTCACGCGGATGCGAGTGTCGGACGAGGGGATTCAAAGAGAGGGTAATGCTCCGCAGATTTCGCCCACAGGCTTCAATCGAGCGCTGGCGGTTTCCAGGAGGATTCTTTACTCCTCCAACGGAATGGCACTCGACGTCGAAAAGGGGGGGTACGCAGGCCAATTTCGGGATCCCGAGGTGACCTTTGCAACAGCGTTCGCGATCGACGAAGAGGCAAACCGGATCTTTTTCGCCACGCGGAATCAATATGGAACGACTTACCAGTCGTTTGACGTGAGGACGTTCCTGCCGGTGGCGCGTTTGCGGGTCGAAAACCCGGATGCCAAGAACCTCGCGATGCCGTTCGCGCCTCGACGCATGCTCCTCACGCGCGAAGGCGACCTAGTGGTGTTCGACAGCCAACAGAGCCAGATGGTATTCCTTCCGGCGGCAGCCTTGACCCCATATGAGCCCTATGTTTTGCCGCCGATGGAGCGGGTCACGCCGCACGTGAGTTTACTTCCGGCGCCGGCGGCATTCCTGGCTGCCGACGCAGTCAACCAGCGACTCTACTTCACTATGCTGGGCCACATTGCCGGTTCCGGGAACAGCGTTGTCGCGTTGGATCCGCCGTCGGGTTGGACCTCCGATCCCGTTTTTGCTGGGTCCGACCCAGGACCGCTCGCCGTGTCCAAGACAGGCAAGTATGTATATGTGGGTCTTCAAGGCGAGCGCGTGGTGCGGCGTTTTTCAGTGCCAGGATTGAGCGCCGACATGACGATTACTCCGTTTTGGATAGGAGACTTTAGGACATTTTGGGTAGGAGGTTTTAGGAACCGGGCGCCCGCGATTACCACGCACATCTTGCCCCTGCCCGAAAGCGACGAATCGATCGCGCTTATCCAGGGCGCGCTGCGCAACCAGTATGTTGTTGACTACGACGGCACGACCGTTTACGACGGAGCCGTCCGGCGGCCGCACGTCGTGCCCGCGGACTTCGACGGCAACATCACTTCAGCGGCCATGTCAGCCGACGGAACTTGGATCTATGGATTACAGGGGACTATGGACAGTTTCGAGTTCTCGCAGGTCCGGATTCAAGCGGATGGTGCGAAGCTCGAGAAGTTCGTACGTTCCATCGGCTCGAGTTTCGATGAGAAGATCTCATGCGACGATTTCCTGTGCGCCACAACGGCGGGCACGGTTCTCGACGCCAATGGCCCGACGAAGCTGGCGCGGCTCCCGAAGGCGGGTGAGGTGATTGTGGATAGGGCGCGTGGGACCGTGTACGTCCTCCGTTCTGCGGGAACTGGGTCGGAGCTGTTGGAGTATGACGCGTGGACGGTGCAGTTACTACGCCATATGGCGTTGCCGATCCGCGGGCCATTCTGGTGCTTCGTGCGTTGGGCGAGCGATCAATTCGCCGTCTTGTCCGAGGACGGCGTCTGGTTAATTGCGGCGGCTGGTCTGGCATGATGCTGGCGCGATTCGTCGAGATTGGACTGGTCGGATTACGGGTCGGTGGGGATCCCCCAGCGCCACGATGTTAATCCTAACGGCTGGCGCTAGCGGGAGTTTACTCGTAAGCTAGATGGGATAGTTGTAAATGATAGTTGTTGTTGGGGTTTAGCGCGGGGTCGAAGTATTACCTACGTTGGGTACTACAGAGTTGGTCGAGACCGAGGGAATGAG
>JADLDI010000117.1 GCA_020846745.1 Bryobacterales bacterium | reverse complement strand
TGTAGGCGCGGTTGAACGAACCTTCGAAGCGGATGTAGTAGCGGGAGTAGAGTTCGGCTTCTTTTTGGGTGGCGGGGTGGGTGATGGGGTCGCGGCCATCGGAGCGGTCGTAGAGTTCGTTTTGGAAGTCGAGAGAACGGAGCATGTTCCAGCGGGCGGTGACGAGTTTGTCGAAGAAGATCTCTTCCAAGGGGCCATCGGGCCGGCACTGCCAAATCCTCCCAAAATGCCTTTGCCTTCTTCGGTGCGGGGTCCAGTGCTGATGTTTGCAGACATCTGAGTAGTTCTCCTTCTTTGCAGAAGTTTCTGGAATCGGCCGCCAAATAACGCGGCGCGACTTGGTTGGATGATGACAATAAAATAGCCCTGCGGCACGGGCCGGATTGAATAGGGGTGTGACTCAGGTGGTGTTGGCACGCGGCGGCGCGCGGGTTGGCTAAGGCAGAGGAGTCGAGCCCACAGTCGCAGTCCAGTTCAGTCGTGAAGCATTGAATGCGGGTAGCGATACATAAGTTGCTGCTGCTGCTCATCAGCTCGCCTCAACACTTTGCTGATTATCCGTTGTCGCTTGCTATTGAGACGAACAGGAGCGTCCACAAACACGAGCAAGCACTTGAATCTTCACAAACTCTTTGGTTTCAAGCACGCGAACGTGCGGCGCCTTCAGCGTGAACACCGGTGTCCGAACTAACGCCCGGCGGTACGTTCCATCGGGCTGCGCGTCACCTTCGATGGACCACGCCTTCCCGGATGGCGGCGCCGTGTCGACGACACGGACGTAGTAGAACTGCTCCGACATCGAGGGAACCGTGAGGCGGCTTACTTCCACCTCATCGAAGGAGATGCCGGCACCCTCGGGCCAAAGCAGAATCAGTCCGAGTTGATGCGTCTTCGGCGCCTTCGCAACAGCGCTCACGTCCTGCCCAGCTTTTTTGAAATCGATTACATACACCCGCCCGGAACGCGACTTGATGGCCCGGTAAGCGCTGTCCCGGGCCCCCAATTCGGCACCATGCCGCTTCGCGATCCCGGCGATGTTGTACTCGGTTTCGAGGCGAGCCATGCCGGACGGCGGGAAGCGGCGCTCCATCTCCTGATCGAAAAACTCCACTTCTTTTTGCCAGCCCGGAAACAGACGGTCCAGAAGGAGCGCCTGTGAGGCCCCGTAGTAGTAGAAGCGTTTTCGCGCTTGCTTGGAATCGCTGATGACCCTGCTCATGCGGTCGGCGTAAACCTTGCTGAGCGCCGCCAAATCGCTAAACCCCCGGTACTCGGCGTCCCCCGTGAGCTTGGGTTCGAATCCGTCGGACCGCAGAACGTCGAGCGTGCGCAGTTCCGCGTACATGGCGCTACCCTCCACAAACTCCTCCCATCGCTCCTGGTTCGCTTGCTCCTCGGTCATACTCTCGGCGCGCTTCTTCTTCCGTGCCGCGACGAAATCACCCAGGTACTGCGGTGCCAGCGTTGCGTTGTCACGCGCGCCGAGCGCGCGTTCAAGCGCAAGGCCTTCAACCTCCGAGTACACGGCGTAGGTGATGTCCGGGTTGTAGCGCAAGTTGCCGTACATCTTCCGCTCCACCTTAGTGCGCTGGAAGCAATGGAACAGTTCGTGAATGTAGACCAGCATCTGTTGCTCGGCGCGCTCCCCGATGCGGTCCTCCTCCGGCCCTTCATCCGGATGGAAGCGCAGGTGCACCGCCAGCACCGGCTTGCCATCCGGGCCTTCTCCGAACGGGATGGCCCCTCCGCTGCCGCGTTGAATCCCCGTTATCGGTGCCGGACCGATGTGGCTGAAATCGGCGAACACGGCCCGGCCTGCGACGTTTATCTCCGGCACCGGCACGAAACCCGAAGGCGGCTTCGGATGCCCCACCAGCACACGCAACCCATTTTCGTACTCCAACACCAGCGGAATCGAGCGGTAGTCGTCCCATCCCGGCCAGATCTTCGTCGCGGCAACGTCCAGTACGCGGTACATCTCCTCCACGCGCTTCAGTTCCGCTCGAACCAGATCAGGCAGATTCGCGGCAGGCACCATCAGCATCGGGATGAACAGAAGACTAGCGAGCATCGCGGCCTCCTACCGGGGGAATCGCCAGATTGCCCTCGACCTGCTTTGCATCGAGCGACAACACGCGCGCCGTCAACTTCATCAGCGGCGCAATCGGCCCTTCGATCTCCGATTCAGCTTCTAGTGCAATCCGGTTCGCGCGGGATTGCAGCAGCTTGAGGGCTTCCCGTTCAAGGTTCGGATAACGCAGGGTCACCGCGCGCGCGACAATGGCGTTCAGTTTCGTCTCCCGCTCGTCTGCCCGTGGGCACATCCAGAAACGAAGCTGAGCTTCCGCGTAATCGGCGATAACCGACGCGGTTATCGGCGTGCACGTTCGCCCTTGGACGGTGCGCGTTTCCGAGGAGTCGTTTACCTTCCACAGCCTGAAGTCCGGCTCATTAGCGAAACCGATCGTATGGATGTTTTCCTTCGCCGCAGGCGGGGGAACAAACGGCATCACCTGCCGGACTTGCGTCCCGCGTTTCTCGTAGGTCTGTTCTTCGGAGAGGATCCAGAACTCGGACTTCATCGCGCGCTTCGACGGCCCAAACTCAAACTCGGTTTGGACAACAACTTGAATTGCAAATCCGCTTTCCGGAGCTTGGGCGAATAAGAGCGGCAGCAACAGCGCTGGGTTGGGCATCACGCCTATATTGAATCAGACTTAAGGGTCCAGTTCAATGGAGCCGGTCTCCTTCTCCAAACGCCGCTACGGCACGCCCGTTTGAGCGTGCCGTACCGGCGCGGCGAGTTACTCGATGCTGACAGTCACGGAGTTGGATCGGTTGCCACCCGCCGTGATGTAGAGGGCCACCTCACCCTTGCCCGCAAGGGTACGCGGCAGGGGACCGAGGTTGATCTGGTCCAGACCGGCAAAGCTGGGCTGAGCGCCGGCGAACGTGATCGGCACGCCGGTTCCGCCGATCGAGGCGGTGACGTTTGACGTGCCGTTCCGCAGACCGGTGCCGTACACGACCAGGTAGACCTGATCGGTTTCCGCACCGAGGCTGATCGGCACCGCGACCTGCTTCTGGGCGGCGGAATCGTAGGTGTAAGCCGAAACCGGCGTCTGCGTTCCACTGGCCGATACGCGGACCCCGGCGATCAGCCCAATGCCGGTTCCAGTCGCGTTGGCCGAGAAGAGACCCGGCGCGACAGCGGCGATCAGGAAATCGCCGGCCGTGGTGGAACCGTCCTGCTTACGGATGCTAAGGCGAGCCTTGCCTGCGGCCGCCGTTGCGGGCACCTGAAAGCTAAGCTGGCCGTTGGCCACGTAGTAGAGCGGCGCTGCTTGCGACGCTCCGGCGCTGTCGGTGAGCGTTGCGGTAACGCCCGCGAGCGTCGTGGGCAGCGGCGTAGAGGTGGGTTGCGCCAGCGTGGAGGTGATGCCGGCGGCGAAAGCGACGGCGATGGAATCGGGCGCTATGGGCGCGAGTTGGTAGCCCGCCGCGTTCATCACCCAGTTCGCCAACGCGCCGCTGTTGGCTGCGCCCGGCGTCGAAGTGGAGAACAGGCTCCATTCCGCCGCGGCATCTGTCGTTCGTCCCATCGCGACGTCGGTCCGCTGCGGTCCGAACGCAACAGAGTCGATGACGGTCTTCCCGTCCGTCTCATAGATGCTGATGGATTCGCCGTCCGCGCTCAGCGACCAGCTCGTGTGGCGGCTGCCCTGGGTGGTTTCACCATCGGCAATGAAAACCAGGTAGCCGCGCGCCGGAACGGTTACGCCGTCGGGAACCTTCCACTTGGTCGGATTGCTCAGGCTGTCGGAAATGTACATTCCACTCATGTCGACGGCACTGGAACCGGGATTGAAGACTTCGAACCAGTCTTCAAAAGCTCCGGCTTCGTCCGGATCGGCGTAAGCGGCGTCGTTGTCCGCCATGAACTCGTTGACCAACAGCTTCCCGTTACCGGTAATCGGATCGGTCGATATGCCCAGCGTAGTGATGGAATTGGTTGCGGCGAAGGTGGGCGAGGCCGTCGCGCTCCAACTGGAGCCGAACATCCCCACGCGGGCATAGGATTGATTGTTGGCAATTGCGCCATACTTGACGCTATCCAGCGGCGTTTGCATGCCGCTCGAACTGGCATAGAGATAGAGGGTCCCACCCGAAGCCGCCAGCCGGAAACTCGCATGCATGTCGCCTTCCGCGGTTTCCCCGTCAAGCCACACAGTCAGAAACGCGCCGTCGGCGAGCGACCGGACAGGAACAGCCCACTTGGTAGGATTCGTGCTCTCGTCCGATAAATAGTAGCCGCTGGTCGACAGGGCGCCGGGGCCGAGGTTGTGGATCTCCACCCAGGGGTCCGCGTCGCCTGCCTCGTCGCGCTGGGCGCCGCCGGCGGCGATCTCGTTCAAGCGCAAGTCCGCAGGCTGTGTCTGTGACGCAAGATAGTTACGAAGATAGGCGGCCCGTTCGCGGACGAACTGCGTGATGCCGTAAGTGGTGAAGTTGTTCGCCGTCACCTGGTTGTTGAGCGCCGTTTCGAACTGGGCCATGGTGTAGGCTTTGTTGGGATCGGCGGAAAAGTCGGCGCGGATAAGGTTGGCCAAAGCCTGGGAACGCACGGAGAAGGTCTGTTCATCAAAGCCGTCGCGCAGGAATCGCGCGAGCACCTGCAGGTACAGGCGCTTGTACTTGTCCACCGCCCATAATTTTTCAAGCAATGGACGCGCATTGTTGGCGGCACCACCACCCCCCGGGCCTCCGCCGCCGGCCGTCGGCAGCCAGAACGGATCCATAATGAACGGGTTCGCCAGGCGAGTGGTCCCGTCGCCGGTGCTGCCGAACGTCTCATTCGTATCCCAGTGGATATGGACGAAGCGCTTGTCGCGCGAGCGCTGGTACAGGAAGTATTCGCCCGCTGAGCCGAGGTACGATTCAAGGTTCGTGAACAGTGCGTTCAGCGCCATGCCGTTCATAATGTTCTCGATATCCATTACGGGTTCGATTCGGGCCGGCAGGTCGGCTGTGGCGGTGTTGTTCAGGACCTCCAACATGTTGATCAGTCCCGAATAGTCGTTCGCGGTCTCGTTGGTCTTCAGTTCGTAACGCGAGGTGTAGGCCGAAGCGGCGGTGCCGAGATAGCTCATGTTGGCCTGCACATTTTCTCCGGCTTCGTACAGATTGCCGTCTTCCTCGCTGCCAAACCGGCTTTGCATCATCACCTTGTCGGGTTGTTCGACGGCCAGGTACAAGCCGTAATACACATCGTTGACGTATAGCCGAACATGCACACTGCGCATCGCAGCGATGTACTTTGACGCGAAGTCGAGAAACATCTTCTCGTGCAGGAAGTCCGGCTGCAGATCGCCGTTATGCAGGTTCAGTTTCTTCAGACCGTAAAAGTTGGCGGTGTCGTCATATTCATGAAAGTCGAGCTTGAAGGGCTTCTTTACTCCGTTTCGTTGAAAGGAGGAATTTCCTTTGAACCGTGCTCCGATCTTCGCAATCGAGGTATTGCCCGATTGGAACCGCGCGGGAAAGTACGGGTCGTTCGCATTGGTGGCGTGCGATTGGTACAGTTGGCTGTACCAGTTCGCATTATCGAAATAGAGACGGATCTCGCGCACAGCGGAGTCGTCAAAGAAGGTAGCTGCCTCGTCGGCATGTAAGCTCGACCCGGCTGCCAGCAGTAGGGTGAGCAAAGGAATAAAGCGGATCATAAAAGGTTCACTTGGAACAGATGGACGGAGGCTGGACAGAATCCGATTCAGCCGGAATCAGAGTTTGACATTCCTTAACACTTTTCAGTAGCCACTGCACGCAACCGTGGCCCCGTGTCGCCGGAAAAACTTCATGCTCGATAAATCTCGATAAATCATGGAGACGAATTCGAACATCTGACTACACTTATTACATCAGGTCGTATATACTTGACCTGCATATAAGCGGAGACCATGAGCTTAGTCGCCGACATAAGTCGCCAACTTCGCTCAGAACCCGAGACGGAAGTACTCCGGCGGCTATCGACGGAAGTATTGGGAGCGCCCGGTAACGGCGCCATCCGGGATCTGACCCATTTCTTACTTGAGACGAATCTCGTCTTCGAATTGATCCTTTGCCGGTCGATTCTGAGCCGGGAAACGGCGGCGGACGTATTGCGGGTGCTTACGTCTCACGACAAGAACCTGCCGCAAACGCTCATGAAGCGGGTGCTTTCCGAAGGCCGGCACGGGTCCGGCGACCGGATGATCGAACTGCTGGCCACCGTGGATGCGGCAGGCGTCACCTCCAATATCGGCACCATGCTCGTACAACTGTTGCGGACCTGCGACAACCGGACAAAATCCAAGGTAGCGCTGGTGATGGGCCGCGGCCGGTTCAATATCACCTGGGCGCTCCAGGACCCTGACGCGCGCGTAAGGGCAAACGCCGTCGAATCCATGTGGGGCGTCGACAGCACCGCCGCCCGCCGCATTCTGCATCAAGGTCTGCTCGACACCGATCATCGTGTACGCGCGAATGCCATCTATGGACTGGTGCAATTGAACGACCGGTCGGCCCTCGACGTTTTGCGCCAGATGTCCCAGTCCACGCTCGTCAAGCATCGCGCCAGCGCGGCCTGGTTGATGGGCCAAATCGGCTGGCCGGAATTTCTGCCCACGCTCCAACTCATGCAGCGGGATCAGGACCCGAAGGTAGCGCGCGTGGCAACCGCGGCGGTGGAGAGATTGGGAAGATAGCGCAAGCAGCGGAATGGTTTAGGCTATCGCCGCAAGATCTGCGGTTTCCGCATCTAGCGAGGCGAGAAGCCTTTGGATGCTCTCCACTTCGCGTTCCTCGAAATAGGCTTCACCGCACTGCGAACACACCCAAGCGGGGACCGAGTCGAGCGATAGATGGTAACCCTTGCGATCAACATGGAACGGCGCTTGGCCCCTGACCATGATGCCTTGACAATGCACGCACTTCACAGTTTTTTCCTAGTCCTAAAATCAGATTCCCACAACTCGGGCCATCGGATGCCGTCAGCGGCTTAGAAAACCATCGTCCACAATGAAATGATATGTTAACTGGCAATGGGCTGGGTTCTTCCCTTTCTCCTGCTAATTCTCGACTTTGCCGCCGACGTCAAGCCCGTGCTCGCCAAACGGTGCCTGGGCTGCCACGGGCCGCAGGTGGCCTTACATGGGCTTCGCCTGGATACTCGTGCCGGGGCGCTCAAGGGTGGGGATTCGGGTGCCCCAGCACTTGTAGCCGGTAAGAGTGCGGACAGCCTGCTCATCCGCTACGTCTCAGGGCAGGACAAAGAGATCGTCATGCCGCCCAAAGGTCCACGGCTGAGTGCCGCGGAAATCGGCATTCTGCGGCGCTGGATCGACGAAGGCGCATCGTATGACGACATCCAAGAGGCACCCGCTGCTTCCTCTGCCAAGCCCAGTGAACACTGGTCGTTCCAACCCATCCGAAAGCCCGTCCCGCCAACAGTCCGAAACGCCCAATGGGTGCGAAACCCGATCGACGCCTTCATTCTGGCCAAGCTGGAAGCGAAGGATTGGCAACCGTCCGCGGCCGCCGCACCCCAACAACTGCTGCGGCGCGTCTCCCTCGACCTTACCGGACTGCCGCCCACCATCGAAGAGCAGGACGCGTTTGCCCGAACCGGCAACTGGGACGCACTTGTAGAAGACCTGCTGAACCGCCCAGCCTACGGCGAACGCTGGGGCCGGCACTGGCTCGATCTGGTCCGCTACGCCGAATCGAACGGCTATGAGCGCGATGGAACCAAGCCCGAGGCTTGGCGCTACCGCGACTACGTCATCTCGTCCTTTAACAAGGACAAGCCCTTCGATCGCTTGATTGCCGAACAGTTGGCCGGCGACGAGGTCGACGGGGCGAATCCGGAAACTCTGATCGCACTCGGTTACAACCGGCTCGGCCCCTGGGATGACGAACCGGCAGATCCGGCCGAGGACCGCTTCGACCAACTCGACGACATCGTCAGCACCACGTCCCAGGTGTTCCTCGGGCTGACGCTCGGCTGCGCACGCTGCCACAACCACAAGTTCGATCCGCTCACCGCGCAGGATTACTACTCGATGGTTGCCATCTTCAATGGACTGAAACGTCCCCAGCGCGGGCGGACGGAACTGACGCTGCCTTTGGCCGCCGAGGATGAGATCGCTAAGGAACAGCAACGCGACAAGCGAATCGCCGCCGAACTCGCGAAGGCTACTTTGCAGTTCAAAGTGGCCGGCTACGTCGAGCCCGATGTTTCGGAAAACGTATCGCGTTGGAAGCGTGAAACGCCGGACCTGCCGCGCGGGTACTTCCTCTATGAGCCGGGTCCGGCCGCGCCGAAAACTCACCTGCTCGTTCGTGGCAAAGCCGCCAGGCCGGGGCCGGAAGTGCCGCCCGCCGTCCCTGCGGTGCTCGTCAAAGAGCAACCCCTCTTCCCTGCCCCGATCGGCCGCACCAGCTTACGGCGGCTGGCGCTCGCCCGATGGCTGGCCGGTCCCGACAATCCACTCACCGCGCGTGTCATCGTCAACCGCGTGTGGCAGTTCCACTTTGGCGAAGGACTGGTGCGCACCCCAAGCGACTTCGGCAAACTCGGCGAAAAGCCCACCCATCCCGAACTGCTCGACTGGTTGGCCGCCTGGTTCATCGACAACGGCTGGTCGTTCAAGAAACTCCACAAGTTGATCCTCGCGAGCAACACCTATCGCATGAGCAAGGCGAATAACGCCGCCTACTCGGGCGACGATCCCGAGAACCGGCTGTGGTGGCGATTCCCGTACAAGCGCCTGGAGGCCGAAGCCATCCGGGATTCGATGCTGTCGATCAGCGGCAAGCTGAACCGCACGATGGGCGGGCCGAGTATCTATCCGGAGATACCCGATGCAGCCCTCGCCGGGTCCAGCGATCCCGACAAGATTTGGAAAACGTCACCGGAGCCGGACCGCAATCGCCGCACCGTGTACGCCTTCCTGAAACGGTCGATGATCGTGCCCATGCTTGAGGTGCTGGACCTTTGCGATACCGCGCGCTCGACAGCCCAGCGCATGACCACCAGCGTCGCCCCACAGGCCTTAACGCTCTTCAACGGACAGTTCGTGAACGCTCAGGCTGCGGCGCTGGCCGGGCGGTTGCGCCTGGCGAGCGGTACGGAAGCGGGTCGCGTGGAATTGGCCTACCGGCTGGCGCTGGCGCGTAAGCCGACTCCCGCCGAGTCGCGGAAAGCGCAGGCTTTCCTCCGGACCGAATCGCTCGAACAGTTTGCCCGCGTAATACTGAACCTGAACGAATTCGTGTACCCGGACTAACCTGGAGAATCAGATGAATCGGCGCAAGTTCCTATTTGACAGCACAGCCGGATTCGTTGGCCTGCCCTTGGTCGAGTTGCTATCCCGCGATGGCTTCTTCGGCAACCTACAGGCCGCGACAACCGGCGGTAAACCCAAGTCGCTGCTGGCAGCAAAGCAACCGCACTTTTCCGCGAAGGCCAAGCACTGCGTTTTCCTGTTCATGAATGGCGCGCCCAGCCAGGTGGATACCTTCGATCCGAAGCCCGAGTTAGATAAGCACCACGGCACCGCCTACAAGGGTCCGCTAGCGGTCGGATCCAACGGGCGGCCGATCGGGTACCTGATGAAAAGCCCCTTCCCCTTCAAACAACACGGCCAGAGCGGACTCCCGATATCGAGCCTCTTCCCGAACGTCGCCCGATTTGCCGACGACCTCTGCGTCATCCGTTCCATGCACACCGACACCGCCGCCCACGCCTCCGGGTGCCTGCAGATGAACACCGGGCATATCCTGATCGGAAGGCCGTCCCTGGGCGCGTGGCTGAGTTACGGTTTGGGAACGCAGAATGAGAACCTGCCGAGTTACGTCGTGATGACCGATCCACGCGGCGGCCCCATCTCCGGCCCCTCCAACTGGACCGCCGGATACATGCCCGCTGCCTACCAAGGCACGCTGTTCCGCAGCACAGGCGCCCCCCTCCTCGACCTCGAAACGCCACCCGGCGTCACACCGAAAACGCAGCGCGCCTCGCTTGACCTGCTCAAGTCGCTCAACGAAGAGCACCACGAGATGCACCCGCTTGAAACCGCCCTATCGGCACGCATCCACACCTACGAGCTGGCCTACCAGATGCAAACTGCCGCGGCCGAGGCCGTAAACGTGGAGAAAGAATCGCCCGCCGTGCGCCGCCAGTACGGGCTCGATAACAAGCTCACCGCGGACTTCGGCAGAAAGTGCCTCATCACCCGGCGCCTCCTTGAGCGTGGTGTGCGCTTCATCCAGTTGTATTCGGGCGGCGGGCACATCGAAGACACCTGGGACGGTCACAACGACTGCATCACCAACCATACCTTGCACGCCGGCGAAACCGATCAGCCGATCGCGGCCTTGATGACCGATTTGAAGCGAACAGGGCTGTGGGACGAAACTCTGCTCGTATGGGGCGGCGAATTCGGCCGCACGCCTACCAGTGAAGGTGTGGGCAAGCCGGGCCGCGATCACGACTGGCACGGGTTTTCGATGTGGCTGGCGGGCGCAGGCGTGAAAGGTGGGCAAGCCATCGGCGCGACGGACGAATTAGGTTTTGCCGCCATCGAAGATAAGTGCCACGTGTCGGACTTACACGCCACCATCCTGCACCTGATGGGCCTCGACCATACCAGGCTCAGCTACTTCTATGGCGGGCTCAATCAGCGGTTAACCGGCGTCCTGCCGCACCATGTCATTCAGCAGGCGCTAGCCTGATCAGCGGAAGCCGCTCGCCTGATTACCGCGCGCTGAATCGATAAATGGTCGTGGATCGATAGGTTTCACCCGGTTTCAACACCACGCTCGGAAACTCCGGCCTGTTCGGCGAATCCGGGAAGTGTTGCGTCTCCAGGCAGAACCCGTAGCGCTTCCGATACACCTTGCCCTGCTTGCCCGTCAGCGTGCCGTCCAGGAAATTGCCCGTGTAGAACTGAACGCCGGGTTCCGTGGTCAGCACCTGCATCACGCGTCCGGTAGTCGGTTCGTAGACCTCCGCCGCGAGCGCCGGTCCACTGCCGGTCTTATTCAGCACGAAGTTATGGTCGTACCCGCCGCCGAACTTGATCTGCTCGTCGCTGGTCTGGTTGATCCGTTCCCCAATCGCGTGCGGCTGTGTGAAGTCGAACGGAGTGCCCTTCACAGCCTTAAGTTCGCCTGTGGGAATCAATGTCGAGTCCACTGGTGTGAACCGGTCGGCATTGATACGAATCTGGTGCTTCAGCACGTCGCCATTCCCCTGCCCCGCCAGGTTGAAATAGGAATGGTTGGTGAGGTTGAGCACGGTTGGTTTGTCCGTGCTCGCCTCGTAATCGATCTGCAGTTCGTTGGCATCGGTCAACGTGTAGGTGACCTTCACGTTCAGGTTGCCCGGAAACCCTTCGTGCATGTCGGGACTCGTGTGTGTGAGTTCCAGGCGATTGGGCGGAACCTCGCGCGCCGTCCACACCACCTTGTCAAAACCCACCAGGCCGCCGTGTAGCGCATTCGGTCCATTGTTATTGGCAAGTTTGTACGTCTTGCCGTTCAGCGCGAACTGCCCCTTTTGGATCCGGTTGCCGTAACGCCCCACTAAGGCGCCGAAGTATGGATGTTCCTTCTTATAGCCGTCGAGTGAATCGAATCCGAGCACCACATCGGCCAACCGCCCCTGCTTGTCCGCAGTTTTGAGCGCCACCACGATCCCGCCATAATTCGTGATCGCGGCTTCCATTCCGTTCTTGTTCGTGAGGGTATAAAGGTCCACAGGTTTTCCTTGCGCGGTCTGGCCGAACGGCCGCTTCGCGATCTTGGCGTCGAGCGTGGAGAGTAGCAGGGATAGGGAGAACAGCAGGAGCGTCGAGGCGTGCATGGGAGCGCACCTCTATTGTCGCTTAGCAGAACGACGATGAGGTCGATTAGCGGGTCCGCCGTCCCCGCCGGCCACCGATCTTTCGAAGTTCAATCACAAGGCGGAGCGCATCGTTCACTTCTTTGCTGGTTCCAAACTCGTTGTAGATTTCCGGTTCAATCAACACAAGGTTGGTCCCGGCGGCATACTCCTGGGCATGCTTGCCGCGAACGCCCGACTTCAACAACGCCGTCAAGTCATACTCCGGGCGCAGTTCGTCAGCTTGCCGTTTAGTTACCTTTGCCCGCTCTTTCATAGGCCTTTCTTTCCCTCGGTGTCATCTCCCGGGCGCTGATGATGCGATACCGCGCCCCTCTTTCAGCATAGGAGACAATCAGCTTTCGTTGCCGGCTCGATGTCCCGATCATCAAGAACCGCGGTTCGTCGGTTGAGTGATCGGGATCGTTGACCGTCACTCCCAGCCAATCACCAAACACCGTTGTTGCTTCCCCAAACGACACCCGATGCTTGCGCAGATTCCTCTCAGCTTTTTCGGGATCCCACTCGAACTCCACAGCCGGCATTGTAGCTCGGCGCCGCGATCGAAGGGGCATTTAGGAGCAGAAGAGCGCGCGGCTTAGGCAAGCGCCGAGGCGCCCGCATCGAAGCTCTTCAAGGATGACGCCACAACTGCTGACCGAGCCACGAGCGCGCGCGCTCGTGGTCAACACCCACCGAAGCCGGCACTACCTCCCCAACTATCCTGCACCCCCGGCCCGAGCCCGGACCGTCAGCGACGGGTTGTCCACGCGAAGCCCTCCAAAGCCGACCCGCGCGCCGCCGCGTCCGCCTGCAACCCCCGAGTCACACCCTATTCAATCCGACCCGCGCCGGTGGCAGAGCTGTCTCGTCGATACGAACATGCACTACCGAGGTATCAAGTTGCCCACTGGCGCCTTGTCAAGTAAATCAAACCGCGTAAATCCTACAAAACACCTTACGAAAATACCAGCCGCCGCCGTAACAGAACGCCCGATCGTTGCCTAATTGTACTTACCTGCCGCTTTTTTGCCTCAATCCGGTTTGGCATCCACCTTGCCTTTGTAAGTCGCGGAGGAACGAATTCCTAACATGAACACCCAACCCAATAATCCTGAAACCCAGGTAGTCGCCAATTCGTCCGCGCGAACCGGCGCGGGTGCCTGGCTGGCCGGCATCGCATTAGCCGGTGTTGTCGCAATGGGCGGCTATCAGCTCTACCGTAACAACCAACTGGAAGATCAGATTGCACGTATGCAGTCTGCGAACATGACTGAGTTATCGCAGTTGAAGCAAACCTCGGCCGCCACCGCCGCCGCCACGCGCGACACCCTCGATCAATTGAACGATCAGTTGCGCCAAACCGCCGGACGTGCCGACCAGGCGGCGAACCAGGCTCGCTCGAACGCCGCTGCCGTCGAGAAACGCACCCGCAGCCTGCTGAGCGAACTTACAGACCAGCAGAAGGCTCGCGCCGCCGAACTCGACCAAACCATCGGCTCCATGCGTCAGGTCGCCGACGCCAATGCCGCCAAGGTAGGCGAGGTTGCCACCGAAGTCGGAACCGTCAAGGAAGTGGTCGAAACCCATAAGACACAGCTCGAAACCGCGCTCGCCGATCTCAAGTCGGTCCGGGGCGACCTCGGCGTGCAGAGCGGACTCATTGCCACCAACGGCAAGGAACTCGCCGCCCTCCGCGAGTTGGGTGAACGTAACTACTACGAATTCAACATCGGTAAGTCCGACAAGGCGCAGAAGGTCGGCAATATTCAGCTCGCCCTCCGTAAAGCCGACGTCAAGCGCAGCAAGTTCAACATCGACGTCATCGCGGACGATCGCAAGATCGAGAAGAAAGACAAGACGATGAACGAGCCCGTCCAGTTCTACGTCCAGGGCGCGCGCCAACCGTTCGAACTGGTCGTCAACAAGATCGAAAAGGATCGCATCGTCGGCTACGTGGCTGTGCCCAAAACCATGCAGGCGCGCCGCTAACTGACTAACTTCAGGCAAACATTCCCTCTACATGACGCCGGCCCTTCGGGGCCGGCTTTTTTTCATGCGCCAGGCTTACTTACCCAAACCATAAGTCATTTAACGATAGTAGAAATGATTTCGGTTTGTGCCGCGCGTGCCGGGATCGATCGTCCGTGTCCATCCAGGCCCACGCTGAGGCCCGCGCGATAGCCGTTCACGAACGAAATTAAACGCATACGGCGGCCCGGGACGTGGTTCAGGTCCACCACCGGCTTGCTGGCCAGCCACCGCCAGGCCAATGCCACCGTCGGCTGCACCGCTCGCAGCCCCGCAATCCGGAGCATCTTGGCATATACCGCTCCAAGGCCGTACATATAACCGGCAATCAGTTTCGGTGCGCTCTCCCACGGCCGGAATCCGTGGTGGAGCACTGTAATGGCGGGGTCTTCACAAACCGCCCAATTCGCCATCAAAGCGCGTACCGTGAGATCGACATCTTCCCCCGACCCGAATGGCGCGCCTGTGCCCAGTAACTCGTCGAAACCCCCAATCGATCTCCACAAGTCCCGCCGCAGCGCCATACATGCGCCGATGCCTTCCACCTCTGTCTTGTCCTCCACCCGCCACACCGTGTGTAGCCTGCCGACGCGATACGCCGGCACCAACCCGGCCGTCCGGTCGTATCGAGCGGCCTGCACGTTCCCATACACAACCCCCACCCGTGGATTGCGCAGAAACGCTTCCGCCGTTCGATCGAGCCACCCTTCAGTCACCTCGCAATCGTCGTCCGTAAATGCGATCAAAGGGGCTTCCGTGGAGCGGCAGCCCAGGTTCCGTGCGGCGGCCAGCCCTACCGCTGAACTGCCGATGATCGTCAGTCGGCTATCGTTTCGATGCAACCGCAGGGCTTCGCTCGTCTCCGCACTATCGCTTTGGTCGATAACTGACAACTCGAACGACGGATAGTCGAGTTTAAGCACTGAAGTTACCGCCCGAACCGCATCCAGCGGCCGGTTGCGTGTCGCGATCACCACACTGATCTGAGGCCGCTTATTCCCCACCACTCAGGTCTCCGTTTCTCCGTGCCAAAACTGCGGCGTCTTCCACCTTCATTGCCCTCCCGCTATCGGCGGAAGCGGCGGCAGCAAGCGCAACCTGCACTGCTCGGCGGCCGTCTTCCAGCGTGCACGCCGGCGCTTTCCCGGTGCCGATCGACTCCAGCAGGTGAGCCCACATCGCCTGATACGAATCGCCGTAATCGCCCAACCGGCGCATGCCCATCAAACCTTGCGGAAACTCGCGAGCAAACCGGGCCAGCGACCGGAACCGTGCGCCCAGCCCACCGTTCGTCTCTGCCCGCGCATACACCTCAAGCCCATCGAACCGCTGCCCATACACACGCACACGTCCGCGGTCGCCGCAAATTTCGATTTCTATCTGGTGTGCGGTGCGTTCCGACAATTGGGCGCTTGCCAGCACACCGTTGCTCAGCCGCGCACTAATCACAGCGCTTTCGTCGTCCCGTGTTCCGTGCCGCGCTACCGCGTACACCTCGTCCACTTCCGCGCGCAACAGATAACGCCACATGTCGAACATATGAACGCCCAGTTCTACAATCGAGCCTCCGCCATCGCGACGGCGGCGTTTCCAATGGGGAATGCCTTCATCCGGACGAGGACTGCACCAAATCGTATGAATCGATTCCAGCTTGCCGAGTTCACCGCTTTCGACAACCTGCGCGGCACGGCGTACCAGCCGGTGAAACCTCATGTGGAACCCCATCAGGGCAATTGCGCCCGTCGCACGAGCCGTCTCCACCAACTCGTCTGCGTCCTCAATCGTCAATGCCAGGGGCTTTTCCACCAGCACCGGCAAGCCTGCCTGCATCGCCTGTACGGCGCTTTCGCGATGCGCCGATGGCGGCGTTAATACCCCAATCACATCGGCCACCCGCGCCTCTATGAGCGACGTCACATCGCCATACACGTGCGCGATGCCATACCTTCCAGCCACATGCCGAGCTCGATCCGCATTCGGGTCGGCTACCGCCACTACCCTCGCCCCCGCTACCCGGCACAAAGCCGGCAGGTGCTTGTGTTCGCAGACCTCGCCGCATCCGACTAACCCGACCCGAAATCCCCTTACACTCATCGATAGGGCAACAGTGTAACATGACACTTTGTTCGTTTTGTCTGAATTGCAGGTAATAGGAGTTCCACGTAATTGCGTAGGCCGGACTATGTCGTAATTGGCGGCGGTACCGCTGGATGCGTCGTGGCAGCCCGTCTCGCCCAGCGTGGATTCACCGTCACCGTCCTTGAAGCCGGCGGACCCTACCGGCGCATCCTCGACATACCCTCCGTCGGCCTGTGGGCTTGGCTGCGGCGTCCCGAAAAGTTCACCTGGGGACAGTCGACGACACCGCAACCCGCCCTCGGCGGCCGTCGAGTCCGCTTCCCCGCCGGCAAACTCACCGGAGGCAGTTCCTCCATCAACGCCATGATCGCCAGCCGTGGCCACCGCTCCAGCTACGACCGTTGGAGCATTCCCAACTGGACCTACGAGGATCTGCTGCCCTACTTCCGCCGGTCGGAAGATCGTGAACTCGCCTCCTCCGCCATGCATGGCGCCGGTGGCCCGCTCGGCATCTCGCCTTCCCGATTCCCTCACCCGCTCGGTCGCGCTTTCGTCGCAGGCGCCGTTGAGGCCGGCGTTCCCCTCAATCGGGATTTTCGGGAAGAAGCCGCGGAGGAAGGAACCGGTTTCTACCAACTCTGGCAGCGGAATGGACGTAGGTCGTGTCCGGCCAATTCCTATCTCCGCCTCGGCCGTCCGAATCTCCACTTCATCAACCATGCGCACGTAACCAGAATTGTTTTCGACCGCTCCCGAGCCGTTGCCGTCGAGTTCAACCGCCGCGGGGAGCGGCATGTTTTGCCGTTCGAGCGAGAGGTGCTGCTCGCGGCGGGTGCCGTGAGGTCCCCACAACTCCTCCAGCTTTCCGGTATCGGCCCAGCCGGCGAATTGCGCACGCTAGGTATTCCCATCGTGGCGGACCGCCCCAGTGTCGGCTCGAACTTCCGTGATCATGTCAGAGTGCAAACCGTATTCGAAGTCAACACCGCCCGCTACACTTCCCTTCCGCATGTCCTCTCGGCCGGCTTCGATTATCTGTTCCGCCGCCGCGGCATGCTGGCCTCCGTTGTTGTCGATGCGGCTGCTGTATTTCGCTCCAGCCCCGCCGCCATCGTCCCCGACCTCCGCATTGTCTTCGGTTGGCGCATTTTACCCGAACAATCGAAAACCTTTGTATCTCTTGAGGTTGGACTAATGGACCCCGAGAGTTCAGGCCGTATCTCCCTCTCCAGTGCGAACCCTGCCGATCCACCCAATATCGATCCGGGTTACTTAAGCCGCGAGGAAGATACAACGCGAATCTTGTTCGGAATTGAGTTAGCCCGGCGCATCGGGGCGAGCAAATCCTGTAAGAACGCTGGCTTTACCGCCGAGTATCTGCCGGGCCCCCAGCCGCCCCATGAATTTGCCCGCCAAACGGCGGAGAGTTCCTATCACGCCGTCGGATCCTGCCGCATGGGTACCGATCAAGCTGCCGTCGTCGATCCCGCTCTGCGTGTCAACGGTGTGGACGGGCTGCGCGTGGTGGATGCCTCCGTCATCCCACGCCCGTTATCGGGCAACTCGCAGGCCGCCGTCGTAGCTTTCGCCGAACGCGCGGCCGATCTTGTAGGTTGAAAATTCTTGCCACAGTTTTTGAAAAAGCTCGCCACAGTAAGTGAAAAATCCTACATGGCGCGTTGTGGCGTTGCTGTTGGGTTGGGGCGTGCAAAAGGCCGAGTGGGCTACTGCCTCTTATTCCGCCGTCGTGTCCTTCTAAACTGCGCATATAGCGTTACCTCTTCGATGTCTTCGTCGTCGAGATCCGCCGTAGCACAAAGAAGGGCGTTCGTTCGCGGTTTGGGTCCTGCTTGCGGGAAGAAGACGGTGATCGGCGTCCCGTTTCCTGCCCAAAGATGTTACAGCTCAGACACAGCTTCCGACCCGCAGAATGCTGAGAGAGGCAGCGCAACGCCGCATTACTGCCGGCCGGAAGAAATAGTGGGCGGAGCGTAGGCGAGCCAGGGAAGCTGCACTGGGCAGGCCCCTGCGGCGAGTCCGCGCGAAACGGCGGCACTCGGCGAATGGCTAGCGGGAGTTTACTCGTAAACCGCAGTGGCGGTCGGGGTGGAAGATCGCAAGTTGTTCTGAACGTGGCGCTTAGTCCGCCGCTCTCCATTCGTTTTGGTATTACCCCATATAGAACATTTCTA
>JADLDI010000116.1 GCA_020846745.1 Bryobacterales bacterium | reverse complement strand
GAGGCTCGGTACCTGGCGGCACTGCGGCGGAGCGGATCGCCATACGGGAAGGAGGCGGCATGACCTGCAGATTTTGCTTGACGGACGGCCTCAGAAATCTTACGCACCGTGGTTCGGTTACGACATTTGGGTGCGTGTTTGCAGTGGTTTGCCGAACCTGTGGGGCGGCGCTGAAACGTATTCGGGAGATTATTTCTCACGCCCTTACGCTCGGGCTCTGTTTCGGGCGGCGTGGGTTAGTTGACTACGGCCACTGTGGCGATGGTCCTTGGGCCGGTGCGGAGTTGGTTTACTACGCGACCCTTGGGGTCCACTTCTACGAGGCGGCGGCCGGTGTAGTCGGCTATGAGCAGGTTGCCGTTGGGGAGCAGGTCGAAGCCTGACGCCCAGCCGAACCTGATATCGCCGGCGGCGCCGCCGATGCTGCGGACCACCTTGCCGGCGGGATCGACTTCCACCACTTCGCCGGGGTCCGAAAGGCTCATCATGGTGTTGCCGTTGGCGAGGCGCCGGCCCATGTACATGCGGCGCTTGTTGCCTTCGGGGGCCTGCCACTGCCAGACGATTTTGCCGTTCCGATCGAGTTCGATGAGCTTGGCGTCGGCCTCGACCGCTACGAGCGTGGTGTTCGTGGCGGTGCGATGGCTGTTGCGGGTGCGCATGTTGCCGAGGTCGGCATTGGCGTACTCCCAGACTTGCGCACCGGCGGGATTCACTTCGAAGACACGGCCGGCTTTGGGGTCGCCGATAAGGGTGTTGCCGTTGGCTAAGCGCTGGGCGGCCAACGGGTGCTGTAACTTCTCGCAACAGGTCCACACTTCCTTGCCTGTTTTGGGATCGAACTCGATGACCTTGGCATCGGGACCGACGGTGTAGAGGACGTTGCCGTTGGGAAGAGGCTGCACGTCGTGACCGCGCTTGTTGGGGCGGGTCCACAATTCCTGGCCGGAGGGCCACAGCATGGCGACCACTTCGCCGCGGGGACCGTGATCGGAGACCAGCACGCGTGTTTGGGCCGCCGGCTTCAGCCACCTGTCGAACCAGGCGATGGCGCGAGCTTCCGCCTTTTCGGCGTCGGCTCCTTTGAAGCCGTGCCCCGCACCCGAGAGCGTCTCCAACTCGGCGGGGACCTCGGCGGAGAGGAGCTTGGACGTAAGCCACAGCGCGTGTTCGTAGGCGACATACTTGTCTTCGGTGCCGTGGATGGTGAGCGTCGGCGCGGCTTGCGGCGTTACGTAATAGAGCGGGCTGGCCTGGATGTGAAAGCGACGCTCGTGCAACAGGCCGCCGCCAAGAAACATGGGCAGCACCTCGGCGGCGTCGACGCTTTTGCCGTAGGACTGTGTGAAGTCGGTGGGTCCGTAATAGTTGACGACGGCTTGGACAGCGCTCGACTGATCGAGGTTCGGGCCGGAGCCTTCGAAGATCCGCATCGGTCCGGTTAAGCCGAGCATGAGTGCGAGATGGCCGCCGGCGGAGCCGCCGATGGTTCCGATGCGATTGGGGTCTACGCCGTAGCGCGCGGCGTTGGCGCGCAGGAAGCGGACGGCTGCCTTCACATCTTCCACGGCGGCCGGGAACTGGTGGCGAGGCGCGAGACGATACTGCACGGTGGCGGCCGCGTAGCCTTTTTGGGCGAGCTTGATGCAGAGCGGGATGTAGGATGCGCGCGAGCCGGCACGGAAGCCGCCGCCGTGAATGGCGACGACGGTGGGGTTGGGTCCTGGGGCCTTGGGACGGAAGATGTCCATTGCCACGCGCTGCCCGACATTGGAGTATTCGACATCGAGGTGAGCATCGACATCGGGCGGGATGACGGGTGCGGGCGGCTGGGCAGACTGGGCGTAGGCAAGTGCCGCGGCGGCCAGAAGGACAGGAAGTGAGCGCATCTTCGCCAGACTATCATTGGACAGGCTGGCATTCCTCAGCCTGGCATTCGCCCGGCTTTGATCCGCCAGGCTGGCATCTGCCAGGCTTTCATCCGCCTAACCAATCAGGGTACGCGTCTGCTACGATCGAGCGGTTATGGAGCGCCGAGAGCTGATCAAATCGATGCTGGCCGCACCCGCGTTGCCCGCAGCCGCCCAACAACAGTATGCCCGTGCGATGAACGGATTGCCGCCGTTGAAGATCACCGGCGCGAAGGTGATCACGACGTCGGGCGGCCGCGGCTACCGTTGGATCTTCCTGAAGCTGACGACCAACGAACCGGGCTTGTACGGCATCGGGTCAGCGAACAATCACTTCCAGACTCAGGCGGTGGTGGCGGCGCTTGAACATCACCTGATTCCGTGGCTGATCGGCAAAGATGCGGACCGCATTGAGGACCTGTGGCAGAGCGCGCACTACCGGACGTACTGGCGGCAGGGTCCGGTGGCGAACAATGTCCTGAGCGCGTTGGATATGGCGCTGTGGGACATCAAGGGCAAACGCGCGAGCATGCCGGTGTACGATCTGCTGGGCGGCAAGGCTCGCGACGCGGTGCCCTGCTACGACCATATCGGGGGGCGCACGAAAGAGGAATGCGTCGAGGGCGTGCGGAAGTCGATGGAGAAGGGTTTCCGGCATATCCGCGTGCAGTTTGGCGAGGGCGGCTACGGCGGGGGCGGGTTCTACGGCAAGGGCCAGGGGGAACGGCCGGAAGGCGGCTACCAGGGGATGGCGTTCGACGAGGAGAAGTATGTGAACGCGATCCCGCCGGTGTTCGATTATGTGCGGTCGCAGGTGGGGTTTGAACCGAAGTTGTTGCACGACACGCATTCGCATCTGTCGGGGGCGAACGCGGTGGAGTTTTGCCGGCGCATGCAGCCGTACCAGATGTTCTTTGTGGAAGACGTGCTGGCGCCGGAACAGATCTCGTGGTACCGACAGGTGCGCCAGATTTGTTCGACACCGCAAGCCGTCGGCGAAGTGTTCTCACACACCTACGAGTGGCTGCCGCTGGTGACGGAGCGGTTGATCGACTTTGTGCGATGCCGTGTGGCGGCGTCGGGCGGGATCACGGCGGTGAAGAAGATGGCCACGCTTTGCGAGTACTTCGGCGTGAAGACGGCGTTCCAGGAAGGCGGCGAGAACGATCCGGTGAATCAGTTGGCGGCCTATCATGTCGATATTTCGTCGACGGCGTTTGGGATACAGGAAGAGAACAACTTCCCGCCGCTGGTCGACGAGATGATGCCGGGGACAGCGCAGATAAGGCGCGGGTATCTCTACGGCAGCGGAAAGCCGGGTTTGGGGATCGATATCAACGAAGAGCTGATGGCGAAGCATCCGATGCAGCCGATCCGAGGGGGCGGCGCGTATCCAACCGATCGGGGGCTGGATGGTTCGGTGGTGAGGCCGTAGCGTGAGTCATCCCCGTTAAGATAGGAGTTCGGGTCGGAAAAAGAACTCAACAGGATGAAGCAACGCGTATTTTCGGGCGTCCAACCGTCCGGCCATTTACACATCGGCAACTATCTTGGCGCCATAAAGAACTTCGTCAAGCTGCAGCACGACTACGAATGCATCTTCTGCGTGGTGGACCTGCACGCGATCACGGTGTACCAGGACCCGGCTGAGTTGAAAGCGAAGATTCTGGAGATCGCGGCGCTGTTTCTGGCGGCCGGCATCGATCCGAAGATCGCGTCGCTGATCGTGCAGTCCGATGTCGCGGCTCATGCGGAACTCGCGTGGATGCTCACCTGCGTGACGCCGATCGGCTGGCTGCAGCGGATGACGCAGTTCAAGGCCAAGGCGGCGCAGTGGCGCGACAAGATCGACACGGAGCAGGACGATCAACTCGCGTCGGTCGGGGACGGGTTGCTGCAGTATCCGGTGCTGATGGCGGCGGACATTCTGCTGTACCAGGCGCATATCGTGCCGGTGGGTGACGATCAGGCACAGCATCTGGAACTGACGCGCGACATCGCGCAGCGGTTTAACTCGCTCTATGGCGATACGTTCGTGGTGCCGGCGACGAAGCTGCCAAGCGTGGGCGCGCGCGTGATGGGCCTTGACGATCCGGCGAAGAAGATGAGCAAGTCCGCGCAATCGGCTAACAGCTATGTCGGCCTGCTCGACCCGCCGGCGACGGCGAAGAAGAAGATCATGCGCGCGGTGACGGACACACAGCCGGCCGTCGATTTCGACAATCTCGGGCCGGGCGTTCAGAACCTGCTCGGCATCTTCCAAGCGTTCTCCGAATGGCCGGACGATCGGATGCGCAACCACTTCCACGGCAAACGCTACGGCGACCTGAAGAAGGAAGTAGCCGAGATGGTGCTGTCGCACCTGGAACCGTTCCAGGAGCGGTATCGTCAGATTACGGCCGACCCGTCGTATGTGGCCGGCGTGCTGCGCAGCGGCGCGGAACGTGTATCGCCGATCGCGAACGACACCGTGCGCACCGTGAAGCAGCGGATGGGCCTTTACACCGAGTGACCGATCAGCAGTCGCGTATCCGGCTCCGCGAGTACGTCCAACTGCTCGCACGCAACCGGAATTATCGATTGCTGTGGCTGGCGCAAATCGTGTCGGAGATCGGCGACTGGCTGTATGCGGTCGTCATTTATAACTTTCTGCTGGAGTCGACGGGGAGCGCGCGCTCGGTTGCGGGCGCGGTGGTGCTGCAGGTATTGCCGCAGTTGCTGACGGCTCCGATGGCGGGTGTGATTAACGATCGCCTGAGCCGCCGCAGCGTCATGATCGCGGCGGATGTGATGCGCGCGGCGATTGTGCTGATGATGCTCTTCGCCTCGCACTTGAGCGTGATCTGGCCGATTTATGCGCTGCTGCTGGTGGAGACGGTGATGTGGGGGTTCTTCGAGCCCGGACGGAGCGCACTGCTGCCGAACCTGACCACGAGCGATCGCGAAACGCTGATCGCGAATACGCTCGGGTCCACCACATGGTCGTTCAATCTGGCGGTAGGTTCGGCGCTGGGCGGGTTTCTGGCGGTGTGGCTGGGGCGCGACCCGGTGTTCATCATCAATGCGCTGACCTTCGTTGTTTCGGCGATCCTGATTGTGCGGATCCGGTGCACCGAACCGCATACGGAAGGCCAGCCGAGGCTGAGGCTCGCGGAGGTGATCAACTTCAAACCGCTGGCGGAGGGATTTCAATACATCAAAGGGGACCGGCGTTTGCTGGCGGCTTTAATGGCGAAAGCCGGGCTGGGGTTTTTGGGGGCGAACTACGTGATTCTGACGATTCTGGGTGAGCGCGTGTTTCCGGTGAAAGGCTCGCCGGCGCTGGGCATGAGCCTGCTGATGGGCGCGCGCGGCCTGGGGGCGCTGATCGGGCCAGCTATTGGCGGCTACTGGGCGGGCGGCCGTCACGACCGGCTCCGCACGGGGATTCTGTACGGGTTCTTTGCGGGAGCGATCGGGTATATGGCACTCAGCATGGCGCCGAATGTGATTGCGGCCATCGCGTGTGTGACGCTTGCCCACGCGGGCGGGTCTGTGATTTGGGTGTTTTCGACGACCATGCTGCAGAACATGGCGGACGACCGGTTCCGCGGCAGGGTCTTTTCGGCCGACTACGCGTTTCTGGTGATGGCGATGTCGTCGTCGACATGGATGGCAGGGACGGCGGTGGACCTGGGCGTTTCGGTTCGCGAGGTGAGCGTGATTGTGGGGCTGATGGTGTTGTTGCCGGCGCTGCTGTGGCGGGTGCTCGCGCTGCCTTTGTGGCGGGGGGAGAAGTAGACGGCCGATATTCGATCTCTGACTCTCGACTTTCAACGAGAGACGTCCACCGTCGCCGCTGAATAGTGGAGAGCCTGCTGCAAATCCTCATCCTCCAGATAGGGATATTCAGCGAGAACGGCATTTTTGTCGGGATAGGCGGCCAGGAGTTCAAGCACACGGCGAACAGTGACTCGCATGCCGCGAATACACGGTTTGCCGCCACACTTGCCGGGTTCAACCGTTATCCGGTTAAACGGCTCAACAAACTCCATGCGCTCAGTGTAGAACACACGGCCGCATATGTGGCAAGCATTCGGCCCTCCTTTAGGGGCCTGGGCAGCTTCGCGTTTACCACTAAGCTCGGATGACCACCAGCAGGCGACATATCTTCTTTCTGACGCTGTTTGCCGAGCATGGGAGTTTTGGACTCAGGTTATCTTTTCTATCGAGTTGCTGCCACAGGGCGTGTGCACACAAATCCAGAACACCGCTCCCTCGCGGGATTGAGAAAAGATGCGGCCCGCGCCCTCACGGTTGCGGTTCCGTTTCCGGTGCAATGCGTGTTTGCAGTGGTTTACCGAACCTGTGGGGCGGCGCTGAATCGCATTCGGGAGATTATTTCTCGCGCCCTTACGGTTGCGGTTCTGTTTCCGGAGCAGTGCGTGTTTGCAGTGGTTTACCGGACCCGGGGCGCGGTGCTAAATCGCATTCAGCGGATTTTTTCTCACTCCCTCGCGGTCGTGGCTCGGGTCGGGGGGCGCGCGAGTGCTTCAGGGTCACAGGCTACCGTGACGCCCCTCGAAGCACCTATAATGCGGACGATGCTGCGCCGTAGTTTTCTTCCACTCGTTGCCGCGCCGGCGTTCGCGGCGGCTCGACCCAAGCTTTCGATCAGTACCTTTGAAGCGGACATTACGCCGCCGCTCAATACGCCGCTTTGTATCGGGCTGGTGATACCGGGGGAACGGGTGGACGATCCGCTGCTCGCGCGCGGGGTGGTGATCCGGCAGGCGGGGCAGGATCCGATTGTGCTGTGCGCGCTCGACTGGCTGGGCGTGGGCAATCAAAGCCACGACACATGGCGGCAGACGCTGGCACGGGCGGCGCGGACGAAGCCGGAGCGGGTGACGGTGCATACGGTGCATCAGCACGATGCACCGGGATCGGACAGTTCCGCGCAGGCGCTGCTGCGGCCCAAGGGGCTCACCAACGTTTTGCAGAACGACGACTTTGCGGCGACCGCGCTGGCCCGTGTGGCGGGTGCGGTAAAGGCGGCTAAACCTGTTGCGGTGACGCATGTGAGCGCAGGTTCGGCCACGGTGCGCGACATCGCCTCAAACCGGCGGATCCTCAATCCGGACGGCACGTTTCGGTTTCAACGGCTGACCAGTTGCCGCAATTCGCCGCTATGCGATTCCCCGGTCGGCACTATCGACCCCGATTTGAAATCGATCAGCTTCTGGAACAACGACCGGCGCGTGGCGACGCTCAGCTACTACGCCACACACCCGATGAGCCATTACGGCAAAGGGGCCATCAGCGCCGATTTCGTCGGGATGGCGCGTCGCGCGCAAACCGATACCTTCCAGGTGTATTTCACCGGAGCGGCGGGTAATGTCGGAGCGGGCAAGTTCAACACGGGCGCTCCGGAGAACCGGCCGCGGCTGGCGGAGCGTTTGGCGGAGGCGATGAAACAAGCCAAAGCCAACGAGAAACGGATCGATTTGGAGACGATCCGCTGGACCGTCGTGCCCACCGCGCTGCCGCATCGTCAGGGCAAGAACTACACCGAAGAAGCGATCGAGCGGGTGCTGGACGACACGAAGCAGGAGCCGAAGTTCCGTGCGAACAACGCGCGATACCTGGCGTGGCTGGCGCGCTGCAAACAGGGGCACAAGATCGACATCACGGCGCTGCATCTGGGTCCGGTCCACTTGGTCCATATGCCGGGGGAATTGTTTGTGGAATACCAGATCGCGGCATTTAAGGAACGCCCGAACGAGACAGTGGCGATGGCGGCGTATGGCGATTACGGCCCGATGTACATCGGCACGGCCAAGGCGTACGAAGAGGGCGGGTATGAGACGAGCCAGGTGTCGCGAGTGGGTCCGGATGTGGAAGAAGTGCTGCGGGCGGCGATTCGAAAGGCGCTCGCCGGGTAGCGCGCCGGGCATGTATTCCGTTGGTGTGGCATAATCAGCGTTCTTGAGGCCTGTTTCGTCGTTTCGACTCGTTTTTTCTTTCGTGGGTTTCGCTGCCGCGCTTTCGGCACAGGACCCGAGCACGGAGCTGAATACACTGCTCAGCGAGCATACCAGAGGCATGCTGCAGTTGTCGGCTGAGGTGCGCCAACGGTTTGAAGATCGCACCGGCATGGTGTTCGGACGCGACCGCGACTTGTCGGCCGATTACTTCCGGCTACGCATCGGGGCCACGTTCAAGCCGCTGAAGTGGTTGAAGGTATCGGCATTAATGCAGGATACGCGGGCCGCGGCTTATGGGGCGCCGCCGCCGGGGAATGTGAAAGATCCGGTGGATTTGCAGGAAGGCTATGTGGAGCTGTTCGCGCCCAACCAGAAGGGACTGGGGTTCAACTTCGGCCGGCAGATGATCAACTACGGCGATACGCGCATTATCGGGTCGCCGCAGTGGGCGTACACGGCGCGCACATGGGATACCGCGCGGTTGTATCACGTTTCCAAGCATCTAAAGGCTGAGGTGCTGATGATTTCGCCGGTGCAGACGCGCGGCACGGAGTTCAACCGGCCGGTGCTGGGCGACCGGCTCTGGGGCACTTACAACACCGTCAAGGATGTATTCGGGAAGACGTTATTCGATGTCTATGTGCTGCGGCACGATCAGAACCGGATTGGCGGTTTCACCGGGACCGGGCGTCTCGGGATCAACGCGTTTGGTTCCCGTTGGGCGATTCCGCTGCCAAAGAACTTCCGGCTGACGCTCGAAGGCATCGCTCAGAACGGGAAAGTGGGCGCGTTGCCACACCGGGCGGGGGCATGGGTGGGGCTTGTGGGTTACAAGACGACGCTGTTCGGCAAGCCGCTCGATTTGGCGAACGAGTACAAGTACGCATCAGGCACCGATCCGAATAGCGGGCGCAGCAGCACGTTCGATCAGTTCTATCCGGCCGCTCACGACAAGCTGGGCCATGTGGACCTGATCGGCTGGCGTAACGTACACAATGTGCGGTCGCTGAACACGTTGAGCCTCAAGAAGCGCTGGCAAATGATCCTGATGTACAACAACACGTGGCTAGCCAACTCGCGCGACGCGGTGTACAGCACGGCAGGGCGCGCACTGTTCCGGTCGGCGGACGGTTCGGCGGGGCGGCACGTGGGGCAGGAACTCGACTTGTACACCAACTACCAGGCGATGGGTTTCACCATCGCGACAGGCGTGGGCCGGTTCTTCCCCGGCGAGTTTGTCAGGCGGCTGGTGCCGGGCGCGCATTCGATGTTGCTGTACATTTCGACTTCTTACGGATTTTGACACCGGGAGGTCTTTTGATGGACCGCGGGCTTCGGCGCCGCGGCACGGTTCGCGCGTGTTTGAAAAAGCAGGCCGGAGCTGGAGTTTCCGTAAGTGGTGGTGGCATATCGGATTGCGCAGTTAGGCACGCGTATCCGAAAGCTACAATGGATGCGTGACGCACAATATCACGCTTATTCCCGGTGACGGGATCGGACCTGAGGTCGCCGACGCTACGGTTCGCGTGCTCGATGAGACGGGAGTCAAGATCGATTGGGACCGGGTGGAATGCTCGGAACGGATTATCAGAGAGACGGGCGAGAGTATTCCGACGCCGGTATTGAAATCACTTGAGCGGAATAGGGTGGGATTGAAGGGTCCGGTGACTACGCCGATTGGCGGCGGTTACCAGAGCGTGAACGTGCAGTTGCGCAAGAAGCTGGACCTGTATGCGAACGTCCGCCCGGTGCGCACGGTGCCGAGTTTGCGGACGCGGTTCCAGGACGTGAACATCGACATGGTGATCTTCCGGGAGAACACCGAAGATCTGTATGCCGGGCTGGAACATGAAGTGGTGAATGACGTGGTGACGAGCTTGAAGGTGATCACGCGGCGGGCATCGCTGCGTATTGCGCGGGCGGCGTTCGATTATGCGGCGCAGGTGGGGCGCAAGAAGGTGACGGCCATACACAAGGCCAACATCATGAAGCTGAGCGACGGATTGTTTTTGAAGTGCTGCCGCGAGGTGGCGGCGAACTTTCCGGACATCACGTACAACGAGTTGATTGTGGATAACGCGTCGATGCAGTTGGTGGCGCGGCCGGAGACGTTCGACGTGCTGGTGCTGCCGAACCTGTATGGCGATATCGTGTCGGACCTGGCGGCGGGACTGGTGGGCGGGTTGGGTGTTGTGCCGGGGGCGAACGTGGGGGAACAGCATGCGGTGTTCGAATCGGTGCACGGGAGCGCGCCGGATATCGCGGGGCACGGGATAGCGAATCCAACGGCGCTGCTGCTGTCGTCGGCGATGATGCTGCAGCACATCCAGGAAGTGTCGGCGGCGGAGCGGCTGCGGCACGCGGTGGAAGATGTGTATCGAGAGGCGAAGCACCTGACGCCGGATGTGGGCGGCAAGGCGTCGACCAAGGAGTTTGCCGACGCGGTGATTGCGAAGCTGCAGCACTGAGCAGTTCAGGCCCTTCGATCATTCGTGCGAGTGCCGGAGGCTAGCCTGGCTAACAGGAAGTCGATTGAACGGGATGCGAAGAAGCCCGGCCCTACAGCTTCGCGGCGGCCGCGGCGGTTCGCCTGCACGCGGCGCACAGGCGATCGCCTTTCACATCCAAGCGATCGATGGTATGGCTGGCGGCCATGGGGCATTGCCAGTCGGTACAATGCTTCAACCCGAATGTGTGACCTAACTCGTGGACCGCTTCCTTGAGCAGGCGCCGGCGGAGGAGGCCGCGGTCGGACGGAAGGCCATAGAACTCCTCGCGGAGGCGGTAAAAGGAGACTACGCCACAGCGCCCGGCCAGTTGAGCCTCGCCAAAAACGAAAGTGAAGATGGGGACACAGAGGTCGACACTGGTAACACCGAGGATGCGGACCTGAGGCGACAAACCGGTGAGATGCCTAAGGATAGAGGTAGCGTGATACTGTTTGCGAACGGGGTCGAAGGCGAAGGCAGCGTCGATCCGGTCTTCCCGCACGTGGCACGAATCGCGAAACTCCCGCGCCAACCCTACGGCCAGTTCGTCGAGAGTCTCCAGCCGTACATCCTCGCCGATGGGGATGAGATGGATCACTCCTTCAGACCGTATTTTCGCAGCTTGTTATAGAGCGTAGTCCGATCGATATCCAGCACGCGGGCCGCTTTGGAGTGATTGCCGTTGCACATGCGCCACACCTTCTCGATATGGGTGCGCTCGGCATCCTCGAGCGTCATGCCGCCTGAGCTATCTACTCTTTGCAGGAACGAAAAGCTTCCACTGTCGAGCCGCTGGTCGCGGCAGACAACGAGTGCGCGCTCCACCGCATTCTCGAGTTCGCGCACGTTGCCCGGCCAGTCGTGCGCAGTCAACAGCTCCATGGCTTGCGGCGTGATCTGGGGCACCATCGGCTTGTTGGTGGCGGTACACAACTTATGCAGGAAATGGTCGACCAGCAGCGGAATGTCTTCGCGGCGCTCGCGCAGGGGCGGCAGGTCGATACACAGCACGTGAAGACGATAGTAAAGGTCGGGCCGGAATGTTCCGGCTTTGACCAGATCTTCCAGCCGCTTGTTGGTCGCAGCGACACAACGAAAGTCGATCTTCAGCGCCTGTGTGCCGCCGACGCGGATGACTTCCTTTTCCTGTAAGACGCGCAACAGATCGGTCTGGGTCCGCAGACTGATATCGGCGATCTCGTCGAGAAACACGGTGCCGCCGTCGGCCGCTTCGAACTTGCCCTTCTTGCGATACTGGGCGCCGGTAAAGGCTCCACGTTCGTGGCCGAAGAGTTCGCTTTCGAGCAGGGTCTCGGTGAGGGCGCCGCAGTGGATGACGACCATCGGCATGTTGCGCCGGGGGCTCAACCGGTGAATGGCGCGCGCCACCACTTCTTTACCGGTTCCGCTTTCGCCCGTGATGAGCACCGTCGACTCAGTCGGCGCGACCATCTGCACGAATTCGTTGACGCGCCGCATGGCCGGGCTCTTGCCGATGAGGTCGGTTTCCGGCTGCGCGGCCTCGAGATTTTCTTTCAGCCGCTCGACTTCACGGCGGTTGCGCTGGTGGTCAACCGCTTTCGCGATCAGGTGGGATAGCTCGTCAGGGTCAGCCGGCTTGGTGATGTAGTCGTAGGCGCCCTTCTTGAGCGCGTTGACGGCCGTTTCTACCGACGCATAGCCGGTCATGATGATAACCAGCAGTTCCGGATCAACCTCATGGAGCCTCGACTGCAACTCCATACCGTCCATGCCCGGCATTCTGATGTCGATCAGGGCGACATCGAAGCGGCGGTTGACGAGCGCATCGAGACCCTCGCGCCCATTGCCGCAGGCCTTTACGTAATAGCCTTCATCCTGAAACCACTGTTCCAGCGATTCGCGGACTACCTGTTCGTCGTCAACAATCA
The DNA here is from genome assembly GCA_020846745.1 of Bryobacterales bacterium. Lineage (GTDB taxonomy): Bacteria > Acidobacteriota > Terriglobia > Bryobacterales > Bryobacteraceae > JADLDI01. Next base: position 29,137 of record JADLDI010000116.1, on the reverse strand, counting down.
GGATCGCTCCGCGCGCTCCGTTCATACCTTAACCGCCTCCCGGACCAGCGGTAGGCTGATCGTGAATTCCGTTCCTTGCCGTTCTGTCGATGCCACTTCAATGCGGCCCTGGTGCTGCTCAATGATTCCAAAAGCAATTGCAAGGCCAAGCCCGGTGCGTTGCTGGTCTTCTTTGGTGGAGAAAAACGGTTCGAAGATGCGCGGCAGGACATCAGCGGGTATTCCGGCACCGTTATCCCGGACACGGATGCGCACCCAGTTCTCGTCAAGCTCCGTGCTGAGCCACAAATGGCCGCCCTGGGGCATCGCGTCGGTGGCATTCACCATCAGCACGAGGAGCACCTGCTGCAACTGGGCCATATCGCCCCGCAGTGGTGGATTGCCCTCAGCCAGGTTGACGTCGAGCTGGATATTCTTGAGTTCGAGTTGGTGGCGGACGAGCGTGACCGAGCGGTCGATTACCGTCCGCAGGTCTACGGGCTCGATCTTTTGCGGGGCCTGTCGCGAGAACGTGAGAAGGTTCTTGACGATATCGCCGCAGCGCTGGCTTTCGCGCTCGATGACAGAGAGCTTGTCGCCGATCTTCTTCTTCGTCTCGTCCGCGAGTTCAGTATGCGACAGTTGGCGTTGGGCCAGACGGGCGCTGGTGAGAATGCCAAACAGCGGATTGTTGACTTCATGAGCGACGGTGGCGGCGAGCTTACCGACAGAAGCGAGTTTTTCACTGTGGAGCAAGGAGTGGTGCGCCTGCTCCAGTTCGTGGGTTTTACGGTCCACACGCTGTTCGAGCGTTTTGGTCCACGCATCGACTTCCGCGCGCGCCGTTTGCAAGTCGGCCGTCATCTGGTTAAACTCGCGCGCCAGCTCGCCGATTTCGTCGTTGGACCGAACGGTCAGCCGGTGGGTCAAATCTCCGCTGGCCACCCGGCGCGTACCGCCAATCAGTTCACGGACCGGCTTGTACACGAAGCGCCAAATCAGCAGCACGCTAAACAGCGTCACGCCGCCGAGCGCCGCTAACGTGAACTTCTGCAGTGTCGACCGGTAGCTGGCCAACCGCTCGTCCACCAACTGCATCGTCAGGTGCGCGTCAATCACACCTAATACTTTCTGTTCTTTGGGATGAGCGTGACAGGCGGCGTTGGAGCAATCGGGCTCGTTGTCAATGGGCAGGATCATGGCGAGGACACGCTGCCCGGTTGTGTCGCGGAAGATGCGGGCACGGTCGGGCCGGTCGAGTTTCGCAAGCGGAGCGGAGCGGGAATGACAGCCGAAACAGGCTTCGGCATTTTTGTCGACCACCTTGCCGACTTCGGCGGCATCGGTCGAGAAGCGGATCTCGCCCAGTTTGCTGATAATACGGACGCGCCGGATGCCGGGTTCGGCTCCAAAATCGCGAATCACCTGATAGAGGGCTTCACGGTCGTTCTTCAGCATCTGGTGCCGGGTGCTGCCGCGGATGATATCCGTAACCCGTTCGGCACTGGTGATCAGCAGTTCTTCGCTATGAAAACGATAGGCGCGCAGGAGCCACCAGCCGAGGCCGGCGAACACCAGCGCGCCCGCGCAGACTAAACAAAGTGCAAGTTTGACCGCAAGTTTCATCAAAACCTTAGTGAGCCGGCTCCTCCCCTTCTGTAAAAACGGGCAGGTGCTTGGCCACCAGATAGAAGATCCCAAATCCGAGACCAATGATGAAGAGCGTCACCGTGATCTCAGACCACTTCGGCAGGTAGTTCACTCCGGAGGCAGCCTCCATACCGGTAACACTGATGTTCAAGCGGTTGGCGATGAAGCCGAAGATGACCATCAGCGCGCACCAGTAGAGGGCTGTGGGATTGGTTCTGATCCGCTCCCGAAGCAGCAGCATTACCGGCAGCACCATGAGAGCCGCTTCGAACAGGAACAGGTAGGTTTCTGTTCTTTGGCGCGTCAGAAGTCCCCAGGCGTGGCGCGTGTTCAGGTCCATGATGCGGGCCACGACATATGTGCCTTGCGCGACGATGAGCGCGCGCGCCAAGCCTTGCAGGATGTCGCCTTCCAGCGCCCGTCCAAACGCCTTGCTCGAGTGCCACGACTCGAAGATAGTCATGGCCAGGCCGACGGCGATGGCGGACAGGAAAAACATCAGCGGCATCACGGGTGAGTACCAGAGCGGGTAGAGCTTTTGCGGCACAATCAGGTACAGGCTGCCGAGCGAAGACTGGTGCAAGGTGGAGAGGATGACGCCCGCGATCATCAGCGGTACGGAGATGATGCGGAAGTACTTCAAGCCCACCTGCCAGCCGAACTTTTCGAACACCGCCGGCGAGAACTCAAGGGCAAGCACGGTGCTGTAGAGCATGACGCACCAGCCGACCTCAAACATGACGGAATGCGGATTCCACATGATGAGTGGGTGCCAAATGCGGTCCGGCCGGCCAAGGTCGAACATCAGCGCCATGACGACGAGCGAGTAGCCCAGGAAAGCCGTCAGGATGGCCGGGCGCAGGACGGGCTTGTATTTCTCCAGGTTGAAGATGTGGACGGTCGCCACCAGCGTAAATCCGCCGGCAGCCAGGCCGACGCCGCAGAGAATGTCGAAGCCGATCCAGATGCCCCACGGGAACGAGTCGCTCAAATTGGTAACCGACCCGATTCCGTACATGAACCGCAGGTAGGTAACGTAAACGCCCGCGAGCATGAGCAGACCGAACAGCACGGTCCATGGAGTAATGCGGATAGTTCCCAGCCGGGTTGTGGTTGAGGTGGTTCCGTTCATGGCGGCTGCGGTGGTGCTCACGCTCTTCTCCTTTCCACCCGGGCTACTTCTTCACGCCGGTGCGTGATCCAGTAGACGCCGCCTAACAGGACCGAGCCGATCGAAACGACGCTCGGCACCAGCGAGAGGGCGCGCCAGGTGAAGGCTGGGAGAGCCTCCGTGGGCAGGTTGGGCGGCAGGCCCATCTGCTCGAACGGCACGGCGGAAAGCATGATAACCGAGGTTCCGCCGACTTCCTCGATGCCGAAGACCTTCTGGTAGTACGCGGCGGGGTTTTCAGCCACGCGCTTTTTGGCTTCGGCAATAATCTTGTCCCGCTCGCCCGTGAGCGTGGCAGCTTGCGGGCAGGCTTCAGTACAGGCGGTCGGCTTGCCTTTCGACTGCCGCTCCTCGCACATATTACATTTTCGGATTTTCGGTGCTCGTTTATCCCATTCATAGGACGGAACGCCGAACGCGCAAGCCGTCATGCAGTACCGGCACCCGATGCATTTCTCCGCGTCGTACACCACGGGACCTTCCGCAGTCTTGTGCAGCGCCGAGACGGGACAGGCGGAAGCGCACGCCGGTTCCAGGCAGTGCATGCACAGCTTCCGCATATATCGCTCGCCCTTGGTCTGAATGGTAGTCAGCTTTTGGGCGGACAATTTCTCCTGTGCGGCGATCTGATCGTTGTATGGGTTGCCCCATTTCTCCGCGCAGGCAGTTTCACAGCTACGACAGCCGATGCATTTCGTACTGTCGAACAGGATGGCGTAGGACATTTCCACCGCTCCTTCAATTACAGGAAAGCAATCTTGGTGCCACCACTTAGCGGGTGAGGAAGAATTCGCTGGTGAGTTCGCTCCACTTCACATGCGGCAAGGCGGCAGCGATATCTTCAACAGGCTCGCCGGCATCAGCGGCAACCGCGCCAGCCAGTTCAGGCTGAAAGCTATAGAGCCGTTCGACAGCGTCGCGCATCCAACTGGACACCAGATTTCGAGGTACTAAATTTCTGGTTGTGCCTTCTTCGTCGGGGACGTGAATGGTCATGAGCCAGCCTTGGCCGTATGGGTCTTTGCGCACTAGCGATGGGTCTTTCACCACATCTGGGTTGATTTCCACCACCTCGCCTTCCGTGGGGGATACCATGGCGGAGGTTTCACCGTTCCGCATCATCGTCCACGCCTTTTGGCCTTGGCGGATCCACGTTCCGGGTTTGGGCAGTTCGATCCCTTCCACGGTTCCGGCTAAACGGGCCGCGAAGTCGTCAATTCCAACACGGACGAGGTTGCGGCGTTCACGCATCAGCCAGGAATGTCCGGCATGATAGCGGAGCCGGTCGGGCACCAGAAAGCCGTTCACGATACCGTCTGTTTCCGACGGAGCTTCTGCGATTACGGGTTTGACCACCGGAACTCGATTACGGCTGAGCACCCAGTCGAGAACGATGAATAAGAAGAACGTTGCGAGTACGAATAGGACGGTCATGGTTTTTGCACCTTTTCTTTCTGGCGGGAGAGTCTGCCGCCCGCCATTTCTGATAAGTGCATCTGAAAAGCCAACATGGCCAACTGATATTTTTCAACAGGTTACGTTGGGTTGCTCGTTGACCCCTGAGAGGATTTTTCAACACCCCTGTTGATGGATTTCCCCGTCACTACCGTATTTTCAATAACTTAGACGTGTCGAAATTTCCACTGGCAACCGTTGTGGATTTCCGCCGGCACATCTCACCACAATAGGTCCCGTGCAGGGTGCACTCCATAATCCGACCTTCTTCGATATGGATGAGGGCACCTTCGCCGGTGATGGGGCAGGTGGTCACGCGAATTTGCTCACGTTTGTCTGACAAGCGTCCGCCCAGCGCGTGAGTTCCTGTCCAGAAAGCCGCAAACAGCGACCCCGCGCAGACCGCGCCAGTGGCGAGGACTGCCATCCAGATCAGGTCTGCTAGTTGCAGCATTGTCCTGTTCATCGTGCCCGTGTTCCGTGGTGCCCTGAAATTGCGTAGTGCAGGTCTGTGGCCATTCCCGCCACTCCCGCTTTGGCTGTCCGGATGCATAGATGTCATCTTGAACCTCTATACAAAGGAGTCAATTATGCGCTGGATTACTCTCCTTCTGATTCCGGCAATGTATGCGCAAGAGCCCGCGCAGGTGGGCCGCGGCAGGAAGATCTACTTTGAATCGGAAGCGCAGGGGACCCGCTGCGGAAACTGTCATCTGCTTGAGAAGAAGGGAACACCGGTTGGTCCCGACCTGAGCCGGTTGGCTTTGCTCAATCCGCGTGCGATCAAAATGGCGGTGATGTCCACGGCCACACAGTACGTTCTACAGGCGAAGCTCAAGTCCGGGCCGACTATGCCGGTCATGAAGGCTTCGGAAGAGGGCGCGGAAGTGAAGTTGTTCGATCTGTCGACCAACCCGCCCCAAGCCAAGACCGTGGCGAAAGCCGATATCGACAAGATGGAACCTAATGCGACCTGGAAACATCCGCCGGAGTCGGCGAAGCTCAGCTCGGAACAATTAGCTGATGTCATCGCGTTCATCCGGTTCGCGTCGAACGGCGATAAGCGGCCCGTTAAGCCGGAGGACGTAGAATAGTCGCGTTCTCCGCCTTTTTCTGTTATCGGTTGGCCCGGGCTCCGGCTCTGCGCGCAACCACCTCCGCTTAGAAGGGGCGGCTCGGGTCGGGGGTCGGCGGGTGAGGGGAACGCCCGGGTGCTTTCGATTCCAGAGGGACGGGCGAGCGAAGCAGGTTTTGCGAAGTGTAGCCTCACATTAGGCTGTTCTCGCGGTTACGTTTGCTTTATGATGCGGGTGGAGGTGTCTTATGATAGCTTCCCGGCTCCAGCAATTCCTGGCGCAAAATCATACGTCGTACATGCACACTGTGCATCGGACCGCCTTCACTGCCCGATCCGCCGCTCACGAAGACCACGTTCCGACCAAGTGCATGGCGAAGAGCGTGGTGTTTGTGGCTGACGGCTACTTCGGAATGGCGGTGCTGCCGGCGAACACGCATGCCGATCTGCATATGCTGCGTGAGTCGTTGGGGGCGGAAACGGTCCGCCTGGCGTCGGAAGAGGAACTGGCGAATCTCTTCCCCGATCTGGAGGTCGGCGCCATGCCGCCGTTCGGGAATCTCTACTCCGTGCCGGTGTATGTGGACGAACGGCTTGCCTCGCAGGAGACGATCGCGTTCAATGCCGGAACGCATCGCGACCTGATCCACATGCGATATCGCGATTTCGAACGGTTAGTCGACCCGCTAATTGTTACCTTCGCCCGCAAGTGTTGACGGTGGGCAGGACGCTGCCCCGTTGGCGAGGGTGCTGAAGTCGGGGATCGCCGATATCCACCAATTGGCGTAGCGCCGCCACGCTCTCACGGCAGAACGGTCAGCCGAAGTGGCGCAGGAATAATAGAATGGTAGTGCGATCGGTAAACTGGCCGCCGAACGATCCGGGCCCCGTATTTACTCCAGTGGAATCTTTTGCCCAGACTGCCGGATCGATCGGGACTGAAGTTGCGGCAATCACTTCTTGGATGATGCACGACTGTGAAATCCCGCGCAAAGAAAGCAGAGCAGCACATTAAAAAGTCTTCGACATCTGAAAATCGATTTACCGTGACGCTACGATAAGGAGTAGGGATTATCCTATGGCTCGTGGTTGGGAAAGCAAGGATATCGAAGCTCAGCAGGACCTGAGACAGCAGATGAGTGAGGCCCGCGGCACTGCCACCGCGGTCGCCATGAGTAAAGAACAGGGCTACAAGCGGGAGTCGCTTTTGTTGACCCGGACGCGGGTGCTACATGACCTGGAGAAGGCCACGCACCCACGGCACCGGCATCAACTGGAGTTGGCGCTCGCGCACGTGGAGGCCCAAATCAGCGAACTGGCGTGACGCCTTACGGGTGACCGAACTCGTTGGCTCGCGGAACGAGCTGATAGTACACATCGGTCGATACGTTCGTATGCCAGTACCCCGACATACGGGCGTAGGTGACCGAGCCGAGAAACAAGGCCGCGACCATGGCCGCCATGCTCCAGGCGGGGATGCGCTTTCGTCCGGCGACGGTCATCTCAAGCGCGCCCTCCACCGGGCATGACGTTTCGCACTCGTAACAGGCCAGGCATTCCGGCGACTGGATTTGTATCAACTGATCGACCTTCAACTGCGACGGGCACGCTTTGGCGCACTTGGCGCAGTCGATACAAAGGTCGGCATCCCGCTTGATCCGCACCGGACTGGCCCACGAAAAGAGGCCGAGGAACGCACCGTACGGGCACAAGTAGCGGCACCAGAAGTTCTGGATGAAGACGCCGGCCAGAATGAGGCCGGCGATCACCAAGCCACCGCCGACGCCGAGGTAACGGAAGAAATTCAGCATCTTCACGTCTGCAATCAATCCGTAGGGCCCCTCCAGAAAGAAGGCAATTGCCGCCGCGGACATGCCGCCGACGGCGTAGAGGAACAGTCCCATGAGGATATATTTGAGGCTCCGCAGGGGCAGGTCGGCCCAACGGGGCAGTCGATAGTTCTTGCGGAATACCTTGCGGCCAAGACGCCACAAGTACTCCGACAGCGTGCCGACGGGGCAAAGCCAACCGCAGAAGGCTTTCCTTAGAAAGAGGGACATCGCCACGAAGGCGAGCAGCAGGAACATGCCGGCCGGGTGGACGCCCGGAACACGGCCGGTGGACCACCAAAGCTTCAGGTTCATCAGAGATGCGATGGGAAGCCAGCCTTCCACGCCTGGAGGCCGTTCCACCCATGGACCTTGGCCACCGGTTTCATAGAACCGGACGAACAGATAGAACTGGATGCCAATCCAGAGATTGAGCGCGAAAAAGCCCAACTGCACGCCGCGCCGCACCCACTGGGTGGAATCCGCCCGTTTCCGTACAAATTCCTTCTTGTTCGTTTTCAGCGGATTGGCGAGTACGGCAGCCATGACACCCTCATCGTAGGGCACGCGGGATTCCAGGGCAGTGACCATAGTCACCCTTCAAATACGCTTGGGGGTGCGGCGGCCCGGAACTAAAGCTTGAGCGACGAGCGCATGCGCTCGTAGGCGTGGCGCAACTCATCCCGCTTGGCGTCGGTCAGGGGGGGCGGTCCGTCTTCGACGTGAAATTCGCGGCAAGCGTTGACGCTCTTTTTCAGGCTGTCGACAAACTCAACGCAAGGCGGACAGCCGGCGATATGCTGCTCGATGCGTTCGCAGAGATCGCCGGGCAGTTCCTGGTCGAGATATTCCGATAAACGGGCAAAGACAGCCTTACATTCGTTCACGGTCATGCCACCTCCTGAGCGGCGCGCAGGGCAGCGTCGAGTTTCTGACGCACGGCGAGTCTCGCCCGGTGGAGGCGAGTCTTGATCACATCCTCGGTGACTTCCAGAATGTCTGCCGCTTCCTGGGTCGAGAGTTCTTCGACATCGCGCAGCAGAATGACGGACTTATAGATTTCGGGGAGGTCCGCGATCGCCGCCCGGAGAAGCCGGGACATCTGACGTTTAGCGGCGAGGTCCTCTGGCAGAGCGGTCCAGTCGGCGATTTCGAGGCGGCGTTCGTCGCCGTCGCCGCGCCAGTTGGGTTTCAACTCGTCGAGCGAGATCTCCTCTTGGGGGGCGAAGACGCTCTTGCGGCGGCGCATGGAACAGACGTTTTTTGCGATACGGAAGACCCAGGCGCGGATGTGCTCGGGTTCGCGTAGTTGATTGAAATGTTCGAACACTTTGAGCAATGTCTCCTGCGCCACTTCTTCCGCGTCTTCGCGCTGACCGCACATCAAAAAGGAGTATTGGAATACCTTTCCCCGAAAGGCTCCGATAAACTCGTCCAGGGCGGAACTGTCGCCCGCGATCAGCCGTCGCGCGAGTTCGATTTCATCAGTCACTCCTTACATCGTAACCGGGGTATGAATCCCAATTTCGATTTCGGGAGGGTGTAAGAGGGTGTTATGGATCAGGCATCGCTTGACGGCGCGGAGGACACCTTCGCGGTGCCTGTCGTCGGTGAGCCCGTCGACCTCGACATCGATGTGAAAGCGGGACAACCGGCCGGGGTTGAGGGCCTTCTCGGCACGGACGCTGATGCGGACGCCCTCAACAGGCAACGAGCGGGTCTTGAGGTATTCAACGGCGTAGTAGCCCGCGCACGTACCCAAGGAGGCGAGGAGGAACTCAGGTGGCGTGATGCCGGCGTCCTGGCCTCCGGCGTTGGTGGGCTGATCGCACACCAGGCGGTGACCGCGGATGTCGACCGCGAACTGCACGCCTGATTCGTATTCGATTTGGGCTTCCATCGTGTGTCTCCAACGATAAAGATCGGCGGCGGCGGAAAAGGTGACAAGGTCGCGACGAGAAACTCAGGCTGGGGGCGAGGGCGCACACGTTTGCAGTACGGATGTGTTGCGGAAATGAGGCCTGTCCCCGATTGTGAAGACGGTTGTAACGCGGATGTCTTGCAGAAACCGGGCCTGTCCCCGATTTAAAAGACAGTTGTGGTGCGGATGTCTTGCAGAAATAGGGCCTGTCCCCGATTTAAAAGACAGTTGTGGTGCGGATGTGTGCGGGTTGGGCGCCCGTCACCTTTTTGTTGCGTTTGTATCTTTCTGGGAGACACCATGAAACGCACGTTGCTTCTGTTGTCGATCGCCGGATTGCCGGCGTTGGCAGAACCGCTTACCCTGCGCGATGCGGTTAAGATCGCGCTCGAAAGACATCCCTCGATTGAGGCCGCGGCAGCCCGGACAAAAGCCGCTGTTGCGCGGACCGAGCAGGCACGGTCGGGATATTACCCAAAGCTCTCTTATACCGAGTTTGTGCAGGGGAGTAACAACCCGGTGTTCGCCTTTGGCAGCCTATTAAACCAGCGGCGGTTCTCGCAGGCCGACTTCAGTATTAATAAGCTAAACTCGCCCGGATTTATCGCGAACTTCCAGTCGCAGGTTGGCGTAGAGCAGGTGCTTTACGATTTTGGGGCGACCAGGCAGCAGGTCGAGACCGCGGCGATCGGGAGGAAGCTGTCGGAGGAAGAGGAACGGTTTCAGCGCATGCAGCGCGTGGCGGCGGTGGCCCGGGCATACTCCGCAGTCCAATTGACAAAGGAGAACCTGGAGGCAGCCGACGCCGCGGTGAAGTCGGCTGAGGCGGACTTGCAGCGTGCCGAAGCTGTGAGAACCGCCGGGATGTCGACCGATGCGGATGTGCTGTCGATCCGGGTTCACCTCGCGTCGACCAAAGAGCAGGCGATCCGGCGCAAGTACGATTTGCAGGTGGCGCAGGCGGCGCTGAACGAGGCGCTGGGGCTGCCGCTCGACACGGGACATGAACTGGTGACGCCGTTGTCGGTGCGGAGGCCAGGCACGGGTGCGCCGGTGGCTCGCCCGGAACAGCGGCAGGCGGAACTGGCCGCGGATATGGCGACGGCACAGCGCCGGTCGGCGCGGCTGTCGTTGTATCCGCAGATTGTGGTGCGCGGGATGTTTGAAGCTGACCGGTATAAGTTCGTCGCCGACGGCGGAACGAACTGGTTTTTCGGCGCGGGGCTCCGGTGGAACTTCGACACGGCGGGTAGCGCCAACCGGAAGGCGGACGAAGCGGCGCAGATGGCTGCTGCGGCGCGAGCGTCGAAGCGGCAGGTGGATGCCGCGGTGGAATTGCAGGTGACGCAGGCCAAGGCGGCGGTGGGTGCGGCGACGGAGCGGGTCGAAGTGGCGCAGGCGGCAGTGGCGCAGGCGGAAGAGAGCTTGCGGATTATCAAGAACCGGTATGAAGCCGGGCTGACCACGATCAACGATTTATTGCGAAACGAGACGGCACTACTCGAGGCGCGGACGCGCCGCCTGGCGGCAATCTATGAACAACGCATTGCTGCCGTTGAGTTGGAACTGGCCGCGGGCCGGCTGACAGGAGATTCCGATGTACTTAACTAGTTTCCCAGGGGTTTGGGAAGGCGCCGCTCCTTCGCGGCCGCGGCTCGGTAACGGAGCAGTGCGGATTTGGCATGGTTCAGAGGAGCGTGTGAAATTGCAGGTGCTCAGGTTGACTTCGTTGCTGACGGGGATGCTGCTCATCGCCTCCTGCAACGGCGGCCACAAGGCGGAGACAACGAAAGCGGCTACTCCGGCGGCGGCGGTGGCAGTGAAGACGGTGGCGGTTGCTCCGGTGGAATGGGAGGACGTGTTGGAGGCGCCGGGGACGGTGCGCGCACGCACGGTGACGACGGTTACCGCGCGGGCCATGGGATACGTGATTGCAGTTCGGGCGCAGACGGGCGATCGTGTCGCGGCGGGGCAGCCGCTGGTGGAGCTAGACGCAAAAGAACTGCAGACCGCGATTCAGGCGGCGAAAGCAGGGCTCGAAGAAGCGCGGCAGGGAATTCCCGAGGCGGAAAGCGCCGTCGCCGGAGCGCAATCGCAGGTACAGTTGGCGCAAACGACGTTGAAGCGCATGAAGGACCTTCTCGACAAACGGTCTGTCTCGCAACAGGAGTATGACGAGGCCGAGGCACGCGCGCGAGTGGCCGAGTCGGGACTAGCCATGGCGCAGGCCAAACGGCGCCAACTGGACCAAAAGATCCGGCAGGCCGAAGAAGGCGTGCGCGCATCGGAGGTGATGGCTGGTTATACGGTGGTGAAAGCGCCGTTCAACGGCCGCGTGATCGCGCGGCGAGCCGAACCGGGCACGCTCGCCTCGCCGGGCATGCCGCTGCTCGAGTTGGAGCAGGAAGGCGCGTTCCGGTTTGAGGCGGCTGTTGAGGAATCGCGGCTGAAGAGCATCAGGCCGGGGCAGCCGGTCACCGTAAAACTGGATGCGGTGGAGCAACCGTTGACAGGACGCGTGGCGGAGATTGTGCCCTCGGTGGACGAGGCGTCGCGAACGTTTATCGCCAAGGTCAACCTGCCCGGTAACGCGGCATTGCGGTCGGGACTGTTCGGGCGGGCCGCATTTTCGACGGGGATGCGGCGCAGCGTGCTGGCGACGCCGCAGGCTGCCGTGGAAACGCAAGGCCAACTGCAATCGGTATGGGTGGCGGAGGGCGGCACGGCGCGTACACGGCTGGTCCGGTTGGGGGCGATGCGCGACGGGCATGCCGAAGTGCTGTCGGGCTTGCAGGCAGGCGAGCGGGTGATCTATCCGCGGCCGGCTACGCTGGCCGACGGGGCGCGGGTGGAGGCACAGCCGTGAACACGCCCAAGCTTGGGATCGCCGGGAAGATTGCGCAGGCGTTCATCGATTCCAAACTGACGCCCCTGTTTATCGGCGCGTCGCTGATTCTGGGACTGTTCGCGATCGTGAGCTTGCCGCGCGAAGAGGAACCGCAGATTATCGTGCCGATGATCGACGTGTTTGTGGGCATGCCAGGGTCGTCGGCGCGCGAGGTGGAAGAGCGCGTCACGAAACCGATGGAGAAGCTGTTGTGGGAGATCCCCGGCGTGGAATACATCTATTCGACCTCGTCGCCCGGGATGTCTCTCGCGATCGTCCGCTTTAAAGTTGGCGAGGACGAAGAGAAAAGCATCGTGCGCCTGAATGAGAAGCTGCACGCGAATGTGGACCTGATGCCGGCGGGCGTGACGCCACCGCTGGTGAAGCCGCGGTCGATCGACGATGTTCCGATTCTCGCGTTGACCCTGCATAGCAAGCGTTACGACGATTTGCAATTGCGGCAGGTGGCGGCGCAGTTACACGATGCCGTGAAGCAGACGCCGGACGTGTCGGCGGTAGAGATTTTAGGCGGACAGCGTCGGACCGTGCGCGTGCTGATCGATCCGCTGAAGTTGAACGCTTACGGGCTGACGCCGCTCGATGTGCAACGGTCGTTACGGGCGGCGAACCAACGGCTCGCGTCCGGACAGTACTCGCGGGATAACCGCGAATTCCTGGTCGAAACCGGGCAGTTCCTGCGAACCACGGGCGACGTGCTGAACGTTGTGATCACGGCGCCATCGGCGCGGCCCGTGTTTATCCGCGACGTGGCCACGGTTTCCGATACCGGGGAGGAACCCGCACAACTGGTGCAGTTCGGGAAGGAGAGACAGTTCGAACCGGCCGTGACGCTGTCGATCGCCAAGCGCAAGGGCGCCAATGCGATTGCCGTAGCGGAAGCGGTTCTGCAGCGTGCGAAGCCGGCGGTGCCGGGCGGCGTGGAAATGACAATCACGCGCAACTACGGGGAGACAGCGGCAGAAAAGTCGAACGAACTGCTGTTCCACATGGGCATCGCGGTGGTGTCGGTCAGTTTGCTGATTGCGTTCACGCTCGGCATGCGCGAGTCGCTGATCGTGTTTATCGCAATCCCGGTAACGCTGGCATTAACTTTGACTGTTTTCTACCTGTATGGGTATACGCTCAACCGCATTACGTTGTTCGCGCTGATCTTTTCGATCGGCATATTGGTGGACGATGCGATTGTCGTGGTGGAGAACATCGTGCGGCACCGGCAGTTGCCCGGTAATGTGCATCGCCCGTTGATGCAGGTGGCGGTTGAGGCGGTGGCCGAGGTCGGCAACCCGACCATCCTCGCGACGCTGACCGTCATCGCCGCAATTCTGCCGATGGCGTTTGTGCGCGGGCTGATGGGTCCATATATGCGGCCCATCCCGATTGGAGCCACGGCGGCGATGGCGTTTTCCGTGTTAGTGGCGTTTATGGTGACGCCTTGGGCGGCCGTGCGCATTCTAGGCAGCAAAGGCGCACATTATCCGGAACACGAAGATCGAGTTACACGGTGGTACCGGGTCTTCATGGGCCGGCTCCTGTCGCAAGGCGTCTATCGCTGGGGTTTCATGCTGTTTGTCACAGTGTTACTACTCGGCTCGATGTCCCTTGTGTACGTCAAGTTCGTCCAGGTGAAAATGCTGCCGTTCGATAACAAGAGCGAGTTCCAGGTGATAGTGGATATGCCCGAAGGGACGACGCTTGAGGAGACGGCACGAGTAACACGGGCGCTGGCGGATGAGGCTTTCTCGCAGAAGGAAGTGGTGAACGTGCAGAGTTACATCGGCACGGCATCGCCGTTTAACTTTAATGGACTGGTGCGGCACTACTACTTACGGCGCGGCTCTAACATCGCCGATATCCAGGTAAACCTCACGCCTAAGCACGACCGGGACCGGCAAAGCCACGAAATCGCCAAAGCGATGCGGGCGCGCCTGACCCCGATCGCCCGAAAGATGGGCGCGAATATCAAGGTGGCCGAAGTGCCGCCTGGGCCCCCGGTGCTGCAGACGCTGGTGGCGGAGATCTATGGTCCGGACGAGGCCAAGCGACTGGAGCACGCGCGCCAAGTCAAGCGCGAGATGGAACAGGCGCTTGGCGTCGTGGATACGGACTGGTATGTCGAAGATGACCAGCCGAAGCAACGCCTGGTGGTGGACCAGCAGAAGGCATCGCTGCACGGCATCGCGACGGCCGAGGTCGCGCAGGCGATTCGCTTGGCCTCTGCCGGCGATGGTGCGGGCCTGCTGCATATCGATGCTTCGAAAGAAGACATCCCGATCGAAGTGCGGTTTCCATCGGCATCGCGTTCGTCGGTGAACGACCTCGCTCAAATCCGGCTGCGGTCGCGTGACAACCGCCTGGTGCCGCTGACGGAACTGACGCGGGTCGAAACCACCGTGCAGGAACGGTCGATTTACCACAAGAACCTGATGCCCGTCACCTATGTGACCGCCGATGTGGCGGGAGTGGTGGAGAGTCCGGTATACGCGATCCTCGCGCTCGGCCCTAAGATCGCGATGACACAGTACACCGCCGCGCAACCGGAGAATCCCACCGAGTACGCAATGAAGTGGGACGGCGAATGGCACATCACGTACGAGGTGTTCCGCGACTTAGGGTTGGCCTTCGCCGCCGTTCTGGTGTTGATCTACGTGCTGGTGGTGGGCTGGTTCGGCTCGCTCGGCACGCCGCTCATCATCATGGCCGCCATCCCGTTCTCGCTGGTGGGTATCCTGCCGGCCCATGGGATGCTGAACGCGTTCTTCACCGCCACGTCGATGATCGGCTTCATTGCCGGCGCGGGCATCGTGGTGCGCAATTCGATCATTCTGGTGGACTTCGTGGAACTGCGGCTGTCGGAAGGCATGCCGCTGCGCGACGCGGTGATCGATGCCGGTGCAGTGCGCTTCCGGCCGATGATGCTGACGGCCGCGGCGGTCGTGATCGGTTCCAGCGTGATCCTGTTCGATCCGATTTTCCAGGGACTGGCCATTGCACTGATGGCCGGTGAAGTCGCCTCACTGGCCCTTTCCCGCATGACCGTTCCCGTTGTTTATTACATCTTCCATTCCAAAGGGGCAAAGAAATGACCGTCGATCGCTATCTACGCCTGGTTGCAGGGCTGTTCGTGATGCTGAGCGTCGCGCTCGGTTACTATGTCGATCACAGGTGGTTCTGGTTCACCGCTTTTGTGGGCGCAAACCTGTTCCAATCGGCGTTTTCGAACTGGTGTCCGTTGATGACGATATTGCGGAAGTTGGGGGTGAAGGGGCAGGTCTGCCAGTAAATCACAGCCCTGTGCTTAGCCGGGAGTGGCGTAGGTCAGATCCCAATCGCCAAGCTTCTTCAGTTTCGCGCCCGGACGGGGCAAAGCGGGTGAGCCGGCGCGCACCCAGGCTTGCAGCTCTTCCTTGTGTCCGAGACGGCGCAACGCGCTCCACGAAGGGCTGAAGTCGTAACGGGCGTTGGTATCCCAGAAGAACAGGTTGTCCACACCCTGGGCATAGCATTGGTTGGCGCGCTTGCGGTATTCCTCGGGACTGAGCTGGCGAGGCATGAGGTTGATGGCCACCTTCACGGGCGTCCCACGGGTAATGCGGACAAAGAACCCGACATCCTTCGGATCGGTAAACGAATCGGACGTGCTTAACAGGCGGGGGTGAGTGGAGTACGGCACGATGGTGTCCACCACGCCCTGCTTCACCCATTGCTCCAGATCCATCGCTTGCAGCAGGTTGTCCTGTTCGGTGCCCATGGTGATGGCGGTGAGGCCGAGTGGTTTCGAGCGGGCGCGCCTCTTTGCGGCCTCATTGAGCAACTGCCGCACCTCGCGCATGAACTCTGTCAGCACCATGGCGCGATGCTTCAGCCAGCGGGAATCGTTTTCGGGGAGCGTGCGCGGGTCCTGGCCGAATTTCGCCTTGAAGCTGTCGACGATTGGAGGTTCGTATTCGACGAGCGGAGGCCGGCGATTGTAAGCGATCGAGATGCCGTCTACGTCGTAGTTGGTGAGGACTTCCCGGAGGAACTGAAGCGCTACCTGGCGGGCTTCCGGATAGGCGTAGGACAGGCGCGGGGTGGGCCGGCCTTGACGGTCGCGCCCACGCCATTCGGGATGCTTGTCGTAGACGCCGCCGGTGTTCCATTCGTCCTCGGGAACCGGGAAGTGGAAGCCGGCCGGCCGGTAGGTTGCATGGAATTCCATACCCATGCCGTGCGTGTGTTCCAGGGCCACACGAAACGGATCGATCCCTTTGCGCCGCAGTTCGCGCCAGGCTTCGGCGGCCAACCGGTCTCCAACGCGATACGGATCGGCAATCCATTCGTCGGTGGCTTGGAGGCCGATTTTAGTGGGGTAGTACATGCGGTCGCCCATGCCACACTCCCAGTACATGCGAGCGAAGTCCGTAGCGCGGAACGGTTCCAGTTCCAGCCGGATGTCGTCGGCGCTGGTGGGCCGGTATTGGTAGGTGTAGCTCCAGGCGTCGTGATGACAGTAGAGGCGCCGGTGGCGGCCGCTTTGCCGCTCGTCTTGGGCGGAGCGGGCCTCCGCATCGCTGAGCGGGACCAGCTTGATGTATCCGAGCCAGGCGCCGTAGGAGGGATTGCCAACGGACTGCCCGTTTTCCGGGACCACCTGCCGGACCAGTTGCCGGATAAGCAGGCTCTGTCCGGTGAGATCGGCGTATTTGAAGAAGTACTCGTCCAACTGGTCGCGCGATTCGCCGTTGTGGATGACACGCGAGAAGGCCTGATCGCCGGTCAGTTTCACCAGCAGGTGAGTAGTGTCTTCGCCGCTGCCGTACGATCGAATGCCGAGCGAGATGGCGTACCAGCCCTTGCGGTTGAACGAGTAGGACACCTCGGGCGCCGCCGTGTTCTGGCCGGCGACGAGCATCACGCCGCGAGTGGAATCGGTTTCAAAGTCGAGCAGCCGCCAATGTCCACGGCGCGGTTTGCGGGACAAGGCGGTCTTCGGCTGACATTGGTCGAGGTTAGAAAGGTAGATCGCTTTGGATTCGTCGCCGAGAAGAGGAACCGCGGCTGCGGCCGCGGCGGCGGTTTTGAGGAAGACTCTGCGGTTTGTCATGGGGAAGATGGACGGGACTTCCACCGTCCTACGTATTCTAGTACCCATCCCTAAGGTCGGGCAGTCTAACTGCTCCGATGTCAGATGGCGAATTGCTGTTCGAGGAAGGTGGGTTTCAGTGATCCGGATCTTGTGATAGCGTATAGGACACAATGGCGCGCATCATGACTAGCCGGGAGCGCGTTCTTTGCGCATTGACAGGTGGCACTCCGGACCGGGTTCCTTATTGCGAACTGGGGATTGATGAGCCGATTGTCCGGCAGTTGCTGGGGCGGGAGGGCGAGAGCGCCGGTCCGGTGGAGTCAGGCGAAGAGGCGATGAACGCGGCTGAGACGGAGAAGGCGGTTTCGCGCATCCTGCACCGCGACAACATCCGGTATGTGCTGCGTCCGCCGATTGCGGCCGCGCGGCACGTAGGCGAAGGCAATCTATTGTTCTATGGCGACGGGCAGATCAAGCGCCGTGCCGATCTGGATGCGTTTACCTTGCCGGATCCCGAGAGCGATGGGCTGTATGCGCCGGCGCGCGCGTTTATCGCGCAAGGCGAGGACTTCGCGCTGTGCGCGAGTTGCCGGCTGGGTATTTCCGCCACATATCTGTCAATGGGGCAGGAGTTCTTCTCGCTATCGCTTTACGACGATCCGGACCTGGTGGAAGAGACCTTGTACCGGTTTTCGAGTTGGAGCGCGGCGGTGATGCGGCATGTTTCGGCAATGGGGTTTGACGTAGTGTGGACCGCGGACGACATTGCGTTCAAGAACGGCTTGCTGTTTTCGCCCAAGATGTTCCGGGAACGCATTCTTCCACATATCCGGCGGGTGGCGGAGAACATTTCCATTCCATGGATTTTCCATAGCGACGGTAATCTGAGCGCGGTACTGGACGATTTGGTGGATTTGGGTATTACAGGCCTGCATCCGGTGGAACCCGGGGCCATGGATATCCGCGAGGTGAAGCGCCGCTACGGCAACAGGTTGTGCCTGATCGGGAATGTCGATGTTCATACGCTTAGCGCCGGTTCGCCCGCCGATGTAGCGGCCGAAGTGACCGGCCTGCTGCACGATGTTGCGCCTGGGGGCGGATACATGCTGAGCAGCGGCAACAGTGTGGCGGCGTATTGCCGGATCGAGAACGTTCGCGCGATGGCGGAGACGCTCCACCGGCTGGGTACGTACCCGATCGCAATTCCCGCGGTTTGAAGCGCGGCCGGCGAGGGGCAACCTGCTAGAATCGGGGTTCCCAACACGCATGTTTCGAGACCGCGACACCAAACAACTGCAAGACGTTGTCTCCCGCCTTTCCGACCAGGTTGCCGAGTTGACGAAAGAGGTAACGGCTTTGCGCCAGGAAAAGCAGGACTTGTCGCGGCATTTGACGATGGTGGAATGGCTGGTGAGGCTGTCGCCGTTCGGGGTGCCGGTGGAGGGAAACCGAATCCTCACGAAGACACGATATAACTGTCCGCTGTATGTGAACGCGGACGACCGGTTGGTGGCGCCGGAGCTGCTGCTCGAACGGTCGTTCGAACCCGACGTTTCGGCATTCGTTCACAACTCCATTCAACCGGGCGATCATGTGATCGACATCGGGGCGAATATCGGGTATTACACGACGTTGATGGCGCGGAAGACCGGACCGACAGGAAAGGTGTACGCCTTTGAGGCCGATCCGAAGACGTGTGAATTGCTGCTGGATAACTTGTGGCTCAACGGCCACGCGGGCTGGGTGTTGCATTATAACCAGGCGGTGAGTTCCGGTCCGGGCACGCTGAAACTGTACCGGCGTAAGCGATTCCAGGGGAACACGAGCATCATAAAGCTGCAGAAACAGGTGCTCGACTGGCTGCACGATGAGGACGAAGAGTTCGAGATCAAAGCCGATTCCGTAGATCGCATGTTTGCGCTTCTGCCTACGCCGATTACGGTGGTGAAGATCGATGTGGAGGGGTCGGAAGCGGCGGTGCTGGAGGGGATGCGCGAGACGGTAGCTCGCAATCCGCAAATGCGGATCGTGCTCGAATGGGCGCTATGGGCCATCCGCGATTCAGGCGGGACGCCGGAGGCCATGGCGGCCCTTATTCAATCGATGGGATTAGAAGCTTGGATTATCGAGCAGAAGTTGCGAAAGGTCGGCTTCGATGAACTGCCCGCCGTCGAATTCGCTTATCTCGCCCTGGCCCGGCCGGGCATTCTCGATTAAATAGCAGAGCGCGGCAGCAATAATCGCCCAACCCGTTTCGGCATAAGTAAAATAGGCCGGTGGGGTTTTGTAGCCTCGGCCGGAAGCCGCCGGGGTTGTGAGCTTCCCCACGTAGGACGCATGGCATGATGGACAGGGCGAGGCTTGCGGGGTGGAGGAAGATTTCCGCCTACATGGGGCGCAGCGTCAAGACGGCGCAGAGGTGGAAAGCGGAGCGCGGCTTGCCTGTTTATCAGGACAGGGTCACGGGCCGGGTCCATTCCTTCCGTGATGAGATAGACGACTGGCTGAGGCAGCAGCACGGCCTCGAAGATGAGGACGAGCCGCAGAATGGTTCCAATGGGGACGCCGATGAGACGGAGGTGCATGTCTCGTCAACCGGCAATGCTAAGCGGCGGCGGCATTGGGTTGTGGCGCTGATCCTGCTGCTTGCCGTTGCCTTTGGGGTTGCGATTTCACGGTTACTAACCAAGCCGGCAACGCTTGCGCCGGAGAAGATAACGGCCCGGCGTCTGCTATGGCGTGCGACTGCCGAAGGGCGCCGATTCGATACAATCGAGACCCCGACGCAGGCCGCGCAATTAGCGTTGACCACCGATAACTCAAGAATCATCGGAGTCGATAACCTCGACACATCTGTTTGGGTGATCGACCTGCGCACCAAAGCGGTTGAATGGATCAAGCCGGGCACCACCGTCATGTCACTTGCGGTGGCTCCGGACGGGAAGGCGTTGTACATCGGCTCGGGCCAAGACGGATTGGTAAAGGTGGAATTACCGAGCCTGAAGGTGGCACACACAATCCCGACCGGAGGCGCAATCACCGATATCGCCATTACGCCGGATTCCAAGCAGGTGTTTCTGGCAATGATGCACAAGGGCATCAAGAAATTCGATCCATCCGATAACTCGATTTCGGAGTTTCGGCGCGACCCATGCCCGTATTTTGCCGAAGTGAGTCCTTCCGGGAAGTTGCTGGCGGTGAGCGACCAATGCGGCGGCGTAGAAGGGCGCGAAGGGCACGACGTCGTGGAGGTGCTGGACATTGCGACGCGCAAGTCGCTTCACTTGTTCAAAGGTCCACCGATGGTGGGCGGGGAGCTGAAGTTCTCGCCGGACGAGGAATTCTTATGGCTCGACGCGTGGGACGCGTGCCGAACGCCGAAATACGACCATGAAGGATGCCCAGCGGTTCCGGCATGGATCTGGCAGGTGTTTCGATTGCCTGTAGATCGACTGGTAAAGACCGTTGTTTTGCCGGTCGATTCGGCCCGGCCGCCGCTGTTCCTTTCGCGCAGCACGGTGGCGACATTCGCGCGCTCAATTGCCGTATACGATGCCGTACGGTTCAGCGTGCGGGAGCAGACAAATGAGGTGTTTGCAGGCACTTCGGTGATTTCAAGCGATGGGCGGCGGGTATTTGCGGAGGCGCCTCATCCCGAGCTTGGACCCAAGTTGTTCGTGTTCGAACGCGAACCGGAGGAGTGCGCCGCGCCGGAGACGAACCTGGTGCACTTCTTGCCATTCGACGGGTCGCCGGGGGATTGGATGGAGAATGCCAGTGTAGGTCCGGAGGAAACCGCGAAGTTCGTGCCAGGAGTGGTTGGGCAGGCCATTGAACTCGACGGGGCGGAGAAGCTGTTCTTCCACAGTTCAGCGGCTACTCCGTTTTCGGTGATCCCCTCAACGCTCACGATGTACGTAAAGCCGCGCGGCAAGGGTCCAATGCCGTTGCTCGATTATCCGCGGCGTGCGAAGGCGCCGGGCTGGGCTCTGCGGCTGGACGAGGACCTGCGGCCTGTGTGGCAGATGGAGCCAATAAACTCAACGGCGGTTCAAGTGGCCGCAACCCGTAGTCTCGAACCCGGCAAGTGGAACCATGTGGCGTTTGTGCGCGACGGCGATTCGTTTCTGGAGTACGTGAACGGCGAACCGGCGGGCTCGATTCGGGCGCCTGGTCTTAATCTTCGCTACAATCCACAGCCGATCGCGTTCGGGCATTCCCCGCGGCTGCCCGGACGGTTCACGGGGGCGATTGATGAATTCGCCGTGTGGTCTCGCCCATTCGCGGCCGCCGAGATCAAAGCCGAATTCGCGAAACGGATGAGCGGAGCCTGCAGGCCCTGACCGGGCCGATTTAGCTATTGCAGTTCAACTTCGATGGTGACGTAGGCGCGCACCTCCACTTGGCCGGCTTCGACGGGCGTGGGAACCGAGGCGGTAGCGCCTGCCCCGACATCGCTGCGCGCAGCAGCGCTCGGCACGATTCCTTGTTCCACCGAGACGACCGAGCCGACGCGCGAGCCAAGGCCGGAAGCTATGGTTTCGGCGGTTGCGCGGGCCCGCTGGGTGGCGAGGCGCAAGGCTTGCAAGAGTAGGGGCGTAGTGTCGCGCAAGGCGAACCGTAAGCCCTGGACAACGTTCGCTCCGGCTTGCGTCGCGGTGTCGATAACACGGCCCGCCGTGGTGGCGTTACCGACGGTAACTTCCACGATGTTGGTAGTGGAGTATCCGGTCAACACGGGCGGGTTGGTGGCGGGGCGGTAGACGGGGTTGATGGAGAACGTGACGGTCCGGATCTCAGCCGAACTGCCCAACAACTGCCGGAGCGCGGTGAGGATGGTGGTCATTTTCGCGGCGTTCTGTTCCGCCGAGGCCTGTGCGGTATCGGCCTGAGTGGTGAGGCCGACGTTAACCTTGACAGAATCGGGGGCCGACGATGCGACCCCGTCGCCGAAGGCACGAATGAAGGGGCGGCGGCCGACGACCTGTGCTGACACCGGCAGCGTCATCAGGACGGCAACCGACAGAGTAATAAGCCTGGACATTACAACTTCTCCTTTTCGGGCTCTTTCCACTCTATAACTCTTTATTGCCCGGCTTTCACTCGTCATCAAGCGAGCGGGGCCAGTCTGCGCCGAGCAGGCGGGACAGCCCGCGATCGGCCAGTAGGCGTCCGCCGGTTTGACAGCGGGCGCAGTAATTCGTTTCGTTATCCGCATAACGGATTCGCTGCACCTTGGCGCCGCACACGGGGCACGGTTGGTCGAATTTTCCGTGTACGGCCATGTCGTCGCGAAAGGCGGTTACGTGTTCGGGGAAGTTGCCGGCGGCCTCGGCGCGGAGTTTATCAACCCACATGATGAGCACCTCGCGGGTCGAGTTGAACAGGCGATGGAGTTCGGCATCGTCGAGTTTCTGAGAGAGCGCAACGGGCGAGAGTTTGGCGTGGTGCAGGATTTCGTCGGAGTAGGCGTTGCCGATGCCCGAGAACAGGCGCGGGTCGGTTAGCGACCGTTTGAGGGTGTGGTTCTCTTTCGTAAGTTGATGGCGAAAGTCTTTGAAAGAGCAGGTGAGGACGTCGATGCCGCCAGGGTTGAGGGTATCGAGGGCGTCGGGAGCGACGACGTGGAGCGAAGCGCGCCGCTTAGTGCCGGCTTCGGTGAGGAGCAACGTGCCATTGGGGAAGTCGAACGCGGCGAGTTGGTTACGGCTGCCGACCTTGATGCCGCGTTTCTTCCAGTGGAGGCGCCCGGCGATCATCAGGTGGATGACAAGCCAACAGCGGTCTTCAATGCCCAAGGCGACACGCTTGCCGACCCGCTTAAGTTGGGTGACCGTTCCGCCCGTGGCAATGCTGAGCGGCGGGTCGACGGTGCGGAGGAGGAATGGACTGCCCAAGCGCACGTCTTCGAGCGGCTGCCCCACGACGCGCGTGCTTAGGGCTTCCAAATAGAGTTCGACATCCGGCAGTTCAGGCATTTCGCCCCAAACGATACAATACCCGGAATGCGATTGCTGGTTTGTGTCGTGGCCGTTGTATCGAGTGTTTGGGCTGCTCCCCCGGTAGTTACCGATAAGGCGAAGACTGGGCTCGACCCGCAGCAATTGGCCCGCATTCCTGTTCGGATGAAAGAGTTTGTGGACCAGGGAACTGTGGCGGGCGTGGTGACACTGGTGGCGCGCCACGGGCATATCGCGGCGCTCGATGCGGTGGGCTATACGGATATCGAAACACGCCGGCCGCTCAAGACGGATGCGATTTTCCAGCTGCATTCGATGACAAAGCCGATTGTCTGTTTCGCGATTATGCAACTAGCGGAACAGGGCCGGCTGGCGGTGACAGATCCGGTGGAAAAGCATTTGCCGGAGTTTCGCGGCCAGCAGGTGCTGGTGGACGCTAAGTTGCAGAAACCGGCGCGGCCGATCACGGTTCGCGACTTGATGACACATACATCGGGGATGCCGCTCAATCCGCCGCCGGGGATTGGGGAGTTACACGGAGCGCTGCACCGGCCGCTGTCGGATGTGGTGCTGATTCTGTCGCAACGGCCGCTGGAGTTCGAACCCGGCACGCGGTGGCAGTACTCCAACACAGGAATTGCGACCTTGGGACGCATTATCGAGGTGCTGTCGGGGATGCCGTTTGAGAAGTACTTAGAAGAGAAGATATTCCGGCCGTTGGGGATGGTGGACACGTATATCTACCCGCCAACGGAGAAACATTACCGGATGCCGACGGCATATATCCTGAAAGATGGGAAGCCGCTGAAGTACACGACGGACCCGCTGGGTGAGGGTGCGATGAAGTTCCGCGCCGGCGCTAAGTATCCGTTGCCCGAAGGCGGCCTGTATTCGACGGCTACGGATGTGTTTGCGTTCAATCAGATGATGCTGAATGGGGGCTCGTTGAATGGGCAACGGCTGCTATCGCCGCAGGCGGTGGCGGTTATGACGGTGAACCAGACAGGAGCGATATCGACGGGTACACCCGGCGCAGGCTGGGGGCTCGGCTGGTTTGTGGTGCGCGATCCGGCGGGGTCCTTGAACTTACTGTCCATCGGCAGTTACGGGCATGGCGGACGGTATGGGACTTACGAGTTTATCGACCCGAAGAAAGACATGACCGGGATATTTATGATCCACCGGGAGGGTGGGTCCGATGAAAAGAATGCCTTCGTACAGATGACGATGGCTTCGGTGATTGAGTAACTCAGATGCGGATAACAATCGATCGGGAAGCGCTGGCGCGCGACGTATTGGATTACTTGAAGATAAAGGGCGAGACCGGTGCCGAGCGGGATTCGTCGCTGTTTCTGGCGGAGTTACTGCGCAGGGAAGGCTTTGAGCCGCAGTTAGACGTGGTGGAGGCCGATCGGCCGAACGTGTATGTTCGCGTGGCCGGCGCCGAGCCTGGCGCGCCTTCGCTGCTATTCAACGGCCATACGGATACGATTCCGATTGGCAACAGCGATCCACCGGCGCGGGATGGGGATTGGCTGGTAGGGCGCGGAGCAGAAGATATGCGCGGCGGCTTGGTGGCGATGGTGCATGCGGCCTCGGCGCTGCGGAAGGCTGGTGTTCGCCTGCGGGGCGATTTGTGGCTCACGGGGGTGATCGACCATGAAACCCCGGTGGGCCGGAAATTGGGTCCGAAGCGTTTGATTGAACGGATCAACAAGGGCGATATCAAGGCGGACGCGATTGTGATCGTGGAAGGTCCGTTCGCGGTGTGGGCTGCATCGCTGGGGTCGACGATTTTCACGGTGACGATCACGAGCGGCCGCGGAATTATCCATACGATTAAGGTGCCGTATACGGAAAATCCGGCGTGTTGGCTGGGGCGGCTGCTAGTGGAGTTTGAACGGCTGGAGCGCGGGTTCGCGGCGGAGGGCGTGCATCCCTTGTGCGGGGCGGAACGTGTGAACGTCGGGCACATCGTGGCCGGCGACTGGCCGAACCGATTGCCCACGCCGATCACGGTTACCGGTATGTGGCGGTGGCGGCCGGGGACTACGTTCCAACAGGTGCGGGCGAAGTTGGAAGCTATCTGCGCGGGGCTGGCGGCGGAGTCCGGGTTGTCGTTCCGCGTGGAGTTCAAGGGCATGCGCGAACCGTTTGAGACGCCTGCGGACCATCCGGTGATTACCGCGTTCCGAGGAGCTGTTGAAGAGGTTACGGGCGCCACGGCGGACGTGATCGGGATGGGGCTTGTCGGCGATGCGAACCTCTTCGCGAATGAGACGGGCGTGCCGACGATCTACTGGGGTCCGGCACATGCGACGGCGCACTCGGATCATGAACGAGTATCGCTGACGCAGTTGGCGCTATCCGCGGAGATCTACGCGCATGCGGCGATGCGGTTCTGCGGAGCGGCGATAGAGCTACGATAGGGAGTGTATAGCCTTGCCGCCTGCGCGTTGTTGTTCGCGAGTTGCGCGGTGCAAGGTGTCGACGTCCAAAGGCGGCGCATGGTGGATGAGCACATAGCTGCGCGCGGAGTGAAGCATCCCGCGGTGCTGAAGGCGATGCGCGAAATCCCGCGCCATGTATTTGTTCCGGAACAATACCGGAGTGACGCTTATGCCGACCAACCGTTGCCGATCGGCAGCGGGCAGACCATTTCGCAGCCTTATATCGTGGCGCTGATGTCCGAAATGCTACGGCCGGCGCCGGATGCGACGGTGCTGGAGGTGGGCACGGGGTCGGGCTACCAGGCGGCGATCTTGTGCAAGCTGTTCAAGAAGGTGTATAGCATCGAACTCCTCCCGGAGTTATCGGCACGGGCCCAGGCGGCGATTGCCGAGGTTGGACTGAAGAATATCGAGATCCGGGTGGGGGACGGATATAAAGGCTGGCCGGAACATGCGCCGTACGACCGGATCATGCTGACCGCTGCGCCGGCGGAGGTGCCGCAGGCGTTGATTGATCAGCTGGCGCCGGGCGGAATGCTTCTGGGGCCTGTAGGCGACGATCCAAATTACCAGCGTTTGATGATTATGGAGAAGTCGGCCGACGGCAAGGTGACCGAGAGCGCGTCGTATCCGGTGCGGTTTGTGCCGATGGTTAAAGGGCGATAGCTAGTCGTGGACAATCTGGCCGTCGCGCATGCGGACGATGCGATGGCCGTAGGCGGCGGCTTCGGGATTGTGCGTTATCATCAGCACGGTTTGCTGCATGCGCTCGTTCAGTTCGCGGAGGAGTGACAGCACGGCATCGGAGTTCTTGGAATCGAGGTTGCCGGTCGGCTCGTCGGCCAGCAGGATTGCGGGGTGATTGACGATGGCGCGGGCGATGGCGACCCGCTGCTGTTCGCCGCCGGACATAGCGCGAGGCTTGTGGTCCAGCCGGTGATCGATGCCGAGCAGGCGCAGTGCGTCCTGAATCCAGGGATCCACTTCCAGGGATTTGCCGGCAATGTGGCGCGCGATGGCGATATTGTCACCGGCGGTGAGCGTCGGCAGCAGGTTGTATTTCTGAAAAACGAAGCCAACCTTGGTGCGGCGTAGTTCGGTGCGGCCGGCTTCGGTCATCGACGCGAGGTCGACGCCTTCGATCTCAATGGTTCCGCCGGTGGGTGGAGTAAGTCCGCCGAGGATATGGAACAGGGTGGATTTGCCGGAACCGGACGGGCCGACGATCGAGAGGAACTCGCCGCGTTTCACGTCAAGGTCGACTCCGCGCAGGGCTTCCACGTCCACGTCGCCCACGTGGTAGCGCTTCTGCAAGTTGCGGATGCGGATGATAGGCTCGGCTGGATTACTCATATTGCAGAGCCTCCAGCGCATCCTGGCGGATGGCTTTCCATCCGGGATAGAGCGTACCGAGGAGCGCGCCGGCCAGCGCGATGCCGGTTGTAATGGGCCACCAATCCGTAACAATTGTCTGGGTGAGCGATGGTCCGGCGAACGTGTTCACCATCCAGCGCGTCCCGAACGTGAGGACAATACCGAGAGCCGCGCCGAGCGCGCCAAGGACCGCCGTTTCGCGCAGAAGAATACCGAGAATGTAGCCCGGCGTCGCGCCGAGGGCCTTCAGAATGCCGATCTCGCGTGTCCGTTCGAGCACCGCCGTGTACATCGAGAGGAACACGACCAGAAAGCCGACCGTTACGGCGAGGGTGATGACCACGGCGATGAACGGCCTGAGACCCGGAACGTTGTTCACGGAGAATAGCGAAGTCCACTCTTCGACCGAGTAGATCGGGTAGCCCTGCAAGGCGGGGTTGGCCTTCAGGTCGGCAATCACCTTGTTTAGGTTCTCCGGTTTGTCGACTTTGAGGAAGATCTGCGAGAGGCGGCCCGATGCGCCGGAAATTTCCTGCACCGTCTTAGTAGGCAAAATGATACGGGCCAGCTTGCCGGATTCAAAGATGCCCGATACATGCCATTCGCGGTTCCAAAGCGTGAGTCTTTCACCGGCGTGGAGGTTTCGCTGCGCGGCGAAGCGCTCGTCGACCATAATGTCGTCCTGTTTTTGAATGGGACCGCCTTCGAGGAAGCGGAACCCACCGCTCATGCGGCCGAATTTATCGAGGTCGACGCCGGAGACGGATTCCATCAGTCCAGCGCCATAGTTGACGCTGCCGGTGGCGATGGTGATGTGCGGCTGCTGGGCGAAGAAGTCGACCAGTTTCTCGGGCATGGAGGCGCTCGAAAACGACAGCAGCGAGCTATTGGGAGGGCGCACCCAAACGTCGGCCCCCACGCCCGAAGCGCGGCGCTTGGACTCTTCGACCATTCCACGGCTCACGCCCACAAGCGTCAGGATCATGGTCACTTCGATACTGATGGCGCAAATGGAGAGGAGCGTGCGCACCGGCCGGTGCTTCAGATTCTGCACTACCAACTTATTGATCAAAGAGGAGGGTCCTTCGTTTGCTGGTAAATAGGCTATTGTAGCGTGGCATGTCTCGTGGACACGCTAGTTGGACGGGGAATTGTCGGGAGTTGTTGCAGGGCGAGGGGGGAAGGGGGTGCCTCGGGCGTGAAGAGTAGCCGATTCAGCACAGGTAAAATGGTGTTATGAAGGTGTACGGCGATCTGATTGTGAGGGGCGATCCTCAGATGCTTGCTGCGTTCGTCTCTGCCCTAGATCAGCACCTGACGAACGGGTGGAGCCGACACCGAGAGCGGGAATCGGAGGTCCAGCGGGCCGCGTTGGGACCTATGTATTGCTTCCGATGTACTGCGCTGTACGAGCGCCCGGCATGTGAGTTGTGGCTGGCTACGAATCCCGACAGACATCTGTACGTAAGCAATATTCTGGCGCAGGAGTTTTCTTCGCTCACTTACGACCAGTACAACCAGGTCCTGTCCGACTACTACGTCCATTGCGTCCGTCCTGCGGCCGAGATCAGCAGCGTTCAGGTTGAGCTAGGGAAGACGAGTCCTGAGATCGAAGATTTCGTGACGCCTCAGACAGCCCGACTGTTGCGGAGTTCGTTATCCAACAGATCGGTAGTTCACCCTCTCGACCGTCGGCGTTGGAACGCGTTCATCACTGCGGCGCATCGGGAAAGGGCCAAACTTACGGGTGGGATGCTTCAGCGATGGCTGATTGAAGAGGAGAGATGGCCAGAGGACGAGGCGATCAACCTCGCGACTGAATACGAGCACTCTCGGGATCTTCTGGAGACCTATGAGTCGCTGCCCGCATGACGCCGGAGTCAACTGAACTCGTCCTTAATCTGGCGGCGCGAATTTGCGCAAAGCCGCGACCAGTTCTGTTTCTAGACACTTCCGCCATCCTCGACGTCGTGCGGGTGGCATTCAGGCCAAAGCTTCAAATCGACATAGTGGAATCGGCGGCGGCGCTGGTTGAAGACCTCGCGGCGGAGCCTCAAAGTACATGGATCGTATCTTCATCGAATGTAAGGCGAGAATTCGACGCGAACCGCCTTCATGTAGTGGAGGAACTCAAGAGCGGCCTCGCGCAGATGGAGGCGTCCGTCGCACGCCTGGCTGAGTTCGATGGTCCGGCTTGGCCCCACCTCGATGGCTACATTTGGCCCCACCCAGTAACTACAGTTTGCCCCATTTCCCGTTCGAATTGGTTTTTGCCGCCCCGGCGGGAGTGGAGCCTGGCG
>JADLDI010000115.1 GCA_020846745.1 Bryobacterales bacterium | reverse complement strand
GCCGCCCCGGCCCCGTCCGCACCGTCTCCTCCCATAAACCGCCGTAACGCCGGAGCAAACCTACTCTTGCAGCCCTGGCTCCCTCTCACCCCCAACGGGCTCTCCGCACTGTCTGAACCGCAGACTAGTAACTGATAGAGGTAGCGTTCGAAGGGTGAAGTTGGTAAACTCGTGGGAGCGCAAGCCGGTGCCCGGTTGTGCCCGTTTGGGTCAGGGCGCGTAGCTCAGTTGGTTAGAGCGCCTGCTTCACACGCAGGAGGTCACAGGTTCGAGTCCTGTCGCGCCCACCACGTTTAGTTTCAATCATTTACAAAATCTAGTTAAACGCTCAACGGATTTGAGCACCTGCCTTCCCGATACCAAGCACCACGTTGGCTTGTCTTTCGGCGATGACAGTTCGAACATCGCACCTCACACTTGGCTATCTCGGCCTTCAATCTGTCCCACGAAATGAGCGCGGCCTTAAAGCGGAGCCCAGAAGGCCTGTCGTTGGGCGCGCCGTAGCGTTGCCGCACGCAATGTTTTCCAAACCCCAGGGAGCATACGATATTGGTCCTCCTGGGTGGCGTCGATGAGAACCAGACCGCTCACCTGTTCCGGGTACTTGCCATTGAAGACCCGGACGTTGAAGCCGCCGAACGAATGACCGACCAGCACATATGGCGGCTTTTCACCGGCAGACACTAGGGCTGTGTGCAGTTCCGAAGCGATACGGTCACTGGTTCGTGGCATTGGCCCAGGGTCACTGTAGCCGTAGCCGGCTCGGTCATAGGAACAGACACGAACGAATCGCGCAACGTCAGGCTGCAAACCTCTCCATGCATCGAGCGAGTCGGCGAGCCCGGCCTCCAGTACTACAGTCGGGCTCCCTTTTCCAGTGCAGTGAAGGTTCAGCCGAAAAGCGCCTGCACTTACGAGCCGGCCTGGGCGACGAATCCGTTGAACGTCCGCACGCCACGCAATAGCTTGGTACGATGCGCCAGCAAGGGCGACCAGCAACATCAGCCCTGCAGCACTCAATGCGATCCGGAGTGGTCGAGGCTTCCACATCGTAACGGTCATTCGCAACCAGGTTCGATGGTCCCGTCGCAACCATCTTCGCATTGCAGCGAGCGCGCCGACTTGGCGTGAGGCGTTACCTCACTCCTGGACCGCTGGGAGTCGATCGATCAAGGGTGCCGTGCAGACGGTGAAGACTACGAGCGAGCCGCCATGGTCTCCCAGCATTGCCACACGCACACGTGTTCGGCGGGCAGCGTTATCGCCGCGGGGAGCAAGGAATGCGAATACCAGGACCGCATTCACTCAGCTTACTGCGGCCACTGAGCAGGCTTTCTGGAGGGCAAAGGACCTCGGAGTGTCGAAGATCATCGAGTGCGTGCGACAGGTCGGTTGACCACCATCGAGCCTTCGGAGAACGCCTGCTCGAAAGCACGCGTGACCACAACGATCAGACGGCGGCCCGGCGCCTCTCCGCTGCTGTTCGGCAAGTATCTGATGAACATGGCGGCATTCGTCTCGCTAGAAGACATCTCCGAGGCTCTGCCACCGTATGTGGAGGAAGTGATTACGGTCGAGATGGACCCGGCGCTCCGAGAGGCGTACACAAGCCTCGAAGCAGACGTCGCCGATGCGCTGCGGCAGCATCACGGCAATTCGTCCGTGATCAGCACCGCGATGAACGCTTTGTTGCTGTACCCAGACCGCCCGCGAGGGCTCGGCACGCTGTACGGCTTCACCACTAACGAGAACGGCGAGCGGGAGCGCTTCGTGATTTCCGAACCGCCCGCAAGCGCGACGTGACGCGCCGGCTGCGGCCGCTACTGCTGAGCGAAGGAATTCGCGCAGAGGCGCTCACGGCAAAGATTGCTCCGGAACATCGGGAGACGTGGTACGAGAAGAAGCTCCAGCAAGGGATGCAGGTATGCATTTCTCACCCGCGTTTGGTTTCCACGGGTCTCGATTATGTGGAATATGAGGGTGGACGAGGGTCGTTCTTTTTGAAAGCAGTTTGTTCCCGCTTCGAAAGCGGCTCGTCGGACGGTACTGTATTCGCACGCTTTCGGGGTATCACCGTGGCCTCGCGGATTACGCGCCAGCCATTCCGGGCCCGAGCAGCGCTGAGAACCAGCGCGGCGATCTCTTCGATTTGGCTGCGCGGGAAGGAAATGGCGGCATCCAACGCTTTCAATCTGGTGAACCAAAACTGCCCGGCTCCAGCCGTGATGGATCGCGGCCCGAGCGTACCATTTACGCCTGGCGTCGTCCGCAACCTTGTCGAGCAGGACGCAATTGTGGAACCACGGCAATTGTGCAGCAACCTGCTGCACAAATTCATCCTCAGTCCAGACCTCGGCGAAGCGCCGCATATACTTGAGGTTACGGATCGAAAAGCCCTTCATGTCGCACGGTCTGTCGCCAGGCGATCAATGACCTTAGCACCCCAGCTTTCCCTTTGTTGCCTGTCGAGGATGTCGCGGCCAATCTGCCAATAAAGAAGGACCAGTTCGCGGTTGACCGCAACGGAAGCGCGCAACTGTGCCGCCCGGATACGGCTCTTCAGGTCCGCGAGAAATTGTGGGTAGCTGTCCGGTGCGAGCGGCTCCATAGGCGTGATCTTCCATTATCGTTGACGCCCGGCACCGCCGCTCAGAAATAGCCGGGAATACAAAGGCATCGAATCTGGTCTGCTCCGAGTTGGTCCGGTTGGCTCCCAACCGGTGCCTCGCTAAGCCTCGTGGAAACCTTGGAAACCAGGCGCCGGGCGCTGGCCGCGCCCTGCGCTATCACCATCAAGGAACAGAGTGACATCCTGGAACCGTTCGCACAGCAGTTCCTCTTGCCGGAGCGATAGGGAACAACCCATCAGTGACACCACGCATGGCAGCCCCGCTTCGTGCGCCCTGAGACAATCGAAGAAGCCCTCCACGACGATGACGCTTTTGGCAGCAACCACGGCCCGATGGAGGTCGAAAAGCACGGGCGACTTTCGGAATCGCGCCGGGAAGCGATACCGGGGTTCCGTCTGGTCGATAGATCTGCCGGCATGTGCTACCAACAGGCCATTCTCGTCGTGAATCGGGAATACAATGCGGCCCGCCATCGAGCGCTTGCCGCGATTGCAGCCGACGCCGAAATGGCGGGCAATTTCAGGGTTAATGCCCCGCTCGGCAAGGTAGGAGTGCGAGCAATCGATCCATCTGAGCGAAAACTCCAGCGGTCTGTTGCCGTCGGTTGCCAGGGCTTCAACGGCCTCATGCCGGCGCGTGACGATCTCAGGAGTAGTTACGGTCAAGAGAAACCCGTCCTGAAGTTTCAAAGCTGCCTCTCGAATGGCGCAGCTTTCCATGGCGGCTACGAAATCCAAAACGTTGCCGCCGATCTGGCCGCCCCGCGCCGCCACGCACGAATCGGAATGGCAGGCCCAAGCGTTCTTCCTGGTGTTGACGATGAAACTCTCGCGGCTACCTTTCGATATAGTGGTTCACGTAGCCCTTTGAACACGTAATCGTTCCAGTATTCTCTGGCCGGTCCGTACTTCATGTGGTGGTCGTAGGCGCCGAAGCCCGCCGTGGCGGGGAACGTACGCCGGAAATACGCCAACCAATCGGCGAAGTCCGGATGGACCACGATGTATGGCGTCGTGAAGACGACATGTTCCGTACCCCCGAGCATTGGCGGCGGGAGAAGGCGGCCGTACCAGTTCTCGTTCTTCCTGCCCCTATAGCCGGCGGGAACGATGGCGCGTACACGGCAGTGGTGACCACGTCCTCAAGAACGCTCACGTCGCCTTCTCTGCCACGGTGAATGTAAAAGCCCATTCGCGAGTCCTGCATTAGCCGGATCAGGCGCAACAGCTCGGGGTGCATGCCGAAAGCGGCGCCGACCTCCAGAATCGTGGTGCCGATAGTCTCGTTGGCCGACCCCATACAAGCGTCGAAGAACGCCCAGCAGATGAAATAGGACGTGGTCAACGGGTTCATCGGGGGCGCACTCGGCATCCTCGGCCTTGGAAATTATGTCCGCGAACGGCGCCATCTCCTTTAGCGTCGTGATCTGCTCCGGCATGACCGACACCTGGTTCTGAGTGTAAACATAGGCAGCATGGGCCGGGTGAAAGCCGGCAAGCTCTTTCTGGCTCACAATAGTCTTCTGGAGCTCCTCTGCGATGGCGCGGCCGGCGACGACATTCTTGAGGTTGACGACCTTCCTCTGCCAATGCAGCTTCATCTTGGCGAGCACCTTCCTGGCGATGGGCCTGCTGCTTAACGTCTCGCGGGGCGTCGTCTTGTCCATTTCCGCTGCTCTGTTACTCTCGCCTTCGTCACTGGCGGATATGCCTGTGGATCCACCGAACAATGGCGGATGAGAATATCGCTGACGGCTTCGCCGTGTTTCGTCGCCATGGCGAGCAGATCGACGCGCGCCTGCGCAGCGATCCCGAAGGTCTCCGCCGCAGCCATAAAATGCTTGCAGGCACCGATGACATCTATGCCCGTCAGTTCGTAGCCGTACCCCTCGATCATCCGCTGGAGTGCGAGCCGGCCCACTTCCAGCGAAAACCGGCCATCGTTGTTGAGTAAGTCGCAAGAAGCGCGGCTGAGCGTGCGCGGGTCGGTGGGGCCCGCCTTGGCAAACTCAAGCGCAATATCGAGGAAGCCGGCGTCTTTCGCCGCGGCAAACCACCAGCCGGGCTCGCCGCTCGATTTGGCCAAATCCAAAAGAATCCTCTTCGGGTCGTGACCGGGATACTTCTCGGCGATTGCGCGGAACGTCGCGAGGCCGGTTGATGAGCAATTCGCGGTCAGGGCATACCTCTCATACGCCTCATCCACTCGGCCGAGATCGAGCAGGATTTTCTCGCACGCGGCGTCGATGGCAGCCTCTGGTTGATTCAGGCCGCGGGAAGCTTCCGCATAAGCCAGGGCTTCCTCCATGCGGCCTTCGGCCAGCAATGCCTGCATGCCAAACTTGCGGTCCGGCCAGAATGGAAATCGCTGCAGCGCCAGTACTTCGAGCAGTTCCTGATGGCGCCCCGCTGCCAGCAGGCTGGAGAGGCAGACGCTGGTTCCGCGAACATAGTTCCCGGGCCGCGGATCGGACCAGGCAGTGCGGAGCAGGCTGAGGAATCGGTCCGCCCAACAAGAGGCAACCTCACGGGAACCGCACAGCTCGCCCCACCGGCTTCCGACGAGGGAAAGGTAATCGACGCCATCATCCTCGATGGCCTGCCAGAGGCGATCCAACCATTTGTCCCGAGTCTTTCGGGTGGCAGGGGCCGAGATTGCGATCGGCAACAATTCGTCCTGCGCCCAGTAGACCGCGCCGCTGAGAGCGCCGGATGAAGTATCGGCGGCTTGGAAGGCCGGCCAGATCCTCTCCATGAGGCTTAAGAAACCTTCACCGGCAGTCACGGGGTCTGTTCTGGCGACCTTCTTGATCTCTGTGACGGCTTCCTTCAAACGCTGGCAGGCAAGATGCGATCCCCTCCATCCGAATGCACGGGAACGGAGCCGCGACGTGAATGTCCACGTATGTTTCGCCGCCATCGATTGGAGATATTTTGGCATACGGCAGCCGGGCATGGCCGTAGGAGAATGGAGAGGAAAGCGGCACGAGATGCCAATGGAAACAGCCGAAATCCTACACCAATTCGAACGGTATACCGGGAAGTTTGAACGAGAGGCGGTCGAAGCGGCCGTGGCGCGGCGAGAAGAGGTCACACCGGAGCTTCTGCGCATTCTGGAGGATACAGTGGACCGGGCAGCGCAACTCGACGCCGAGGATGGCTCCATGGCCCATCTGTACGCGATGTTTCTGCTGGCGCAGTTCCGCGAAACCCGTGCTTACCCGCTTGTGGTCCGCTTTGCGTCACTTCCGGGCGACCTGCTGGATTCGCTCTGCGGCGATTTCCTCACAGAGGACCTTGGCCAGATTCTGGCGTCTGTATGTGGCGGCGAGTTGGCAGGCATTCATTCCCTGATAGAAGATGAGTGCACCGACCAATGGGTCCGGGGGGCCGCACTGAGCAGTCTTGTGACGCTGGTGGCGGCTGGACAAAAGAGCCGGGACGAGATCGTGAGCTACTTCGCCGGCCTGTTTCGCGGCAAGTTGGTGCGCCGTTGGTCACATGTCTGGGATACGCTAGTCTCGTATAGCTCCAACCTCTACCCGGAAGAACTGCTCGACGATATCAGCCACGCTTACGACGAGGGTCTCGTCGACCCCGGCTACATTGGTTTCGACGATGTGAAACGCGACTTGGCGACGGGCAAGGATCGTATTCTGGCCCGACTCGCAAACAATCCCCATCGGCGCCTTGTCGAGGATACTGTGGCCGAGATGGGATGGTGGGCTTGTTTTCGGGAGGACCGAGCGAAAGACCGAGCACACGCCGCCTCAGACTCCAAGCTCCATCGAGCGGAGCCCTCCTTCCAGATCAAGAGGGCAACTCCGAAGACCGGCAGGAATGAACCATGCCCCTGCGGCAGCGGCAAGAAATACAAGAAGTGCTGCGGGGCATGAACGGTCGAGTTCGCACTCTCGCGCGCGGCGGCAAGCCACGGCTGTTCCTCCTCCTTCCACACACATATCAGCATCGAGCTGGAGCTGCTCTGAAAACGGGCGATAGCGGAACTGGTTTCAAAAGGAATGAGGTTACGCTCGTTTCCTGGAACCATGCACCGGGGTGGTTGTCGGCTTGTCGGTGTGTCAAGCGAGCCACATCCCACATAACATAGATCTGCTCGCTTTTCCCAGCATTTTCTTCGTGCAGACTGGCTACTCGATCTACACTCTTCGTCAGGCGAGTCGACGCAGTTGGCGTATTGGTCAAAAGCAACCCGTGAGAGTTGCCTTTCTGACCCAGGAGCGCTGTCTTCGGTTGATGGGCAAGAAGCTTCTTGTCTCGCTCGCCATGGAGGGCAAGCTCAACGGTGAGGGCCTTCATGAGATGGACGATGAAGGCGACCTGCTGACTGCGATGGCGCGTGGGCTTGTCACGCAGCAGGGCGTCGGGGAGCAAGCAGCGGCGGTGTCGAAAGAATTACAGCGGCAGCGCGACGAGTCGGTGCCGCTGCCCGCGACAGAGTGCGAACCGCGCGAGCACCTTTCCGACGAGCCGCCGGTCGCGATTGAGCCTGATCAGCCGAGGGTTTGGATCCCGGCCTTGCCGCCTGAACAGCTTCCTCTGTTCTGAAGTTTAAGCAGGAGGTGGAAAATGGCGACGGCACTTTCGGTATCCCCGAAGATCTCAGAGTCCGTGTTCGACATCGGCAAACGACTCGCGGCACTGATCGAAGGCGCTGCGGCGGAATCGGCTGAGTTCGATGGTCCGGCTTGGCCCCACCTCGATGGCTACATTTGGCCCCACCCAGTAACTACAGTTTGCCCCATTTCCCGTTCGAATTGGTTTTTGCCGCCCCGGCGGGAGTGGAGCCTGGCG
>JADLDI010000114.1 GCA_020846745.1 Bryobacterales bacterium | reverse complement strand
TCCAGCGGGCGGTGACGAGTTTGTCGAAGAAGATCTCTTCCAAGGGGCCATCGGGGCGGCACTGGGAGTGGAGTTCGTTTCGCAAATCGTTGAAAACAGGCCGGAGATCGGCTGGGATGGACTCGGCGGTCAAACCGTGTTTTTTGGCATTCTGGGAGGATTTGGCTTTACCTTCTTCGGTGCGGGGGCCTGTGCTGAGGTTTGCAGACATCTGAGTAGTACTCCTTCTTGCGAAATTTCTTGGAATCGGCCACCGAGTAACGCGGATGAACGCCGATGGGCCGGGGCGCGACGGCTTCCGGCCGGAGGTAGTGCGAAAAAAAAAGACCGCGCGATGGCGGTCCTTTTGGATTTGTTTGGTGGGTGGACACACGTCCACGACCACGGGTCAAGTGTACCAGCAATGCTAGCGGAATACAAGAGGTATTTCGTGTGAGGGAGAGATTGGGCCCGCGCCCTGACGGGATTGAGAAAAAATGGACCACGGGCTGACGCACCGTGGTTCGGTTACGGGGATTTTTCTCAGACCCTGACGGTTGCGGATCCGTTTCGGGGGAGGTGCGAGGTGGGGAGTTCGTTTCGCAAACTGTTGAAAATAGGACGGAGATCGGCCCCTGCCTGATTAGCCGCCGCGAATCCGCCCACCTCCCGAAACCCAACAGCTATACTGAGACATCGGTGCCCTTACAGCGCATCTCCCATTACGAAATCCTCGAAAAGATCGGGGAAGGGGGCATGGGTGTAGTGTCTCTCGCGCGGGATACTAAACTCGGCCGCCAGGTCGCGCTCAAAATCCTCCGTACTTCCGGCGCCGTCGATACCGACCAGAAGCAGCGCTTCCTTCAGGAAGCACGTACCGCCTCTTCCCTCAACCACCCCAATATCATCACCATCTACGATATCGAGACCGTAAATGGCGTCGATCTCATTGCCATGGAGTACGTCCGCGGCAAGCAGCTCGACGAAGTCATCGGACGCAAGGGCACTCCCGTCAGCCAGGCACTCCGCTATGCCATCCAGATCGTCCAGGCGCTTGAGGCCGCCCACGCCGCCGGTATCGTCCATCGCGACGTGAAACCGGCCAACATCATGGTCTCCGAAACCGGCGTCGTCAAGGTCCTCGACTTCGGACTTGCCAAGCTCAGCCAGCGTCCAAGCTTCGCCAAGTCCTCCGACGATGCCACTGCCGAAAACATAATCGACCACCGGACGGCCAACGGTATCATTCTGGGCACCGTCGCCTACATGTCGCCCGAACAGGCGTCCGGCAAGCCCGTCGACGACCGTTCCGATGTCTTCTCCTTCGGCGTCGTGTTGTTCGAGATGCTCACCGGCCGCCGCCCATTCTCGGGTGACTCGCCCGCGGAACTCGTCTCGTCCATCCTTCGCGACGAACCGCCTTCCGTCCGCACCCTCGTACCCGGCGTTCCGCGCGAGCTCGAGCGCATCCTCAACCGCTGCCTCCGTAAAGATCCCGAGCGCCGCTTCCAGGACATGGCCGACCTTCGCGTCGCCCTGGAAGAACTGAAAGACGAGATGGACTCGGGCAAGCTCCAGTCCGGACCTGCCTATGCTGAGCCGTCCGGCGCCCCGGCATCCGGCGGCTGGCGCATCGCCGCCTTCTCGCTCATGCTGCTGTTGGGCATCGCCTTTTTTTGGTGGTGGAAAGTTCTCCGGACCGACCCCAGCGAGGTGAAGTCCGTCACCCGTCTCACGTCCGACCCCGGCCTGACATCGTTCCCGGCCATCTCCCCCGATGGCAGCCTTGTCGCCTACGCCTCCGACCGATTCGGTTCCGCCAACCTCGATATCTGGGTCCAGCAGTTCGCCGGCGGCCAGCCCATCCGCCTTACCACCGACGACACCGACGAATACGAGCCCGTCTTCTCGCCCGACGGCAGCAAAGTGGCCTACCGCTCCGAACGCGAAGGCGGTGGCATCTATATCGTTCCCGCTCTCGGTGGACAGCCCCGCCTGGTCGCCCGCCACGGCCGCAGCCCGTCCTTTTCCCCC
Source organism: Bryobacterales bacterium (assembly GCA_020846745.1). Classification (GTDB taxonomy): domain Bacteria; phylum Acidobacteriota; class Terriglobia; order Bryobacterales; family Bryobacteraceae; genus JADLDI01. The sequence continues at coordinate 62,535 of JADLDI010000114.1, read as the reverse complement.
GACGGCGAGCAGATCGTCTTTGCGGTCGGCTCAGCCGGGGTCGGCGCCACGTTTTCCTTCGGAGCTTCCAGCCTGTACATCGTTCCCGTCGCGGGCGGCGAGGTGAAGCGCATCGCCGAGAATTATCAGGTTGCCCATCACCCTGTTTGGTCCGACGACGGCCAGTACATCCTTTTCGAGGGAACCCAGACGCTCGGCCCGCCCGACTTCGAGATTTGCGCGGCGCCCATCGCGGGCGGCGATATCGCTTGCACCGACGTCTTCAAAACCCTACGCGCCCGCAAACTCGCCATCGGTCCCTTCCCCTTCGCTCTCTACGGCCACTCCGTCATCGTCTCGGTCGGCGTCGGCGACAGCATCAATCTCTGGCGCATCCAGCTCTCTCGCGATTGGAGAATCCAGGGTCCCCCCGAACAGCTCACGTCCGGCACCGGCCAGGAACGCCAGCCTTCCGTCGCCCGCAACGGCCGAATGGTCTTCTCGAGCGGTAACCAGAATACGGATATCTACGAGCTTCCCGTCGACGGCGACTCCGGCGCGGTGACCGGCGACGTCCGCCAGCTCACCCGCGACGCCGCGGAAGACTACTACCCCGAAATCGCCGTCAACGGCTCGCGCATCGCCTTCATCTCCACACGCACCGGCAACGACGACGTCTGGCTGCTCGACCCCAAGTCCGGCCGCCAGGGCGCTCTTCTCACTACCCCCGCCCGCGAGATGTACCCCAAACTCACCGCCGACGGGTCCACGGTCGTCTTTGGCTCCATCGAAAACGGCAAACGCGGTGTCTTCATGATGTCCACCAACGCCGGCGTGGCCCAAAAGCTCTGCGACGATTGCGGCCTCCCCCGCGACCTCACTTCCGACGCTTCCAAAGTCCTTCTGCAATACGGGCCTCCCCCGCACGTCGCTCTGCTCGACGTCGCCACCAGGCAGATCTCCACCTTGATCAAGCACGATAAGTTCCCCCTCTACGCCCCCAAGCTTTCGCCCGACAACAAGTGGGTCGCCTTTCAGGTAGTCGACCGGCCGACTTCCCGCGTGCTCTATGTCGCCCCCTTCCGCGGCAATCAGCAGATCCCCGCCAGCGAATGGGTCGCCATCACTGATGGCTCCGCCATGGACCGCAACCCCGCCTGGTCCCCCTCCGGCAACATCGTTTTCTTTCTCTCCGAACGCGACGCCTTCCGCTGTATCTGGGGTCAGCGCGTCGACCCCAAAACCATGAATCCCGTCGGCCGTCCCTTCGCCCTCGCTCACTTCCACAACGCGGTCCGCTCCCTGATGAACATCGACGGTCCCGGCCAGGTCAGCCTTTCAGTAGCCAAAGACCGTATGGTGTTCGCCATGGGTGAATTCCTGGCCAATGTCTGGATGGCCCAACTCCGCTAACAGTAATCCCCAACCCACACCCCCCAACCCACACCCCCCAAACTAGGCCGTCTCGATCCTCGCCGCCTTCCCCAAATCGAGCGCCTCAATCTCCAACTGCCGCATCCGGTACTTCTGGATCTTTCCCGTCACCGTCATCGGAAACTGGTCCACAAACCGTATATGCTGCGGCACCTTGAAGTGCGCCACCTTACCCCTACACCAGCTCCGCAACTCCTCCTCCGTCAACACCTGACCCTGTTTCAACCGCACCCACGCCGCCACGCTCTCTCCCAACCGCGCATCCGGCAGCCCGATCACCTGCACGTCTGCAATGGCCGGATGCGTATACAGGAACTCCTCGATCTCCCGCGGGTAGATATTCTCTCCGCCGCGGATGATCATGTCTTTCGCCCGGCCCGTTATCCGGAAGTTCCCATCCTCGCGCATCGCCGCCAAATCGCCCGTGTGCAGCCAGCCGTCGGCGTCCACGGCCTTCCGCGTCGCTTCCGGTTCGTCGTCGTACCCCTTCATCACCAGGTACCCGCGCGTACACAACTCGCCCTGCACGCCCACCGGGACCGTCTCCCCCGTCGCCGGATCGACGATCTTCACCTCCGTATTCGGCAGCGCTGCCCCTACGGTCGACACCCGTACTTCCAGTGGCGCCGTGCAGCTCGACATGGTGATCACCGGCGACGCCTCAGTCTGTCCGTACGCGATCGTGATGTCCTCGGCGTGCATCTGTCCGATCACACGCTTCATCACCTCGATCGGACACGGCGCGCCCGACATGATCCCCGTCCGCAGCGACGACAGGTCGAACTGCTCGAAATCCGCGTGTTCCAGTTCCGCGATGAACATCGTCGGCACACCGTATAGCGCCGTCGCCCGCTCCGCATGGATCGCTTCCAACACCGCGCCGCCATCGAACGTCCACGACGGCAGAATCAACGCGCTCCCATGTGCGACCGCCGCCAGCACCCCCAAGACACACCCGAAACAGTGATAGAGCGGCACCGCCAGGCAAATCCTGTCGTCCGCCGTCAGGTTCATCTGCCGCCCCACCAGGTAGCCGTTGTTCAAAATGTTGTGATGCGTCAGCAGCACGCCTTTCGGCAAGCCCGTTGTTCCCGACGTGTACTGTATGTTCACCACCTCATGCGGATCTTCCGCCGCCGGCAATTCCCCAAACGCTTTCCAGCCCGCGAACGTGTCGAAGTAGATCACCTGCAGCGACTCGCCAGGAGCCTCCGCTTCTTCCAGAATCTGCCGGTAATTCGCGCGCGCATCTCTTTCCCACAAAAAGATCGCTTTCATCCGCGACTTCCGCAGCACAAACCGCAGCTCATGCGACCGGTAGGCCGGATTCACATTCACCAGCACCAGCCGTGCGCGCGCGCAGGCCAGTTGCAGCGCCACCCATTGCCAGCACGAAGTCGACCAGACCCCTACCCGGTCCCCATCCGCCAGTCCCAATCCCCTCAACCCGCGCGCCCAGTCCTCCACCACTTCATCCAGTTGTGCCCAACTGAAGCGGCACTCCTGGTGGCGCGATATCAGGGCATCTTTGCCCGCAAAGGCATGAGCGGTCCGGCGCAACTGCTCCGATAACGAAAACGGCAATAGGGGTTCGATGGGTCCAACAACGTAGGAATCCATGTAGGGCATATTGTATTAGGCCTACAGCGTTTGTACCAATACCGCTTCTTCTCCCCCGGCCTGGCCGGGCTCTACACCATGAAACCCGTCTCCACCACAGTCATGGTCGAGTCCGCCCAGTAACCAATCCGAAACCAACTTCCCCACCAGCGCACCGTCTCCCAGCGCTGCGGTGTCTCCCCACAACGCGCTGCGCGAATTCGCATTCTCCTTTTTTTCGCCGTCACCGAAAAAAGTGATTCACAACTAATTCAGATTTATTTCTCTCTTATTTTCAATCACCTGCGGAAATCGTTAGGCCGGTTTTACAATTCACTGGCGTACCTTCGTCGTCAGCCGGGGTGCGATGCGGGGCCATCCTCCCGGGTCTTGATCCGACACGGAGGTGTCTATGGTGTTACTGTCTTTGGCCGGCGGAGTGTCTACGCACAAGCCGGCTTGCCTCTGGGCTGGGCGGTTGGCGATCGTCGCCGCTATCGCCCTATTGTTTGTTTCAGCGGGCCGCGCCGAAAACGCGCGCGTGTGGTGGTCTGAAGATGGCCGTCCGTTTACCGTCGGCGCCGGCGGTCAACTGGCGCCCGCTCAATGGCAGGCGCCGCGCGAAGCCGTTCGGCCGCCATTCCGGTCTTGGGAAACCTACGTATGGTATGGCAGTTGGGCCGCTCTTGCGTACGGCGATTGGCGATCTACTCAAGGCGCTCTTAGCCGGGGAGCCTACGAGATGAATCCGCTTCTGGCCTGTGAGGGCCCGATGGCCATCTGGCAACTGCCGGGATGCAAACCAGGCCAAATCAATAAGCCTGTGTTTATTGCTTCCAACCTCGTCGTACCGTTGGCCCGCTTGGCCTACGATGCCTGGGGTTATAAGTATGCCAACGAAAAGCAGCGCCGGTGGGGGCGCCGCTTGAAATGGGTGCCGCTGATGATTAAGTCCGCGGTCGTCGTTTCCAACACGCAGCAGGCTCGTTAAGAGCTACTGTACAACCTTCACTTTCACACCCTGGGGAGCCACCGTTACGGGCAGCACACGCACGCCCTCTTCTTCGAGGACCGCCGTCACCTGTTCCTTCGCGTCTGGCTCCACCAGAAAGAACACACACCCGCCGCCGCCCGCGCCGCACGCCCGCGCGCCCGTCGCTCCTTTCCGCCGCGCCACACTCACCAGCCGGTCGATCGTTTCCGTCGTCATCGTCGGAATGTTCCGCCGCCGGTGATCCCAATCTGCTTGCAACAGGCGGCCCGCCTCCGTCCAGTCCGCTTTCTCCACTGCCCGCCGCATCGCTGTCGCGATCGACGCGATCTTGTCGAAATTGCGCTGCACCTTCCGGTCCCCGTTGATATTCGCCTTCATCACTTCCCAGTTGTTGATCCCCGAATTCCGCGGCTCCCCCGTGTATGCCAGCACAACCCGCGAATTGAATTCATCCAAATCGACCGCGATCCCCTCCCGCTTCACGCCGGCCGCCGACAAGGCGATCGCCGCTACTCCCCCATACATCGCAGGGTAGTAGTCCTGCGCGCCCGTCGGTACTCGGATGATTTGCGATTCGACGTTCTGCACCACCTCCCGCAGCTTCTCGATCTTATAATTCGTCCCGCACAGCTTATTGAGCGCCGCCCCCGCCGTAATCATCAGCGACGACGATCCCGAAATTCCCGCCCCCGCCGGCGACTCCGAATGCGTTGTCATCGTCACGCCAACTTCCGGACGGAACGTCCGCAACAGCCACACATGCAGCGCCAAGCGCGTCTTCCGCGCCTGGTCCAGTTCCTCCAGTGAGCTATACGTCTCCTCGGTCTTCAGATCGTCCGAGCGTAAGATCAGTTTCCTATCGTCCCGTGTCTCGATGCTGCAACTGGTGTATATGTCGACCGCGAAGTTCACGGTGCACGCAGGCTGGTGATACAGGAAAAGCGGCCAGATATCGAGCGTTCCGCCGGCCATGTCGACCCGGCAAGCCGATCTTGAAAGCAGTTTCATGGGTGACCCGAAGGATTACTATAACGCGAGTCTCTCGAAGCGGCCCATGCCACTCCCGCTCCAGCCAGTACCATTACGATGGCTCCACCAACGCTGAAGAAACTACGCCAGAATCCCGGCATCTGCCGCAGCCCTAACACCGCCATCAGGAACAGGAGTAGAAACCCCGTTCGCACAATCTGTGCCGCGCTTCGAGCCGTCTGCGTGTGCAACGAAACCAGCGCCGCCACCGCTGCGCCGCATACCGAAAGCCCGAACGCGCTTGCCGTCAGGTCCGCCGTCAAATCCGCCGGCGGTGCAAACCAGTGCCCGGCTTCCCAATACAAAGCCGTTAGCCGCGCGGCGAAGAGCAGCAAAAAGCCGGCGAACCCAAACGCAGTTCCGGCCAGCACCTTGCCCCACAGAAACGACTGCGGCAGGCTGCGTCTGGCGTCCTCGGTTACTCCGGCGCATACCGCCGGCGATGCGAACAGAAACGAAAGCGCCGCATAAGCCCGAAGCAGCTGCAAATCCAATACTTCCGAACCAATCAACTTCGGCACAACTCCCACCAGCGCCATCATGGCGAACAGCCACACCAGGCTGCCCGATTTCCCCAGCCGTGATGGCAGCGCGCCAAGTTCCCTCCCGAAAACCGACAACAGCCTCTCGCTCATCGATAGGTAGAATGACACACATGAGGTCTCGTCGGACTGTCCTATTTGCGGCTGCGGCCGCGGCCTTAACCGGATTCGGTTTCCAACAGGCTGCGCAGAAAAGCGCCCCCACCACAGCCAAGGTCATCAATCCCGTCATTGAAGGATTCAAAAAGACCACCGTCGCCTCCGTCGCCGATGCCGTCGATCAGGTTATCGGCCGCCGCGGCTTCCTCTCCCACGACATGCGTCCCCGCACCCTCCAGGGCGACGCCGCTAAGTTCGTCGGCCCGGCCACCACCGCCCTGATGCGCCAAGCCACTCCGGAGAAGGCTGTTCCTGCCCTCTCTGCCAAGCACTCCGTCGCCATGATCGACGCCGCTCAGCCCGGCGCCGTCGGTGTCATCGTCATTGAAAACGGCCTCGACGTTGCCGGTTTAGGCGGACTGATGGGCACCGCCGCCAAAGCCCGCGGCGTTGCCGGCATTATCATCGATGGCGGCGCTCGCGACCTCTCTGAAGTGCGCGCCCTCGGCCTTCCCGTCTACTCCCGCAGCGTCGTCCCCTCGTCCTCCGTCGGGCGCTACGCCACCGTCGCCCAGGACGTGCCCGTGAATTGTGCTGGTGTCGAAATCAAACCCGGTGATATCATCGTCGCTGGCGAAGATGGTGTTGTAGCGGTGCCGAAGGATCGCGCCATGGAAGTGCTTAAACGCGCCCAGGAGATCGATGAACGCGAATCCAAGATGGTGCCGTTGATCAAACAGTATAAGGCGCTCACCAAGGCCATTGAAAAGTTCAACCGTATCTGATTTCGTCTCAGCCGGTTACCTTAACGGGCACCTAAGGCAACTTGTTCCTAGCCGGCCTCTAAACCTAACCACTGAGGCCGTCGATAGTAGGGTGTATGGCAATGCAGGAACGACGTAACGAGCCCCGCCTGCTCTGCGCAGATTTGGTGCCGGTGGAGTGGAGAGACAAGAACGGCCGTCAACGCCGTGCCACGGCGAATCTCGAGGATATTTCCAATTCCGGAGCCTGCCTCCAGTTGGACTACGCGATTCCCGTCAAAACCGCAATTCGGATTTCCTACAGCAAGGGAGTGCTGGAAGGAACCATCCGCTACTGTGTCTATCGTGAGATTGGCTATTATCTCGGGATTCAGTTCCACGAAGGGGTGAAGTGGACCCAGCGCCAATTCAGACCACAACACCTGTTCGACCCCAGACGCTTAACCAAACCATCCCGCGCCGCCGGCGCCAGCAGCAATTAGCGCGTCACATTCGGAACTTGGCCGCAAACGCGCCTTTGCAGTAATCGGCACAGATTGTGTGCCGCGATATGGCAATGGCTGACGCCGCCAAACACATACACCGGACACATACAATAGAAGCAGAGGTTCAGATGCCGCAAAGCAAGACAGTCCACGTCATTCCGCACGACGGAGGGTGGGTTGTTAAGCGCGAGGGCGTTGTCGGGACCGTGCACCCTACCAAGCGAGAGGCCGTCGAACGTGCGCGCACCGTTTTGAAGCGCTCTGCATCCGGCCAAATCGTCATTCACAAGCCCGATGGGCGAGTTGCCGAATACTTCACTTACGGCATGCCAAGGGTGCAGGTCTCTCCGAAAAGGGGCAGCTTGGGCACAAGCAACATCGAAAAGGCTGTGAACAAGTTGCTTCTTGAACGCCTCGGAGGCAATCAACATCGGCAACACGACTAAATACGTTCCCTCCAGGAGCGTCTTCATCAACTGTCCCTTCGACCGCGGTTACCGCTCGATGTTGGAAGCCTTGGTCTTCTCTGTGTATGACCTGGGTTTCGTCCCGCGCTGTGCCCTCGAAGAAGACGACAGCAGTGAATTGAGGCTATCCAAGATCGAGCGCATCATCGAAGAATGTCAGTACGGCATTCATGACCTGTCTGCTGTTGCTCTCGATCAGACTACAAACCTGCCGCGGTTCAATATGCCTTTGGAACTGGGTCTGTTTCTGGGATGCCGCCGCTTTGGCTCTGACGTCCATAGAAAGAAGCGATGCGTCATTCTCGATACAGACCGCTTTCGATACAGATCTTTCATTTCCGACATCTCCGGCCAGGATATCCATGCTCATGGCGGAGACCCGCGACAGGCGATCATAGAAGTTCGAAACTGGCTTGCCGCTGCAATACCCAGAAGCAAGTTGCCAGGCGGCTCGGAAATTGCCGGCCGCTTCGAACGATTTCGGCGCGACCTGCCCGCGCTTTGTGCAGCCCTTCGGCGCGACCCGGAGGACCTCATTTTCGTAGACCTCTCAGAGATGATCCCAATCTGGCTGAAATCCAACCGCTAGCGTCACCTCACCCCTTCGCCCGATCCGGATAATTCGGCGAATAAACAGTCGCCTTAGTACGCACCGCCAGCTTGCCTCCACTCACAAACGGTTCCCCACGAGGCTCCAGATGAGCAATCATCCTGCTGCGCCACTCGCGAAGCTTTGGCTCAGCCGACGTGTCCGCTGCCAGATCGTTCATCTCTTGCGGATCTTTGGTCAAGTCGAACAACTGCTCTTCGCCTTCATAGGTGTGGAAGATGTACTTCCATCTGCCGTCCGTCAATGCTGTCCATTGGTTCCTCGGACTGTAACAGGCCGCGTGTTCCAGGTCGATATACTCGCGCCATCCGCGCCCCTGATTCTTCACCAACCGCAGCAGGCTCGCCCCGTCCAACTGCCGCTGCGTCCGGATGCCCGCCGCGTCCAGCAACGTCGGAAACACATCGCGCAACTCCACCGGACCTCGCATCGTCTGCCCGCGTTGCTCATCCAGCAACCCCTTCGGCCACCGCATCAGAAACGGAATCCGGGCCGACGGCTCGTAGGCGTAGCACTTACGCCACAAATTCTGATCGCCCGTCATGTCGCCGTGATCCGAGAAGTAAAGGATCAGCGTATTCTCGAGCCACCCGCGCTTCTCGAGCGCACCAAGAATCCGGCCAATCTGCTCGTCGATAAAGCTGACATTCCCGTAGTAGCATGCCCGCGAGTTCCGAACCGTCTCTTCACCCATGTCCCCATGCCAGATGTCGTTTGAGTTGTCGCTGCGCGGGCTGTACCGCGCTGCCGCCCATTTCCCGACTGCCGCCTTCGGTATCTGCGCATCCTTGTAGAGCGCATGAAACCGCTCCGGCGGATCGTACGGCGAATGCGGCCGCGCAAACGACACCTTCAGGAAAAACGGGTCCCGCTTCGCGTAACTCTCCAGAAAATTCACCGCGCAATCGCCCGTCCACTTCGTCGGATGCAGCCGCTCCGGCAACACGTACGGTTTCCCGCGATAATCGTTGAACGTCAGCCCTGTCTCGTCCGGATCGAACGTCGGCGCCTGCGAATAGAACCACGCCCGGTAGTCGCTGCGGAAATCGGGCGTCTCCGCCCGCTTCGATTCGTCCAGCAGCACGCTCTGGTACCCGTGGCTGTTGCGTTGCGGCGAAAAGTGGTTCTTTCCGATGCACTGCGTGTAGTAGCCGGCTTCCGCAAGCGCCCGCGGCTTCTCGAACGGATACTGCCGCGCCACCCGGCCGTACCCCAACTGTCCGTGGTTCCACGGTGAAAGTCCGGTCAGCAACGCCCCGCGCGCCGGTGTACACGATGGCGTGGAACTGTAGGCGCCCGTGAACCGCACGCCTTCCTTCGCGATCCGGTCCAGGTTCGGCGTCTTCACCACCGGATGCCCATCCACCCCCAAACAGTCGCCGCGATGCTGGTCCGCCATCAGCATCAACAGGTGCGGCCGTTCCGGCGCCCGTTGCGCGTGAACAACTCCCGAAACCGCCGATATCCCGAACCCGACGAACGTTCTCCGATTCACCTTGCCAGTATAGGCCGGGTGCCGATATGCAACGCCACGATCCCGAATGTCAGGTATTGATACCGGACGTCGGTGAACCCCGCCTGCTGGAACTGTGCGGCCAGCGTAGGGGCGTCCGGAAACTTCCTCACAGACTCCGGCAGATACGTATACGCTTCCCGCGATCCCGACACGATACCGCCAATCACCGGCAGCAGCTTGTTCGAATAGAAGTTATAAATACTCCGGAACGCTGCGTTCGGCGGTGTGGTGAATTCGAGAATCGCCGCCGTTCCGCCGGGCCGTAGCACCCGCAGCAACTCGTCCAGCCCCCGCCGGTAGTTTGCCAAATTGCGGAACCCGAACGCGGCGGTGACCACATCGCACGAGCCGCTCGCCAACGGTAGTGTCAGCGCGTCAGCCTCGAACACTTTGCACAACACGTTCCGCCGCGCGATCTTCTCGTTCGCCGTCCGCAGCATCTGATGCGAAAAGTCGCTCCCCAGCACACGCGCGGGCGAGGCCTTCTGCAGAGCCAGCATCAGGTCCCCGGACCCGCAGCATAAATCTACGATGCGCGCCTCCGGATTGGCCAGTTGCGCCTGAAGTGCGCGCACGGTCTGCCGGCGCCAATACCGGTCCACATTGAACGACAGCAGGTGGTTCAGCAGGTCGTACCGCGGCGCCACGCCGTCGAACATCCGCCGCACCCACTGCGCCGCCTGCGCTTCCGACTGTGCTCCCGGCGCCGTCGTGCCCGTGCTCATTGCACCGGAACCAGCTCGGACAACGCCGTATCGATCGCCTGCCGGATCAGAATCGGATCGACGCCGGAACGTATCGCCGTCCGGCCGATACTGGACGCAAACACGAAATGCACCTTGCCCTGAATCGTCTTTTTATCGCTCACGAGCCGGTTCAGCAGGTTCTCCGCCAGAATATCTTCCAACCCCGGGATCGGCCCGTAAGCGTCGATGCACTGCAGAATGCTGTTATGCGTCTGTTCTGATGTGATGCCCAAAAAACGTCCAAGATGCGAAACCGCTCTCATCCCGAACGCCACCGCCTCGCCATGCAACAGCCGCGAATAGCCCGTCTCCGCTTCGAGCGCATGCCCGATCGTATGGCCGAAATTCAAAATCCGCCGCAAGTCCGACTCCCGCTCATCCGCCGACACGACCTCCGCCTTAATCCGAACCGACTCCGCGATGATCGTCTCCACAATGTCCGGCTGCATCGACAACACCGCCGAATACTCGAGCGCCATGGTCTCAAACAAATCCGGACTGGCAATAATTCCTGACTTGATCACCTCGTAAAGCCCCGCGCGATACTCCCGCGCGGGCAACGTCCGCACCAGGTCCGGGTCGATCAGCACCGCCAAAGGCTGGTGAAAGGCGCCGATCAGATTTTTGCCTGAAACCAGATTCGCCCCGGTCTTCCCGCCGATAGACGCATCCACCTGCGCCAGCAGCGTCGTCGGCGCCTGGATCACCGGGATACCGCGCATGAAGATCGCCGCCAGAAAACCGCCCAGGTCGCCGACGATTCCACCGCCAAACGCGATCACCAGGCTCGACCGGTCCGCCCCCTTCTCGACCATCCGCTCCGCCAGCGCCTCTACCTCCACCATGCGCTTGCGTTCCTCGCCGCCCGGGAAGATCAGCGTGTCGAATCGGCGGCTTCCCATCGCCTCCGTAAACCGTTCAGAATACAGGCCCCAGACGTCTTCGGTCGTGATCACAAAGATCTTGCCGATCTTCGGCGGCAGATAGGCTGCGAGCGACCGCAAAGCGCCCCGTCCGACGATGCAGGAATACTCGCGCGTAGCGGTCCTGACGAGGAATGACGCCATAAACCCGTTGTACCATGAGGACATTACGCAACATGTTCTAAAACCGGACTTTCTCGTCATCGGCGCGGGGGTCGCGGGCCTTCGGGCGGCGATCGAATTGGCATCCGCCGGACAAGTCCTGATCGTCACCAAAGCCGAACCCAAAGAGTCCTCCTCGGAATATGCGCAAGGTGGCATCGCCGCCGCCCTCAGCGACGACGATGAAGTAGAACTCCACGAACTCGATACTATCGCCGCCGGCGACGGCCTCTGCAATCGCGAAGCCGTCCGGGTGCTCGTTGAAGAAGGTCCGCCGGCCATCGAGGACCTGCTCGAATGGGGAGCCGAGTTCGACCGCGAAGGTTCGAAACTCCTGTTTGCCCGCGAAGGCGCGCATTCCCGGAATCGCGTCCTCCACGCCCACGGCGATTCCACCGGCCGCGAAATTGTCCGTACCCTCTGGCAGAAGGTATCTGCGTACCCGAGCGTCCGCATTCTCACCTTTACCGCCATCACCGAACTGCTCAAAAGCGGCGATACCATCGCGGGCGCAATGGCTTACGACGAATGGGCGGGCGGCATGGTCTCCATCTCCGCCAAAGCGACGCTACTCGCCACCGGTGGCCTGGGCCGCGTCTACGCCGCAACCACCAATCCCGACGTTGCCACCGGCGACGGTGTCGCGCTCGCCTACCGTGCCGGCGCCGAAATCAGCGACATCGAATTCGTGCAATTCCACCCCACCGCCTTGCACCTCGAAGGAGCGCCGTGCTTCCTGCTCTCTGAAGCCCTCCGCGGCGAAGGCGCTTTCCTCCGCAACTCCGCCGGCCACCGCTTTATGTCGCAATACCACCCCATGGCGGAACTGGCGCCCCGCGATGTCGTGTCCCGCTCCATGGTTCAGGAGATGCTCCGCTCCGGAGCCTCGTCCATTCAACTCGACCTCACCCACAAGTCCGGCGGCTTCGTGCGCAACCGCTTCCCCAGGATTTACGAAACCTGCAAGCGCTACGGCATCGACCTCGCCACCCAATCGGCGCCGGTCCACCCGGCTGCCCACTATGCCATGGGCGGCGTTCGCACCGATCTTGTCGGCCAAACGACGCTCGAACGGCTGTTCGCCGCCGGCGAAGCCGCCTGCACCGGTGTCCACGGGGCAAACCGCCTGGCCAGCAACTCCCTCTTAGAGGGCCTGGTCTACGGTGCACGTGCCGGACGCCAGATGCGCGGCCTCGCCGCTGCCGCCGCCGTCGACGCCGAACCCGTCGCCAAACCAACCTTTCCAGCCATCGAAGAATCCGCGCTCCGTCAGCTCGCGTGGCAAAAACTGGGCATCCTGCGCTCCGGCGCCGAACTCACCGAGGCTCTCGCGGAATTGAGCGGCATACAGTGCGCAGAACAGCCCAAAGCGCCCCGCCGGCAACACGAACTCCGCAACATGCATTGCGTAGCCCAACTGATCGGCCGCGCCGCCTTGGCTCGTGAAGAAAGCCGTGGCGCCCACCGCCGAACGGACTTCCCCAACACTCGTGACGAGTTTCAGAAGCACTCGCTCTTGCGCACCGGTTCCGCTCAAGTCCGGTTCGCGTGAAGCGCGGCCGACAAACGCCCAACCCGCCCAATCAGAACACCAACTTCAACCCCAGTTGCACGTGCCGTGGCGCCTGCGCGCTCGATATTCGCCCAAACGTAGGCGACCCGAAGAAGTTATCCGGCAAGTCCAGGTTCACCCGGTTGAACAGGTTAAACGCCTCCACCCGCAGTTGAACCGCCGTGGTCTCCGTTATCGCGAAGTTCTTGAGCACCGACGCATTCACGGTCTGCATCCCAGGTCCCTCCAGCACGTTCCGTCCCGCATTGCCGAACATTCCCGCCCGCGGCATCGCGAACGCCGTCGTGTCGAACCACCGCTCCGGCGTCTGGTTCGATAACGCCGCATTCCGCAAGTAGTCCGGGCGGTCGTTCGCGCCGAACCCTAATGACGATCGCCCCGTGCCCGAGTTGTCCAACTGCTGAAGCAACGCCACCGTAAACGGCCGGCCCGTTTGGAAGCTCCAGATGCCGTTCGTCTGCCAACCCCCCCGCCATCGCCCCTTGCCGAACGGCAGGTCGTACGCATACGCCACCGACAGCCGGTGCCGTACGTCGAATGCCGACCGCGCCCGCTCCAGCCGTGTATTCCGCGAATCCTGCGGGAAGTTCGCATCGCCCGCCGTGTTGAAGAACCCCGAAGCATCGTCGATCGACTTGCCGAACGTGTACGTCCCCAGTGCCGACAAGCCCCGCGAAAACCGCTGTTGAAAGCGCGTCTGCAACGAGTGGTAGTTCGACGACGCGCGCGATTCGATGATGTTCACATCGTCGAACCGTGGGTTCGGCCGCAACGGAAACTGCGTCACGCTCGGCCCCGGCTGGTTGATGTCCCGCGCCGAAACCAGATGTGTCCCCTTCGAACCCACATACCCCATTTCCACCACCCGCCCATTCCCTAACGACTGCTGGATGTTCCAGTTCCAGTGCTGCATATACGCCGTTTTCAGGTCGCGCTGGAAGGCCGTTGCCGACGGGGGGCTCGGAAACGGATAGTTTGCCGGAAACGGGTCCTGCAGCATCAGCGGGAATTGCGCCGAACTCACATACAGCCGGAAATCGAACAGCGGCGGATTGAAATACAGCCCTTCCCCCGGAGCCAGCGCCGACTGGTCGTAGTAGACGCCATACCCCGCCCGCACAATTGTCCCCGGCCGCAGCGCGTACGCAAGGCCCACCCGGGGCGCGACGTTGTTGCGATCCGCCGCATAAGCGCCGCGCGGAACGCCGGCCGTCCCCACCCGCGCAGTGCCGCCAACCGCCTGATCGTACACGTAGGCGCGGTCGTACCGGTCCACCGGCGGCGTGTTCAGTTCGTAACGCAGCCCGATGTTCACGGTCAGCCTACCCGTTACGCGCCAGGTCTCATTCACAAACAAATTCACCGCCGACGATCGTAGATACTGCGGATTATCCAGCCGCGCCACTCCCGTCGCCACCGGCAAACCGATCAGCAGGTCGGCCAGCGAATCCCCCAACACTCCGTAGAAGTTGATGAGCCCGCGCGACTGCACATCCCGAAACGCGTTCTGCTGCAGCCGCCGCACATCGAAACCGAACTTCAGTGTCGACCGCCCCCGTATCCATGTCATCGTATCCAGCGCCTGGTACGAGCTGATCGCCGATTGCTGCGGGTTGTTGTACTCATCGCCGATCGGCGAATAGCCCGGCAGCGTAATAAGCGGCAATCCCGCGTCCCGCGCATTCCGCGATATCACAGGCAAACCCACCTGCGCCGCCGTCACCCCGTTCCGCCCCTGCTGCAGCACCCGCGACGCTACCCTGTTGAACGCCACCCGCGCTTCGTTCAGCAGGTTCGGCCGCACTGCATAGACATGCGCCAGCATGGCATTCTGTCCCCGGCGCGGTACGTCCACTCCATAGCCCGGAACCGACGCGAATGTATTTCCGGAAAATGGTTCGAAATACGCCCGGTCCCCAAAGCTGTACCGCACGGTCAAATCCTGCGTCGCCGCCGCTTGATGATCCAGCCGGATATCGAATTGATCGTTGCGGTCTCTCAACAGAGGTGACGACACGTAGTTCTGACGCGGCGTCGTCCGGTTCGGCAGTGGATACAGGTTCGCAATCGCCACCCCGATCGGATTCTGATAAATCGACGGAATGCGGTTGCCTGCAAACGGCTGCTGCGTGAACGGGTCGACGATGTACGCGACGCCCGATTGCGAGAAGTCGCCACCCCTCTCAAGCGCCGTGGGCACGTTCGTTACTCGCGTTATGCCTTCCCTCACTCGCCGCCCCTCGTAATCGCCGAACAGAAATGTCCGGTTGCGCCGCACCGGACCGCCCACCGAAAACCCATACTGGTTGCGCTGATACCGCGGCGCGGGCTCCCTCGCCGGCGCGAAGTAGTTGCGCGCGTCCAACGCCCCGTTCCGGAAAAACTCGTACGCCGTCCCATGCAACGCGTTCGTGCCGGACTTCAGAATCACGTTCACCTGCGCCCCGCCGTTCCGCCCAAACGAAGCATCGTAGCTGGACGTCGCCACCTCGAACTCCCGCACGCCGTCCACCGGCGGATTGACCCCAAACGTGTTCAGCTTCGGATCGCCCGAGTACACCCCATCCAGCAGGAAGTTGTTCGCATCCTCCCGTGCGCCGTTTACATTGAACGCAAAATCTCCCCGCACCGACGCCGCCGAACCCTGCGCCGCCGGCGCCGCTCCTGGGTTCAACAAACTCAATTCGAGAAAATTCCGCCCATCCAGCGGCAGCCCAACTACCATGCGGTTATCGATTGTCGTTCCCAGCGCCGCCGACTCGGGGCGCAGCAGACTTCTTGTCGCCGTCACTTCGATACTTTGCCGCGGCACCGCCCCGAGTGCCGCTTCCACGCGCACTTCCTGGTTCAGGTGCAACACGATTCGCCGCGCGTACATCTGGTGGTTTGCCGCGCGCACCTCCAGCTCGTATGTCCCGCCCGGCAGCAGCGCGAACGTGAAGCCCCCTTGCGCGTTTGCCCTGACCGTCCGTACCCGTCCCGTCGCCACATCGGTCAGCGTAACCGCCGCTTCGGCCAGCGGTTTCAATGCCTCATCGGTCGCCCGGCCCGCGATAGTCGACAGCGTGCTCTGCGCAGAGCACGTAACCGGCAACAGTAGCAGCAGTAGGTATAGAGTACGGCAGAGCAACAGCAACACCTCAACCCTCAGAGTTCTTGTCTTTGACCCGGACTCTTATCGTACTCGTGCATTTGCCAACCTGGGCAAATGTCGCGCTACTGCTTGCCCGGCTTGTTCACGGCGTCCGCGGGCGGATACGCGAACGTGATCTTCACCGGCATCACCTTTGCAATCTCCTCCACCGTCACCGTCGCGCGCCCATCCGGCTTCTTCACCGGATTATCCGGCTTGCACGCGAACTTGATCGTCGCAGTTTCCCCGGTCTGCAATACCGGTTTGTCGATGCTCGTCGAAAGGCACGGCAGATCGTCTGCATCCACCCTCAAGTGAACCGCGCCTTCGAACTTGCTCATTACTTTGACCGTATCTTCCGACGCGATATGGCTCTGCAGAATCACTTCGCTCTTGTCCACCGTCACCCGGCTCCGCAAATCCGCAATCGACGGACCCGACGCGATCAGCTTGTTGATGTCCGGCGCCTCCCCGGGGCCCGCCACCGGCTTCCCCGCCGGATCCCGGAACATCGGCCCGAACGGTGAATCCTTCCCCTGCTGCGGATTGAACGGCACCGCGTACCAATACCAGTTGCCGTCCACCAGCTTCCACACCGAGGTCAGCGGAATGTGTACGTCCCGCTTGCCGAAGCCCGGAAAATGAAACTCCGTCTCGAACTCGATCACCGCCTTTGCCGTCGTATAGTTCTCGTCCCAGTTGATCGCAATGATCTTAAACGAGTTGTAGCGCATCTTGTCCGCGCCGATAAACGCGTTCTGCGATTCCGGATGCACAATCTGCAGCGCCTGCGCCCAGTTCGTTGCCTTCTGCGCCACGAAAAACTGCTGGATTCTCGCCCGTAGCGCCGCATCGATGTTCGGCGGCGCTTTCTCGAAAATGCCTCCGAATCCCTGAGCGGACACCACGGCCGGGACCATTAGCGACAACAACCCGGCAGCCACAATGCGCATAATTACAGTGTAGTAGACGCATCCCAACGCGAAAACGTGAGGTTTGTTTTCTGACTTCCGATCAAAGCGCTCACCACGATCTCGCAAACTATTCCAAACAAGCGCGATCGTAACGGAGCCACGACCGTGAGGGAGTGTCTCGGGAGACTTTCCCCAAACCTGTAACCCACGGCTGCGCTAGACTCGGCCCATGGCAGCTAAGTCTCCGGAACAACTTCACTCGCTGTTTACCACCCGCTTCAATAACAGCGACCTGGACGGGCTGTTGGAACTCTACGAAGAAGACGCCGTACTGCTCACCATGAACGGCGAGTGCCGCGGCAAACCCGGTATTCGCGAGCAGATCCAGGGCCTGCTGGCAGCCGGACTCCCAATCCACTTGGATACCCGCATCGCCACCGCCGCCGGCGGTGTTGCTCTACTCTCCGCCGATTGGCGAATCGAAGGAGTCGGCGCCGGCAAAACGGCCGAAGTCGCCCGCCAGGGCGCCGACGGCCTCTGGCGCTACATCGTCGACCATCCCTGGGGACTCTAGCCCGAAGCTGGCATCTATAGCCCCATCCCAAGCCCCATCCCACACGCGTGCGTTCTTTGCGCCTCAGTGTCTTAGCGAGACATTAATTAACCCGAGCATCGCGCGCCGCCCCTAAGCCGTCGCGGTCCGCGTTGCCACCTTCGGCTCCTCCACTTCCGCCACCGCCGGATACAGAACGCCCGCAAGCACCGCTCCCACGATCGGAGCCACCCAAAACAGCCACAACTGCCCCACTGCCCAACCGCCCACAAACAGCGCCGGACCAGTCGACCGTGCTGGATTCACCGACAGGTTCGTCACCGGAATTCCCACCAGGTGGATCAGCGTCAATCCCAACCCGATCGCTACCGGAGCCAAACCAACTGCGGCCCGCTTGTCCGTCGCGCCCAAAATGATCAGCAGGAAGAACATCGTTAAAACCACTTCCGCCACCAGGCACGCCACCAGCGAGTACCCTCCCGGCGAATGCTCCCCATACCCGTTTGAGGCGAATCCGCCCAACTCAAATCCAGGCTTGCCGCTCGCAATCACGAACAGCACCCCAGCCGCCACAATCGCCCCTATCACCTGGGCAACGATATAGGGCAGCACTTCGCCCGCCGGAAAGCGCTTCGCCGTACATAAGCCGACCGTCACGGCGGGGTTAAGATGACACCCGGAAATATGGCCGATTGCATATGCCATCGTCAGTACCGTCAGCCCAAAGGCGAACGATACGCCTAATAGTCCGATTCCTACGTTTGGAAATGCCGCGGCCAATACCGCGCTCCCACATCCCCCGAGAACTAACCAAAAAGTGCCAAGAAATTCGGCAATCGCACGTCGCGACAAACTCATTCCAACCTCCTATCCATCGTCTTGTAATCACCCGGACGCCACGGAAACACCTCCATCACTCGACAAAGATGTCCCTTCCTCTTAGAACAGAGTAAGGCCGATCCTACAATTTGCAAGACAAAAATCAGACCAGCTTAGTCACAATCGCGATTGCGATTTCTTTTCCCCTCTCCCCTACTTCCCCAATCGGACCCACGCACGACGGGCACCCGTTCTCGCACGGGCAGTTCGCAATCAGCTCGTGCGTCATCTTCAGCAGCTTAGGCGTCAGCTCGAATAGTGGACCACTCAGTCCAATACCGCCTGGATAGCTGTCGTACAGAAACAGGTCAGGCTCCCAAAGCTGCAACGACGAGGTGATCGACTCCGTCAAGCTCACCCCAAGGTCCCGCGGATCGGCCATCAGCAGCAACGCCGCCACCGCCCTCATCGCCGCGCCCAACCCCACCAGCCCCGCCTGCTTCTCCGTCGCCGAAAACTCCGTAAAATTCCCTAGGAACTCCGACGGGAAATGCAGCCAAAATGCCGTCGTGTGCATCTCCTGCTCAGGTAGCGTCAGGTTGCCCGCGCCGACGTTCTCGTTCGTGTAGAACTTGATCTTCTTGAACCCGACAATCTGCCGGTTCACCCTTACTTCGCCGTGCCGCGCGAACGCCCGCGCCACCGCCTTCGAATCGAACTGATCGATCTCTTTCACCTGTGTGTAATCGATCGCATCGGTGAAATAGTCGGACTCTACCCGCCGCACGTACGCTTTCCGGTTCTCGAAGTCGAGCCGCTCCACCTGGTACTGCCTCGCTTCATGAAGGTAAATCGCCTTCTCGTGCAACTCCGAAGGCGCCGCCGTATAGGAAACCTCGGCAATGATCTTCGGCTCCGACGTTTCGTCCACCACCACAAAATTGTCCGAAGAGACGCTCCGCAAGCTGATCGCGTCCGCCGGATAGGTGTCCGAAGTCCAATGCCACGTGCCGCCGGCGTGGTGTACGATCTTCTGCTCCGCCAGCAACTGGCACAGTGTTTTCACCGGGTGCGGACCGAACTTCTCGTCATCCCGCATCGGCAGCTCGAACACGGCGCACTTCATGTGGTTCAGCAATATTTCCAGATTGTCCGGGTTGATGTTGGCGTGCTCCGGCGACTGTTGGAAGAAATACTCCGGGTGCTCGATGATGTATTGATCCAGCGGGGCCGAGGAAGCCACCAGCACCGCCAGCGACGTCGTGTTTCTCCTGCCCGCGCGGCCCGCCCGCTGCCATGTCGACGCGATGCCGCCCGGATATCCCGCCATCACCACCGCGTCGAGCGAGCCGATATCGATCCCCAGCTCCAGCGCATTCGTGGCCACCACCGCCCGAATCTCGCCGTCGCGCAGCAGCCGCTCGATCTCCCGCCGCTCTCGCGGTAAATACCCGCCCCTGTATCCCCTCACCGCCTGCGCGCCCATCGGCAGCCGCTCCGCCGCGTCCTTCAGATACGTGACCAGGATCTCCGTCGCCAGCCGGTTGTTCGCAAACACCAGCGTCTGTTGCCCCCGCTCCAGAAAATCCGTCGCAATCCGCCGCGTCTCGTGCAGGTACGATCGTCGGATTCCCAACTGCCGGTTCACCACCGGCGGATTGTAGAACACCACATATTTCTCGCCGCTCGGCGCTCCATTGTTTTCCACCAGCGTGAATTCTTGCTCCGTCAGCTTCTCCGCCAGCTCCCCCGGATTCGCGATCGTCGCCGAACAGCAGATAAACTGCGGGTCCGATCCGTAAAACCGGCAGATCCGCCGCAGCCGCCGCAAAATGTTTGCCACGTGCGACCCGTACACGCCTCGATACGTGTGCAACTCGTCGATCACGATGTACCGCAGGTTCTCAAACGCCTTGGCCCACTTCGTGTGATGCGGCAGTATGCCGGCGTGCAACATGTCCGGATTCGTCAGCACCACGCCCGCCCGCTCGCGAATGGCCCGCCGCGCGTCCTGCGGCGTGTCCCCGTCATAGGTGAATGCCCGGATGTCGCTCCCCATCGCATTCACCAGGGCGTTGAACTCCGCCAGTTGATCCTCCGCCAGCGCCTTCGTCGGAAACAAGTAGAACGCCCGTGCCTGGGGATCGCTCAGCAAATGATTAAACACCGGCAGGTTGTAACAAAGCGTCTTGCCCGATGCCGTCGGCGTCACCACCACAATGTTCCGCCCGCCCTGCTGCGCCTCAAACGCCGCTGCCTGGTGCGAGTAGAGTTGGGCGATCCCGCGCGAGGCGAGCGCCCGCCGCAATGCCGGCTGAATCGACTCCGGCAGCGGAGCGTACTGCGCCTCGCGCGGCGGCAAAAACCGGATCGCGCGCACCGGCGAGTCGGGATTCTCCAGCAGCTTCTGAAAACGCTCCAGCGTCTGCGCAAACCTCCGCTCCGGCAGCAAAGAAGAGGAATCGAACAACGACAGATTCGACATCGGCGGCTCTACACGTCAGCATACGGGATCGTCCCACAGCGCGCCGTTCCCCGAGCTTCGGCAAACCCTCGGGGTCCTGTAAATCATTGCAAACAAGCACCTAAATGTCGTAACCGAACCACGGTGCGTAAGCCCGTGGTCCATTTTTCCTCAGACCCGTAAGGGCGCGGGCCGCATTTTTTCTCAATCCCGTAAGCGATGGATCTCGGCCCACTGCGACCGGACGAAGGCACCCCGCACTTCGCGTTGCACTTGCGCTTCGGGGGGTTGGGTGCGCCGGCCGGCCCTCTCATCCCATCTCTGAGCCGCCTCCGCCCGCACAATCCAAGTCACGCCCTATTCAATCCGGTCCCCACCGGAGCCCCGGCTAACCCTGTGACTCCCCAACAAAGCCCGTAGCCACCTACCTGCACCGCCGTCCCCGCCGTGGCATCGTGGTTCCCGGAGCCGGTCGGCCGGCCATACGGGTATCATGAAAACCTGTACGGCTCTATGAGCTACTTGTGGTCGATGCTGGTGAAGGCGCCGCTGATCGTCGTCTCCACCATCGTCATGGGAACCATCTCCGTCCTGATCTCGTTTGCCGACCCCACCGGGCGCAGGCAGCACGCCGTCTCGCGCGCCTGGGCGCAAATGCTGCTCGTTTTAGGTGGCGTCACCTTGCACGTCCGCGGCATGGAAAAGTTGAATCCGAACCAGAACTACGTCTTCATCGGCAACCACCTTAGCCTCTACGACACGCCCGTCGTCTTGGCCGCCATTCCCCACCAGTTCCTCTTCCTGGTCAGCGCCAAATACGTGAAAATTCCGTTCCTCGGCACCCATCTGCGACGTAGCGGCCACTTCCCGGTCGACTCCGACGATCTCCGCGCTAGCCTGAAAGTGATGACGGCCGCCGCCAAACGCATCGCAGAGCGTGGCGTCAGCATCCTCATGTTCCCCGAAGGCCGCCGTGCCGAAGGCGCCATGCAGGAATTTAAGGAAGGCGCCGCCTACATCGCCATCAAAGCGCAAGCCCCGGTCATTCCATTCGCCCTGCGCGGCACGCGCGAGGTGCTGCCCGTCGGCAGTCTGCACATCCGCGGCGGCAAAGTCGACTTCATCATTGGCGACCCCATCGAAACCCGCGGCATGACTTTAAAGGATCGCGAGCGTCTCACCGGCTTGATGCGCGAGCGCGTGGTCCAACTGTTGGAGGAAACGAGTGCCGAGCGCATTCCCGCCTGACCATCGCGCTCACAGTATCGACAGGCTACGCACTCAACCGTTCGACATTCTCATCGTCGGCGGAGGCATCAACGGAGCCGGCATCGCCCGCGACCTCTCCCTCCGCTCCCGCGACACCGGCCAACCCCTCAACATCGGCCTCATCGAGAAATCGCACTTCTCCTCCGGTACCAGCGGCCGCAACTCCCAGCTGATCCACGGCGGCCTGCGCTATCTCAAGTACTTCGAATTCCACTTAGTCGAAGAAGCCCTCCACGAGCGCGCCACCCTGGTGAAAATCGCGCCCCATCTCGTCGAACCTCTGCCCCTCATCCTCCCTTTCTACGGTGGCCCGCTCAAAGGCCTGTGGAACCGCCTCTTCTACGGCACGGGCCTGTGGCTCTACGATCAGTTGGCCGGCAGCGTGAACATCGGCCGCCGCCGCTATCTCTCAGCGCATGCCGCGCACCAACTCGAACCCGGCTTGGCCCAGCAAGGCCTTCACTCGGCCGCGATCTTCTACGATTGCCGCGTCCATTCCGCCCGGCTGTTGCTTGAAACCCTCTTCGATGCCGCCACCTGCGGAGCCGCCATCGCCAACTACGTCACTGCCGCCGAATGGAGCCGCGACGGCGGCACATTTCTGGTGCAAGCGTCCGACACCCTCACCGGCGAGCAGTTCACCATCCGCGCCAAACGCCTGGTCGACGCTCGCGGCCCTTGGGATACCAGCGGAAACGTAAGGCTCGTCCGCGGCTCCCACATCATCGTCCCAAGGGTGAACCAATCCGAGAACGCCATCGCCTACTTCGGCCCCGACGGCAGAATCGTCTTCGTCATCCCCTGGGGACACGACCTAAGCCTCTCCCTCGTCGGCACCACCGACATCGACCACAAAGGCACACCTGACGACGTCCGCATCTCCCCCGAAGAGGTCCGCTACCTCCGCGACACCCTCCGCCGCCTCTTCCCCCAAACCGGCGCGGAACCGGTCGCAGCCTATAGCTCCCTCCGTCCATTGGTTGCCGGCGGAACCGGCTCCGCCACCGCCGCCAGCCGCTCACACAAAATCTGGATCGAAAACGGCATCCTCAAAATCGCCGGCGGCAAATACACCACCTACCGCTCCATGAGCGAAGAAGCAGTCGACCTCCTCGAACCCCGCTGGAAAGGCCAATGCCGCACCGCCCAAGTCCCCCTGGGCGGCGACCACCCCCGTGTCTTAACCGAACCCGACCCAGCAACCATCGACTGGGCCATAGACCGCGAAATGGCAAGGTCGCTACCCGACGTAATCTACATTTCCACCTACTGGGGTCACGAACACCTGCTGACAGCCAGCCTCCTCCGCCCCATCGCCGAACAAATGGCCGCACGCCTCAACTGGACCCCAGCCCAAACCCAATCCGAAATCGCCCGCACACTGCAAATCGCCCAAATCCCCCGCATTCCCTGAGCCGTTCACCCCCCTTTTCGTGGCGCATGCCCCACAATGTGTCCACACTCCTGTGGACACCCGCCCCGGCTCCCGCACGCTTCGCGTTCGCGCTCACGTTCCTCCTACTCCTCCCCGATCCACAAGGCGAGGAACACCCCCAGGTCCCGAGCACCGTGAATTACGCTAACCACCTGTATCGGTCTGGCTTGCCAAACGTAAACCACCACGTATGAGTAGAAGTTCCAAAACCGGTACTTCCGGCTGAGCAGTTCGTCGTGATAGTGTCCGATTCCAGGCGACCGGCCCAAGGTCTGCAATCCCGCGTAGAACTCCGAGCGGACGCGCTCCGCCGTGTCTGGACCGTCCTCAGCAATGTCACCGAGGATCTCGCGAAGATCACCCCTGGCTTCCCGGGTCAGGACAAACAGCCGTTTCACCGCTCGGCGGCCTTCTGCCGGCGTCGCTCCTCAATCATCGCCCTCAGTTCGTCGAAAACCTCGTCGCCGTCCAACAACTCACCACGGTCCGCCTGACCTGCGCCGCGTTCCAGCTTACGCTTCACATTCGCCAGTGCTTCATCCCGTTCTCGTTCCTGCCGCTCAAGCAACCGAAGCGCCTCGCGAACCACCTCGCTCGTCGTTTGGTACCGGCCACTCTGTACACGGCTTTGCAAAAAGGCGTCAAGTTCAGGTGTGATGGAGACATTGACGGTTGTCCGGTTCGTTGCCATACCGAACCAATACCGCACTTGGCACAATGTGTCAATGAACTAAGTTCTTCTGCTATTTTTCACCTTGCCCGAAAAAGTTCATTGAACTGGATCCTGTTCCGCCAGTGGAGCGAGACGATGCGACATCACCGAAGTGTTGTGAGTTCAGCCAGCAGCCGGGCGCGCCCGCGATCCTTCACATTCTGAGCAAGCTGCCGCATAGACTCTGGGGTGATCATGCGACCTTCTCCGCGGCCGGCTGATGCCCGGGCATCAAGCGTGAAAAGAAACTCGGCCCGTTCCCGCTCACGTTCTTCCCACAGAGCGAGCGCCTCTTGCACCGCGTCGGCCTCCGAATGCAAACGCCCGCTCTCGATCGCTAGGCGTGCAAAAGCTTTCTGATCGGGCGTCAAATCCACGTTCATTGCCTCCAGAATACGCGATCTAAGCTCTTTGAAATCAGAATAGTGCGAAACGAACCCGGTGTCCCATGTGGGGCGACTCCTCGCCTTGGCTGCACGAGACGCCCGAACCGGAGCGTCAGCGACCCGGCCCGGCGCACCGAACCGCCCGAAGCGCCATCCCCTCTCCGTCGCACCCATCCATTAACCGGACCCGCTACTGCGCCAGCGCCTTCTCGATAGCGGCCACCATATCCTTCGATTCCGGATTGGTCATCGAACCGAACCGTGCCGCCACCTTGCCGTTCTTATCGACAATGAACTTGTTGAAGTTCCAGCTCAGCTCACCGCCATGCTGTGGGTTCGCCTTCTTATCGGTCAGGAACTGATAAAGCGGATGCTTGTCGGAGCCTTTCACCGAGATCTTCGCGAACATCGGGAAGCTGACATTATAGGTACGCTGGCAGAACTGGGCGATCTCTTCGTTCGACCCCGGCTCCTGGCCCAGAAAGTTGTTAGCCGGAAAGCCGAGCACCACAAGCCCGCGGTCCTTATAGGTCCGGTAGAGAGCCTCAAGGTTCTTGTACTGCCCCGTGAAGCCGCACTTGCTGGCGACGTTGACGATCACCAGCACCTTGCCCTTGTATTGCGAGAGCGCCACCGGCTTCCCGTCGATCGAGTTCATCGTGAAGTCGTGGACGGAACTGGCAGCGGGAAGAATAAGAGAAGACATAACAAGCAAGCCCAGCACTTTCTTCAGCATTCGAGCGGCGCTCACGTGTTGGATGCTCGCGGCGCGCTGCCGGTTCCGAGTCAAGCTCTAGCGTTTGCGGAAGGTCAGCAGTCCTAAGCCCGGCAGTAGAACCGCTCCCCCGAACGCATATAAGAATGTGTCCCGATCGGCGGAATAGGCGCCCGTAGCCGCGTAGACGGCTGAAATCGCGAGGTTCGCGACGGTGGTGAGGACGGCAAACCGGGAAACCCGCATCCGGCTCAATCCCGCAAAAAACACCGACGCCTCCGCCAGCACCGGCACCGACCGGAAGAGGATCAAAGCCCAATCGCCATATCGCGCCCACGCCTTGCGCATCCGCTCGGCATCGGGCGGCGCGATTCGTTCGCCCAACGCATAGCCCATTGCGCACGCACCGCACATCCCGATCCAGGACGTAAACAGCCCGCCCCAAAATCCGAGCAACGCCCCGGCCGCGGTGCTCACCAGACTCGACGGCACAGGCAGAAAGATATCGCCGGCCAGCAAACCCCCTGCTACCGCGGCGATTAGCCAGCGCGCATTACCGCCGGCCAGCATTGCCCGCGCCCACGTTTCAACCGCCTCGCCGAACAAAAAGAACGGAATCAGGATGACAGCCACTGTGAGCAGGAACAGCAACGTCCACCGCAGGTACATTATCCTGATTATCGGCTTATGAAACTCCCACCGACGCCATCACCCGAAGAAGCCCGCGAACTTGCGCTGGCCGCTTTGAAGTCCGACCAGTTCCCGATGCTCGCATCCGTGGACGGTGCCCAGCCGCGCGTACGGCCCGTTTCGCCCGTCCGCACCGAAGGGTTTACGGTATACGTCGCGTCCCTGCGGAGTTCCAATAAGACCGACGAACTGCAGCGGAACGCCCAGGTGGAACTCTGCTATTTGACGAAGGACCACGATCAGGTCCGCATCACCGGTGTCGCGAACCTGGAAACGGACCGCACGGTGCGCCAATCCATCTGGGACTCAAACCCGCTGCTGCGCGCGTACCTGGTGAGCATCGACAATCCGGAGTTCATCCTGTACCGGGTCGACCCGAACCGCGTACGCTACATGCGCGAGTGGGCGCTAGAGTACGCGGAGGTGCCGCTCTAAACTAACAGCGCGGGCCGCCGGCCGAAAAGGTTCCGACCACGCGGCGGACTTAGATCTTATGAACCCTGTCGCCGAGCAACTCTTCGAGTAAAGGCGTAGTCGGGTAAGGGTGCATCTTGTACTGCCGGAAACCTTCGCCATACGGGACCCCAACATACTTGCCCCGTGCCGCGGACCAGCGCTCCATCGTTTCCAGGAAATCGTCCATTCCATGGTGTTGCTGCAGCCACCGGCGCTGGCTCTCATGGCACGCCAGCATGTCGCGCTTCCTGTCGAGTACCGACGTGATGTCCACCACAAAATGGGGATTCTGCGGGCGGCACTCGCGATCGGTGCCTTCGGCCGGATCGACAAAGTAGAGGTGGGGAATGGCGTCGATCGCGGCGTCGTCACCGTACGCCGCGGTGTCGTAGTTCGGTGCAGGGGCGGCGAAGCAGGCGTCGACGGCGAGGCGGCTGGTCGCCTCGTGATCGCAATGGTAGTCGATCGGTGATGCCGTCAGGACGAGGTCGGGCCGAACCTTCCGGAAGATCGCCGTCACACGGCGTCGTGAGGCATCGTCTACAAAGATCGCCAAATCGCGGAATTCGCCGCAAATGTAGTCCGCGCCAATCTGCCCGGCGCCCTTTGCCGCTTCTTTCCGCCGCATGTCCGCGACCACCTCGGCCGAGTACTCTTTGCTGCCGCAATCGCCGGGCGTCATCGAGCAGATGGTGACATGGTGCCCCAGTTGTTTCAGCAGAGCAAGCGTGCCGCCGGTGAAGATCTCGGCGTCGTCGGGATGCGCGTGGATGTGCAGAATACGCATGAATTGAACATTGTACCGAGGAGGCGGGCGCTACAATAGCTCAGTCATGCCTCTGAAGAGCCACACGATTACGCAGGGTCCGACGCGTGCGCCTGCCCGTGCCATGTTGAAGGCGATCGGGTTTACCGACGACGATCTGCGCAAGCCCAATATCGGCATCGCCAATACGTGGATCGAGACCATGCCGTGCAACATCCGCCTGCGCGAACTGGCCGAGAAGGTGAAAGAAGGCGTACGCGCGGCGGGCGGCACTCCGATGGAGTTCAACACCATCGCCATTTCCGACGGCGTAACCATGGGCACTGAAGGCATGAAGGCATCGCTCGTCTCCCGCGACCTGATTGCCGATTCGATTGAGCTGGTGAGCCGCGGCCATTACTTCGACGGCATCATCTGCCTGACCGCTTGCGACAAAACCAATCCCGGCGCGGCCATGGCAGCACTGCGCCTGAACATTCCGTCGCTGGTGCTCTACTGCGGATCGATTCTGCCCGGCCACTACAAGGGCCGCGATCTCACCATTCAGGATGTGTTTGAAGCCGTGGGCGCGCACGCGGCGGGGAAGATCGACGACAAAGAGTTGCTGGCTGTTGAAGATGCGGCATGTCCCGGCGCGGGCGCCTGCGGCGGACAGTTCACCGCCAACACGATGGCGACCATTCTCGAGGTGATCGGACTGTGTCCGTTCGGCATGGCCTCGATCCCGCAACCGGACGACCGGAAGCTCGATGTCTGCGTCGAAGCCGGCAAAATCATCGTCGACGCCGTCAGGCGCGACTTGAAGCCGCGCGATATCTGCACGCGCCAGGCGTTTGAGAACGCGATTGCATCCGTGGCGGCTTCCGGAGGGTCCACCAATGCGGTACTGCACCTGCTCGCGATGGCCCACGAAGCAGGCGTCGACCTCGAAATCGGCGACTTCCGCGAGATCTCCAATCGCACGCCGCTCTACTGCGACCTGAAGCCGGCGGGCAAGTATACGGCGGTGGACGTGGACCGCGCGGGTGGCATTCCGGTGATCGCGAAGCGGCTGGTGGACGGCGGGTACGTCCATAAGGATTCCCTCACGATCACAGGAAAGACGCTGGCCGAAGAAGCGGCCGGTGTGACCGAGACGCCGGGTCAAGACGTCATCCGTCCCCTGGAGGCGCCAATTAAGAAGTCCGGCGGCTTGGTGATCCTGAAAGGGTCGTTGGCGCCGGAGGGCTGCGTGATCAAGGTGACCGGAATCGACCGTAAGATCCACCAAGGTCCCGCACGCGTGTTCGGCCGCGAAGAAGACGCGATGGCCGCGGTGCTGGCTGGGCAGATCCAGCCGGGCGACGTGGTGGTGATCCGATACGAAGGGCCCAAAGGCGGTCCCGGCATGCGCGAAATGTTGGGCGTCACCGGAGCGATCATGGGCAGAGGGCTTGGCGATTCCGTGGCGCTGGTGACGGACGGCCGGTTCTCGGGCGCAACGCGCGGATTCATGGTTGGCCACGTAGCGCCGGAAGCGGCGGTCGGCGGTCCCATTGCGGCGTTGCAGGACGGCGATCCGGTGACTATCGATATCGAGCACCAGAAGATCGATCTCGGCTTGCCCGCGGCGACGATAGCCGAACGGCTGAAAGCCTGGACGCCACCGGCGCCGCATTACACCACCGGTGTGTTCGCGAAGTACGTGTTGACGGTCGGCTCCGCCGCGCGCGGCGCGGTGACCTGCTGAGTTGGCAATAAGCAATATCCAAATGCCTGCTACCACTTGGACCGAAGCTCAATTGGAATCGATGCGCGCCGTTGGCGATCCGGTCGCCGATGCCGTGGTCGCCGAGTTGTTCGCCTCGGGCCAGGTGGCGGCAGTGAATGAATTGATGCGGACGCTGGTGGCGAACGACGATGTACCTTCGGATTCGCTGCTACCCATCGTCCGCGATTACCTGAAGCAGACGGAAGCGCTGCCGTCCTGGGCCGATCCGCAACGGATCCGGCGCGGCGAGCAGGTGTTCTGGCAGTACGGGTCGGTGATTATCACGTGCCTGTTCTGCTACGGGTTGCCGGCCTGTTACGCCGCCGCCAAAGGCGTACAGGTGCTGGCGTTGACGGCCCGGCTGTATTCCAACCCGACGCGGCGCGTGATCGAAACGGCGCAGATGATGGTCGACGTAATGCGTCCCGGCGGTATCGCGCGGGCCGGACGCGGTGTGCGGACCGTGCAAAAAGTCAGGCTGATGCACGCGGCCGTGCGGCGGCTGATCGCGGAACATGCCGACTGGAAGCCGGAATGGGGAACGCCGATCAACCAGGAAGATATGGCCGGTACGCTGATGGCATTTTCCTGGATCGTGATCGACGGTCTGCGCAAGCTGGGCTATTCGCTTTCCGATCAGGAAGCCGAAGATTACCTCTACGCTTGGCGTGTCGTTGGTCACCTGATGGGGATTCGGGACGAGATGCTGCCGGCCGACGTGAATTCCGCGGCCCTGCTGATGCGGATGATCGCGCACCGGCAGTATGCCGCCTGTCCGGAAGGCCGGCAGTTGATGAAGGCGCTGCACGACATGCTGAAGTATCACCTGCCAGGCAACCTGTTCGATCCGGTACCGGCCGCGTTGACGCGATATCTCTTAGGCGATGCGGCCAGCGATTTACTGGCCGTCGAAAATCACGAGCTGCTCGCCAGCCTGATGTTGCCGATGCGTCTAATCGGTATCAAAGCAGACAAAACGCTCGACCGTTCGCCGGCCTTACGCCAGCTTTCCACAATCTTCAGCCGCAAACTGATCGAGTCCATCATGCTCGTCGGTCGTGGCGGCAATCGCGTAAGCTTCGAAATCCCGACGGATTTGCGGCAGACGTGGGGCGTCAACTGGTTGGGATAAGGCGGTCGGAATGGCGCACGACTTTGATGTCACGCTGAAGCAACTAATCCAGGAATCGCGTGGCGTACTCCTGAGCACGCTCCTGGGCGGTCCCGTCGACAAATGGCTGAACGTAGAACTGCCGAAGGTGGAAAATCCGCGGGTCGACCTGCTGGCGCGTCTGGAATCGGGAGAGCATGTCCACCTGGAACTCCAGTCCGCCAACGACTTGCGATTCGCTCAGCGGCAGGCGGAATGGGTTGTTGAGAGGGCTTGAAACGGAAGTTAAAGAGAGGACGGAACGACACATGCCAGTGACCTTCGATTTTAACCAGAGCGAACTGTTCGGTCCGATCTATAGGAAAGGGCGCGAAGAAGGGCTTGAACAGGGCTTAGAACAGGGTTTAGAACAGGGTTTAGAGCAAGGGCGAGAACAGGGGTATCGGCAATTCCTTACTCGTCTACTCGTCGCCCGGTTTGGCGACCTTCCCGGTTGGGTGCACGACCGCATTCAAGCGGCGACCGACCCCGAATTGGAAGACCTCGGAACCCGTCTACTCTCCGCACAGTCGCTGGAATCGCTGTTCCAGCGATAGCTGATACCGGCCCGCATGTCCCCGCATGTCCCGCAAAACACAATAGGCGACCTCGCGACAGTGCGAGATCGCCTATCTATGAACTGGTAGGTATTTCGTTAGCTGATTTGCGCGTCGAGCAGGGCAGCTACTTCGCTCTTGCCCACTGCGCCGACCTTCTGGGCTACCACCTGGCCGCCCTTGAAGACCAGCAACGTCGGGATTCCGCGGATGTTGTAGCGCATCGCGGTGCCGCCGTTTTCGTCGACATTCAGTTTGCCGACTTTCGCCTTGCCGCTATACTCGGTCGCGATTGTGTCGATGGTCGGGCTCATCATGCGGCACGGTCCGCACCATTCGGCCCAAAAATCTACCAGGACGGGAACGTCGGAGTTGAGGACATCCGCCTCCCAGGTCTGATCCGTAAACGTGAGTGTATTTTGCCCTGCCATGTGAAATCTCTTTTCAGTTTAGTATGATGCGGGTCGGCCCGATTAGGATTCCGGGGAGTGCGGTGCTAGGCCGTCTTAAGGAAATCCGAGGTCCTGCCGCGGCGGGCGATCATCCTGTCCAGAATCTCGATGCTCACAAACAGCCGGCGTGGGTGGTGCAGCAGGCATCGGCGCCGCCAGTGCCCGGGATGCTTGTAGCCGGTGGCGAAGACCTTGTTGTACCAGTCGCGACCCCAAGCTTCACCGGTATGCTCGATGTCCATCAGGCAGAAGATGAGGGCGTCATCGAGCGCGCCGCTCGGGATTCCGGCGAGCGACGATGGCTCGACCGGCGGCGTTTCCGGGTCCTCACGGCTCACAAGCCCGCTGAACTGCTTTCCTTCCACCCAGCACTTCTCCATGGTCCGGCGGCCCATCTGAAGAGCCTCGGCGAACATCTGCCGGTGGCCGCGGCGTAGGGCTTCCTCCATCGACATCCAGGCGGCCTGGATGCTATGCCAGCCCGAGATCACCCGGTGTTTCTGCTGCGGGTCCGGCTTGAACGGCTCAAACCGGTCGTCCAGGTGTTCCAGCATTACGCCATACTCAGGTCGCCAGTGACGTTCCATAATGTTGCGGACGCACATGCGCGCGATCAAGTCGACCCCTTCGTCGCGCGTATGGGCCAGCAGCGGCGTCAGCGCGCTCAGGAAATGCTGCCAGGTGCCCAACCGCTTCGTCCCGGGTTCGTGGGCATCTCCGTGGCCGGCCAGATGCTGGTACGCCGGCGAGACCACGCGTTCCATCACGCCGTACGCTGACTCGACTGCCAGGTTGAGGTCCTCGCGGTTTCCGGCAGCCTTGTAGTATTCGGCCAGCCCCAGCACCATGTAAATGTCGCCGTAGATGTTCGTCGAAGGTTCCAGAGGCTTGCCGTCGCGTGTGAACTTCGAAATCCAGTACCCCTTCCTATCGCGGCAATTCTTCACCAGAAACTCGCGCGCGAGCCGTGCGGCCTTCAGATGCCGTTCATGCCGCTCGAAATGGTTGTAAATATAGGAGAACACCCACAGCCCGCGGCCCTGGTAGTACATCTCCTTGTCGGTCACCTTAGCCGGATTGCCTTCGACGTTGGCCTCCGGAAAAAACCCGCCATACTGCCAGTCGATCCCGCTCTTGTCCCATAACGCGATGTATTCGGAGAACAGCTCGCGCTTATGAAAATCGCGCAACTCCTGGAGCGACTTTCCGGCCAGCTGTGTGGCCGCAGTCTCCGTGGCTCCCCAGGCCGCAAGCGGCGGCGCGGCCAAGCTCTGCATGAAGCTTCTTCGATTCACCTGTATCTCCTCTGTGCGATGCGGTGAGCAGTTTACCGGCATCGATCCGGTAGTGCCGGCCGTTGCACCTCGCGATCATATCGCCGACTCACGGCACAAGACAACGGGCGTTGCCGTCACCCGGCGCTACACTGAAAGCGCCATGTCAGACCGTGTTCATGATGAGGCGACACTACACTCCGCGACCCAGGTACTGACTCGCGGTTACGATCCGGCCCTGTCGCTCGGATCGGCTCGTCCGGCGGTGTTCCGCTCATCCACTTACGTGTTCCCGTCGCCGGAAGCGGCGGAACGCGCCTTCGCCGTCGCCTCGGGACGGTCGCGGCGGGCGGATAACGAGAACATCGACTTAATCTACGCGCGCCTGAATCATCCCAACGCGGAGATCCTCGAAGACCAACTTGTTCCTCTCGAAGCCGGCGCTAAGGCGGCGGCCGTCTTCAACTCCGGGATGGCCGCGATCATGACCGCCATGACCACGTTCGCCGCGCCCGGCGACCGCGTCGTCTACACCGTTCCTTTATATGGCGGCACACAGCACCTCATCCACGAATTCCTGGAACCCTTCGGCATCAAAGGGACCGCCGTTCATTCCGGCGCCACCGAAGAGTTGGACGACGCCATCCGTACGGTAAAGCCGCGCATTGTCCTGATCGAGACGCCCGCCAACCCCACCATTCGCATGACCGACATCCGAAAGGCCGTGGCTACCGCGAAGAACCTGACCGACCCGGCCTATGTCTTCATCGACAACACTTTCCTCGGGCCGGCCTTTCAGCACCCCCTTCTGTTCGGTGCGGACCTCTGCCTGTACTCCGCAACCAAGTATCTGTCGGGCTTCTCAGACCTGCTTGCCGGCGCCGCGCTCGCCGCGGATCCACAGTTGATTGTGCGTATGAAGGGACGCCGCGTCATCTTCGGCAACATCCTGCCGCCGGACGAGTGCTGGCTGCTCGATTCGCGCCTGCCGCTCGTCACGCTTCGCATGAACCGGTCGTCCAAAAGCGCACAGCGCATTGCCGAGACCTTGCAGCACCATCCGAAAGTAAGCAAGGTCTACTACCCGACCTTATTCGACGATCCGGAGCAGATCCGCATCCGCGATGCGCAGTGCGATTTCCCAGGCGGCCTGTTCTCGCTCGAGCTGAAGGGCGGCAAAAACGCGGCATTCGACTTTCTGCGTAACGTTAAGATCGCCCGCAACGCCGTATCGCTTGGTGGTGTCGAAACGTTGACCTGCCATCCGAAGACTACTACCCACTCCCCGCTCTCCGCACAGGAGATGGAAACAGCCGGCGTGACGGACGGCCTGGTTCGCGTGTCAGTCGGCGTTGAAGATTGGCGCGACCTGTTGGAAGACTTCCAGCGAGCGCTCGATCGCGTGTAACCCGCGAAACTACTCGCCGGCCAGCTTCGGCGGCAGGAAGTACCGGCACACTCCCCGCGGCCGCGGGCCAAATGAATCGATGTCGATCCGCGCCAGCGCCCCTTTCTTGAAGTCCACCAACAGCGACGGTGTCCCCAGCAGATACCCGAACAGGTGCCCGATCAGCGGCTCGTGGCTCACCAGCAGCACCGCTTCCATGTCGCGATAGGCGCGCAGTTCCGTCCAAACCTCGTCCGTGTTGCCTTCCGGAACGAGCGCGTCGCTCAGTACAACCCGATCTTCGTAGGGAAGCATCTGGGCCGCTACGTCCGCCGTTTCCACGCATCGCCGGTACGGGCTCGACACAATCAGGTCCGGAGCCAACCCGGCGCCCTTTGCCGCCCTAATTACGTCGCGAAGCTTGCGGCGTCCCTCCGCCGTCAGTGCCCGTTCACTATCGGGCATGCCCGGGCGGCCGTCTTCCGCGATACCATGACGTAGCAGATATACCCGCATGCGGGTGGAGTCCCTCTCGAAACATTTTGTCACACTCATGTTTACAACGGCAGACGGCAAACTGAACTGGCACGCCGCGGCGCTCTACTTCGCCATGGCGGCCGGCGTGTCGGGATTGCTGTCAACGGCGTTGCTCAATATCATTTTGGGGTTCACGATTGTCACTCTCGTCGCCGATCGGAAGCAGTTCCGGCTGCCTCCGATCTGGGCGCCGTTTGCCGTCTTTGTCCTGTGGACGCTGCTCTCCGCCGCGGCTTCCGACAAACCTTTGATGGCCTGGCCGCAAATCAAGAAGTTCTATGTCTGGGTAGTGATCTTCGCGATCTATGCGCTGTTCCGCAAACTGGCCGACATCCGCCGTCTGCTCCTCGCCATCGTTTTGGCCGGCACCGCCTCAGCCCTCTTCAGCTACTGGGAGTTCTTCGTCCGATACCAGCGCGCGCAGCAATCGCATCAGCCCTTTTACAACTCCTATGTCGCCGACCGGATCACCGGGTTCATGAGCCACTGGATGACGTTCTCAGCGCAGATGATGATCTGTCTGCTGATCCTCGCCGCATGGCTGTTCTTTGCTCGCGAACGCCGCCACATCGGCTGGTGGATCGTCGCGGGAGCAATCATGGCACTGGGTTTACTCCTCGCCATGACCCGTAGCGTCTGGCCGGCCACCGGCGCGGGCCTCGTCTACCTTATGTGGTTCTGGCGCCGCTGGACCGTGGCGCTCCTTCCGGCCCTTGCCCTGTTAGTCGTTGTCGCCGCACCGGAACCCATCGCCACCCGAATACGATCCATTTACCGGCCGGACCGCACACTCGACTCCAACCAGCATCGCGAAGTGCTACGCGAAACCGGCCTTCGGATGATGGAAGCGCATCCCCTCTTAGGCGTCGGTCCGGAGCGCGTCTACGACAACTTCGAGCAGTATTACCCGCCCGATGCGCCGCACCCGATTCCCTCCAACTGGTATTACCGTCATCTGCACAACACCTACATCCACTACGCCGCCGAGCGTGGCATTCCCGCCATGCTCGCCATCCTCGCTCTGTTCGCGAAGTGCCTCTACGACTTTTTCCGTGCCCTCCGCCGCCCCCTCACGCCCGATCAGCGGTTCGCAGTGCACGCCGCCGTAGCAGTGGTGATCGGCGTCGCGATCGGCGGTTGGTGGGAAGTCAACTTGGGTGACAGCGAGGTGTTGTCCACATTTCTGGCGGTGGTTGGAAGCGGGTACGCGGCGCTCAAGCAGGAACAAGAACCCACATTACAGGCGTGATAAGCGGACCCGGCGCTCCGCTGTAGCGGTACGATTGTGAGTTCCATGCCACGTATCTCGCTAGCCCTGGTGGATTACACAATCCTGCTAACGTACCTCGCATTCGTGATCGGCGTGGGCTTCGCGCTCAAGCGGTATATGCGGACCTCCACTGACTTTTTCCTTTCCGGCCGCTCCATTCCCGCATGGGTCACCGGACTCGCCTTCCTGTCCGCCAACCTCGGCGCCCAGGAAGTCATCGGGATGGCCGCCTCCGGCGCCAAGTACGGCATCGCCACCAGCCATTTCTATTGGGTCGGCGCCATACCCGCGATGATCTTCGTCGGCGTGTTCATGATGCCGTTCTATTACGGCTCGCGCGCACGCTCGGTCCCGGAATATCTCAAGCTCCGCTTCGACGAAAAGACGCGCGCCTTGAACGCCTTGAGCTTCGCGTTCATGACCATCTTTTCTTCCGGCATCTCCCTCTACGCCATGGGCCTCCTGTTCTCGATGCTACTCGGCTGGGATTTCAACGCCTCCATCCTTCTCTCCGCCATGATCGTTCTCGCCTATATCTTCCTTGGCGGACTTACCTCGGCGATCTACAACGAAGTGCTCCAGTTCTTCCTGATCGTCGCCGGGTTCCTGCCGCTCGTGTACCTGGGCCTGCGCGATGCCGGCGGTTGGGACGGCCTCACCGCGCGTTTGCAGAAAGTAGCGGTCGCCAACGGCTACGGCCCCGGCGCGTATACCGAATCCTGGCGATACTTCACCAGCGCGTCCGCCAATCCTATGGGCGTGGAATGGTTCGGCCTTGTCGCCGGTTTGGGCTTTGTCCTGTCGTTCGGCTATTGGTGTACAGACTTCCTGGTTGTTCAGCGCGCCATGGCCGCCGAGTCGATGGCCGCCGCCCGGCGCACTCCTTTGATCGCCGCCATACCGAAGATGTTCATCCCCTTTCTGGTGATCCTGCCCGGCATGATCGCCCTTGCGCTCACCCACCATTCGGGTACGACCGGCTTCCAGTTGCCCGCCAAGCCGGACGGTACGTTGAACTACGATCTGGCTGTCCCGATGATGCTGGCACACTACTTCCCGCCTGGAATCCTCGGCCTCGGACTCACCGCCCTGATGGCGTCCTTCATGTCCGGCATGGCGGGAAACGTCACCGCCTTCAACACCGTCTGGACCTACGATATCTACCAGTCCTACATCCGCCGCCACGCGTCTGACCAGCACTATTTGTGGATGGGCCGTATGGCGACCGCGTTCGGCATCGCCGCCTCCGTCGGCGCTGCTTATATCGCCGCACGCTTCAACAACATCATGGACCTGCTGCAACTCGTCTTCGCCTTCGTCAACGCGCCCCTGTTCGCCACCTTCCTGTTAGGCATGTTCTGGCGCCGCACCACCGGTCACGCCGCCTTCACCGGCCTCCTCACCGGTACCGTGGCCGCCGCGCTCCA
Source organism: Bryobacterales bacterium (assembly GCA_020846745.1). Taxonomy (GTDB): domain Bacteria; phylum Acidobacteriota; class Terriglobia; order Bryobacterales; family Bryobacteraceae; genus JADLDI01. The sequence continues at coordinate 25,497 of JADLDI010000114.1, read as the reverse complement.
CCACGGCTTGACCCTGCCCGCCGGTGCGGCCGCCGGCGTAAAAGGCGGGTGGCTAGCGATTCTTTCGCACTACCCGTCTGAGATGGCACAAAACTTCTGGACAGCCATCTGGGCGTGGACCGTTTGTTTCGTGGTGACCATTCTCATCAGCATGGTCACCCGCGCTCCCAATCCGGACACTCTCACTGGATTGGTTTACTCTTTGACCCCTAAACCCTCTTCCGAGGGCCTGCGATGGTACCAGCAACCCGGGCCGCTGGGCGCTATCGTGCTGGTCTTAACGCTGGTCCTCAACGTGCTCTTTTGGTGAAACTATGGGCCTCGATATTCGTAAACCCATCGGGTTGTTACTTCTGCTCACAGGCCTGCAATTGGCGGCTTACGGAGCGTTCGCAAACCCGGAAGAGTTTCAGCGCTCGCTTGGATTGAATGTCGATCTCTATTGGGGCATCGCCCTCATCGTCTTCGGGTCGATATTTCTCGCCCTCGCGCAACGGGCGGGCCGGCGGTCATGATCAACGCCACCGAAGTTCGAAACGGGTTCAAGCGCCGCATGCCCGGCGCCGGTGAGCCGCGCTTGTTCCGCGCGCCCGGCCGCGTCAACCTGATCGGTGAACATACCGACTATAACGAGGGCTTCGTGATGCCCGCGGCAATCGAGTTTTCGACCATCGCCGCTGTATCTGCCCGGACCGACTCGAAGGTCCACGTCTATTCGAAGACCCTGGACCAGGCTTTCGAATTCGACCTCGACGATCCTGCGCCCAAGCCCGTTGACGGTTGGTCGGACTATGTTGCCGGGACAGCCTACAGCCTCCGCGACGGCGGCGCCAAACTCCGCGGCGCGAACCTTCTGATCGATAGCGATGTCCCGTTGGGATCGGGCTTGAGTTCTTCGGCCGCCATTGAGGTCTCCGCGGCGTACGCTCTGCTGGCCATAGCAGGTGTCGCGATGGAGCCGATCCAAATTGCGCTCGCCTGCCAGCGCGCCGAGAATCAGTTCGTCGGTGTCCGGTCGGGCATAATGGATCAATTCGCCAGTTGTTTCGGCGCACTGGGCCACGCGCTGATGCTCGATTGCCGCTCGCTCGGCCATCAGGAACTTCCTCTTCCGCCCAATGTGTCCCTGGTCATCTGCAACACGATGGTCAAGCACGAACTCGCCGGCGGCGAGTACAACCAGCGCCGTGCGGATTGCGAAGAAGGCGCCAAGACCCTTGGCATTCGCGCCCTGCGCGACATCACCGTCGAAGAATTCGCTGACCGTGGCAAGGTCTTGCCCGAACGCATCTTCCGCCGCTGCCGCCACGTGGTCACTGAAAATGCCCGCGTTGAGGAAGCCGCCCAGGCGCTCCGCTCGCACGACTGCGCCGTCTTCGGTGAACTGATGAACGAATCCCACGCAAGCCTTGACCAGGACTACGAGGTCACCTGTCCGGAGCTGAACGTCATGGTCGAACTGGCTCGCCAGGTATCGGGTGTCTATGGCGCGCGTATGACCGGCGGCGGTTTCGGCGGCTGCACCATCAATCTGGTGCAGACCGATGCCGTCGAACGCTTCCACCAGATGGTCGCCAAAGGCTACCAGGAGCGCACCGGACTCACACCCGAAATCTACGTCACCGCCGCCAGCCAGGGCGCCACTGAGGTGTTTCCAACGTGAACTGGCGCGAGCAGCCGCACCGCCGCTTGAATCCGCTCACCGGCGAATGGGTGTTAGTGTCGCCCCATCGCACCCAGCGCCCGTGGCAAGGCCAGGTCGAACGGCAGCCGCGCCCGGCTGCCGTTCACTACGACCCTAAGTGTTACCTCTGCCCCGGCAACGAGCGCGCCGGCGGCAAGCACAATCCGCCCTACACCTCCACCTTCGTCTTCGACAACGATTTCTCGGCCCTCCTGCCCGACACGCCGCCGTTTGAAACGAACGAAGCAGGCCTCTTCGCTGCTCGCGCCGAGCGTGGCCTCTGCCGCGTCGTCTGCTTCTCGCCCGACCATTCGCTAACCGTCGCCCGCATGGATACCGGCGCCATTACGACGGTGGTCGATACCTGGGTCGATCAATTCCGCGACCTCGCTGCGCAGCCCTTCATCAACGCCGTGCAGATCTTCGAAAATCGCGGAGAAATGATGGGTGCATCGAACCCCCACCCGCACTGCCAGATCTGGTCCACCGAATCGGTTCCAAACGAGTTAGCAAAAGAAGTGGCAAATCTGAGCGCGGCGAGCGAGTGTCTTCTCTGCCGCTACTTGGAGGAGGAACTAAAACGAGGCGAGCGGATCGTCTGTGAGAACCGCCAGTTTGTGGCGCTGGTGCCGTTCTGGGCCGTCTGGCCATTCGAAACCATCGTGCTCCCGCGCCGCCATTTCACCGCACTCGATGAGATCGCGGCCGATGAGCGCGCCGCGCTGGCCGAGATCCTGAAGCGCCTCACCACGCGCTACGACAACCTGTTCGAAACGTCGTTCCCCTACACGATGGGCTTCCACCAACGCCCCACCGACGGCGCAGACCACCGCTACTTTCACATGCACGCCCACTTCTATCCGCCGCTGCTACGCTCCGCCACGGTCCGCAAATTCATGGTGGGTTTCGAAATGCTTGGCGGCCCCCAACGCGACATCACCCCCGAATCCGCCGCCGCCCGGCTGCGCCAGCTATCCGAGCAGCACTACCTCGACGCCTGACCCAACCCCCGGGCAACACCTACTTCAAACCCGCGATTGCCTTCTCCACCCCGCCCGAAATCCGATCCTCCACGTCGTCCGCAAACGGACCCGGCAGGCTACCGAACAGGAACGCTTCTCCCCCCTCATAACCGCCTTCCTTCAGGACGCGTAGGGACGGAATGTACCCGAACACGTCGTTCGAATAGCCCGCTACCCACGTCGTATCCGGACCGTACTGCCGTTTGAATCGTAGCGAGTAGTCGACCGTAAGTTCCCCGGCCAGCGTCAACACCGTGAACTGGTCGCCGAACTTCCAGGCCTGAATCGGATAGGGATACGTTTCCGCCACCTGCCCGTCGCGCTCCAACGCTTTCAGCAGTCGCTGTGCATGCCCGCGCGTACGTTCGTTGGTGCTCTTCAGCCGCTCTTCGAGTTCAGGCTTGGTCCGCGGACCAGCCCACTTCAGGTCCACGATTTGCATGCCGATCTTGAGCTTCGAGTCCACCGCCCTCATCCGCCCGGCGACGACCTCATCGACGGCATCGGCAAGAGTCATCCCGTAACGTTCGGCATGTTCGACCTTGCGCCGGGGCAGCGGGTTCGAGTCGGCGCCCGCGCCCTGCACATACATGGCGACTGCGCCCGGATACCGGCGCTGCAGTTCGGCCTGGGCGTAACCGGCATAGTCGCCATTGATCATGTAATCGCCGAGCACGGTGTTGTGGCACGCATAGCCGAACAGAATCGCGCGCAGTTGCCCTTCGGCGGACCGTACGGCGAGCACGGGAACGTCGTGGTCAACCGGTCCCGGATATTCGCGATGGCCGACGCGGCGCCGGTTGACGGCGAACCCGGCCAGGCCTTGCTGGAACTGGAGAGTGGCGGGCGCCATGGCGATGATCGCCTTCTCCATCACCGCTTCAATTTTGGTGGCGACTTCAAGGGTGTAGCGCTGAATTACCGGCGCCTGCTTCTCAGAGTACTCACCGAAGTTGTAACTCGGACTCACGCCTACCAAGGGAGCGCTATGCGTGTGCGACGCGTTGAACCAGATGGCTTCGCGCGGAATGTTGTGTTTGCGCTGGATATTGGCGGCGATGCCTTCGGCCATCGTTCGGCGAATGCCCACCAGGTCAAGCGTGACGATCACGGCGGTGCGGCCCGAGTCGTCTCTAAGGGCGAGGGCTTTGGCCCAGATCGGTTGGCGGACGCCTTCGGACGGCTTGGTACGGGCGGCATAGCCTGCCATCCAGATGGATTCCCGCGGAGTAATATCGACAGCGGCGACGCCGGCCTGCCAGGCAGCTTGCAGGGAAGTAAGACCAACAACGAAAGACAGCAACAGTTTCATAGAGCGATTCCATTAAAGTTACCGCGAGCGACGCGCAGCATGTTGAGTCCGAGTACCTTTTGGATATCCGTATCGGAATGCCCGCGCTGCACCATGCCGACCGTAAACAGCGGCCAGTTCACCCAGGCGAGTGAACCCGTTGTGTCCGGCTCGCCGCCCGAGCTTCCTGGGGGCCAAAGCGCTTCCCAACGGATACGCGCACGTGCCCGCCGCGGCACCTTCTTCATTTCACCGGCGGAGTTGCGCGACGAATAAGCGATGTCGGTTCCGATAGCGACATGATCGGCGCCGAACTTTTTGATGACGTAATCGATGTGATCGAGCATCGAGCCGATATTCCGGGCGCCGCCGAGGAAGCCGGGGATTGAGCAGATGCCCACGAGTCCACCCGTATCACAAATCGCGCGAATCACTTCGTCCGGCTTCGACCGGATGTGCCGGTGGAGCGCGGTGCAGGTGGTGTGGCTCGCCACCATCGGTTTCTTTGACGCCTTGGCCGCCTCAAGCGAAGTCTGCCAACCGGAGTGCGCGATATCGACGATCACGCCGAGCCGGTTCATTTCGGCGACGGCAGCTCGCCCAAAGTCCGATAGCCCCGCGTTTGCAGGTTCACCGCAACCGTCGCCGATCATGTTGCGGCGATTGTAGGTAAGGTGCATCATGCGGACCCCCATCTCAAAGAAGATGCGGATATAGGTGAGTTCTTCGTTGACGTTGGTCCATGCGCCGGGAATGGGGACGCCGTTGGTCGTCATGTACACGCAGTGTCGGCCCGCCTTTTTCGCAGCTTCGATATCCGCGGGCTCGACGGCTTGTGAGACGTGGTCCCGCAAGAAGTGTGTTGTGTAGGTGTACCGCGCCAGGCGCTTAAGCAGCCGTCGCGGGTCTGACCCTTCCTCGCCCGAATTTTGGAAGATGCAGGTGACGCCCGAAGTGCGCCAGGCATCCAGATACTCCTTGCGCTCCGCGGCTTCGGTGACGTAGCGGGTCATCGTTTGATCTTCGTAAGCGTCCTGATACTCCGCCTCCGATGCTCCGGCATCAATCAATTGAGCCAATACGGCGCCGTCAGCCGCGGCGCGCGGCATAAAGCCGTACGATTCAAATACCAGCGAGTTGCGGTGCAGTTCCAGCCCGTGTTCCAGATCCTTCTTAGACGGTTTCAGCACACCGAGTGCGCCTTCGCGGGCCTTCTGCACCACTTCGTTCGGACTGGCCAACTCTTGTGCCGCGGCGGGGCTCGCAAGGAGTGCACCCAAAGGAGATGTGAGGAAGTGCCGGCGTTGCATCGCGTTCGATGCTATCACGGGCCGTTGCTGTAGGGGGGAATTGTTGTAAGCAGTAAATTGCGTGCGGGCTGTCGTCCGGGCCGAGCAGGATCGAGCCGCCGGTGCGATTCGGCCGGGTTGCGCGCGCTGACGGCGGTCAGCCGATTCCGATCTCCACCCAGTGAATGCGGCCGGAGTTGCGTGCGAGGAGTTCGATGACGTTGTCGCCGCGGAGGGTGCCGTTCGGGGCGGTGAAGGCTAGGAACGGCTGGGTTGGTTTGGGAGCTTTCACTTCGACGGGTCCGGCAGGCGTGCAAAGGTCGCCGTTCAGCCGGACTTCGGCGAATTCGGCTCCTTCGACCGCTACGCGGACCTGGGCGGATTGAGCGGCAGGTCCGGTGGGGAGGCGGAATTCGAGCCAGCGGTTGGCGGCCGTGTCGGCGGGGAGGGGTTTGAGGCGTGTCTCGCCGGGGGCCCACGTATCGGCGTATGTGAGGATATGGCGGCGGGGTTTCCCGGCCAGGGTCGCGAGGGAGCCGCATTCGCGGAGGACGGTGGGGTAATCGCCAAGGTCGGCCATCGCGGTTTCGGAATCCATGTAGTTGAAGAGGTAGACGCGGTGGGCGCCGCGATCGAGGAAACTGGCGGCGGCGCCCCGGACCGTTTCGAGCGAGTTGGTCTGGATGGGTTTGTAGTCGGGGTAGGGGCGGACGTTCAGTTCGATAGCGGCGGAAACGGGGACAGGAACGAGTTCGCGCCAGGTTTCGACGGGCATGTCGGTTTCGATGGTCTGGAAGAAGGGCGAAATGGTGATGCCGTCGATGAGGGACTGGCGGGCCCAGGTGACGGCGTCGATGCCGATGCGGCGGCTGGTATCGGGCCGGGAGGCGACGCGGGCGAGGAGTTGGATGCGATGGCCGCGGCGCTGCTCGGCTTTTCGGGTAAGTTGGCGCAGGTCGCGGACCCACTGTGTGAGCAGGGCGGCTCCGGCTTGTTCGCGGCCGGGGCGGAAGTGTAGGCCGAAGCGCATCCAGTCGAGTTCGATGCCGTCCGCGTCGTAGCGGTCGAGTAACTCGGCGATCAGCTTGCGGTGGTATTCCCTCACTTCGCCATGGGAGTAGTCGAAGGCACGGTCGAACCAGGACGCAAAGCGGTAGGGCACGCGGCGGAACTGTGGATTGTTGCGCCAGAACTCCGAGTGAATATAAGCCTTCTCATCATCGACATTGTGGATATCGTTCATTCGTACTGAAAGAATCGGGGACAGACCCTGTTTTCTACACCGTGCGATCCACGTGGAGTAGACATCAATGCCGCGATGGGAGAGGTCCCAGGCGGTGTGAATCCAGCGGCGGGCGGAGGTTCGGCCTTCGGGCGTGAGGGAAGCGAGGAGCGGCTGGTCGTCGGGACCGGTGGGGTCGTAATTGCGCCAGATGGGGTCCCAGACTTTCGAGTCGTAGGAGACGCGCATGGAGTTGGGGCAGAGGAAGAGTTCGCGGATCTGAGTGTTGGCGTACTGGTCAACCCAGGCGGCGACGGTTTCGCGGTCGAGCGGTTTGCCGGCGCGGCTGGTGAAGAAATGGGAGTTGTCCTCATTAAGGGCGAGGCGGCGCTCTTTGGGGGCGGGAGCAGGTGCGGCGAGTGCGGCAGCGGCGGGAGTGGCAAGGAATTCGCGGCGTGTCATGGGGGAAGGTATGGACACTATAACGCGGATTTGCGGTGGTCATGGCCACGTCGCGTGACAACTCGTGTTGGTAGACTACGGACAATCTGGGTGTTGGCGGAATTCACCAGGTAGCTCCTCTGAATGATCTTTTTTAAATTGCTCGTCGTTGTTGAATTTTTTGGTATTGACGTCCCACCTATCTCGCATTAATATTCCATTAGTTTTGTAGTCGAACTGGTACGGCGACCTGTTCTAGGCAAACGTTAGTAGATCTGGAGAAGACCATGATTCAACGGATTCTCTCGGCTCTAGCGGGCTTAATTATTACCGTTAGTAGCCCGCTGAGCGTGTATGCCGAATGCACCTACTTGTCCTGTAACGAGCTCTGCGAGTCCCGGGGCGGCTGTGCATATAGATACCTATTCTGTTCAGCGAAGCCCCAATGTCCTGTCTGTGGGCGAGTTAACTACGTAACCGGTTGTTGGGACGGCACTGAGTATATCAGTACCTGCTCCCAAATTGACTGTTGCCAGTGCGCATAGGTGGGGGGAGGCCAACATGTTAGTAAGATTGCCGGTTCTAATTTGCTCTATTTGGTCGGTGGGCGTGCCGGGTTGGGCTCAAATTACGCCAATTAGCGCGAAGTTCATCAAAACCGAAAGCTTGTGCCAACAAAGCACGGGCGGTAAGGAATGCCGGGAAGTGAGCCGGTCGGAAGGGATATATCAACGGGACCGCAACGGATCGGATCTGGAGCGTGTGACTGTCACGACCGGAAAAGGAACCACAGAGGTCGGGATTTTGCGGGATGTGGTGTCCGGAATGGTTTACCGTCTAATGTACCGGGCGCGAGAGGCGACCGAAGTCGGCCAATTCAAGTTTATGTCGTATCGTTCGGCGCCGCTTCGCGTGATTGCGAGCCGGAGAGCCGGAACGACGGATCTCGTGGCAGTGCCCATAGAAGGGAATCGAGTACGAAACGGGTATAAATGGATCGACGTTGGTAATGATCTGGTGGTGCGGCGCGAATTCGATCTCGTCGAAGAAGACGGAACTTGGCTGGAGATCCGGCAGGAACTAAGCGGTGTTCAAGTCGGAGTCTTGTCTGACCCTGGGCAGCTTCGAGTACCTGACGGATTCGCAATCTTAACGCAAGCGAAGTAAGCGCTGAGGACAACAAAGAGGGGCCGCCCCAACAGGTGGACGGCCCTTTTTATTCGAGAATGGATGGCTAAGACATCGCTATCGCAGTGGCGGGTACGGAACGCTCGGCGAGGGTCGGCACGTGGCGTTCGGCGTGGCCAATGTAAAGCTGGCGCGGCCGTGAGATTTTCTGTTCGGGATCGGTGATCATTTCTTGCCATTGGGCGAGCCAGCCGACCGTGCGAGGGATGGCGAACAGGACTGTAAAGATCGACGGTTCGAAGCCCATCGCTTCGTAGATGATGCCGGAGTAGAAATCGACGTTCGGGTAGAGCTTCCGCTTGACGAAGTACTCGTCTTCGAGCGCGATCTTCTCAAGGGCAAGTGCGACGTCGATCTTCCGGTTGCGTCCGGTGACTTCGAAGACCTGGTTGGCGGTCCACTTAATGATGCGGGCGCGAGGGTCGTAGTTCTTGTAGACGCGGTGGCCGAAACCCATCAGCTTGGTATGGCCGGACTTCACCTTGTCGACATACGGTTTTACATTGTCGACGGTGCCGATTTCGTCGAGCATGCGGAGCACTTCCTCATTGGCGCCGCCATGCAGGGGGCCGGAGAGCGCGGCGGCCGCGGCAGAGAGGGAGACGTAGGGGTCGGCTTGGGAGCTGCCGACGCAACGCATGACGTTGGTGGAACAGTTCTGCTCGTGATCGGCGTGCAGTATGAAGAGAATGTCGAGGGCGCGAGCGAGGACGGGGTTCGCCAGGAACTTAGGTTCTGCCATGCGCCACAGCATGTTCATGAAGTTTTCGGCATAGCTGAGGTCGTTGTCAGGGTAGACATAGGGGTAGCCAAGTTGGTGCCGGTAGCAGTAGGCGGCGATGGTGGGGACCTTGGCGATGAGGCGAACGATCTCGCGGCGGCGGATGGTGGGGTCGAGCACGTGCTTGCACTCGGGGTAGACGCTCGACAGCGCCGCCACTGTGCTGATGAACATGGTCATCGGGTGAGCGTTGTAGCGAAAGCCCTGGAGAAAGTGCTTGGTCGTTTCGTGGATCATCGTGTGCGATTTGATCTCGGTAATCCACTGGTCGAGTTCAATCTGTGTGGGCAGTTCGCCATTCAGTAAGAGGTAGGCGACTTCCATGAACGAACATTTTTCCGCGAGCTCCTCAATCGGGTAGCCGCGATAACGAAGGATGCCACGGTCGCCATCGATATAGGTGATGGCGGAACGACAGGACGCGGTGTTCAGAAACGCCGGGTCGTAAGTCATGGTGCCGAATTCTTCGGGATCGGCTTTGATGGGGCGGAGATCCATCGCGCGGATGGTTCCGTCGTGAACGGGCAGTGTATAGGATTTCCCAGTGCGATTGTCGGTGATATTGAAGGATTGATCAGCCATTAATTCGGTCTCCCTGATGCCGGAACAGACCAGTTGATGAAGAGGCGCCCGTGGCAATACGCGGGTGCGGGACCGTGCGGAGGGAGAGGAGCACTTGCTCTTCCAAATCGTTTTACATATTCCATTGTAACGAGATACGGGTGATGCATTCCTGCCCACCCGTCGCATCATCCCACAGCACGCCACCGCTGCTGCTGAACCTGCCGACACCTCGATACCCGAAAAACGGGGCCTGTCCCCGATATCGCGACCGACCGACGAGGGATTTTCACCCAGACGTGGGTGAGGGTGCCCACGGGGGTGCGTGAACTTTGGGAATTTCCTTGACCCCCAGAAGTGTGTTGTGATAGAGCGTGATGGACCATCTGCTTTCCATCGTCCTTTGGACTCCGTTTGTCGGATTTCTGGTGTTGCTGGCGTTGCCGTCGTCGAACGCCAAGCTGATCAAGCTATGGGCGAACGCCGTGATGCTCATCGGCTTTTTGGAGTGCATCCCGCTGATCCAGCGGTTCGACCGTAACCAGGACTTCCAATTTGTCGAGAAGGCGAACTGGATCCCGTCGCTGGGCGCGTCGTATCACATCGGTATCGATGGTATCGGCCTGTTGATGGTGGTGATGACGACGCTGATCGGCTTTATCGCCGTGCTGTCGTCATGGAACGCGATCGATACGCGGCTGAAGGAGTACTACTCCTATTTCCTGATCCAGCAGGTTGGAATGCTCGGCGTGTTCATCTCGCTCGACTTTCTGCTGTTTTTCCTGTTTTGGGAAATCACCCTGGTGCCGATGTACTTCATCATCGCGATCTGGGGCGGACCCCGGCGGGCGTACGCCGCGATCAAGTTCGTCATCTACACGGCCACCGGTTCGATTCTGATGCTGCTCGGCATCATTACGCTTTACTGGCACCATGCGCAGCAGTTCCAGGTGTACACGTTCAACATTAATGAGTTGATCAGGACGCAACTACCGTGGGCGGCGGGTTGGTGGGTGTTCTGGGCATTCTTCATCGGGTTTGCGGTGAAGGTGCCGATGTGGCCGTTCCATACCTGGTTGCCCGATGCACACGTGGAGGCGCCGACGGCCGGTAGCGTGGTGCTGGCGAGCGTGCTCTTGAAGATGGGGACGTACGGGTTCATCCGGTTCTCGCTGCCGCTGCTGCCGGAGACGGCGAAAGACCCGAAGGTGGTAAGCATCGTAGCGATCATCTCCATCATCGCCATCGTCTATGGCGCGCTGGTTTGCATGATGCAGAAGGACATGAAAAAGCTGATTGCGTATTCCTCTGTCAGCCACATGGGCTTTTGCACGCTTGGGATCATCGCACTCAATCCGCAGGGGATCGCCGGCAGCGTGATCCAGCAGATCAATCACGCGATTTCGACCGGCATGCTCTTCTTGATTGTCGGTGTTGTGTACGAACGGCGGCACACACGTGAGATCGCGCAATACGGCGGACTGTTGAAGGTGATGCCCGTGTACACCGCGATTTTCCTCATCGCGGCGTTGTCGTCGATGGGCATGCCGCCGTTGAACGGGTTTATCGGCGAGTTCACGATTCTGCAAGGCGCCTACCAGGTGTCGCTCAATTGGGCGCTCTGGTGTGTCCTCGGCATCGTGCTCGGCGCGGCGTACCTGCTGTGGCTGTTCCAGCGGACCATGCTGGGCGACATCGCGGAGAAGAACTCCGGGTTGAAAGACCTAAGCTGGCGCGAGATTGCAGTGTTTGCTCCGCTGCTCGTTTGGGCGGTGTGGATCGGCGTGTATCCGAAGCCGTATTTCGAGATTCTGGACCGGCCGGTGGCGCAGATCGTCGAGCGGGTAAAGCCCGGCTATTACAGCGAGCACAAGATGAAGAACCCATTAGAGGTGACGGCGCCGGCGGCACGCCTCCAGCAGTAGTTAAAGATTACTACGTGATATAGAATGACGGCCATGCTTAGGCCGTCTATTCTTTTGCTAGCCGCCGTAACGCCGCTTGCGGCGCAATTCGCCGCTATTACCGGCAGAGTGACCGACCCAAGCGGCGCCGCTCTTCCGGAAGTTCGAGTCAGTGCCAAAAACGAAGGTACTGCCGTTACAGCGGAAACACTGACTAATAACGAAGGTTATTTCGCGCTGCCAAACCTGGTTGTCGGCGCCTACACGGTGGAGTCTCGCAAACAGGGCTTCAGCGTGGAGCAAAAAACCGACTTGCGGCTGCAAGTAGGCCAGACGGCACGAATCGACTTTCAAATGAAGATCGGGAGCGTGGTGTCGAGCGTGGATGTGCAGGGCATCGCGCCGGTAATCCAGTCGGAAACGTCGTCGGTAGGCGCGGTGATCGAGTCGCGGCAGGTGCTTGGAGTTCCATTGAATGGCCGCAGTCTGTTCAACCTGCTTGCCCTTGCGCCGGGCGTGCAGAATGCGGGGACAAGCCCGCGAGTGGGCGGCGGACCGGGGAATTCAAACAACAACTTCACAATCGATGGGACCAGCAACAACGACACCATTAGCGCTCGTGGCGAGGGAGCCTTCCCCTCCCTCGACATGGTGGCCGAGTTTGAAATCATCAACGTCAACGCCCCAGCGGAATTCGGACGCGGCGGCGCGCAGATCCGGGTGGTGACGAAGTCCGGCACAAACGATTTTCACGGAAGCCTTTTCCATTACAACCGGAATCGCGAGTTTGCGGCGCGGAACTTCTTCGCGCCGAGCCGGCCGCCGTTCAACCGGAACGAATTTGGAGGATCGGTGGGCGGTCCGGCGTTCCTGCCGAAGGTGTACAACGGGAGGAACCGGACATTCTTCTTCTTCGTCTGGGAAGGCCTGCGAGAACGGTCTCCGCGGACGAACACGTTGGCGGTACCGACGGCGGCCCAGCGGACCGGGAACTTCGCCGGTTTGCGGGAGATTATCGACCCGCTCACGGGAAGTCCGTTTCCCGGTAATCAGATTCCGGCGAATCGAATTCATCCCGCGGCCGCGGAACTGATCAAGTATTATCCGCTGCCGAACCAAGCCGGGACAGGAGCGGCCGGGACCGGGTTCAACTACGTGACGAACCTGTCGAACCAGCCACAACTCGACAACTGGTCGCTACGGATCGACCACAGCATTGGATCGAATGACCGGATCTTCGGCCGGTTCCTCGCGTTTACCAACGGGCCCTATTTCCAGGCGGGGCCGGCCGCTGCCGGTTTCAATAACGGCTACTTCGGATTCCTGGACCGTAACTTCACCTTCTCCTGGACACACCTGTTCTCACCGAGCGTTACGAATGACTTCAAATTCGGAACCATCTACAACAACAATTTCCGCAACACCGGCAATCCGGATCTGGACCTGAGCCGGCTCATTCCGGGACTATTCCCAATTACCCCCGGAGCCGGCGGTGTACCGACGATGAACATTCCTGGTTACACACAGCTCACCGAAAACCAGGGCACAACCAGTGGCGGATCCTTCAAGCAGTACAGCCACAATTGGATCAACAACACCACCTGGGTCCGCGGGAAGCACATGTTCAAAGGCGGCATGGATCTGAACTTCAACAAGAGCTACGACAAAATGGCGATACGGCCGTATCCGCGCGGGTACTTCGATTTTCAGGGCATCTACTCGCGCGACGCGCTGGCGGATTTCCTGCTCGGATATCCGACGGTGGCGCAGCGGTCCACCGCGTTTGGCGGATCGACACAGCCTGGAGCAAGCGTCTACGGTCTTTACTTCCAGGACGACTGGCGTCTAACACCCAAACTCACGCTCAACCTCGGTGTGCGGTATGAAGTGCAGACACAGTATGAAGACCGCGACGGGAACTATGCCAACTTCGACCTGGCGAACAATCGAATTGTTGTCCCGAACTTCAATGGAGGCGTTTCGCCTGGAGCAAGTCCGCAGTTGGTGTCCGCCTTGCCGGTTGTGACAAATGACAAGGCAGGCTTCCCAAACAAATTGGTGGCAGGGGACCACAACAACCTGGCGCCCCGCATCGGCTTTGCCTACAAGCTAATGCAGAATACGGTGGTTCGCGGAGGCTATGGCATGTACTATGGTTCGACCTTTGGCGACCAGTTTCTGTCGTTCCCGAAGAACCCGCCCTTTGTGCTGACCGAGCGCTTGGAGGCGCCCGCCGGGGCCACGCCCAGTCTCACTCTTTCGAATGCGTTTCCGACGGCGGGGAGTGCCCCCAGGAACCCATCGTTTACGGCGTTCGACCCCAACATCAAAATGAATGAGGTTCACCAGGCAAACATCACCGTGGAACAGCAGATCACCGCCTCGTTGGGGCTCCGCGTTTCCTTTCTCAGCCAGAACTTCCGGCATACCTGGCGCGCTTATGACGCCAACCAGCCACGCACGTTCGGGCCGGGGCCGACACAGGACCGGCGGCCTTTGCAGCCCTGGTCGAGCATTCTGTACTACGATTCGGGCGGGTCGCAGATTTCCAACTCGTTGCAGGTCGGAATTATGAAGCGCTACTCGCACGGCCTGCTCTTCCAGGCGGAATATCAGTATGTTCGGGCGATCGGCGACGACCTCTATACCGGGCCGCAGGACATCCGGAATTTCCGGGCCGACCGCGCCAACCTGTCGGGCATTCGCCGTCAGGTGCTGACGATGAATTACCTCTACGACTTACCGTTCGGGAAAGGAAAGGCGTTTTTGAATGTGGGTGGCCCGCTGAATTACGTGATTGGCGGTTGGCAGGTGGGTGGAATCACGACGTTCGCGACGGGCACGCCGTTTTCGCCGTCGTTCACCGCCACCTTGCAGGGGGCGCCCAGCGGGCGGCCGGACGTCGTGGGTGACTGGCATGTGGATGCCCAGGACATCACGCGGTGGTTCAATGCTGCGGCGTTCGCCGTGCCGGCGCCGTATACGTTCGGCAGCGCGGGTAAGAACACGCTGATTGGTCCCGGATTGATCACGATTGATGCATCCGTTTATAAGAACTTCAGGTTCGCAGAGAGAGTAAACCTCCAGTTCCGGTCGGAGTTCTTCAACCTGCCGAACCATGCGAACTTCGCGAATCCGGCGGCGAACATCTCCTTCCCGGGGCAAGTTGGGCGAATCACAGCGACGTCGACGGCGAACCGGGTAATCCAGTTCGGACTGCGGCTCACATTCTAGTCGCCGTCTGGAAGCGACGATTTTACAGTGCGAGATGAAAAAAGCCGATGCTCGCACTCGCATTAATATTAAAACCGCTATATACTGTCTGGACCCACGGATCTCTCCGGGTGTGAGGGTTCGTAGGCAATTCCGACAGAGGGGTGAATTGATGAAGCGAACAGTCGTCGCAGTTCTGGCGGCTTTGGTTGTCTCAGGGCTTAGCTTCGGACAATCCGGGCAATCGATCCAAGGTTTAGTCGAAGATTCCTCCGGCGCGGTGATCGCCGGCGCCAAGGTCACGATGACCAACCAGGGCACCGGAATTTCGCGAACGGCGGAGACGAATGCCGCCGGGCTTTATAGCTTTGCGCTGGTCCAGGTGGGTAACTACGAGGTTAAAGTCGAAGTACAGGGATTCAAGACCGAAACCATCCGCGACATACGCGTCGAAACGTCGGCGCAGGTGCGGCAAGACTTCAAGCTTGAGGTTGGCGCGATTGCGGACAAGATCGAGATTTCCGCGAATACCGTTCAGTTGAACACGGAAAACGCGACCGTCGGCGCGGTGATCGAAAACAAGCGCATCATCGACCTGCCGATCAACGGACGCAACATGGTGGGCCTCGCTGTGCTCGTGCCGGGGGTGCAGTTCGGCGAACGCACGGGCCGCGGCGATGGTATGGGCGGCTTCCCGATCCCAGGGTCCGGCTTCTCCGTCTCCGCGAATGGCCAGCGGGAGACTTTCCAGGTGGTATCGCTCGACGGTGTCGACGCAAAAGATCCGCGTATCAATATCACGAACTTTGTTCCGTCGATTGAGGCGATCGAAGAATTCAAAATTCAGACAAACGCATTCACAGCCGAGTATGGCTTCGGCGGCGGCGCGAACGTACAGATCACGATGAAGAGCGGCACCAACACCCTGCACGGCACGTTTTTCGAGTTCTTGCGCAACGACGTTTTCGACGCCGAGAACTACTTCCTGAACTTCGAACGCCCCAAGAACCTCGACCGGTTGAAGAAAGACCCGCTACGCCGCAACCAGTTCGGGTTCGTCATGAGCGGTCCGGTGTTCTTCCCGAAGATCTATAACGGCAAGAACAAGACGTTCTGGGCGTTCAACATGGAACACCGGCTAGACCGGATCACCAGCGTGCAGAACGCGAACTTCGCGCTCGAGGAGTTTCGGCGCGGCGACTTTTCGCAACTCCTGACCCCGACGCTTATCGGCACCACGGGGACGCTACGCAATCCCACGATCATTTTCGATCCCCT
This sequence comes from Bryobacterales bacterium, assembly GCA_020846745.1. Classification (GTDB taxonomy): domain Bacteria; phylum Acidobacteriota; class Terriglobia; order Bryobacterales; family Bryobacteraceae; genus JADLDI01. The sequence goes on along the minus strand of JADLDI010000114.1, from coordinate 9,623 downwards.
CACGGGCGTACCGTTCGCCAACAACATCCTGCCCGCGTCCCGATTGCATCCAGGTGCGCTGAAGATGATCAATGATTACGTGCCGAAGCCGCAGTTCCGGCTGGCTGACCCCTTGGACTTCAATGCAACCGCCGGTGTTCCCCAACCGGTTAACGCGCACACGTACTTCATGCGGATCGATCACACGTTTAACGTGAACGATCGCGTGTTTGCGAGGCTCGCATGGGATCGGTCGAACCGCACGGCAAACAACATCAACCCTGCCCTGCCGGTGTTCGTGAAGTCGAGCGTCACCAACCTGGCTACCCAATGGATCCACTCCTTCGGGCCCACCACGATCAACGAGTTCCGCTTCGGCTTCAATGTTTCGAACGACCTTACTTCCAACCCGCGCACCGACAACACCTCCTTCGATATGGACAGTCTCGGAATCGGGCAGTTCCGCATTTTCTCCGATAACAACCGGAAGTTGACGCCTCGCGAGCATGGCCTGCCCCGAATCAACGGCCTGTCGTTCCCGATCGGCGAAAACACCAACGGCAATGGCTACGACAACATGGATACGGTGCAGTTTGGGAACCATGTGTCGATGTTCCGCGGGAAGCACAATATCAAGATCGGCGGCGAAGTCTACTACATCACCATGGAACGCGGCGCTGCCAACGTGGAAGAAGGTGCATTAGGTTTCAGCGGCAACGAGTCCGGTTATTCACTCGCCTCCTTCCTGCTGGGATACCCGAATAGCTCGACGTCGCCGGAAGGACTCCCGCTCACGTTTCCGCGTAACACGCGTCTCGGCGGCTACTTCCACGACGACTGGAAGATCAGCCCGCGAATTACGGTAAGTGGCGGACTACGGTGGGATTTTATCGGATCTCCTTATGATTCCAAGGGCCTCTGGCGGACGCTCGACTTTCCTGGCGACGGCAAGGGTATCGAGGGCCGCGGCGCCGGTTACCAGATCCCCGGCGGCGCCAAGATTCCGGCGATCGCCCCGGCTGCTTTAGGCGACGCAGGGGCGATCCCGTTGTTCCCGCGCCGGAACTTCTTCATGCCGCGCTTGGGCATCACGTTCCGCCCGACCGACAAGTGGGTCATCCGCACTGGTGCGGGCTGGTTCGACAACATCAACCACCTGAATACCTGGACGATCTTCAACCTGATGCCGCCCAAGTCCGGCTCGCTCATCTTCAGCTCGGTAACCGACGTGGCTCAGACCATCCCAGTGACCGGCGGAAACGGCCAGCCGGTCAACCTGCAGACTCGCAAATTCCGCGCCGGCGAACCGATTCTTACGTTGAACGATCCGTTCCTGCAGGCTGCCGGTGTAGCGGCGGCGCCCCGCCCGGTAGCGCTTAACTACGTTCCGCCGGACTACAAGCATGGTGACGTGTGGAAGTGGAGTTTCGATATTCAACGCGAACTGCCGTTCAACACGGCGCTCACCGTGGGATACGTCGGGTCGAAGGGAACGCATTCGGGTAACTCGATCGGCAACTACAACCAGCCGCCGCCATCGCCCGACACCAACGTGCAGGCCCGCCGCCCGTATCAGCAGTTCTACGATCCGGCGGTGCCGCAGCGCGGCGTCCAGACGCTGAGCACCATCCGTTACATCGACTCCTACGGCGAAAGTTTCCACCATGGCTTGCAGGTGAAGGCCGACCGCCGGTTCATGAAAGGCATCGCCGCCGGGTTGTCGTACACCTTCTCCAAATCCCACGGCGACGGCGAAAACGGTGGGCAGGAAGGCGTCACTTTCCAGGATCCGCTGAACCGCCGCGCCAGCCGCGGCCGGTACCGCTTCGATCAGACCCACAACATGGTGGCCAACTTTGTTTGGGAACTGCCGGGCCGGAACCTCAAAGGCATTGCCGGATATGTGATCGGTGGCTGGCAGACGAATGGAATCCTGTCGATCCGCTCGGGCTTCCCCTTCAACGTGACGCAGGGCGGAGATCTCAACACCGGCGGCCCCGTGTTTCCTGACTTGGTCGGGAGCCCTCGCCTCGATAATCCCAGCCGTCAGCAGTGGTTCAACCCGGCCGCCTTCTCCCGCGTCACCTGCAACGTCCCCAGCCGGCCGGACCTCTGCCGGTACGGCACCTTTGGCTACAACGTCCTCAGCGGACCCAGCCAACGGAACCTGGATTTCTCGATGTTCAAGAACTTCCTGATCAAAGAGAAATTCAACGTTCAGTTCCGCGCCGAAGCGATCAATTCGACCAACACGCCCTACTTCGGAGCCCCGAACGGGATCGGGTTCACCAACATCAATCAGTTGACCCCCGACTCGACCCGCATGGGCGAAATTCGAGGGATAGTAACTCCAATGCGCATCATGCAGTTCGGCTTAAAGCTACTGTTCTAACTCGTCAGGATTAAGCCGTAGTAATTTGAGGCCGGCGTCCGACTCTGTCGGAGCCGGCCTCATGCTTTTGATACAACACCAACGAAACACATCCGCAATCCCCCCACCTCGACGTGGTGCCACCCCCTCGCCCCCGCCAAAACCGCCCCCACCACCATCCCCCAAATCGGGGACAGGCCCGCTTTTGCGAACGTTTGTATCACGAACGTATGCGGGAGAATGGGCTCCGGTTAACCCGTAACCCTAGGGGTACCAGTACCTTAAAGGAAAGTCATGTGGCAGGATTTTACAGTGAAACGTTTGACATTGCATACAGTGTGGCTTTAACCTTCTTGAATATCTCGGTCCAGAAGTAAACTGGCTTCAGGGGCAGTAAAAAATGTCGTTTATTTCTACGGACAGAGCAATTACATATTTGAACCACGAGGTAACGAATGCCTTCAGTCTTATACAGGCGTGTTCTTATCCTCGCCCTGTGTCTCGTCCTGACAGCGGCGGGCCTATGGGCGCAATCGACGACACAATCGGTACTGGGTATCGTCAGTGACTCATCGGGCGCGGTGATCCCAGGGGCAAAAGTCACCCTGACCAACACCGGAACGAACGTCACGTTGACCGCGACCACTAACGACACGGGCAACTATACGTTCCCGCTGATTCAAGTGGGCAACTACGACTTAAAAGTGGAAGCGCAGGGTTTCAAGACGGAAATGGTTCGAAGCATCCGTGTGGAAACCGCCGCACAGGTTCGCCAGGACGTCAAACTCGATGTCGGCAACGTAGCGGAGTCCGTCGAAGTGAACGCTTCGTCGGTTTTGCTGAACACGGAAAACGCAACGGTCGGCGCGGTAATTGAAAACCGGCGGATCGTTGAATTACCCCTCAATGGCCGTAATATGCAGAGCCTTGCCGTGCTGGTGCCCGGCGTTCAGTACGGTATCCGGACCGGCACGGGTGACGGCAGCGGCGGCTTCCCGATTCCCGGCCAGGCGTTCGCCGTCATCGCCAACGGTATCCGCGAAACGCACCAGGTCGTATCGCTCGATGGCGTCGACGCGAAAGATCCCCGCGTACACACCACCAACTTCGTTCCGTCTATTGAAGCGCTGGAAGAATTCAAGATTCAGACCAACGCCTACTCCGCGGAATATGGATTCGGCGGCGGCGCCCAGGTGACGATCACGATGAAGAGCGGCACGAACGACCTGCACGGCACGTTCTTCGACTTCCTCCGTAACGACCTGTTCGACGCCGAGAACTACTTCCTCAACTTCGAACTCGCCCCCACCGCGACCCGCCTCAAGAAGAACACCCTCCGGCAAAACCAGTTTGGCTTCGTCCTAAGCGGTCCGGTGTTCTTCCCCAAGCTCTACAACGGTAAAAACAAGACGTTCTGGGCATTCAACTACGAGTCGCGCCGCACCCGCGAAGGCACGGTTCAAACCGCGTCGTTTCCCCTCGATGCCTGGCGCAATGGCGACTTCTCGGGTCTGGCGACCGGCTACACCGCGAACGGCCGGTTTGTGAGTCCGATCCTTGTCTACGATCCCGATACCGGTCTGCCGTTCGCTAATAACATTCTCCCGGCCAGCCGTATCCACCCCGGTGCGAAGAACGTTCTGGACAAGTACATTCCCCGCGCATCGTTCGTGCAGAATGATCCACAGGACTTTACCGCCCGCGCCTCCGTGCCGACACCCACCGACATCAACACCTACTTCGCTCGTATCGATCACAACTTCAACGAAAAGAACCGCGTGTTTGCGCGTCTCGCTTGGGACCGTTCCGGCCTGACCCGCTACAACATCAACCCCAACCTGCCCGTGTTCGTCAGCTCGAAGGTGACCAACCTCGCCACCCAGTACATCCGGACCTTTAGCCCCACGATGATCCTCGAAACGCGCGTTGGCTTCAATATCTCCGACGACTTGACCTCGAACCCCCGTACGGACAACACCTCCTTCGACATGGATGCTTTGGGTGTTGGACAGTTCCGCATCCCGTCCGATGGAAACCGCAAGCTCACCCCGCGCGAGCACGGCATCCCGAACTTTGGTGGTCTGCCGTTCACACTGTCCGAACAGACCGCGGGCAACGGCTACGACAACATGGACACCATTCAGCCCTCGGTCCACCTTACGTGGCTGAAAGGTAAGCACAACCTCAAGTTCGGCACCGAATACTATCGGATTTCCATGGAGCGCGGTGCCGCCAACATCGAAGAAGGTCAGTTGAACTTCTCGTCCCAGACCTGCGGCTACGCTCTCGCCTGCTTCCTGCTCGGCCGCCCGGCCAACACGCAGACGCCTGAAGGTTTGCCGCTCACTTTCCCCCGCGCAAACCGTTTGGGCTGGTATGCGCAAGATGATTTTAAGGTCACCTCTCGCCTCACCATCAACCTCGGCCTTCGTGTCGATTACAACGGGTGGGGCAAAGACGCCCAAGGCCTGCAGCGCACGTTCGACATTCCCGGACTGGGCGCCGATATCGGCCGCGGCGCTGGTTACACAACGCCCAGCGGTCAGGTGATTCCCACGATCTTCCCCGGCAAGTTGGGTCCGGACGGCAACGTTAAGTATATGAAGCAGCAGTTCCGCTTCTTCATGCCCCGTATCGGAATCGCCTATCGTCCGACCGACAAATGGGTACTCCGTATGGGCGCAGGCTGGTTCGACAACATTCAGCACCTCAACACGTTCACCATCTTCAACCTGATGCCGCCCAAGGCGGGCAGCCAGGCTTATCAAACTTCGTATGTGCCGGGTACGACGGTACCGGTTGCTGCCGCGAACGGTCAAACCGTCAACGTGGTAACCCAGCGCTACGCCCCCACTTCGCCGATCCTCACCCTGGACGATCCATTCCTCACCCGGACCGGTGGCGCCTCCGTCGTCCGCCCGATCGACGTTGTCTACGCTCCGCCAGACTACAAGGACGGCGACGTGTGGAAGTGGAGCTTCGATATTCAGCGCGAACTGCCGTGGACGATGGCCATCACCGCCGGTTACGCCGGATCGAAGGCCTCGCACATCGGCAACTCCGTCATCAACTGGAACGACCCGATCACCCCTGTACAAGTCTTCAGCCAGAACCTGCGCCCGTATCCGACGTTCTACGACCCGGCTACGCCTCAGCTCGGCATCCAGTCCACCGGCCGTATCCGCTACATCGATTCCTACGGCGAAGGTTTCTACCACGGCCTCCAACTCCGCTTAGACAAGCGCACTTCGAAGGGCCTCACCTTCGGCGTCGCCTACACCTATTCGAAGTCGCACGGCGACGGCGAAGCGGGCGGCCAGGAAGGCGCCAGCTTCCAGAACCCGCGCGACCGCCGCGGCTCCCGTGGTCTGTACTCCTTCGATCAAACCCACCGCACCGTCATCAACTACGTCTACGACCTTCCGGGCCGCGGCATGAAAGGTCCCCTGGGCTACGTGATCGGCGGCTGGCAGACCAATGGTATTCTCACCATCTCCTCCGGCTTCCCCTTCACCGTCGGTCAGGGCGCCGGCGATCTCGGCCTGCCGAACGGCTCCGTCCGTCCAGATCTCGTCGGCAACGCGGAACTCGACAACCCCACCCGCAAGCTCTGGTTCAACACGCAGGCTTACCAGCGTGTCACCTGCCAGATCCCCTCCCGGCCTGACCTCTGCCACCTCGGCAGCGCCGGTGTTGCCCAGCTTCGCGGTCCCGGCCAGCGCAACATCGACTTCGGCCTCTACAAGAACTTCCCGATCAAAGAGCGCTACAACGTTCAGTTCCGTTGGGAAGCGTTTAATTGGACCAACACTCCGTGGTTCAATAATCCGGGCGGCATCACCTTCTCGAATGCCAACCAGATCACGCCTAACGGTACACGCGACGGCGAAATCCGCAGTCTGCGTACACCCATGCGGCGTATGCAGTTCGCTCTGAAGTTCCGCTTCTGATAGCGCGGCTCAAGAGCAGTTTCCGACAGGGGGCCGGGACGAAATCCCGGCCCCCGTTTTCTTGTCCTTGCACCCTCCTCTCGGGGTAAATCGGGGACAGACCCCTGTTTCGCCTGTACGGCAAACTCTCACCGGCCTCGTCGTCGCCATCGACCCCTCGTCTGTAGGGACCATGCACCCCCCGGTGCAAACTCGCCGTCCGGCTGGTCCGATTATGTTTTCCGTCCGGATTATCACCTCCGCCCCCTCAGCGAGGTCAGTCGCTGGGAAGAATAGTTGACGCCGGACACTCTGGAGTCTATCGCACCTAGCTGGTCTGAACGATGTCGATGCCGTGGAACCGCCTCAGCGCGTGGAATAATATCAGGACTGTGCGATGCCGACCGAAACGCCTGCTTGTTCTGCCGGCCCTCGCACTGCAGGAGGCCTGAACGATGAAGCCAGTGCTGTTCCTTGTCGCATCCCTGCCCTTTTTGGCACAGAACTCGCTAGACTTGGCCGGTGTATGGATTGGAGCCGCGCCGCTACCGGCCGCGATGCAGTCCGCGATGAATGTCACCGAATTGAAATCGGTCATCAAAATCACCAAAAGCGGCAGTGAGTGGACTGCGCACGTCTACTCTCCGGATCTATCCAGTGAGCCGTCGCCTCCCATGAGAGTCTTGCTCGAGGGGCTAACCGTCCGGATTAAAAGTCCAGAAGGCGGTTTCGAGGGCGCGCTCAGCCCTGACGGCGCTACGATGACGGGCAAACTCGGTTCGCCGGGCGGGATGTCGATGCTCATCACCTACAAACACACTGACACTACCATCGAGGCCGAGCTTGCCAACGCCAAGGAAACGCCTCTGAAGCGGCTCATGAGAATCGCCGACCCGGTAGCGGCCCCGAAACAGTACGCGTCTGCGGCCACGCGTCCTGCCTCTGTCGAGCCGGTCGGGATAAAGCCGGTACTGCCGGAGCGGTTCACGCTTCGTGCGATTCCAGGCGCCAAGTCGGCCGAATCCATGCGCCTGGCAACGACGGACGGCAAAGAACTCGGTGCCATAACCGTACACAAGTTCCAATGGGGCGACGAGATGCCGATTCCCATATTCGACATGCGGCTGAACGCACCCAACGGGAAAACCGCGTGGATTCTGGGCAAGGGAGAGTTTGCCGGCAGCCGCGCGAATTTTGAGATCACTCTGCGAGACGCAACTTCTTTCGAGGAATTGGGGTCGATTGCGGAATACTACCGTCTTGGACCACTGGCCGTTCAGTATGGATTTCGGCCAAAGCGCGATTCCATCGATGCTGATGTTGGCTCAACCGAACGCTTATCGTTCAGTCGAACGCCTGGCCTTGTACTTGAAGTGAAGCAACCTGGAAGGATGGCTTCTGAGTTGGCAGCGATCCGGGAACCGAAGCTCACAAACGTCATCCTGGGCACCGCCACACTCTCGACGGAAGCTCCTGAACGCGAGCAAGTCTGGCAGGTGCGAGCCTTTCCAACCGGCGATTCTCTCTACCGCCGCGAAGTGCTGGCCATGTTGATCGCGCTTCGAGCCTGGCGTGACACCGACCAATCCTACCAGGCGCGCTTCACCGAGTTGAAGAGAATCGAACATACGCAGAACGTAGCCGGTTGGGCAAAGTTGATTGCACAGGAGCTCTCCAGGCTGTTTTTCTGAGAACCCAGTGCGGGTGAATCGGGTAAATCGGGGACAGACCCCTGTTTCGCCTGCACGGCAAACTCTCACCGGCCTCGTCGCCGCCATCGACCGCTCGTCTGTAGGAACGTCTGTAGGGACCATGCACCCCCCAGTGCAAACTCGCCGTCCGGCTGGTCCGACTATGTTTTCCGTCCGGATTATCACCTCCGCCCCTCAGCGAGGTCAGTCGATATATCAAGGTAGTCCGGGACAGTCCGTGAGCCGCAACGTCTGGGCGTGAGAAAAAAAATCCGCTGAATGCGATTTAGCACCGCGTCCACGCACTGCTCCGGAAACAGAACCGCAACCGTCAGGGCGTGAGAAAAAACCCGCTGAATGCGATTTAGCACCGCGCCCCGGGTCCGGTAAACCACTGAAAACACGCATTGCACCGGAAACAGAACCGCAACCGTAAGGGCGCGGGCCGCATTTTTCCTCAATCCCTCTGGTTCGGCTCCAAACTCATCCGCACCGGCCCCGCCGCCAATCCCACCAAACTCGCCACCGACCGCCACGGCAGCGTCAGAATGCGTCAAACCGGCAACAATCCGATCGATTCCCTCACCTACGGTTCGCCACTTACTACCGCGATCAGACGGGCTTGGATTATGCTAATCAGCGGTATTATTCGAGTGCTTGGGGGAGGTTTGGGACATCCGTTCCCAATTACATGACCGGCGGAAACACTCAGTTATCTTACAGTCTATCCAGCGGCCTCGGCGTCAACATTTCCACAAGTACCGGAGGCATCCAGGGGCCATTCGCGTTCAATCCCACAGCGGCCACTGCGGTTTCGATGGCTTGGTCCGTCGGATTAGTGAGTATCTTTGGCGGTTTTAGTGGAACAACTCAGAGTACGATTGTCCAGGTGCCACTTGGTGATTTCATAGCGGGACCATTCTCAGGCATGGCTATCGCGGCAGACTACCAGCTCTCCTTGCTTCAGAGGAGCTGCAAGTGATAAGCACTCGAAACGCTGTGGGCGGTCTCCTGTTCATCGCGGCTATTGGTTGCCAACTTAGAGCGATCTGGATTTTTGGGCAAATGAGGGACGCGGTTAATAGCTCACTCCCTGACAACGACCGAATCCCTGAAATCGGACCCAGTACGCTTCAGGGCAAGGTGATACGGCTTCATCGGCAGATGTTTCCGACAAGCAAACTACGACGGAGGTTGTATCAGTGGTGGTGGGCTGAAGTAATTGCATTCACGGCAGCAGTCGTTTGTTGGGCCCGGTTTAAATGGTAGCGAGCGCCGAGGTGGTCGGCCGAACGGACCGAACGGGCAGCCTTCCATGAGCGGGCCCCTTTTGTTAACACATTTTTGGCGGAACCCGGCTGTCAGGGCTGTCAGGAACAGCCTGCGCAGCCTCACTCAATTCCACCAGTCGCGACTGTCCCGCCCGCCAAATGTCGGAGATCTGAGCGTCGCGCGGCCGGGCTATAGGTGTAAGTCCTTCTTTGCCACTGTCGGTAGACACTCTTCGATATCACGTTGCAGAATGTGTTTGTCGTCGCCGATGCAGCGCGCCAAGTGGGGTTCCAGGTAAGTGATCGATCCTTGGTATCTACAGGTCCCGTTCCGAATGAAATCGTTAATCGTTGAATCCGGTCTTTTGTTTGTAGTCGTCGC
>JADLDI010000113.1 GCA_020846745.1 Bryobacterales bacterium | reverse complement strand
CGCGCTCGGTGCCTCTCCCGTGCTGATTGCGGGGAACGGGGCCTCAAACGCCGGCCCCTTTCCCCGCCCCCTTTCCCCGCTCCATTACCGTCCGGACCTACTATAAGCCCGTGGTCCATTTTTTCTCAGTCCCGTGAGGGCGCGGGCTCGATCCACAGTACTTGCACGTAGCCGCTGATCACGATACGTAGTCTCTCTCACCCCAAAACCTCCCCAAAAAACTCCACCGTCCGCCCTTTCGCCGATCGCCGCGCCGTTGCATTGTTCGGATCCGCCCCCGCAAACCCGTGCCCCGCCCCCTCGTACGCAAACACGTCCACCGCAACGCCCTCCCGCTCCAACTCCGCCGCGATGTTCTTCGACTCCGCTATCCCCACCAGCATGTCCGCCGTCCCGTGATGGATCTGCACCTGTTTCGCGCCCGGGCTAACCCTGCCGATGCCGCCCAATTCCGGCCCGAAAAACTCCACTACCGCCTGCGCCATGCCCCGCAGCCGCAGGCAGATATGTCCACCCAACGAGAAGCCCAACAGCCCTACTCTCGGCCGGTCCATCCCCGGCAGCCCCGCCGCATAAGCCACCGTATCGGCAACAGCCTGTTGCCAGAGACTCAGTTTCGCCGGGATCTCCGCAAACACACCCATGCCCGGCACAGTCCCCGTACTCGCGAAGTAATCCGGAATCACCACCGCGAAACCCTTCCCCGCCAGCTCCGTGCCATACTCGCGGATCAGCTCCGCCCACGGCTCTTTCATCCCGTCCGATCCGTGCGCCACCACAATCGCCCCGCCGTTCCCATTGCCGTTCGGCTGAAACCGCTCCGCCGGAACAGTCATTCCGTGGCTCGCAATGCTCACTTTCTCGGTAATCACAATCAGCCTCCCCGGGTGGCGCCTCTCTCCTTGCCACCTCTGTCGGTATCGTGAACGATTGCCGCCCATCGTGGCAGTGTGATACCGTTACAGCCCTGCGATGGCGGCCTCGTCCGGAGCGCCTGACTCTTCTCCCCATCAGGTATTTACACCGGAGCAAATTGCCGAACAGCTCGAGCGCACGCTGGCTCACCCGCTGTTCCAGCGGTCGCCGCGCCTCAGTGCTTTCCTTCGCTACTCCGTCACCCTCACCCTTAACAACCGCGCCTCGGAATTGAAGGAATACACCATCGGCGTCCAAGTCTTCGATCGCGACCAGTCCTTTGACCCCCAAACTGACAACGTCGTCCGCGTCAACGCCAACCGCCTCCGCGCCAAGCTCGCCCAGTATTTCCAGGGCTCCGGCCAAGCCGACCCAATCGTCATCGATATCCCGCGCGGCGCCTACATCGCCGTTTTCTCTTTCGCCCGCACCCTTCAATCCCTCCCCCCTTCGGAATTCCGCTCCACCCGCTCCACCGTCGGCAGAACCCGCGAACTCGATCGCCTGTTCGCCGCCTTTGCCTCGGCCTCCCGCACAGCATCCGGCCTCCTCGTCACCATTTCCGGCGACCCCGGCCTCGGCAAAACAACCCTCGCCGAAGACTTCCTCGCCTACATCGCCGCCTCCCGTCAGCCCGTTTGGATCGCTCGCGGACGCTGCTCCGAGCGCTTCTCCCAAACCGATGCGCTTGTTCCTGTCCTCGAGTCTCTCGATGACCTCACCCGCGGACCATCCGGCGCCGAAGCCGCCGAACTCCTTGCCCGCGAAGCCCCGTCCTGGCACGCCCAAATCGCGCCTCATCCCACCCTCCCCGCCGCCGCCCTCAAAGACATCTCGCTCCACCGTATGCGGCGCGAACTCCTCCATTTCCTTCAATCCCTATCCGCTCGCCGTCCCGTCATCCTCTTCCTCGACGACGTTCATTGGGCCGACGCCTCCACCTGCGACCTGCTTAGTCACCTCGGCCCTCACTTGTGCGCTCTTCCGCTGCTCATCCTCGCCACCTATCGTCCCGCGGAGTTGCTTGATACCCACCCGTTCCTTCCCGTCCGCTTCGCCCTCGGCCGCCGCCAACTCCATCGCGACCTCCCCCTCGCCGGACTCACTGTCGAGGACATCGAAACATACCTCCATCTCCGTTTCCCCCTCAATAACTTCCCCTCCGGGTTCGCTCTCTCCGTCCACCAGCGCACCGAAGGCAATCCCCTCTTCCTTACAGACCTGCTGCATTACCTCCTCGATAAGCAGATCCTCACCGAACACGCCCACCGCTGGAGCCTCAACTGCGAACTGCCCAGCCTGGCCCGCATCATCCCCGAAGGCGCCCAAAGCATGATCCGCCTCCAGATCGCCCGCTGCAGCTCCGCCCATCGTGCCGTCCTCGAGTGCGCCGCCGTCCAAGGCATTGAATTCGATTCCGCCGTCGTCGCCCGCGCACTCTCCCTCACTCCCGAAGAAACCGAACAGCGTTTCGATGACCTTGAACGCATCCACCGCTTCCTCCACTCCGTCGATCAATCCCAACCGCCCACCGCCGGCGTCTGCTCCATCCGCTACCGCTTCGCCCACGTGCTCTATCAAAACGCCCTCTACGCCGCCATCCCGCCGACCCGCAAATCCGCCCTCAGCCTGGCCGTGGCTGAGGCTGCCCTTGCCGTCTCCCCCGATACCCAGCCCCCGCACGCCGCCCAGCTCGCCCTGCTCTTCGAAACCGGCCGCGACCTCGACCGTGCCGCCCGCTACTTCCTCACCGCCGCCCGCGACGCCGCCCGCCTGTTCGCTTACGCCGAAACCGTGGTCCTCTGCCGGCTTGGCCTTCGCACCCTTCTCACCCTGCCTGCTTCCCCCGATCGCGATGCCCGCGAACTCGCCTTCTGCCTCACCCTCGGCATGGCCCAAATGGCCACCTGTGGATACGCTGCGCCTGAAGTCGAAGCAACCCATCGCCGTTCCTGGCAACTCTGTCTACGCCTCAACGAAAAGCGCCGCTTGGTCCGCGTCCTCTGGGGCGTTCACACCTGCCTCGTCAACGCCGGCCAGCTCGTTCCCGCCCTCGACATTGCCCATCAGATGCAACAGATAGCCGCCGAACTGAACGATCGTTCCGCCGCCGTCGAAGCCCTTCATGCCTTAGGCACCACCCAAGCCTTCATGGGGGATGCAGCCGCGGCGCGTAGCACCCTCGAATCCATCTTCATCCTCGCTCCCGTCGGCGATCACAACCTGCGAGCCTCCATCTACATCCTCGACCCCATCGTCACTTCCCTCAGCATGCTCGCCCGCGTCCACGCTCGCCTCGGCAACTTCGACCATGCCCTGGCCAAAGCCTTCGAATCGGTAGACCTCGCCGCCCGCCTCGCCCATCCCCCCAGCCTCGCCTACGCCACCTTCTGGGTCGGCTGGATCCGCCATGCCCGTGGCGACCACGCCGAAGCCTGCCGCCACCTCGAAGCCGCCATCAACCAGGCCCGCACCCACGGCCTCCCCCAAATCATCGAATGGGCCCGCGTAGTCCGAGGCTCCTCCCTCTGCCACTTAGGCCAAGTAGAACAGGGCATCGCCGACATCCGCCAAAGCCTCGACAACCAACAAGCCATGCGCTGCCTCCTCGAGCGCCCCTATTGCCTCACCCTCCTCGCCGAAGCCCTCTTCCATTCCGGCCAAATCGCCGAAGCCCAAACCCTCTGCACCCAGGCCCTGCAACTCGCCGCCGAAACCCAAGGCCGCAGCTACGAACCCGAAACCCTCCGCCTCCACCAACAAGTCCTCGGGGTATTGGATTCCTTCCAAACACGCACTGCACCGGAAACAGAACCGCAACCGTAAGTACCTACATGGTCAGATTCTGACGTTTCGTGGCAGAAAACTCGAGTTAACCCAGCTCTGCCGCAATGTCGGCAGGCATTTGGCTGTACTCCGAAATTAACTCCAACTTGTTTCCAACGGTTTGCCGGAGCCAGAGGGCGCACTAAATCGCATTCGCGAGTTTTTCTTCACGGGCCCGTCAGCTAGCGTTGCAGAAT
>JADLDI010000112.1 GCA_020846745.1 Bryobacterales bacterium | reverse complement strand
GCGACGACTACAAACAAAAGACCGGATTCAACGATTAACGATTTCATTCGGAACGGGACCTGTAGATACCAAGGATCGATCACTTACCTGGAACCCCACTTGGCGCGCTGCATCGGCGACGACAAACGCATTCTGCAACGTGATATCGAAGGTGTCCACTGTAGACCAGTATCATGCGGCGGGGCCGGTGCGGATGAGTTTGGAGCGGAACCAGAGGGATTTAGAAGAAAATGCGGCCCGCGCCCTCACGGTTGCGGTTCTGTTTCCGGAGCAGTGCTAAATCGCATTCAGCGGGTTTTTTCTCAGGCCCAGACGTTGCGGCTCTGTTCGATGAAGTAGAACCGTGCCACCACTTCTTCGCCCCAGCCGACCTTATATTTCCACACCCTGCGATTGTCGGCGGTGTAGGCGTAGCGCTCCTGGGCGGGATGCTCCGGTGGAGGAGTGCAGGCGGTTGGTGGAGGTATCGATGAGCCAGGAACTGGCGCCTTTCTGATTGAGGTTGCCGAAACCGTCGTAACCGTAAGTTTCGGACCATCCGCCGCCGGTTTTGGTGGCGCTGGTTAGGCGGTTCAAGGCGTCGTATTGATAGGTGATCTCTTCGAGGGATTGCAAATCTTTCGTGCCGGTGATGCGGCCGTTGTTGGCGGTGCCGGGGAAGTTCTTTAGCCGCGTCATCTGCCCGAGTTCATTGTACGTTGGGGTGGTGGCGAGATGGAACAGCCGGTTCGCCAAAATACAGCCAAACAGCGGAACCTATCGGCGGCGAAGGTGGAGCAATTTGCTTCTAGATATCTCTTCAGGGTTAGTTATTAACACCACGATTACCTCCCCTATGTACTGCGCACGCTCTCCATATCCACCTCCTTCGGATCGAAGAGCCTCGTCTCCGGGTGTCCGAAACTGACCGGTTACAGTCCAGATTTTCGCAGGATCGGATGTGCACTCCCACGGTGATTGAGAGGGGGCGGGGCTGACCAAACCACTCAAAGCTCCAACTGCGCGTTTTGTCCTGGGGAACGCAAGCCAGATTGCTGGCGGCCACGCGCGTCCGGGCGTGTTTATGTCAATCGTGCAATCGTGCGCTCGCAAGTAAGCACCCGACTCTGTGTCGCACAACTCCCCTCTAACTGAGAGCGTCTTTCGACTTAAGTTGTGGCGATTCCGAAGCACGTCGCAGACCGACAAAGACGAACTCTTAATTCTCTGCGCACTCTTGATATTCCACCCAATCAACTCCGCCGGAGCCTCATTCAAGTGCCCAAAGCCCGGCAACGAAGGATTTGCTTGGACCGTTTCAAACCTCCCTTCGACTGTTACAACGACGTCATCCTCCGGGCCATGCTTCCGAAGCTGCGTTATCGAGAGTGGATCACTGCGTCGAAGACTAAGGCCTCGTTCTGAGCCGCGCAAAGCTATCAGCGCGGGCCAGATGCGACCACCGCTCTCTACCTTGACTTCACAATTGTACGGGGCAATGAATACTGCCTCACTCGCAATGAGGGAGCCAGTGACGCTAACTGTTTTGCCTTGATAATCCATACCATGTAGTAATAGGTCACATATGCTTTGTGGTCCTTGGCCACACGCCCGTCTAAGTCCTATCAGCATGATCAGGAAAGTCAATCTTATGGACATGTTTCACCAGGGGAACGGAAGTGGTGTCTTACGCAACGTCATTCCAAAATCCGGACTCTGGTAACCCAAGAACGTCAATGCCCAGGCGTAAGCAGGTTGAAGGTTCGTCGGAATCTGACTGGCCTGCAGGTTTGGTGTTAGCACGAGCACTTGACTGGAACTGGTGTACCAAAACGAACCCGGAGGACACACTCCTGACGGATCAGGTGCTGTCGAATTTGTGGGGCCGCATCCGGATAACCCGCTGGGATCGCTGTGGTTCACGGGGTCAAACAATGAGTACGCATAATGATTGTTTCCGTCCATGGCAGGGTCGACGGCGCCAAACCTCCCCCAAGCACTCGAATAATACCGCTGATTAGCATAATCCAAGCCGGTCTGATCGCGGTAGTAAGTGGCGAACTTTTCACCTTCGGCGGCGGGGCCGGAGCGCTGTTCGCCGTAAGGGGCATAAGCCAGGTAATCGATGGGGTTGTTGCCGGTTGGTGCATTCTGACGCTGCCGAGGCGGTCGGTGGCTGGTTTGGTGGGGGTGGCGGCGGGGCCGGTGCGGATGAGCTTGGAGCCGAACCAGAGGGATTGAGAAAAAATGCGGCCCGCGCCCTGACGGTTGCGGTTCTGTTTCCGGAGCAGTGCGTCTCTGTTCGCCGTAATGGGGCATAAGTCAGGTATTCGATGGGGTTGTTGCCGGTTTGGCGCATTCTGACGCTGCCGAGGCGGTCGGTGGCTAGTTTGGTGGGGGTGGCGGCGGCGCCGGTGCGATGGAGCCGAAGCAGAGGGATTGAGAAGAAATGGACCACGGGCTCACGCACCGTGGTTCGGTTACGGTATTGGGTGCTTGTTTGTGATGACTTACAGAGCCTCGAATGCACCCTCGGATGGCTTGCCGGAGATTTTTTCTCACGCCCTGACGGTTGCGGTTCTGTTTCCGGAGCAGTGCGTGGACGCGGTGCTAAATCGCATCAGCGGATTTCTTCTCACGACCAGACGTTGCGGGTTTGTTCGACCACCGCGCTGCGAATCGCCTCGAAGTCAGCGGGATTGTTGTGAATGAGCGGCATAGCCGTCACCTAGCTATTCGATTCCAAGATCAGCGTCGGCGCCAACCCGCTTAGCGTCGAAAACGTGCTGCTGGCATCGCTGATCTCGCTCGAACAGCCTTCCACTTTGCCCAGGAAGATGTGCGGGTGCACTTCCACCCGCATGGGCCGGATGTCCATTCGGCCGAACTGCATCACCGGAAACGGAGCCTGCGCGGGGTCCACTTTCTCCTGGACCACGTACGGATTGCGCACCGCCATCTTCAGTGCCCGATCCCATGCCGCGGCGTTCAACTCCGAACCTGTATAGGAATGCAGGTCGCTCGATGGATCGTTGGGCTTCAACACCAGCCGGTCGCGGTGCTGCGAAACAAAATCCAGCAGATCCACGGTTTGATTCTGGTACGTAGTCTTACCGGTCTTCACCACACGCGTCCAGGGAATATGTTCCTTGATCGCCTTCCGCTCCGCCGGCGGGAAACCGGCGGTAATCGTTTCGTCGGTCAGCAGGCCGAAGATCGCCTTCTTCTGCACCAGTTCCGTCCGGAACGAGTTCACCATGCAGATGGCGCCCTCCCGGTATGCCCTTACGAGCGGATGCGTCAGATCAAACCGCACCAGGAACTCCTGCGCGGAAACACGCCGGTACACGATATCGATGGTGAAGTCGCCCCGGGTCAGCACACCGTTTCGATACTCCAGTTGCTCGGGTGTCACCACTTCCGTGGCATAGCCGCTTTGGCGGAAGAACTCGCTGAGCAGCATCGCCTCGGGCGACTGCGAATTCTTGAAGGGCGGACGCGTCTCTACGATGGCGATGTGCGGAGTGTTCCGCCGCCCCGTCGCTTTGTATGCCGCCAGCATTCCGCTGAGCAATTTCTTGCGGCTGTTCGTCTTCGTCAGCTTGAATTTCTTGCGGAGTTCTTTGACGAGCGCACTGTCGTAGAAGATGTCCGCCAGGCGATCCGCGTACATCACCCCCGGCGGCGCATCGGCCGAGCATTCCACAAACCGGAACGTGCCGTTGTGCAGCGCGGTGTCCAACAGGGATGTTACAGCCAGATAGGGATATCCCGGGTCGATGTTAGCCAGCATCTTTTCCGCCGGCAGCATTTCGAACCGCGCCATCACGGTGGGAGTAGTCAGGGCTAACTGCCGGATGCGGTCGATCGCCGAATACAAAGACTCGGCTGCCTTCGCCAGGTTCTCATACTGCCGGCGAGTCACGAAGTGCGGCCGGAGCACGGGACACACGGGGCGTCCGCCTGGCGCCAGGTTGTGCGCCGCCATCGTTTGCTGTATACTATGCGCCCACGCGCCGTCCTGGAAGGGAGGACTTTCCAGGAGTTTATGGCTTCGGGCGACGACCTCATCCAACAACGTCATGGTTTCAGAGGGGTGATTTCTGATTTCAGTATCCCATATGAGAAACGAAAACCGGAAGGGCGCCCACTCGCCGATAACCCTTAAACCGAACATTTTTAAACACTTATTGGCTGTCAAAAATTTCGGCTACGTACACTTCCACCCGGTGACTCCCGTCACTGCCGCGAAATTCAGTCCCCTTTAGTCTTGATTCATGAGGAGTTTTGACGAAGCCCCGTTCCTGGTCATCTGGGAAGTGACTCAGGCGTGCGACCTTGCTTGTGTCCACTGCCGCGCGTCCGCTCAACCCGCTCGGCATCCTGAAGAACTTACTACGGCAGAGGGCTTTGCGTTGCTTGAAGAGATCAGACGCTTTGGCGACCCGCTGATGGTCTTCACCGGGGGCGACCCCCTCAAACGGGCCGACATATTCGACTTGCTCGCGCATAGTGTAGAATGTGGGCTCCGCACTACCATCACGCCGAGCGCCACCCCCCTTCTGACCCCTCAGGCGATCGACCGGATTCATCAGACAGGCGTTGCCCGCATGGCCGTTTCCCTCGACGGTCCCGATGCCCAACTCCACGACGGCTTCCGCGGAGTAGACGGCAGTTTCGACCGGACCATCGCCGCCCTCGAGCACGCCAAAGCGATCGGCCTCGAGACCCAGGTAAACACCACGGTGACCCGCAACAACGTCCACCGCCTAAGCGAAATCGCCGCGATCGTCGCCGGTTCCGGTTCCCGCCTGTGGAGCGTCTTCTTCCTGGTCGCCACCGGCCGCGCCACCCAGCAACTCGACCTTTCCCCCGATGAGTACGAACAGGTATTCGAATTCCTCTACGACCTGTCGCTTACTGTTCCCTTCGATATCAAAACCACCGAAGCCCAGCACTACCGCCGCTACACCGCCCAGCAACGCAAGGCTTCCGGACAGGGCGGACTCGGGCTGTCCGGCAAAGGTTCCATCGCCCGCCAGGCCGGAATTAACGACGGCAAGGGTCTGCTGTTCGTTTCCCATACAGGCGAAGTCTGCCCCAGCGGATTCCTTCCGGTGGCGGCCGGGAATTTCCGGTTTGAACGTCTCGATCAGGTGTACCGGAATTCGGCATTGTTCAAAGTGCTCCGCGATACAGATCAGTTGGAAGGCAAGTGTGGCGTCTGCCAATACCGCAATCTTTGCGGTGGCAGCCGCTCCCGCGCCTACGCGATCACCGGAAACTATCTCGCGGAAGACCCGAATTGCGTCTTTCAGCCCGCCTAGTCATACCAATTGAACATTCCTGCGCTAAAATGTCGTTTAGCCAGGAGGTGCGATCTTCTCGAGTCCATGGCACTCGACTTCATGGTCTGTTGCTAAAGACATCGGCCGCGCCTGGGCAGGACACGCCCTGGGGCTTTTCTTCCCCGAGCAATGCCGCCTGTGCGACCGGCCGCTTACGGATTTCTCGCGCCTTCCCGTCTGCCAAACCTGCCTGTCGTCCGTTGAACCCCTGGTTGCCGAGTATGCCTGCTCCTGCTGCCATACGCCCTTTCTGAACCCCTATCCGCTTGATGAGATCGGCCGTTGCCCGATCTGCCGGCTGGGGTTGTCGGAATTCGATGCGGCTTATAGTTACGGCACCTACGACGGCAACCTGCGAGATCTCATCCATCTGTTCAAGTACGCACGTGTCCGGTCGCTCGCCCGTCCTTTCGGCAGGCTCCTCATTTCGGCGTTGCCGCTGAACTTGCGCTTCGACCTGGTGGTGCCGATGCCGATGCACTGGCTGCGCCGCTGGCGCCGCGGCTTCAACCAGGCGGAACTGCTGGCCCGCGCCGTGGCCAAACACACCGGCTTACCGTGTGTTAAGGCGCTCCGCCGCACCCGTTCGGTTCCCGCGCAGGCGGGCCTTACCGCCGCTCAGCGCCGCCGTAACGCCGCGGGGACATTCGCTATCTCGCGCCGGAAACCCGCGCTTGCAGGCCGCCATATTCTGCTGGTGGACGATGTCTTAACCACCGGCTCTACCGCTCGTGCCGCTGCCGCTGTTTTGAAGCGCGCCGGAGCGGACCGCGTTACTGTTCTTACCCTGGCTCGCGCGGACCGCCGCCATTACCTTGGCGACATTTCCGGCGGCCAGTCTTACACCATTGCTTTGGGGGCTAGATAGATGTCGAGTGCAGTTCGTCTACAGAATCCGGTGCTGGTGTTGAATGCCAGCTATGAACCGGTGAATATCTGTGCCGCGCGGCGTGCAATTGTGCTGGTGTTGAAGGGCATCGCTTCTCCCGAAGAGATGTCTCCGCACAGCCTCCACGCCGCGCGGCATTCCTACCAGGTGCCGAGCGTTATCCGCCTGCTCGAATACCGCCGCATCCCTCACCAGACGCGCGCGCTGTCCCGCAAGAACATCATGATGCGCGACCGTTATACCTGCCAGTATTGCCATCGCGCCGGTTCCGCGTCCGACCTGACGCTGGACCATGTCATTCCGCGTTCCCGCGGCGGTGAAACCAGTTGGGAGAATCTCGTCGCCTGCTGCCACACCTGCAACAACCGCAAGGGCAACCGCGTCCCCGAGGAAGCCGGCATGAAACTCGCCAAGCAGCCGCGCCCGTTCAGCCTGCACACCAGCCGCCACCTGATGCGGCTGCTCGCCAAGGGCGAAGACCAATGGCGTAAGTACCTCTTTTATTAAGCGTTCCGTTCCAGCAACCGCTCGAGGTTGCCGCCAAGCACGGCGCTCGCGTCTGCCGCACCAGCCCCCACGGCAGCCAGCGCGGCGACCTGCTGCGCGAACACTTGCGCGTGCCACCCTCGCGGAAAGAACGACGAATCGGTTCCAAACAGCAATCGTTCGGGACCCGCCACCGCCAGCGCCCGTTCGAACACCTTCTCTAAGGTCAGCCCTTGCGGCTCATACTTCATCCACGCGTTCGTGCTCGACGTGTCCAGGTACACATTCGGACACATGTCCGCCAGCATCAACGCTTCACGCAGATACCCGGCCCCGAAATGCGGCACCACGAAGGGCAGCTTCGGATAACGGAGCGCGACGGCGTGTAAGCCGATCGGATTCGAAAACCGCATGTCGAACAAGGACGGCAGTTTGAGTTTCTTTCGGAACCCTACCGATAGCACTCCGCAATGCACAAACGCGAGGCAACCGGGCGTTGCGGCCAGCACATCCAGCACGGCCAGCACCCGTCCGTCGTCGATCGCGTAGCCGTGCATCGCCGGGAAAAAGCACGCCCCTTGCAGCCCGTGTTTCGTGATTGACTGTTCGACCGTAGCCGCAGCCGCCGGCGCCACCGGATTCACAAAGAAATACCCGAAGAAACGGCCGGGAAAGGCCGCGACAGCTTCCGCTACCGACAGTTCATCGCCAGGCAAACTGGCGATAATCGCGGCGCGCGATACGCCGTGGCGGTCCAACTCCTCCACCCAGAAGTTCGCGAACTCCGCCGCCCGCTCCGGCGGCATCTGCCAGCCGAGCGCTGCCGCCACACTGTCAAGCGTGCCGCCGGTTTGCGCCGCGAGCATGGAAAAGAACCGGTGCGAAAAGAAATGCACGTGCGAATCCGCGACCCGCATGCCGCCCCATGGTGTATCGATCATGCCCGGCCGCTCGCCGCGCCCACCGAAATCAGGCCCGCCTTCAGGGCGATGTGCGTGAGATGAGTCGCATTTTTCGCCGCCAGCTTCTTCATCAGGCTCTTGCGATAACTGCGGATGGTCTCCACCTCCAACTGCAGCAATCCGGCGATCTCCCGGCTACTCTTGCCCTCGCCGACCAGGCGCAACACCTGCACCTCTCGCGGCGACAGCCGCTGTATCTCCGGAGCGTCCGCCGTTCCCATCGGGTCTGCCGACTGCATCCGGTGGACCAACCGTTCGGAAACTTCAGGGCTCAGATACGAACTGCCGTTCGACACTGCCCGCAAGGCTTCGAGCAAATCGCCTTGCGACGCCTTCTTGAGCACGAATCCCCGGGCACCTGCTCGAATCGCGTTTACTACCGAGTTTTCATCGTCGTACATCGACAAAACCACAATCTTGCAGGCCGGGTTATGCCGCAGGATTTCCGCCGTCGCTTCGATGCCGTTTAATCCAGGCAGGGAAAGATCCATCAGTATGAGCTGCGGCGCCGTGTGGCGGCAGAACTGCACGGCTTCCGCCCCGGTATCCACTGCGCCCACAACGCGAAAGTCCTCCGCCCGATCTAAGATGGCGCGGATCCCGTCGCGCACCACCTGGTGGTCTTCCACCAGTAGAACGTCTACAGGCATGAAGTTTAATGGTTCCTGTTAGGTGATATCAGTGTCACGGAGGTTCCGTGACTTACATTCGTTTCTAGCCTAAGGTACACCATCCGGAGGCGTTTGTAATACTCAATCGTTATAAACCCAACTCCTGGTACTACCGTAGCCGGGTTAAATCCGCACCCATTGTCGGTTATTTCAAAAGCGACCTGATCGTTTTCCCGCCGCAACCCGATCCGGATCACAGTTGCGCCCGAATGTCGGATCGCATTGTCCAGCGCCTCCCGCCCGCAATCGTAGAGCGCCGCGGCAGGCGCTCCGTCCAGGCGGAGAAACCGGTCCACCTGCAATTCGAGTTCGGCTTTCCACCGTCTTCGCGCTTCCTCTGCCATCCGTTCCACCGCCGCGATCAGGCCGAACCGTCCCACCGGATCGGGGTGCATTTCATGCGACAACGAACGAACCGTTTGAAACGCCTGCTCGAGCGTCTTTTGCACAGCGGCAATCCGCTCCGCCAATGGCGGATTCTCCCCGGCAAAATCGAGAGTCAGCAGATCGAGTTCCAGGCCGACGGCCGTCAGCGTCTGCCCGATATCGTCATGCAATAGCCCCGAAACGCGGGCACGCTCTTGCCGCCACGCGCGCCTTACCGATTCGAGCAGGCGCAGTTCCGGCGGCAGGTCGGCCATTGATCCCGTTCGCTAGTGCTTGCGCGCCACTACCCGGCGGATGGCATCAATCACGCCGCGAGCCACCAAACCGTATTTCTCGAGCAAACCTTCGGGCGTGCCCGATTCGGCATAGGTGTTCTGAATGCCCACGAACTCCATCGGACACGGGTTCATCTCGGCCACGGCTTGCGCCACACGAACACCCAGTCCGCCATCCACCAGATGCTCTTCCGCCACCACGATCGCGCGCGTCTGATGAGCCGCCAGGTTGATCATGTCGCGGTCCAGCGGCTTGATCGTATGCATATCCACCACACGCACCGAGAGGCCTTCCGCTTCCAGCGCCTCCGACGCCCGGATTGCTTCCGCCACCAGCAATCCATGCGCGATCACCGTCACATCGTTACCCGGCACAACTTCGATGGCTTTGCCGATTTCGAACTTTTGATCCGCCGTGTACACCACCGGAGCCTTTGCGCGCCCCGCGCGGATAAACACGCTGCCGCACTTTGTCGCCGCCTGCTTCACGATCGACTTCATCGCATGCTCATCGGCCGGATCGATGACCGTAAAACCGGGTAGCGAACACGCCAGCGCCAGATCTTCAATACTCATCTGCGACGGACCGTCTTCGCCGATCGAAATCCCGCTGTGCGTCCCGACAATCTTCACTGGAATTTGCGGGAATGCCGACGTCACGCGCAACTGCTCGAAGCCCTTGTTCAGCACAAAGCACGAAAACGACGAAGCAAACGCAATCTTACCGGCCGAAGCCAGCCCCGCCGCGATCGCCACCATGTTCGCCTCGGCGATTCCGCAGGAGAAGAACCGGTCAGGAAACTCCTTCGCGAACCCCGCCGTGTTAGTCGACTTCGACAAATCCGCGTCGCACACCACCACGTCTTTGTTCTCGCGCCCTAACTCAACCAGCGCCTTGCCGAAGGCCTCGCGCGTCGCCGCGCCCATCTTCAGCTCAAACTTCGACTTCGTCATCTTAGGCAAGCTCCTTCAGCGCTATCTCGAGTTCCTGAGCGGTCGGCGCCACGCCGTGAAACTTCGGATTGTTCTCCATGAAGCTGACGCCCTTGCCCTTCACCGTATGCGCCACCACGGCGGTGGGTTTGCCCTTCGTCGCCTTCGCCTCGTCCCACGCATTCGCCAGCGCCTCTAAATCATGACCGTCGAGTTCAATGACATGCCACCCAAACGCCCGCCACTTGTCCGCAAGCGGCGCCACGTCCATGATGTCTTTGACGAAGCCGTCCAGTTGGATGCCGTTGTAGTCGACTATCGCGCAGACGTTATCCACTTTGTGGAACGGGCCGAACATCGCCGCTTCCCAAACTTGACCTTCCTGGATCTCACCATCGCCCAGCACCACATAGGTCCGCGATGGCGATCCATTCAACTTGGCCGCCAGCCCCATGCCGAGCGCCAGCGATAGGCCTTCGCCCAGCGAACCTGTCGATGCCTCAAGCGCCGGGATAAACCGCCGGTCCGGATGGCCCTGGTAAATCGAGCCCATCTGCCGCAGCGTGTTCAACTGGTCCACCGGCGTATACCCGGCTTCCGCCATCACCGCATAAAGAACAGGACACGCATGTCCTTTAGACAGTATGAACCGGTCGCGTTCCGCCCAACCGGGATTCTTCGGATCGTGCCGCATATGCCCGCCGAAATATAGCGACGTTAGTATCTCAACCGCCGACAACGATCCACCCGGATGGCCCGATTTGGCCGCCGTAATCATTTCAACTATGTGTCTTCGTATCGTCTTTGCGATCGACCGCAACTGGTCGATTGAGGGAGGTGCCGTGACTGTCGCCATGGGTATAAAGCCAGCATAGCGCAGGCCCGTCGGAACAGCCGCGCGAAGCCGACCTCACCTGGCCTCACCTGCGGTATTCGGTCCGATTTAAGCCGGGTTGTATGGAGCTAAGTAGAGCCTGCTGTCATGATGAACCAATCCATAGTCGTGGACGTGAGCGAATTCCAGCCGGAGCATACTCCTACCACCCGCCGAACGGCGAATCCTGGTCCTTTGCAATGCGCGCGACAAACGGGTCGTTAAACCCCGCCGCTACTGCCGCCGCCCTCACGTCCGCAAGCTTCGCACCATGCGCCAGCAGACGTGATCCATCCAGCGCAACCCACTCTCCGGCGTAGGCGCCGGATTTGGTTGCCAACCAGCGCAATTCTTCCCGCCGCTCGTTTACAGGTTCCGTGGATTCCCAACTGAGCGGATCCGCTCCTTCTTCAATGGTCAACCGGACACGCTGATGCTCGGCCAAGGCGAGCGGCTCTAGTGGGCGAAACACTCCGTGCTCGTACACCGCTTCGAGTTGTCGGGGCATGACACGATTGTATCCACCCAACCGCGCCCCGCGCCCTTACAACAACCGCGCCGCGTCCTTTGCAAAGTATGTGAGGATAATGCTCGCTCCCGCCCGCTTGATCGACGTCAGCGTTTCCATCATGATCCTGTCTTTGTCGATCCACCCCAGCCGCACCGCGGCCATAATCATCGAAAACTCGCCGCTCACCTGATACGCCGACAGCGGCACATCGAACCGCTCCCGCGCCATCTTAATAATGTCCAAATACGCCAGTGCCGGCTTCACCATAATCATGTCCGCGCCCTCGGCCAGATCCAGTTCGATTTCCCGCAGCGCCTCACGCCCGTTTGCCGGATCCATCTGATACGACCGCCGGTCCCCAAACTGCGGAGTCGACTCCGCCGCTTCCCGGAACGGTCCATAAAACCCCGATGCGAACTTCGCCGCATACGACAAAATCGGTGTCAGCGGAAATCCGTTCGCGTCCAACTTCGCCCGGATCGCCGCCACACGTCCATCCATCATGTCCGACGGCGCCACGATATCCGCTCCCGCCTGCGCATGCGTCAGCGCCGACTCGGCCAGCCACTCGAGCGTCGCGTCGTTATCCACCTCGCCGTTCACGACTTTTCCGCAATGCCCGTGGCTGGTGTACTCGCAGTTACAAACATCGGTGATCACCACGAGCCCCGGAACTTCCGCCTTAATCGCTCGCACCGCCTGCTGCACAATCCCGTTCGGATCGTATCCGCCGCTCGCCAACTCGTCCTTCGTCTCCGGAATTCCAAACAGGATCACCCCGCCGATCCCGAGCGCTTTGACCTCCCGGCACTCCTCCACCGTCCTGTCGATCGACATCTGGTAGTTCCCGGGCATCGATCCGATCTCTTTCCTGATGCCGTCGCCCGGCACAACAAATAACGGCAGGATGAAGTTCGCCGGCTCCAGATGCGTCTCCCGAACCAGTGCTCGCATCGACTCGTTCACGCGCAGCCGGCGCATTCGCGTTTGCGGAAAGCTCATACGAGCCAGAATACGTGAGAAACCCACCGCAAGCCACTCCCGTCCCATTCATCGCAAGCCGCTATTGAAGGCTGCTCATCAGTGCGGGAGGGTGGTTTGATGAAGAAAACGGTACTCGCCGTTTGTGTGTCTATCGTGGCGTTGTCCGGCTGCATGTCGCGCCGGATTGTCGAAGTAACGGGAAATCCAGCCCGGTTTCAGGGGCGCGAGGTGCGGTTGAGAGGCGTGGTCACGCAATCGGCGGGCGTCCTCGTCGCCGGAACCTATCAGCTGGATGACGGCACGGGGAAAATCCGAGTCATCACCAACTCCACCCCACCTCCCAAAGGGACCCCCATCGAAGTCCGCGGCCGCGTCCAAAGCGGAGTCGTGCTCCTGAACAAAGGTTTCGGCACCACCGTCCAGGAAAACCATCGCCGGGTCCTCCGCAGCGCCCCCGGCCCCCAACTCGCCCGCAAACCGTAGCCGGCAGGATGGACAGCAGGAGCGCTGAGTTCGTTTCGCAGGATGTTGTTTTTACGGAACTTAGTAGTCAGGAGACAGAAGTCAGCCCTGCCTCCGGTGGGGACCGGATTGAATAGGGTGTGACTCGGGGTGGTGAGAAGCGGTATGGTGCAAGAGGACATCGGTCGCAGTTACGGCCCTTAGTTCATTCGTGCGAATGCCG
>JADLDI010000111.1 GCA_020846745.1 Bryobacterales bacterium | reverse complement strand
GACATCCTCACCCACTTCCCCCCGTCCGTAGCCGCCGAAATCCGCGACGACGCTGCCAACCTCGATATCTCCGTCAACTTCCTCATCAGCCAGTACGCCAAAATCGGCTACCAGACCGCCCTCCAAGAATCCGTGCGGAACGAACCCAATTTGCGAAATGGCTGAACGTTAATCTGCTACCGCAGCTTCACCTGCGGGTACAATACGGGGGATGATGAACCCGGCAGTGGCTGATGAACTGCCGTGAGCACTGTGGGACCATCTCGAATTCACCGCGTGATCTACTCCGCCGCGCATGGCGGATTCGCTAACCAAAACATCCCGCTGGGGGGCGGGGCGGCCATCGCGAACTGGCTGACCGCGGAATGGGAGCGGACGAAGCCGTTCGACTTGGAATTGGTTACCCCCTCGATTCTTGGAAAAGGGGCGGCGCCATCGGCCCGTGATCTGGTGCGGTTTTCCGAGCGGGAGTATGCGGCGTTCTGCGGCCGGTTTGAAGAGGCGGCAACGGCGCGGATACTGCTGGAAGATCCACGGACGACGGCCGTACTGGTGAACGACGTTTCGGAAGCGCCGGATTTTCGGCAGTTGGCTGAGGCGGGGTTTCGGATCGTCACGATTTATCACGTGGATGTGATCGCGTATGTGGCGGCAATCTATCTGCGAGAGTGGATCGCGCCGGAGCGGCTGGTGCGCTTGCACGAGCGGTTTGGCAAATGGTGGCCGCGGATTTTGCAACTGATCTTTGCGAAGCAGCGGGCGAGCGCCGCCTGCTCGGCATCGATTGTGGTGCCGTCGCAGGGGATGCGGCACGTCATTGAGCGTTGCTATGGGAAAGCTCGCGTAGACGTTGTGCCGTGGGGCGCGCAGCCGGTCGTCTATTCCGATGCTGAGATCGTTGCGGAAGTCGAGCGATTGCGCGCAGAGTTTGGTATCAAGGCGGGTACACGCGTCCTACTGACGTTAAGCAGGCTGTCGCCGGAGAAGGGACACGACATCCTCTTGCGTGAGTTGCGACGGTACAAGGGTGACGCTGTCCTGTTCATCTGCGGCGAACCAGCGTTCATGCGGGGCGAGAGCTACACGCGGAAGTTGCGCAGGCTTGCGGCGGAGCTGAGCGCAGTGAGGGTCGTCTTTGCGGGCTACGCGTCCGGCATTCGGAAGGCGGCGTTCTTCCGCATGGCGGATGTGTATGTCTTCCCTTCCCGGCACGAAAGCTATGGGCTGACACTGATGGAGGCGATCGAAGCCGGATGCCGTGTGGTGTGCCTCAACCATTCCGGCGCACGCGAGATTGTCACGCCGGAATACGGAGAGGTAGTAACGCCGCACGGACTTATAGGCGCCATCGAACGGCAGTCAAGGCTGCCGCGACGGCCGGCCGGCCGAGCCCAACCGCGATTTCAAGAAGCCGCCGGCAGAGTGGCGGACCTGCTTATTGGGCGCGGCCGAGCCAGCGGATCCTGAAGTTTACGCTCCGGCCGACGCCGCCGTAGAACTGCAGGAAGCCAGATGACGTGATGACGTTATTCACCGTATCGGGATTGATGCGGTTGGTGAGGTTGTTCGCTCCAAACCGTAATGCCCAGCGGTAATGCCGAAATACGAACCGGCGCTCAAGGTGTAAGTTCAACTCGAAGTAATTCGGAAACCTGCGCTGATTGACGAGGCCCTGGATCTTGCCGTCCTCACCAACGAAACTGAACGGATAACCAGAGCGCGTTTCGAGGAAATAAGTTACTGCCCAGTTCTTGAAGGGGGTCGGTAGATAGGCCCACGATAGAAAGCGGTGCGGCGCGTCCCACGGCAGGCGTCCGCGATTGTCAGTGACAACAACCGGATCGTCGGCAGTAACATCGACTACGGTGTTCGAGGCGGCGCGGGAATGGACATAGCTGGCCATCCACTCGTATTGCCGCCTGATGTTCTGCTTGATGGTAAATGCGATAGAGTTATACTCGTCCCGCCGCTGGTTGGTGAGGCTGAGGACTGCATCCAATGTGCAGCCGTTGAACTGCTGCTGCGCCCATTCGGGCGGCGCCGCAGAAGATTCGCTTAAGGAGTTCAGGAACGAGAAACCACGGCGGCCCGTTCGGCGCATATACTCGGCGCGAAGCATCACGGAGTTGACCAGCGACTGTTCAACTCCCGCGGTGACAATGCGGTACTGCGGACGGCGCAGGCGTGGATTGGCGATGGTGAAAAGCGTCAGCGCAGGGCCGCGCGCGATGTCGCCATACGGGCCGTAGTAAGTGGTGACCGGGAATTGGTCGAGCGGACGCGAGAAGACACGCAGGTTGGTCCCATCGAAGATTTGCGAAAAGCCGCCGAAGATCTTGGTGTTGATAAGTCCATGGGGAGAGTAGGCAACCCCGAAGCGCGGCGACCAGTCCCAACGGTGCAGGATGTTTGTCCAATCCGTACGAATCCCTAATTCCACTAAGACGCCGGAGCGGACGCGCCAGGAATCCTGCAGATACCAAGCCGTTTCGTAGTTATGAAGCGAAAGCGCCCCGGTACCGGCATATAGCGTGCGCCGGACGAGCGCTCCCGAATCGGAATAGTTCTCGAAACCCGTTCGCCTGACGTCCTGCTCATAAGCCGCACGGTCCAAGTCCAAACCGGATTTCACCTGATGTGAGCCCCACAGTGAGAAAGACGGCAGGAACCCGTTCACCAGAAACTGATCGCGGGCGCCCTGCCTTATCGCATCGACAAAGGCATAACCACGGCGGCCTTCCGGCGTGTAACTCAGAATGCCCTCGCCCTGTGGAATGTCGCGGCCGAAAGTGCGGTTGGCGGCGAATCCAAATTCGAGGAGCACGCGGCCGGGCAGATATGCCTGGTCCTTTACGCTGAAAAACCACTGGCGTGTGCGGCGGTCGAGTGTAGTGGAGATCGGATCGAGCGCCGACAGGCCTGTGCGCCCGGCAGTCCACCGATTAAACAGGAAACTCGTATAAAGAATGTTCGATGGGGAGAGGTTCACCTGCGTGTGGACGAGGTTGGACAGGCGCATGCTCTGGCCACGATCTTCTCCTTTGGGCAAGTCCCGAATGACGGTATTGACGTACTGAACGTCGACCGAATCGGAGAACCAGGCGCGGCCTTTGAGGATCGGCCCTGACAGGTTGGCGCGCGGGGTCCAATCGCCGATGATGAGCCCTTTGCGGTTCTCAAAACCGGGAACGAAGTTCGTCGCCGTATAGCGCAGCTTATCGTCCCCGGTATTCGTGCGGATTGCCATTGTGCCCGCAGAGCCGCGACCGTACTCGGCAGCCATGTTGCCTGAAGAAATCTCGACGGCCTGCACGCTTTCCACCGACAGGCGCGAATCGAAACGCCCGGTCAGCGGGTCGGTGATGTTGAACCCGTTCAGCGTGTACATCACCTGCTCTTCGCCACCGCCGTTCACATGGACGCCGCCACGATTGTCGCGAACCACGCCGGGGATGATCCGCAACGCCTGCCGGAAATCGTTCGTGTTCTGATACGGAACGTTGACGATTTCCGTACTCGTGACGCTGCGTTGAGAGGTCGCCGTTTCCATATCAATGCCGACCGGAGCCGAGGTCACGTCGACGGATTGCGCCATCTCACGGACGGGCGCAAGTTCGAAGGTGGCGTGGACTTCGGCGCTGATGTCGATCGTACGATCGCGAATCGGGTAGAACCCGTCCCGTTCGACTGTCACGGTATACGAGCCGGCAGTTGGAACGATTGCTGCGAACAGCCCTTGGACATCCGTGAACGCTTGAACGGGCAGCGGTTTGTCGGGGATCTTGATGAGGATACGCGCGCCGTTAAGCGGTTCGCGGGTGTTCGATTGCACCTGCCCCGCGAATCGCACTTCGGCCAAACCTGCGGCCGTTACCCACAGGCACACGAAAAGCGTTTGTAAGGTGCGCACCGTCACCTTTGTACCCTGAGCCATATAATACCAGCGGGCCATGCTCGACGACTTGAAAAGAGTGCGTGACCGGAACAACCCCAGAGGTTCGTGGGCTAGTTCACAATGAAATAGAGGCTGGATGATGAACGACGCTCCGATTGGACATATTGTGCAAAGACTTGTGGAGTACTTCCGTCCTGAGCGCATCTATCTTTTCGGATCCGCTGCGAGGGGAGACGCCGGTCCCGACAGCGATCTCGATTTCTGCGTCGTCCTCCCGGATGACGCACCGTTTGAGTTGTACCGCCCCGGAATACATCGCGCCTTATGGGATATCGGTATGGCGACCGACATTGTTCGGTTTCCATCGACGGATTTCAATGACCGGGCCCAAAACGTGCAAACGTCATTACCGGCGACGATTCTCCGCGAAGGGAAGCTTCTGTATGACGCCCGCGCAGTGGCAGCGTGAAGAAGCAGCGCGGTGGTTGATCCAAGCGCGGAAAGATTTGAACGCCGCCCGACTACTCGCTTCTCCGGAGCCTTCCCGATCTGTGTTTCATAGTCAGCAGGCAGCTGAAAAGGCAGCCAAGGCATTCCTGACGTCACGGAATACCAGCTTCCGAAAAACTCACGATTTAGTTGAACTCGGGCGGCAGTGCACCGCCCTGGATTCGGAGCTTGCAGCTCTCTTTCAGACTGCCGCCGATCTCAACGATTACGCGGTTGTGTTTCGGTACGTAGACGCTCCGCACGAGCCGGATGAAACGGAAGCAACGCTAGCGCTCGAGATTGCGCAACGAGTGTTCGAAGCAATTGCACTTCGCTTAGTCGTCTGATTCAGAATTACGGTGACGTATTTTGGGTCAGGCCGCCAGGCTAAACGTTTGGCGTTGATCTTTGCCAGAAGGGCGTGCAGATCGTTGCGCGTGAAGGTCCATTTGAAGTGACGGGCTGTCTGCTCATAGTGGGGCTGGAAAGCCATAAGACGCTGTTCGAGTTCGGCCAAAGAAGAGAAATCATTCGGGGTGAGGACCTTGCGCTGGACGATCGAAAAGTAGATCTCGACTTGATT
>JADLDI010000110.1 GCA_020846745.1 Bryobacterales bacterium | reverse complement strand
GCAAGAAAATCTCCTCCCAAAACGCTCTTAAACACGGCCTCGCCTCCGATGCCATTCCCGAGGCTTTAGAGCCTGCTTTCAATCATTTGCGAAACGAACTGGCCGCCCAGTGCCGCCCCGAAGGCCCACTCGAAGAAATCTTCTTCGACAAACTGGTCGCCGCCCGCTGGAACATGCTCCGCGCGCTCGATTTGCAAAACGAACTCTACCTTTTGACCGAGGGCCAGGACCCCATGGGCCACCCCGCCACCCAAAAAGAGGCGGAACTCTACTCGCGCTACTACATTCGCTACGAAGGTTCGTTCAACCGCGCCTACAAACAGCTCAAAGATTCCCAAACGAACCGTGCCTGCCAGTTTATCCAGGCCCATCCGGAGATCCCCTGCCCCACCCTCCCCCTAGCCGATCTCCTGAAAATACAACGCTTTGCGAAACGAACTCCCGCCCCTGCTACCGACCCGTGCACCGCCCCCATAACGGAGCCGCGACCGTCAGGGAGCGTTGCAGAATCCGACGACATCCTCAATCACTTCAGCCCCTTCGACCAGGCCGAACTTCGCGACGAAGCCGAACTCCTCGGCGTCTCCATCAACCACGTCGTAGCTAGCGCCGCCAAGTACGCCCGCCACGCCCTCTACGAGCAGATCGCAAAAAGCGAAACGAACCCAATTCCCGCCGACATGCGCCGCTAAACCTCACACTTTCCGGGCAGCGTTCGTCAACCCTCGCCCTCCCGGCGTTTCATCGGCGGCAGGTTCAGACGATAATCATCCTATGGATCAAACGAGCCGGCGCGCGTTCGTAGGCGCCGCGGTGTCTGTCGCCGCGGCGGGCAGATTGGAGGCACTCGCCATCGACGGTGGAGCCAAGGCGGTCACCATCCCGGGCGACCAGCACGCGGCCCTTACCAAATGGCCGCGCTACGGAGTCGAGGAAAAGGCCGTTGTTGCGGAGTTGCTCGACAATAATCGCTTCTACCAGGAAATCCCGCTGCTTGAGGACGAGTCGCGGAAATACCTCAAAATCGATTACGCCAAGGCGCATAACAACGGCACCAACGCTCTCATGTCGATGTATTTCGCCACCGGGTTCCCGCCGGGGACTGAGATCCTTGTGCCCTCCTACACAGCCTCGGCCACCATTGTGCCCATGCGCTTCTTCGGGTACGTGCCCGTCTGGGTCGATATCCGGCCCGACACTGCTACGTTCGATGTCGAGCACGCCCGCAGAGTCCTCACGGCCAAAACCAAGGCGATGGTGGTGATGCACTCTTGGGGACTACCGTGCGACATGGATGCCGTTGAGGCGTTTGCCAAAGAGAAAGGATTGGTGGTCCTTGAAGACGCGGCGCAAGCCCAAGGCGCGACCTTCCAGGGCAAGCAGCTTGGCACGCTCGGCGCAATGGGCATATACAGCTACCAGCTCAGCAAGGTGCTCCCCGCCGTCGAAGGCGGCATGGGTGTCTATCACTTCCGCGAACACTACGAACTCGCCACCGCATTCGGCAACTACGACCTGCCCGCATCGTTCCCCGCCGATAGCCCCTACCGCAAGTATCACGACACCGGTTTTGGTCCGAAGTTCCGCATCCATCCCATCGCCGCCGCCATCGCCAGGCAGCAGTTGAAGAAGCTCGATTCAAGCAGTAAGCTGGTCGCCTCCAACGTCCGCAAGCTGAACGACCGCATCACGCAGCTCGCCGGACTCTCCGATCAGAAGCGCCGCCCCGACGCCCGCCGCGTTCATTGGTCCGGCAACATCCTGTTCTTCGACCAGGCGAAGGCCGGTTTCTCGAAGGAAGCGCTGGTCAAGGCGCTGCAAGCCGAGGGCGTGCGCGCGGCACACGCGCCTTATCCCGAGCAGCACAAGTTCGCCCTCTATCGCGAACCGCAATGGTGGAGCCACGCTCCCCAAATCGTCGACCGTTTGCCCGGCTGCGAACAAGTCAACCGTACATCGGTCCGCCTGCCGCTGATGACAGGGCCCGCCGATGAACTAATCGCTCAGTACGCCGCCGCCTTCGAAAAGGTGTGGGCCCATCGGGAAAAGCTTCAAGGCTAACATTTTGCTTGACTCGTTCGCGGCTCGCCCCCCACACTGTGTCTCACCCCGCGCAGGGTGGCAGAAATTGCAGACCGCCTGGCGGCACCGCCCCTCGTGAAATCAAGGGCTTAGACGAGTGGTCCGGAGCGTGCCTTTCGCCTCAGTACATGTTTCGTCGCACGAGGGCGAAGAAGGTCGCTGTGCTGCCTACCGATCCGTACGAATCGGCACGCATCGCAGGATTGCGCTATGTCACCGATAAGCAGCCAGGCATTACGCGCCGCCGCGCCGGTAAAGGATTCCTGTATCTCGACGTGACGGGTAAGCCCGTGCGCGATAAGGACGCTCTGCGGCGGATACGGTCGCTGGTCATCCCGCCCGCCTGGCGCAACGTTTGGATCTGCCCCTCCTCCGAAGGGCATCTTCAGGCCGTTGGCACCGATGCCCGCGGCCGCAAACAGTACCGCTATCACGCCATATACCGCCTCGTAAGGGACACCACCAAGTACACCCGGCTTTATGCATTCGGCGCCGCGCTGCCCAAGATTCGAGCCAGAGTCGAAGCCGATATGAGGCGCCAGGGCATCCCGAGGGAAAAGGTGCTGGCCACGGTGGTTCACCTGCTCGAGGAGACCTGCATCCGGATCGGAAACGACGAGTACAAGAAGGCCAACGAGTCGTTCGGGCTAACCACTCTGCAGGATGAACACGTCGAAATCGATGGCAGCACCATCCGGTTCCGCTTCAAAGGCAAGAGCGCTCAATGGCACGAGGTTGAAGTGACCAACCGCCGCCTGGCCAAGATCGTCCTCGCCTGTCAGGAGATCCCGGGAGACGAGCTGTTCCAGTACATCGACGCCGAAGGCCAGTATCGCGACATCACGTCAGGCGATGTCAACGATTACCTGTTTGAAGTCACCGGCGAGCGGTTCACCGCCAAGGACTTCCGCACCTGGAACGGCACCTGCCAGGCGGCATTGGCCTTGCGGGCCCTCGGTCCGGCGGACACGCAGACCGCTTGCCGCAAGTGCCTGGTCGAAGCCGTGAAGCAGACCGCTAAGCGGCTGAACAACCGGCCGGCCACCTGCAAGAAGTACTACATACATCCGGCGATCATGGAAGCGTACACCGACGGGTCGCTGTTTGACGTGATGCGCCAGGCTGAAACCGCGTCGGCCTCCGGGTACCGCCCCGAAGAGATCGCCGTCATGACCCTGCTCGAAAAGTACAAGCCGCAAACCCCGGCGAGCGTTGAAGCCGAACTTCCCCGGAAACTGGCCGAAAGTCTTCGCGCCGCCACCGCATAGGTCGTCTGCCCGTTTGGCAGACCCTCGGAGTATTTGGTAGTACCCTCGGAGTTATGGATCGCCGCAGGTTCATTGCTTCGCTCCCGTTTGTCCTGACTCAGTCGAAAGCCGCGCCCAGACGGCCCAATGTCGTGATGGTGATGACGGACGATCACGGCGCGTGGGCCACCGGAACGTATGGCTGCGGCGAGATGTACACCCCAAGTATCGACTCCCTGGCCAAAGGCGGCGCTAAGTTCACCCGCGCGTTCGCCTGCACGCCGGTTTGCTCACCCTCGCGGATGACCTACATCACGGGCCGCATCCCGTCCATCCACAACGTTCAGGATTGGCTGCGTCCCGAAGACAGCTTCGAACCAACCTCGCGGCGTTGGCTCGAAGGGCATCCGACTTATACCGAGGCCCTGGCAAAGAACGGCTACGTCCTGGGCCTGTCCGGCAAATGGCACATGGGCAAGGACGACATGACCCAGGCCGGCTTCTCCTACTGGGCCACCGTGCCGGGCGGTGGCGGTCCTTATAAGGATGTCGAGTTCGTCGTAAACGGGCAGAAGGTCCGGACCCAGGGCTATAAAACCGACCGCGTCGGCGACTTCGCCCTGGAGTTCCTCGACAAGCAGCGCGGCAGCGACAAACCGTTCTACCTGCTGATGCCCGACTACGCGCCGCATACGCCCTTCGACTATCAGCCGGACGAATACCGCAAGCCATACGGCAACGCATCGTTCAACTGCTTTCCCGTCGTACCCAAGCATCGCTGGCAGAACAAGGGCATGACGAGCCACAATGGCAACCGCAAGAGCATGCATGCCTACTCCGCGCTGATCACGGGCATCGACCATCAGCTCGGCCGGGTGGTAAAGAAACTGGAGGAGATGGGCGTCCGCGACAACACCCTGATCGTGTTCACCGCAGACCAGGGATGGTCCGCCGGGCACCACGGCATCTGGGGCAAGGGAAACGGGACCTGGCCTTTCAACATGTATGAGGAAGCCATTCGTGTGCCGATGATCTGGAACCAGCCAGGACGCATCAAGCCCGGTCAATCGCTCGACCCCATGATCTCCTCCTACGACTACTTTCCGACAATCCTCGACTACTGCGGCGTAAAAGCCCCGGCAGACAAAAAGCGCGTCGGCCGCAGCTACGCAGGCCTCTTAAACGGTGAGCGCCGCCCGTGGCGGAACCGCCTCTACTTCGAGTATTCCAACGTCCGGGCAATCCGCACCGAAAACCTGAAGCTGGTCATGCGCACGAAAGACTTCGAGTCCGAGATGTTCGACCTGGAAGCCGATCCGGGCGAATCTCGTAGCGTATTCAACGACCCTAAGTATGCCGCCCAGCGCACAGCCTTACAAAAAGATCTGGAAGGCTGGTTCGCCCAAAACGGCGCTCCCCCGCTAGAGCAGTGGCGCACCACGGTCCGGCAGCATTTGACGCAGTACTCCAACTAGCCGGCACACAGGTTCGCTGTCCACAAGCTCAACACTCGCGCCGCGGGAGTGATATGATCTCGGTGGCGATGAGGCGAACTGCGCGATGGGCGGCAGTTGCTTGGGTGGCGGCGTGGCCAACTGTGTTGGCGGAACGATTACTCCTGCCCGGCAGCGATGCGGAGAGACCGCGGGCGGTCTGGTTTCAAACCGCGGCCGGGACGACGACAGCGGCGGCACGTCCGGTTTCGGTCACTCGAGTAAAGCACATTCTCCTGGCGCCCTCACTGTTCCAACAGGAACGCCTGAAAGCGCTGACAGCTCAGTTGTCGGCGCTCGTGGCCGCTGAAGCGGAGCCTGTCGTGCTGGCGACCGCTACCGGTACGGACGAAGCGGCTGAAGTGTCTGTCAAGAATAAGGCGGAGGTTCCATCAGCCCTGCGGACCCTGAACGCCGCCGTTACCGGTGATGGGCAGAACGGCGCGGCGGCAGTGTCGTGGGTGGGGTTGATGAAGCTGTTGCAACGCGTCGCAAGCCCGCCTGAAGAATGGGGTGTCGTTGTGTACATCGGAGCCGAACCCGCCGTACCCGACGGAACTCAGGCTTTTGCCAACGGTTTGCTCGCCCGGATCATCGCACAACGGCGCATCCGGTTCATTCACGCCTCCGACGAAGCGGCAGAAGGTGGATGGGCGGAAACAATCCGCGCCGCTGGGGGAGACATCATCCAAGAGAACCTCGAAGCCATCGCGGAGATGCGGACCATTCAATTTGCGGACGTCGAACTTCCGGCACTCGAGTGGAAGGAAGGGTTCCTTGTAAAGCGGATCGGGGTCCGCGTCGACCGCAGTACACCGAGGCAATTGCCGTGGATCTGGAGTGCGCCGGAAAAACCATTGCCCGATCTGGGAGCCTACGCCGGCTTCCTGAAAGGCAAGAAGCAATTGGCAGCCGGTCAGCCTTCGCTCGAAGACGTGGAGAAACTGCTCGCGTTCAATCCCGTCGACGTCGATCTGCTGAAGCTGGCAGCCGCTGTGTCCGAGCGGCACAACGACCTCAAACGAGCCGCTTCCTATGCGGACCGCTTGCTGGCGATAGAGCCAAACGATGGGGCGTTCTGGTCGAAGCTGGCCGGCTGGAGCTACAAAGTCCAGGCATTCGACAAAGCCGAAAGTGCATTCCTGAAAGCTCGGGAGTTGGGTGTCGACGAGCCGCAAACCGCGGAGTTGCTGGGCGACATACGGTTCGCCAAAGCCGATGCTGATGCCGCCGCCGGCTACTACAAGGAAGCCATCAAGCGCGAACCGTCTCGCCGGGACCTTTGGAAGAAAGTGGCGGAGGCGTACCGCCGCGCGAGAAAACGTGCCGAATACGCCGCGGCTCTCGAACAGGTTCTCGCCGGTGAGCGAGGCCTGTGGGAAGATCGTCACGCGTTGATCGAGTATTACCTTGAGGTAAAGGATTCAGCCGCGGCCCGCCGGCACGTCGATTCCGGAATCGCCGCACTGCCCGCCGATCTCCAGTTGACCAGGGAGTACGCGCGGTACGCCGAGCTTGTCGGCGATCGGCCGAAGGCGATTACGCTTTGGGAACAGGCTCTGAACCTCGGGACCGTTTCAACGGAAGACCGTCTGTCGCTGGCCACTTTGTACAAACAGGAGCGGCAATGGCCTAAAGCGCTAGCCGCCGCGCAAGCGGGAATTGAAGCTGCGCCGCCTGCCGCAGGGTCGCCCGAAAAGGCCGTGAGCACGCGCGACCGGCTCGCCGTCGTGATGACGGACGCGTTGCTGGCCACGAATCGAGTGGAGGAGGCCCGGCGTGAACTCAGGAAGTGGGCCGGTACCATCCGCGACGGCAAACTGCTCGAAACCGCCGCGGAGTTAGAGGACCGTTATGGCGGGCACGCGGCCGGCGTGTACCGGGCGGCGGCCGAG
This sequence comes from Bryobacterales bacterium, assembly GCA_020846745.1. Classification (GTDB taxonomy): domain Bacteria; phylum Acidobacteriota; class Terriglobia; order Bryobacterales; family Bryobacteraceae; genus JADLDI01. The sequence continues at coordinate 54,879 of JADLDI010000110.1, read as the reverse complement.
GCCGAGGAGAAGCGTGGTGAACGCGGGCCGCGTCTCCATTCGTTGCTTGAAAACGGCCTGCGGACCGCGATTGAGGAAGAGCGCGGCGCAGACTGCGAATGGTTTGCGGCCCGGCTGCGCGTAGACTCGTGCCGGCCTGCCGCGACCGGCCACGACGCTGTCACCACCGTCCCGGGTGGACATGAGGCGGCGCTCTTCATGGCCCGTGGCCCGGAGCAAAGCTCACCGGAAGCGTTCCTGGCGGACTTTAGCCGAACCGTCAGTGTTCAGATGAGCGGCCGCGGACCTGCGCAAGACGCTTTCCGAGCGCGCATGGTTGAATACTTCGCGGTATTGGCGGACCTCATGAACGTTGGGCGGCGTAACGGGGCCAAGGTAACCGTGCGGCTGTCGTTAAACGACCGGAACAGCGCCAAAGCCACCGAGCGTGTCCTTGCGTTGATCGGTTGGCGGGTTAGGCGGCAGAACGGAAAACCTGTCGTGGAGCCGGCGGTGGAAGGCAAGCGTACGCGCCGGCAGGATCTTCCCTCGGCGCTCGCCATCGACCTGCTTTCGATGCAGGAGAAACTGCAGAACGGGCAGGAGTTTGAGGCCGATCTGATCGATGAGCGCGTCAATGTTTTCCCGCCAGAGCAGGCGTGGAGCCAGCAGTTCTATCCGGGACAGCGGTTTGCCGGCGGAGTGGCGGAAGCAATGGCCCGGTACCCGGATATGGCGGCGCTATACGCTGCGCTGGCCAACATGGAACGGTCGTCGGCAGAGGCGCTGGTCGACGCTATCGGTTTGAAGCGCCTGGCGGAACACTACGGCCGCTTGCTCGGCTTGTACTCGTCTTGTCTGCAAATAGCCGGCGGGCGAGTGGATGTTCCTGGCGGCGACATCGCCGCCGCCGTTTGGGCCGAACTGCTGAACGCCGGACCCTCGGACCCGCGCAAATTCTTTCGGGCGCTGCTCGATAAAGACGATGGCAAACTGCTGCAATTCTACTTTCGGATCTCGCAGTTGGACACGCGGCGGCAGCGCTTCTTTACGGCGAGCCTCCGCCGAACGCGCGCATTCTATGAATCCTTTCGCAATTCCGAGCAAGGCCAAGGTAAGCGGGCCCGATTGTTCGGTATGGCCTCGCTTGAAGACCTGTTCCGCGAGTTGCCGATCGATGCCGATGGACGTCTCGAACTCCCGGGTGGTCCGGAGGTCTGGATGGTCGCCAAAAACCGTTCCAATTCGGTCGCGAAAACCGAGAAGCGGCTCAATAAACTCTCGCGGGTGACCACGCCGGAGGTGGAAGACGAGATTCTTCTGCGGCTGATCGCTGACGACTACAAGCAGGACAACATCAGGTTCGAAGTCTGGCAGAATTTGCTGGCCGTGGTAAGGGTGGAAGCGGCGAGAACCGAGCCGCTGGACGAAAACTCCGCCCTGCTGCTGGCGGAGAATTTCGTCAAAACGCAGAGCCTGTACGGGTATTTCACGCATTTGAGGCGGCTGACCGCCAATCACTATCGCGAGATATTCCGGTTCGCAGGCAAATTGCGGCAGTTCGATGACAAGGGGGCAAACGTCGCGGCGGGGCTTTTCCATTCGATGCTCTACCTGTATGCGATGGCCGAGGAATTGGGCAAACTCGACTCCGAACGGACCGCGGCCCTGGCGCTGCCGTGGTTGACCGCCGTGAATCAGGCCAACAGCATCGGGGAGCTGACGCGAGCGGCCCTGGATGCGCTTAACGCATATCGTGACGCAACGGGCACACGAGAGGCGGTATCGTTGCGGGAGGTGCTATCCACGGTTCCCGAAGCCTGGCGCGCCGAGGTACACGCACAGACAGTCGAGCCCGGCAAGAAGCGCCGCGCCAACTACGAGCGAGTCCTCGAACTTCAGAATGTACCGGCTCTCGACGAGCTATCGAAGCTTCACGGTGCTTTAAAAGGGTTGTCCCAAGCGGATGAGAGTGCCTGGAGACAACACGCGGAGGTGATCGCTACCATCACCCAGCGTTGGAAGCCGTCGACCGCGCGCGAATCCAAAGGGCTGCCCGAAGAACTCCGGAAGGTGCTGGAAGCCGAGTCCGGCAATCGCATAGCGGCTTTGAACCGCCAACTCGCAAAGCAGACCGCAGCGAAGGGGCGGCCGAAAGACCTGGCTAAGCTGGCGGGCGAGTATTGGGACAGCATAGCGTTTCGCACATTGGTTGGCTTGGCGGGCCAGGCGTACGCGGCGCATTTCAGCGCGGACGACCTCGTAATTGCGGACGATCCGTTCTTCTTGCGGAAACACCAGTTCGCGGCAAAGTCGTCGAACGAGTCCGAGTACTTCTCCCCGGGAGGATTGCGTGTGACGAGTGAAGGCGCGGGCAGCCATGCCTTTGGGGGCTTTGACGGGATTCCAGCCATGGCGGGTAGGGCTGCGGCCACTGCTTTGCGGGGCGAAGGGCCAATGGCGGTTTCGGTAGCCGCGGCGGTGCTGGGAACGGTACGGACCACGAACTGGCGCGGCGTTCGCGCTGAAGATCTGCGGGCAATGACGGTGCAGGTGCGCGCGGCGCAGGATTGGTTGACGCTGGCGGCCGCGGATGTCCGGATACGGGAGGCGGTGGCGTCGGCCAGCAGCGGCTTGGTCTCGCTGAGCCGGCGGGCGCGGTTGCTCGCGGGGCTCGAGCGCCACGATTGGGCGGTTGTTTGGTCGTCGCTAAGCCTGACGGACCTCTGGTTTCTGGGCGGGCGCTTGAAGGCGATGAAGTTGGCGGCCGAGAAAGCAACGCCCGCCATTCGCGAGCACCAATCGCAAGCGAACGCTCCTGGGACCCGATTCTTAGGCGTGGCGGCCCCGACTCTCAGACGGACGATGACGCCCGTCTTACTCGAACTGCCGCCCTATGAAGACACGGCGGCTGGACGATACCCCGACTACCTGGCCGAGCGCCTGGCGGAATTCACGTTGTATCTCGCCCGGGTCGCGGCGCAGGAGGCGCTTCCGCCCGAGGTGCTGCCGGCAGTGGCAGAATCGGCGGCGCGTGCCGTCCTGGCGGAAATGCGAATGGCGGACGTGCGCGACTGGCCAGGCGCGCTGGCGGCGTATCGCGCGTTTGACGGCGAGCGGCTCAAGGATGCTTTGGGAGAGTTGAAATGAGGGCGCGATGGGCGGTGCTTTGTCTTTACGCGGTGAGCTGTTCCGACGGGTGGGCGCAGGAAGCGGTATTTCGTGCCGAGGCGTCGCTCGTTGAGGTATACGCCAGCGTGTTCGACCGCAATGGGAACCCGTTGCCGAGCCTCACGAGAGACCGGTTTCAAGTGCTGGACGGAGGCAAGGGCCAATCGCTGGTCGCCTTTGAAGGGGCCGAGGAGCGTCTGTCGGTGGCGCTGCTCTTGGATCTGACCGGAAGTATGGATCGGTTTCTACCTACGCTGAAGCTTTCCGCGCTACGTTTCATCGAAATGCTTCGCGAAAAGGACGAAGTCGCTGTTTACAGCTTCAATACCAGTCTGCGCGTGCGGCAGCGGTTCACCGCGGATAAGGCTTTAGCGAAAAGAGCCATTTTACGAACAACGGCGGGCGGTGGAACGGCGCTGTTTGATTCTATTTCGCGGGTATCGCGCGACCTGCAGGAGATCAAAGGAAAGAAGGCGCTCGTGGTCTTCACCGATGGAGACGACAATGCCAGCACGCTTCCTGCACGGTCTGCCTCGAATCAGGCGCGCCGCGCCGGCATAGCGATGTACACGATCGCTCAGGGCGCCGCGTTGAAAGCTCCGGACCTCGTGAAGGTGTTGGCCGAAACAGCCGCGCTGACGGGCGGCGCAGCGTTCTCCGTCGAGAAACCGGAAGAGATCGGCGCCGTATTTGCGCAGATCACACACAATCTGAAGAATACGTATCTGTTGGCGTGGAAGGTACCAGACCAGGCTGGTTCGGGCTGGCGTCCAATCGCCGTTTCGGTAACCGGCGCGGAGGGCGCGAAAATCCGGGCGCGGCAGGGATACTGGCCTCCGTAGGCGCCGCTTACTTGCGTAGGCCGGCGAACTTCTTTCGGAACTTGTCCACCTTCGGCGAAACCACGAACATGCAATAGCCCTCGTGCGGGTTGTTGCGGAAGTAGTTCTGGTGATAGTCTTCAGCGGTCCAGAAGGTTTGGGCGGGGGTGATTTCGGTGACGATGGGATGGTCGAAGGCATGGGCAACCTCCTTGATGACTTCGCGGGCGGTGGCTTCCTGTTCCGGGCTGTGGAAGTAGATGGCCGAACGATACTGTGTGCCCATATCGTTGCCCTGCCGGTTGAGCGTGGTGGGGTCATGGATGACGAAGAAGACTTCCAGCAGGTCGCGGTACGAGATCACGTTGAACCGGATCTGGACCACTTCGGCGTGGCCGGTGGCCCCAGTACAGACGGCGCGGTAATCGGGGTTGTCGACCTGCCCGCCCATGTAACCGGAAACTACAGACTCGACGCCGCGCATTTCCTGGTAGACGGCTTCCAGGCACCAGAAGCAGCCGCCGGCAAGGGTCGCGATTTCAATACGAGCCATAGAACCATCGTACCGGTGGTCGGCAGATGGTATAACAGTTCTTTCATTTAGCCCGCTCGCTAGGAGTGTGTCCTCGCATGAACAAGAAGTTTATGGGGTGGTGGATTACGATCGCCGCCTTTATGACGTTCGGCTTTTCGACCGGCCTGCCGTACTACAACATGCCGTTCTTCTACGACTACTACCAGAAGAACTTCGGCTGGTCGAGAGCGGATATCACGCTCGGCTTTCCGCTGGCGGCTCTGTTTACGTTGTGGGTGGGTCCGCTGCTGGTGCACCGGTTTTCGCCGCGCATGCTGGTGATCGCCGGGACACTGTTGACTTTCCTGTCGTTTATTGGCTTCTCGCAGATGACGGGAGACCTGAACTTCTATTACGCGATGTGGTTTGTGTACATCGTGGGATACGTCTTCTCGGGTCCGATTCCGCACCAGGTGATCGTGACTCAGTGGTTCCGGAAGAAGCGCGGGCGTGCGATGGGCATTGTGTATGTCGGCGTGGGTGCTATCGGGTCGATGGGTTCTTTTCTCGTAAAGCCGATTGCGGAGGCCTATGACTTCCGGACGGCATTACTGGTGGTCGGCGCGCTGGTTGTGGTGTTGGCCTGGCCGGTCGCGTTCTTCATTCTGAAAGACAAACCGGCGGATGTGGGGCAGCAGCCGGACGGCGAAGCGGTCGCTCCGGCCGATCTGAAAGTGGCTCCGAAGCCGTTCATGTACCTGTTGAGCCGTCCGGCTTTTTGGCTGCTCCTGATCGGCTCGATGTGCTCGATCGGGTCGATCGGGTCGATCAACCAGCACATGAAACTGGTGTTCCAGGAGCAGGGTTTCGCGGATCAGGCCGACCTGAATTCCGCCTGGCGTACGGCTAACGTGCTGATTCTGTGGTCGTCGATCGGCGGACGGCTGTTCATGGGGTGGCTGGCGGACCGGTATACAAAGAAATACGTCATGACGGCGACCTACGCGATGGTGGCGCTGACCATCCCCTTGATGTTGCTGGTGCGACCGGGAACCTCGCTCGAACTGTACGCCTTCGCGGTGTTATTCGGGTTCGGAATGGGCGCGGACTACATGCTGATCCCATTGATGGCGGCCGATCAGTTTGGCGTGAATACGCTGGCCCGGGCGATGGCTATCATCCTGCCGACGGACACGATCGGGCAAACGTGGTTCCCGTATATCGTGTCGCTGCTGCACCGTGCATGGGGCGGGTACGAGAAGGCTTTGATGGCCGTGTTCGTGATGGCGTTTGTGGGCGCGATCGCGATTGCGCTGCTGCCAAAGCACGGGCCGAAAGATGATACGACGGTGCCGGGCGCGGCGGGAGTTCCGGCGAAGTAGCCGAATTACAGAGCTGATTTGGAGCGCTCGGCTCCGCCCATGGGCGGAGTTGGAGGCTCGCGCTCTGACGATGGCAGTTGCTCCATGTCTTCAGGGAAGACAGCATACCCCTTGGGCGGCGGAAACATCGACTGAAGTAATTTCAAGCGGCGGCGCAGGTGCCGGGACGGCAACTGGCGGGGGCCGGTTTCCACATCGATATCGCAGCAGATACCGTGCAGGAATAGGGTAAGTGTGTCGACAAACGACTGTTTCGCGTAATCGCGAAACAGCTTTGTGTCGCGCTTGAACCCGGAGTGGCGCTGCAGCAGTCCTTGTTTGGCGTGCCAGCTTTCGTCATCGACTTCGCCATGGGTGCGGCCGGTGAGTTCGTCCCTGAGGATACCGTAGTAGTCGTTCAACATCTCGGGCGAGGTTTTCTCGCCGGCGGCCCGGGCCAACTGGTGGTAGAACTCGTAATGGTAGTCGCCAACTTCCATTTCTTCGATGGCAAAAGCGGCAACGAATTCGGGCCGTTCAAACCAACTCGCGGAGCGGAGGAACCGGTCATCTCCTGGACGGTCGAACAGGACAACCGCGGTGGCGCCACCGTTCGGTTTGCCTTCGGGCTTGGCCAGGTAGGGCACGAGCAGGAGATTCACTTTGGGCAGCAGCTTCAGGACCGTCGGAGGAATGGCGGCTAACGGGTCCTGTAGGTAGTCGCGCATGTCCTCTTCGTTGAGGGGACCGCCGGCGGAGAAATAGGCGAAGTGGCTGGAGTGGGAGACCATCTCGCCGCGAACCCGCTGGAAAAAGTCGCCGAGCGGCATTCGGACGAGATCTGGCTGCAAAGACATCTGGCACCTTGATTGTATCAGGCAGGCAAAACCGGGCCTTAGAAGAACCACCTCAGCCGGGCGCCGAACGTGCGTGGCTGGACGAGGCGAGTGCCGACGAACAACGACTGGAAGTTATACAGGGCGGTGACGTTGGTGAGGTTGGATATTTGTAGGACGGCCTCCCAGCGGCGGCGGTCCTGGACGGAATGCTGATAGCCGAGGCCGACGTCGGCGACGGTGCGGGGCGTGGTGCGAATTGGGTTCGTTTCGAATTTTACGTAGGGGAGGAGGTCGGAGTAGTCCGGATCGAGGGCGACGACGGCGGGATTTGATGGATTTGTCACCAGTCCGGAGTCGTAGCGGATGGAGGCCGTGCCGAACCAGCCTTTCCTATTTGTGTAGTTTATCACAGAATGGATAGCGAGGGTCTGGTCGTGATCGATCAGGAAGGGGCCTTGGGAGAGGGCCTGTACCGCTGAATTTCCGAGGAATAGCCCGCCCGTAAATGGAGGGGTAGAGATCGCACGGTAGTGCGTCATCGAAAGGGTACCGGAAAAGCCTTTGAATTCCGGAACAATGAGGCGACCCTCGGCGGCGTTCACGCGAATGCGGGCCAGTGAGGTGGGGAAGATAATCGGCGTGTTGAGGAGGCTGTTGTTGTCCTGCTGGTCCCAACCGTCTTTGTGGTAAACCGCAACATTCAAAGCGAGGCGGCGGCCGATCGGTTGCTGAAGGCCTGCTTCGTAGAAGTTCTGACGCTCGGGGCGGATGACGGCAAAAGCGCCGCCAAGTGCGAAACGAACTGAGGGGTCGACTAGAGCGGCGGCGGACGCTGAACTGGACATAAGCAGGTTTTCGTTGGGCGGCGGTTGGAAGGTGCGGTTATAGGACAAACGGAGGACTGTCCCCGATTTCGGGAGGGCGACGGACATGCCGAGGCGGGGTTGCAGTTGGTTGCCACTGGAGAGGAAGCGGTAGGAGTCGTAGCGGAGGCCGGCGACGAATTGGAAGCGACCGGCCTGAATGGAGTCCTGGACAAAGGCGGAGGCAAGACGTCCGACGCCTTGTTCACGGAAGTAAAACGGGGAGCCGCCACGAGTGAGATCGTAGGTGGTTAAATTGGGGACAGACCCCGGAATTTCAGGGTTATTGAATTTGGGGTCAGTGATGGCGAAACGGAAGGATTCGCGGACGGGGAAGCGTTGGTAGTCGAGGCCGGCGCGGAGACGGTGGGGTCCGGCGGAGCGGCTGAGGCGATTGGCGATGTTCCAGGTGTCGAGGCGGCGGCTTTGCCAGGCGGCGACCGGGGTGTCGGCGGGTGAGTCGAGGAGTAGGGCGTGGGCGGAGCGGAAGGATGCAGTGGTATCCCAGACTGTGCGAGGAGAGAGGGTGCGGACCCAACCGATGACGCCCGAGACATCCTGTAGCAGTTGACGGGAGTCCATTCGAGCGGCGTGCTGGGAGCGAAGGTTGGCCAGTTGAAAGCTGGAGCGTCCGGCCATCACATTGAACCGTAAGGTGTTCGTGCCGTCAGGCATCCAGTCGGCGCGGAGGAAGATCCGCTCGGAGTTGCCGCCGTTGTGGAGGTTGTCGAGCGAGACCTGGTCGAGGTAGCGGTTGGACTTCATGAGATTGGCGGACCCGGAATAGCCCCATCGACCGCGCTCGCCGGCAAACTGAGTGACGATCGCGGCGGTATCGAACTGGGCAGCAGACGCCATGAAGGAACCGCCAAGCAACCGGCCGGAGCCGATGCCCGACTTAGTAGTGATGTTGGCGACCGCGGCGACCTTGTTGCCGTACTCGGCAGGGATGTTGCCGGTGAACAGTTCGACGCTCTGCACGATGTTGGGATCAACCGCATTGGCAAAGGCACCGGTCAACTGGTCGGAGACGGGCATGCCGTCGATGACGAAGGTCATCTGGTTGTGGGCTCCGCGGGGATGGATCGCGCCGTTGGCGTTTTGAGCGAAGCCTGGGAAGGTGGCGAGGACGGCTTCGAGACCACGGTTACCTACCTGAAGGGGCAGGCGCTCGATCTCGCGCTGATTCATCTGGGCGTAGGAGCCGGTCTGTTCCGGGTCGACCAGTGTCGACACAGAATCCGACACGGTAACGGATTGCCGGCTAGCGGCTAGTTCGAGGCGAATGTCGATGTGGCGAGGTGCGCCCTGGCGTAGAGGGACCTGTTCCGTCCAAGGCTGAAACCCCGGCTTGGTGACTTCAAGAGTGTAGGGTTGGAACGGCAAATTGGCGAACCGAAAGGCGCCGTCGGCAGTGCTTAATAAGGTTGCTTCGAAGTTCGACAAGCGGTTGGTGAGACGGACGGACGCAGCCGGGACGGGCTGACCAGTGGAATCGAGGACTGTCCCCGATAAAGAGGCGGTCGTTTGGGCAGAAAGGGGGTGTAGGAACAGGGAGAGGAGGATAAGGCGAAGGGGAGAAGAAACCATAGAGAACGTCCCAGGTGAAAGCTGACCTTCTTGTATCAAGTTAGCTATGGTTAAGTCAACCTTCGAAGCGTATGGACGGGGCAGTTAGGAACAGTTAACGCGGCTTGCTGTTGACATTGTGATAACCGGTTTGATAGACCTTTCCTGTTTCGCCTTTTCGGGAGATTGGGAGGGTGGCTATGACTCGTGTCGCATTTTCAGCGCTCGCCGTGTGCGCGCTTACAGCTTCTGTGGCTTTGGCCCAATACGGCCGGGGAACGATTCTCGGGACGGTAACGGACTCCTCGGGCGCCGCTGTGCCGGGCGTGAGGGTGTCGGCACGGAGCCTCGAGACCAATGAGACGCGCGAGTTCATTACGGACGACGCGGGGAACTACCAATTCAACGCGCTGCTGAGCGGGAACTACACGCTATCGGCGGCGGGCAAGCAGTTTAAGACGGCGACGGTGGAAAAGGTGGAACTGCGGGTGAACTCGCAGGCACGCGTGGATATCGTGATGCAGTTGGGCGTGGTATCAGAGACCGTGTCGGTGGAAGCAGCGACTCCGCAACTGCAGACAAATACAGCGGTGATGGGCACGGTGATCGATAACCGCACAATGATCGAGCTGCCACTGAACGCGCGTAACTTTTTCGACCTGATTGCGCTGACGCCAGGGTCGGTGAAGGTGGTGGGCGGATCGAGCGTGATGGACCAGCGGTCTGTTGAAGTGGCGGGCGTGCGGAACACCTCGACGAACGCGATGCTCGACGGGGTGGATTTCTCGGTAGCGAACATCAATAACCCGGCGATTGCGCTGTCGCTCGATGCGATTCAGGAGTTTAAGGTCCAGACGAACTTCATGGACGCGTCATACGGCTACGGCGCCGCCGGGATCGACATGGTGACGAAGCGCGGCACGAACAGCTTCCACGGCGTGGTTTACGACTATGTGCGGAACCGGGCCTTTCAAGCGGGACAGTTCTTCCGTCCGCCGACGGGGGCGCCGCGATTCACCTATAACCAGTTTGGCGGTAACGCGGGCGGCCGGATTATCAAGGACAAGACGTTTTATTTCGCGAACTATGAAGGGCGCCGCCGCCGGACGGGGAACATCCTGATCGGCAACGTGCCGACGCCATTGATGAAGTCGGGCGACTTTAACGGTTCGGGCAAGACGGTTCGCGACCCGTTCAACGGTAACCAACCCTTTCCGGGAAACGTGATTCCGAGGGCACGCTTCAATCCGCTGTCGGTAAAACTGATGGAGTTCTTCCCGGACCCGAACCTGGCAGGGCGGCCCAACCTGAATTACCTGATTACTCCGTCGGACCCAGAGCGGCGCGATCAGTTTACAGGCCGAGTGGACCATCAGCTTTCGGCGAAGGGATCGCTTTTTGGGCGGTACAGCTTTGCGGATAACGCGTTGGTGGATGCCGCTTATCGCAAGGGCAAAGGCGTGATCCGGCCGGACCGCTCACAGAATGGCGCGATCGGGTACACGCGCACGATCGGCACGAACATGATCAGCGAAACGCGCATCGGCTTCACGAAGGCGTACCTGGCACGCGTCAGCGATGGCGACCGGTACAGCACGAACTACGCCGCGAACCTGGGGCTGAAGAATCTGGCTCCGATACCGGGCGACTACACAGAACCTTCAATCAACCTGTCGGAATACGCGCCCGGTTCGCCGCGGGCGTCGAGCGGGTTTGCGGGCTACGGTTTGCGCATCGTGCAGAACAACATCTACTACCGGGCCGCGGAAACGTTTACGTACATCCGCGGGCGGCACGCGATGAAGTTCGGCGGCGACATCAACCGGCTGATGGTGGGCTACGACCAGGGCAGCAACCAGAACGGGATTGTGAACTTTGCGCAGAACTTTACGGGCGACTCGTTTGGGGACTATCTGTTAGGAACGCCGATCAGCGCACAAGGCGGCCTGGGCAGTATCGGCGACTTCGGCGGGGTGGCGAAGTATTCGATCGGCACGCGCATTCAGGGCTTTTTCCAGGACGACTGGAAGGTTACGGAGAAGCTGACGCTCAACTTCGGTGTCCGCTACGAAGTATTCGTCAACTGGCGCGGGCGGCTGGCGAACTTCGACCTGGCGACGAACCGGCAGATGCTGGCGGGGCGCAAGGAATACTACGAACCAGGGGTAGGGCTGGTGACGGGCAGTTCAATCGGGCTGCCGGAGCGGCCGATCATCACGGACAAGAACAACTTTCTGCCGCGATTCGGCATTGCGTACCGCTTGTCGCCGAAGACGGTGATTCGTACGGGGGTGGGCGTTTTCAGCTTGCTGAACACGGGTGGCGCGACGCTGGGCGCGATGACGAGCACACTGCCGTTTTTCGTGCAGGCGAATGTTGTTTCGAGCGCGACGACGCCGCAGATCTTCTTCGATCAACTGTTCCCGACGGCGGCACAGGCGGCGGGCGGGATCGGCAGCAATAACGACCTGAACCGGCGCGACGGCTACATGTACTCGTACAACCTGAACGTGCAGCGGCAGTTGAAGTCGAACCTGCTGCTCGAGTTGGGCTACATGGGCAACACCGGCCACAAACAGGTGGGCACGATTTACGTGAATCAGCCGCGGCTGCCGAGCGATCCGCTGAACCCGACGCCGTTCGCGGCGCGCGTGCCGTTCCCCAAGGCGGCTCCGAACTTCACGCAAACCGCGAACTATCAATGGTCGAACTACAACGCGGGCTTCATCCGGTTTGAGCAACGGGTTTGGAAGGGGCTGTCGGCGACCTCTTCGTACACGTGGGCGAAGGTGGTGGACACGTCGGGCCCGGGGCAGAGCATGTACGACCGTACGCTTGAGCGCGGGCGGGCGGACAACGATGTGCGGCATAACTTCATCGGCGGATTTGTGGATGATATTCCGGTGGGCAAGGGCCGGACGATCAACATCAGCAATAAGTTTGCCGATTCGATTATCGGCGGCTGGCAGATCAACGGGATCGTCACGTTCCGCACCGGGCTGCCCTACTCAATCTCGACGGTGGGCGACATCGCCAACGTATCCACCGGCAGCCAACGCGCGAACGCAACGGGTATTGCGGCTACCAAGGTAGATCCGCGGACAAGCGGACTGCTGGGCCTGGACCGGGCGGCCTTCGCGCTGCCTGCGCGCGGCACGTTCGGCAACCTGGCCCGAAATACGCAGCCGGGCTTCGGCGCGAACAACTGGGACGTGTCGATGAACAAGAACTTCCCGATGCCAATGCTGGGCGAATCGGGACGGCTGCAACTGCGCTTTGAGTGGTTCAACTTCTTCAACCACACGCAATTCAACAATCCGAACGCGACGTTCAATACGCCGACGTTCGGGTTGGTGACATCAACGCTCGACCCCAGAATTCTACAGATCGCAGGACGATTGCAGTGGTAAAACTCAGCCGCCGTGAACTGCTGCTAGGGGGCGCGCTGGCGGGCGTACGCGCGCGTCTGGCGGCGGCTCCGAAAGTAAAGATCACGAACGTCGAATCGTTCGCGGTGCGTGTTCCGCACGGCAGCGGCCAACCTGATCCGGAACGCGTGTATCACTACACGGTGGCTCGCGTTCACACGGATGCGGGCATTGTGGGTACATCGTTCATCGGGTGTCCGGAGCCGATTCTAAGCAGTTGGGTGAAGCCCACGCTGGTTGGGCAGGACCTGTTTGCGATCGACCAGCATGTGAAGCGGCTGCAGATGCAGCGTGGCGAAAGCGGCGTGCAGATCTGGAGCGGTGTGGAGCATGCGATTTGGGATGCGATGGGTAAGATCACCAAACTGCCCGCCGCGCACCTGCTGGGCCTGTCGACGGACCGTTTGCGCGTGTATCGCACGTGCGTGTGGCCGGGACGGCAGGACCAGGCGGATGTGCCGTATTCGCGGCAAGCGGAATTCGCCGTGCGGCTCAAAAAGGCCGGCTACACGGCGATGAAGATGCGCGCATGGCGGCCGAAGCCGTTGGACGACTGCGACGCGGTGGGCACGATTCGCGCGTCGGTGGGGCCGACGTTCCAGATCATGCTGGACCGCACGGCGGTGCGTCCGGGGTGGGTTTGGGACTATCCGACGGCGCTGAAAGTGGCGCGCGGACTGGAGAAGCACGGGGCGTACTGGCTGGAAGAGCCGTTTGACGGGTACGATCTGGAGGGTCCGGCGCGGCTGCGCGAAGAGGTGGACATTTTGATTACCGGCGGCGAATTGGGCAAGACGCTGCTCGATTTCGCGAGTTTTTTGCGGCACGGCGTATACGACATCGTTCAGCCCGATACGCGGATTTGCGGGGGCATGTGGACGGCGAAGAAGATTTCCGTGTTGGCGGAAAGCTACGGCATCCCGTGTGTCCAGCACGGCACGGGTTCGCTGCAACTGGCCGGGTACATTCAGGTGGGCTGCGCGATGCCGAATAACGGATGGCAGGAGATTATTGGCGGCCCGGCGCTGCCGGAAGAGCAATGGGAGCCGGGGTTGAAGCTGCTGAAGACGAAAGAGATGTTTCCGGTGCGCGATGGGTATGTACACCTGCCCGACTTGCCGGGGCTCGGTTTGGATGTGAACGAAGAAGCGCTGAAGGAGTACCGCGTCCGTGCTTAACCGCAGAGAGCTTTTGGCGGGCCTGATGGCCCCAGTGGCGAAGGTTGCGGCGTTCGCCAAACGGGTTCGCATCTCCGGTGTCGACATCTATCCGATCCACATACCGGTGTCGAAGGACGAAGCCGCGGCGGGTGTGAACAACGCCTTTCCGGTGGTGGAGATTCAGACGGACGCGGGAATAACCGGATATTCGTTCGCCGGTCCCGGCGTGCAGGATCTGCCGGCGGTGCGGCAGTTGCTGGTGGGCCAGAACCTGTTCACGGTGGACGAACACCTGAAAAACGGGCTGATCCGCTGGGGAGGCGTGGAACATGCGATGTGGGACGCGATCGGGAAAATCGCGAACCAGCCGGTATACAAGCTGCTGGGCGGCGGCGCGGACCGTGTCAAGGCGTATCTGACGTGCGTATGGCCCGGCAAGGCCGACCAGGGCCAGGTGAGCTACAAGGCGCAGGCGGACATGGCGGTAAAGATCCGCGAGGCCGGATTTAAGGGGATGAAGATCCGCGCGTGGCGTCCGAATCCGCTGGACGACGCGTTTGCGTGCGCCGAGATTCGGGCGGCCACGGGCGCGGATTTCAGCATTATGTTCGACCGCACGGCGCACCTGCCGGTACCGATGTCGGGCCAGCGCATTTGGGATTACGAGACAGGCTACAAGGTTGCGAAAGCGCTTGAGAAGGCGGGTGCATTGTGGCTGGAAGAGCCGTTTGCCCGCGAGGATTACGAAACGCCGGCGCGATTGGCGCGTGAGACCGACATTCTGATTACCGGCGGCGAAGGTTATGTCGGAACCGATCCGTTTCTGGAATGTTTAAAACATCGAACCTACGATGTGTTGCAGCCGGAGGGACGCGGGTCGGGCGGGATTTTGACATGCAGAAAGGTCGCCATGATGGCCGATGGATTCCACGTACCAGTAATCCTGCACGGCACGATGGCGTTGATGCTGGCGGGCTGGCTGCAGGCCACGTTGGCGATTGGAAGTGAATGGCAGGAAGTGGCGCTTATCACGCCGCCGTTACTGCCACAGCAGCAATGGGCGCCGGGTTTGAAAGTGCTGCGGAGCAGCGAGATGTTCCGCATCCAGGACGGCTATATCCTGGCGCCCGAGCATCCGGGGATCGGGCTTGATGTGAACCCCGATGCACTGCGGGAGTTTCGCCAGAGAGCTTAGGAGAGAGGTTGCCATGTTACGCATATTGATACTATTCATGGCCCTGGCCGCTTCGGCCTGGGCACAATCGACTGGTACCGCCACGATGTTAGGTGCGGTTACCGATTCGTCGGGCGCTGTTGTTCCGGGCGCGAAAGTGACGGTCGTGAATACGGGCACCAACTTCGTGTTCACGAGCATCACGACGTCGGAAGGGACGTGGTACATCCCGAACTTGAACCCCGGTATGTACCAGTTGAAGATCGAGGCGCAGGGATTCAAGAGCTATGTACGGGACGGTATACAGTTGCGAACGGCGGAGTCGCCCCGTATCGACGTTGCGCTCGAAGTAGGTAATGTTTCGGAAAGCGTGCAGGTAACGGGCGCGGCCCCGTTGCTCGAAACAGAAACTTCCACGAGCGGCCAGGTAATGGAAGGCGAGACGATTACGAAGATTCCGGTGCTGCAGAAGGCGTTCTACCGCGTGTATCTGTATATGCCGGGCATGAACGTGGTGAACGGGCAGCACACCACGGGGCAGCGGCAGCGCGCGCTGGGCTACAACCTGGACGGTATGAATGCCAAAGAGTCGGTATTCGGCAACCCCAATTCCATCGACACGGTAGTTACGGCGTCGCTCGACGCCATCCAGGAATTCAAGATGTACACCACGGGATTGCCCGCGGAGTTCGGCCATTCTTCGGGCGGGCAGTTGAGCGGCGTGTTCAAAAGCGGCACGAACCAACTGCACGGCAGCGCGGAAGACCGGTACCTGAACGGACGGCTGGTGCACCGCCAATATTTCGAGCAGTTGCGGCGCTGCCAAGGTTTGGTGGCTTGCAATCCGTTTAGCTATCACGAAATGGGCGCCACCATCGGCGGCCCCGTGTACATTCCGAAGATCTACAACGGCAAGGACAAGACGTTTTTCTTTTTCGGGTTCCAGCGCCATCACGAAAAGGTGACGGAAACGTTTCAGGGCACGGTGCCGACGGCCGATATGTATCGCGGCGATTTCAGCTTCGGCGGCCGCGGATTCCCGATTTACGATCCGGCCACGACACGCCTAGAGAACGGCACGTGGGTCCGTACGCCGTTTGCCGGCAACATCGTCCCGCAGGACCGGTTCGATGTTGTCGCGAAGAACATTCTGGCGAAAAATCCGTGGAAACAGCCGAACGATCCAGGTTCGCTGTCGTCGAGCGGGCCGGCAAACAACCTGGTGGTGCCGACCAAGGGACGTTACTACATCACGCGATTCGACGAGAAGATCGACCATCAGTTCAGCCCGATGAATAAGGTATTCGGGCGCGTGTCGACGGTACGGGAACGCATTCCCGGCCGGTTTTCGAACGAACTGTTGTGGAACCTGGTGGATCCGATTTACTGGTATCCACTCGACATGTTGAACATCGTCGTGTCGGATACGCACACGTTCAGTCCGACGCTGATCAACGAATTCCGGTTTGGTTTGAACCGCAGGCACCAGTTGAACAGCCCGCCGACGCAGGGCGGCGATTGGGCGAAGCAGTTGGGCATTCCGAACGCAAGCGCGGAGACGTTCCCCGACATTCTGAACAGCGGAGGCAGCCGTTACTACAACCTCGGACCCGGCGGGTTGAGCGAGCGCACGGGCCAGGACTGGACGTTGCAGAACAACATGACGAAGATCACGGGTAAGCACACGCTGAAGTTCGGTTACGAACTGGTGCGGACCACTTACGACATCCTGGCGGAATCGTTCCCGACGGGCCGTTACTTCATGGGCGGCACGGAGCAGCCGTTCGTGCCTAACACGGGCAACGCGTTTGCGAGCTTCCTGCTCGGCTACGTGTCCCAGGCGACGTTCACACGTGCGCAGGGCACGTGGTCGCCGCGGTGGTGGAGCAATTCGCTGTATTTCCAGGACGACTGGAAGCCGATGCGGAACCTGACGTTGAATCTCGGTGTGCGGTGGATGTACGAGACTCCATTCAATACAACGAAACTGATTTCGCAGTTCGATCCGACGGCGAAAGATCCGTTGACGGGGCGGACGGGAGCGATTGTGCACAACGCCGGTCCCCTAGCCAAGAAGGACATGAACAACTTCCAGCCGCGCCTGGGAATTGCGTATAACTTCCGGCCGAAGTGGGTGTTCCGCGGCAACTTCGGCATGATTACTTCGGACCTGTTCACGTCGGCGGCGAACAACAACTTCGAAGAGTTTCTGGCGACGGCAAACGTGCAGGCTCCGGTGGGCGACCCGCGGCCGGTGTTCCGGCTGTCGCAAGGTCCACCGACGATCAACTTCACGACCAATTCGGACGGGTCAGTGCCCTACCTGGGGACAAACTACGGCGCGCGTAACGCGTCGTGGTGGGATCCGAACATGCGGAACCCGTACGTGCTGAACTGGTCTGCCGGATTCCAATACCAGTTTTCGAACACCTGGCTGGCGGAGTTGCAGTATCAGGGCTCGTCGGGCGTCGGGTTGCTGAACAACTGGGATATCAACGTGCAGCCGCTCGATTTCGGCGCTCCGGCCGACCGGGTGACGATAAGGAACAACTACCAGAACTACAAGCCGTTTACGCAGTTCGGGTCGATCCAACACTATTCCAATTACGGCCACAACACTTATCACGGCGCGACACTGCGGGTGGAGAAGCGCTATGCCCGCGGCATTACCGTCAACTCGTTCTGGACGTTCTCGAAAACGATCAACAACGTAGACGAGGACGGCGGCGCGAGCGGCATCACGTGGTATAACCGGAGCCTCGAGAAAGGGCGTGCGGGCTACGACACCAACCATCGCTTTGTGACCACGGTGACGTGGGAACTGCCGGTGGGTAAGGGCAAGCGGTTCATGAACAGCGGCGGTTGGAAGAACGCGATCCTGGGCGGCTGGGAACTGGTTGGTTCGCAGCACTTCATCTCGGGCCCGCCGTTCACGGTTGGATTCGGCGGGTCGCCGAACCTGTACTATCCGGGCGCGTCGCGACCGAACCAGATCAAGCCGGACGAGCAGGCAAAGATGGATTCGGTCAATATCGGTCCGGACCGGTTCCCATTCTCGCGGCAGAACCGGTATCTGGATTACACGGCATTCGCCTATCCGGCGGCATTCACGGCGGGCACACTGGGACGCAACACGTTCACGGCTCCGGGAATTATCTGGATGCAGACGTCGCTCTCGAAGGACTGGACCTTTATGGAGCGGTTTAAGGCGACGCTGCGGTTCGACATCAACAATCCATACAAGTACCACTCGTTCAATCCGCCGGATTCGACGTTTAACGCGACCAACCTGACGAGCGTCTGCCCGGCGGGGATGTCGACGTGCCCGGCGTCGTTCGGCACGTTTAACGGTACGCGGGGTTCGTTCTCCGATGTAGGGACGGGCCGGTGGCACGGGATTATGGTGTTTCGCGTGGAGTTTTAGAGGAGGGATTGGTTAGAAAGCGGAGTTGGAGTGTCTTGCTCTGCTCCGCTATACTTTTATTAGAAGGTGGCCGAATACTGCCAGTATTGGTGGGTGCCCTTAATTGGGATAGGCTGCCAAGCAAATCCCCGACGCCCAGGCGTTGGGGTTTTTGTTTTTACGCCTGCTTGCATACTCCATTTTTTATCGCTCGCGCCAGCAGCGTAGCGGCTTCTGAATCCTCTCCGTACAGAGCCGCGCGGACAAAGCCCGCGGCAGCATCCGCCAGTCGCATCAGTGCGTCGGCTTCCTCACGTCGCACACCGCACACACGGTTTACGCGAACACCCATTCTTCTCAGTTCCGCCCCGAACCAGTGCAAACGTGATTTCGGCAAGCCGTCCACAAAAATCGTAGCGTCGGAATCACCACCTAAAGTTCTGATTGCATCGCGGGTAGCCGACACTGTGGCAGGCAGAAAGGCGGTAGTGTCGTGGAAAAGCGAATAGCATATGGAGTTTCGAAAGAGCGGCGTAGCAACGACCGATCGCATAAAAGCCAGGCGACGGTCTCTCTTGGCCTTCATCCACTTCACTTTGCCTTTGCCGGACGTCCGTTCGATTTCCTCTATCTTCACAATCATGGCGTCACGGCTCGCGCCGGCGACAACGACGGCGGCGATAAAGAACGCCCCGATTGTATCTTGCCCGGTCTCGTCCACATAGCAGTAGATTTTGGGCCTGCTGCCTACCGTCATTTAGCGAACCATTGAAGTCTTTGGAGAGTATGGTGTTTATCGCTCCCCAATCAAGGCTACCCTAAGAGCATGGCTAATCAGTACGCGGCACCGCCGCCGATGACGATAGATACCACGAAGAACTACACCGCGACGTTAGAGATGTCGAAAGGAACTATCGTTTGCGAGTTGTTTACCAAGGATGCTCCGAAGACCGTGAATAACTTCGTCTTTCTTGCTCGCGAGGGGTTTTACGACGGCACACGCTTTCATCGCGTGATTGCGGATTTCATGATCCAAGGTGGCGACCCGACGGGCACCGGCCGGGGCGGTCCCGGCTATCGGTTTGAAGACGAGACTCGGGGCAATCCGAACCGGCACAAAGTTGGATCGCTATCGATGGCGAATGCGGGTCCGAATACGAATGGCAGCCAGTTTTTCATCACACACGTGGTGGCGGACTGGTTGGACGGCAAGCACACGGTGTTTGGCCAGGTGACGCAGGGACAAGACGTGGTGAACGCGGTCCAGCAGGGGGACACGCTGAATAAGGTGACGATCGCCGAGGCGTAAGTCCGGCCTTCGCGTGGGGCAACGGGTTGCAGAGCGTCGGGTCAGAATGGCGTGGCGGACAATCCGAAGAGGCCGACCGGGAGGTCGGGCCGCGAACGGGATGTTCGCCCCACGCGGGTTCGTTTGGTGCAACGGAGAGTGGGCTTCGGGGAGGGTGCGTGCGCCGGCCGGGTCGCTGACGCTCTCGCTCCGTTTTGGGCGGCGGCGGTTGGAAGCGATGCTGGAGGCGATTGTGCGCGTTTGCGGTCCAAAGGCACTTTCGGTTCGCCAGTCACAGGATGGAGAATCGTGAACACCGCTCCCTTGCGGGATTGAGAAAAAATGCGGCCCGCGCCCTTACGGTTGCGGTTCTGTTTCCGGAGCAGTGCGTGTTTGCAGTGGTTTACCGGACCCGGGGCGCGGTGCTAAATCGCATTCAGCGGATTTTTCTCTCACGCCCTTGCGGTCGCGGACGGGCCGCGGCACGGTTGTTTGGGTTCGCTTCGGGCGGTATGGATAGGAGTTTGCCTCGAAACCCCTCCGGTGTCTGGCACAACGCTTAGCTGATCTGTTATCCTGCGTCGCGATGCTATCCCGTCGCACGTTATTGCAGGCTGCCCTCGGCGGCGCCACCGGTTTCCTCGCCAAGGCGCGAGCGGAACTGAAGAAGATGAAGATTACGCGGGTCCGGTACTTTGAGTCGCCGGATAACCGGCCGATCTTTAACCAGAGCTTCCATGTGGTCACGGTGGAGACCGATGCCGGGATCACCGGGATTGGCGAGGGCGGTACGCCGGACATCATTGCGCAGTGCGCGGCGATGCTGATTGGGCAGGACCCGACGCAGATCGATAAGCTCTGGCAATACATGTATCGCGGGTACTTCTATCCGGCGGGACGCGAGAAGCTGCACGGGCTGGGCGCGCTGGATATGGCGTTGTGGGACATCAAAGGCAAGGCGCTGGGCGTTCCTGTTTATGAACTGATAGGCGGACGGTCGCGCGATTATGTCGAGTGCTACTCGACCGGGTTCCCATCGAAGGGCGACACGCGCGCAACGGCCAAGGCGTGCGTCGACTTTGGGTTTCGCGCGTTTCGGACGGGCGTGACCGGGCCGGGCAACGATCCGAACGGCCGGTTCAACCATAAAGTAGAAGTTCACAGAACGGTGGAGCATTGTAAGGAGATCAGGGAAGGTGTGGGTCCGGATGGGGACTGGGCGATTGACTATCACACGCGGCTCGACTTTCCGGATGCGGTGCGGCTGTCGACGTTGATCGAGCCGTTGGAGCCGTTTTTTGTAGAAGACCTGGTGCGCAGCGAGAATCCGGGCGTGTATCGCGAGTTGCGCAAGCAGGTGAAGGTGCCGGTCGCGGTGGGCGAGCAGTTTGGCGATAAGTGGGATGCGAACGAACTGATCGAGCAACATCTGATCGACTATTCGCGGGTGACGATTCCAAATGTGGGCGGCATCACGGAGATGCTGAAGCTGGCGGCGCTGTGCGAGACGCATTATGTGGGCTTGGTGCCGCACTTTACGGGTCCGATTTCGGAGGCGGCGCTGGTGCATGTGTGCGCGATGTTCTCAGGTCCTTCTTTGATGGAGATGACTGGGGACGGAACGAAGCGGTACAGCTATTTGCCTAAGGTGTACGACTTCAAGGGCGGCAAGATGTATCCGAACACGCGGCCGGGGTTGGGTGTGGAGTTCAATCCAACGGGGTTGAAGATGCTGGCCGAAGTGACGAAGTTCGCGCAACCGACTCCGGTGTACCGGCGGCCTGACGGTTCGATTACGAATTGGTAGGTGAGTGAGCGGTGAGGCCGCGCCCGTACGGGGTGAGAAAGACTAGGGCCGCCCGCGCCCTTACGGTTGCGGTTCCGTTTCCGGAGTTGTGCGTGAGTAGCTATGGAAGCAGGTGCCTATGATAATTGCGCGGCGTGAGTTTCTTGGCGGGCTGTTGGGGTCGGCGGCCCTCGTGAGGGCGGCTCGGTCGGCGGGGACGGTGGAGTTGTTTGAGCTGTTTCATGTGCGGGTGAACCATCGGGGGAATTGGTTGCTATTACGGCTGAAGACTTCGATGGGGATTACGGGGATTGGGGACGCGTCGCATGCGCAGCCGGATACGCGGACGATGGAGTTGATCAAAGAGTATTTGGGGTGGATTCGGGGGCACAGTCCGTTTGAGGTGGAGGCTTATCGGGCGGCGTTGATGGAGAAGGCGGGGGAGGCGAAGCGGCCGGGGGCCGTGGCGTTTTCGGCGATTGAGCAGTGTTTGCACGATATTCAGGGGAAGGCTCTTGGGGCGCCTTGTCATGTGTTGTTCGGAGGCAAGGTGCGGTCCGAAATTTTGCATTACGCTAATATCAATCGGGCTACGGTGGACCGTAGTCCGGAAGGGTTCGCGGCGCTGGCGGAGCCGGCGGTGAAGGCAGGATTCGATTACATCAAAATGGCTTCGTTCGACGGGTTGCCGAAAGACGATGGGGCGAAGCGTAAGGCGGCTACGCAGTTAGGGATCGACTGTGCGGCGGCGGTCCGGAAGGCGATTGGCGAGGAGCGGCAGTTGCTGGTGGATGGGCATTCGAACTTCAATTTGGAAGAGGCGTTGGATGTGACGCGGCGGTTGGAACCGCTGAAGCTCTATTGGTGGGAAGAAGCGGCGCCGGGGATTGCGAACCTGGCGCGGGTGAATGAGGCGGCCAGCATGGACACTGCCGGCGGCGAGTCGCTGTATGGGGTGAAGCAGTTTTACGAGTACATGAAGGGCGGCGCGGTGGACATCGTAATGCCGGACGTGAAGTACTGCGGGGGGATGCTAGAGCTGAAGAAGATATCGGCGATGGCGGAAGGGGCAGGGTTGCGGTCGGCGCCGCATGGACCGGCGAGTCCGGTGGGGAACATGGCGGCGGCGCATGTGTCGGCGACGCTCGGGAACTTCGCGATTCTGGAGCTTGGTTTTGGAGAGGTGCCCTGGCGGGGGGAACTGGTGACGCCGCCGGAGGTGTTCACGCGCGGACGGTTGAGGTTACCGGACCGGCCGGGGCTTGGTATCGAGCTGAATGAACAGGTGGCGCGGGCGCACGCGGTAACCCAGTAAGCCCAGTAAGCCCCCTTTAATCCCGGCGTTAGAAAGCGTACAATCCGGACAGGATACTCCGCTTTGGAGCATCTTGAGATTGGGAGTCCTTATGGATACGCTTACCCGGCTTCTACGATTCCTATCGCAGCACAATGTGCCGTACTGGCACGATGTGCATCCGGTTGCTTATACAGCGACCGATGTTGCGACCGCTGAACACATTCCACCGGCCAACATGGCCAAGACGATCGTGTGCCATTCCGAGAAAGGCTACGCGATGGCGGTGCTGCCTGCCGATACACGCGTGAACGTTGTCGAGCTGCGTGGGGAGTTGGGCGTTCACACCCTGCGCCTGGCCACAGAGCAGGAATTGGCCGCGCTGTTCCTCGATAACTGCGAACTCGGCGCGATGCCGCCATTCGGCAACGGCACCCTGTACGAAATTCCCGTTTTTGTCGATAAACATTTGACGACCGTAGCCGAAATCGCGTTCAACGCCGGCACGCATCACGACGTGGTCCGCCTGCCGGTGAACGACTTCATCCGGCTGGTACAGCCGCAGGTGATGCAGTTTGCGGATGTCGAAGTTCAGTAGGTTGACAAGGGAAGGGTCCTCAATCCTATGCCGAATCCTTTGATCCCCGTCCAGGAAATCGCGGAACGGGCGGGAATACCGGAACACTATCTCGATTACTACGGGAAATACACCGCGAAGGTCCGCCTCGATTTCCTGGAGCCGCAACCGGCCGCTCGCGGCAAATTTATTCTGGTTACCGCTATCACGCCGACCAATCACGGCGAGGGCAAGACTGTTGTATCGATAGGCTTGGCGCAAGCCCTGCGAGCCGCGGGGCATCGCGCCATTGCCACACTGCGTGAGCCATCGCTCGGTCCGGTGTTTGGAACGAAGGGCGGCGCGACGGGCGGCGGCCTGTCGAAGGTCGAACCGAGCGACATTATCAACCTGCATTTCAATGGCGACTTCCATGCCGTTACCTCCGCGCACAACCTGCTGGCGGCGATGATCGATTCGCATTTCCATCACGGGAATGCGCTGGGGCTGGATGTCGATAACATCTTTTGGACGCGGACGCTCGATATGAACGACCGGTCGCTACGGCACGTGGTGGTGGGGCTGGGCGGGAAGGTGAACGGCGTGCCACGCGAGACGGGTTTCGTGATAACGGCGGCGTCGGAGATCATGGCAATCCTGGCCCTGGCGTCGTCGCGCGCCGATCTGCGGAAGCGTTTGGGCGATATCGTGATCGGGTTTGGACTGGATGGCCGCACGGTCCACGCGCGCGATTTGGGCGCTACGGGTGCAATGATGGTGCTGTTGAATGAAGCCATCATGCCCAACCTGGTGCAGACCACGGATGGTACGCCGGCGCTGGTCCACGCCGGTCCGTTCGCGAATATCGCGCATGGGACATCGAGTGTGATCGCACAGCGGATGGCGCTGCAATCGGCCGAGTATGTCGTGAACGAGACGGGCTTTGCCGCCGATCTGGGGGCAGAGAAGTACTTCGATATCGTGATGCCCTCGTCGGGGTTGAAGCCGGATGCCGCGGTGCTGATCGCGTCGGTCCGCGCCGTGATCGGGCAGGGCGGCAGTCACGATAACGCGCTGCAGGCGGGTCTCGTGAACCTGCAGAAGCATATCGAGAACCTGAAGCAGTTCAATGTGCCGGTAGTTGTGGCGCTGAACCGGTTCAAGACCGATACAGAGGAGCAGCTCGACACGCTTGCACGGTTCTGTGCGTCGCATCAGGTGCCCTGCGCGCTGACGGACGTGTTTGAGCGAGGCGCCGAGGGCGGTCGCGAACTGGCGGCCGCAGTGGTTGAGGCAGCGGCGAAGCCGTCGCACGCGACGTCGCTCTATCCGGCTGAAGTGTCGCTCGATAAGAAGGTGAGCATCGTGGCGCGGCAGATCTATGGCGCCGTGAACGTTCACTTCGAATCGAAGGCCAAAAAGCAGTTACAGAAGTTCGCTTCGCTGGGGTTCGATCATCTGCCGGTGTGCATGGCGAAGACACAATCATCGCTGACAGACAATCCAAAGCTGCTCGGCGCGCCGACAAACTGGACGCTCACGGTATCGGATGCGTATCTGTCGGCGGGCGCCGGGTTCATCGTGGTAATCGCGGGGAACATGCTGCTGATGCCGGGATTGGGGAAAGATCCGGCGGCACTGCATTTGGATGTGGATGAGGAGGGGAACATTATCGGGTTGTAGGAAGGTGTGTGGGGGTGATGCGGATGGAGTTGCCTCGGCCGATTACGGCGTAGTCTCAATTATGTCATATTAGACATAGTACCTGGTATGTGCAGCGACCCGGACAAGCCGCTGGTATGGATACGCGGAGAGGTTCGAACTCCGCCATTCAGTTCAAAAGGACGGCTGGAAGCTGGGTTTTTGCTGCGGCGGCTTCAACGAGGTGAATTGCTCAGTCTGCCGCAATCGAGACCAATGCCGGAGGTGGGCCCGCGTTGTCACGAACTGCGGATCAATGATTCTGGGCAAACGTGGCGGATCATGTATTACATCGGCACTGACGCGATTGTGATACTGGACGTGTTCAACAAGACGACCCGAACGACCCCCCAAGGTGTAATCGTCGCCTGCAAACGCCGGCTGCGCCAGTATCTCAGCACCGTTGAGGCGGAGGAGGATAGCGACCGATGAACGTTACAAAGAAAGCCCGGCTGGAAAACGCTGGATGGGCAGTTGGTAGTCCAGCTGAATTTCTTCAGTTGACGCAGGAGGAGCAGCGATTCATTGAAGTGAAGCTCGCTCTGGCGACCGGCGTTAAGCAGTGGAGAGAGCAACAAGGCATGACCCAGGCAGGTCTCGCGAAGAGGTTAGGGTCAAGTCAGTCTCGCATCGCAAAGCTGGAAGCAGCTGACCCGTCCGTTTCGCTCGACCTCCTGATGCGCTCACTGTTAACCGTTGGAGCCACTCCTTCGGACATCGCGAAACTCATTCAGCGAGCGGGACGTGGCCGAGCGGCGTGACGAGGCAACGCACGGCTATTGACGGCTACACTGGTTCGATGAGGAATGAATTCACGGCAATCGTCGAGCGCGACGGTGAGTGGTTCATTGCCTATTGCGCAGAAGTGCCCGGCGCTAATGGACAGGGTCGAACGCGTGAGGAGTGCCTTTCCAGCCTGCGCGAAGCGATCTCGCTGATCCTTGCGTATCGCCGGGAAGAGTCACTGCGCGCAGTTCCGCCGGGAGCCGAGCAGGAACTCGTTACCGTTGGATGAAGCGCGCCTCAGGTTCTCAGGATGGCTAAAGAGTACCTCACACCCGCCTCTTTACAGAGGCGGCTCTGGTCTGGGGGTTGTGCTCAGGGACGACAGGATGTGAGCGGGGCGGGCTTATGCTCAAAGGATGCAGCCGCTCTATGTGCGTGTTCATGCGCGGGACAACGTTGCCATTATTGTTAATCCGGATGGGGTGCGCGCGGGGGATTTGTTTGCCGGTGGATTGACAGCGGCGGAGGCGATTCCACAGTCGCATAAGATTGTGCTGCGGGCGATTGCCGAAGGGGAGCCGATTGTCCGGTATGGCGAAGTGATTGGGACGGCGACTCGGGACCTAAGCACGGGGGCATGGGTTCGGGAGGACATGCTGAGGCTGCCGACCGCTCCGGCGCTGGACGAATTGCCGCTGGCTACGGCCACTCCGGCGGATCCGGAGCCTTTGGAGGGGCACACGTTCAATGGGTATCGGAACGCGGATGGCTCGGTCGGGACGAAGAACATTTTGGGGATCACGACCACGGTGCAGTGCGTAGCGCCGACTGTGGATTATGCGGTCCGGCTGATTAAGACGAAATTGCTGCCGCGCTTCCCGAATGTGGATGACGTTGTTGCGATCACGCATACCTATGGATGTGGCGTGGCGATCGATGCGCCGGGGGCGGCGGTTCCGATACGGACGCTTGGGCACATTGCGAAGCATCCGAATTTTGGCGGAGCTCCGCTGGTGGTTTCTTTGGGATGCGAAAAGCTGCAGCCCAGCCGGCTGTTACCGCACGCGTCGTTGCAGCGGCTGGCGTCGGCGCCGTTGCCGGTGCTGGCGGACGGTCCGTATGTGTTGAAGCTGCAGGACCAGGAGCTACGCGGGTTCGAGAGTATCATCAACGCGATTCTCGGCTTTGCGGAGAAACGGCTGGCCGAATTAGACAAGCGGCGCCGGACCAGTTGCCCGGCATCGGAGCTTTCGGTGGGGCTGCAATGCGGGGGAAGCGATGCGTTTTCGGGGGTTACGTGCAATCCGGCGGTCGGGTATGCGGCAGACCTGCTGGTGCGCGCGGGAGCGACGGTGATGTTCTCGGAAGTGACGGAGGTTCGGGATGCGGTTCATTTGTTGACGCCACGGGCGGCGAACCGGGAAGTCGCACGGGATTTGATTCGGGAGATGCGGTGGTACGACGAGTACCTGGAACGAGGGTCGGCGGACCGGTCTGCCAACCCGACGCCCGGCAACAAGCGGGGCGGCTTGGCCAATGTGGTCGAGAAGGCGCTGGGGTCGGTGGCGAAGGCGGGTACGACGGCGTTGAAGGCGGTGGCGACGCATGGGGAGCGGGTGACCACGAAAGGTTTGGTATTTGCGGCGACTCCGGCCAGCGATTTCATCTGCGGGACGCAGCAACTGGCGTCGATGAACATGCACGTGTTCACCACGGGGGAGGGGTCGCCTTATGGCTTGGCGCTGGTGCCGGTGGTGAAAGTGTCGTCGCGGACGGCGCTGGCGGAGCGTTGGTTCGACCTGATCGATCTTGATGCGGGACCGATTGCGACGGGTGAGGCGACGATTGAGGATGTAGGGTGGGAATTGTTCCGGTTCATGCTGGATGTCGCGAGCGGGCGGAAGAAGACCTGGGCGGATCATTGGGGGTTGCACAATGCGCTGGCGCCGTTTAATCCGGGGCCGGTGACGTAGGGGGATAATTGAGGAGAGGAGGCGCGGTTATGGTTATTGAGATTACAAATCCAGAATTGGAGGCGCTCATTCAGGAACGCCTGCGCTCCGGTAGGTTTCGATCAGCGGAAGAGCTGATCTTCGATGCCTTAAGCTCTCCAAGACCGCGACGCCGATCAGGTGCTGAGCTCGTCGCCGCTATGCAAGCGTCCCTACACAAAAACATCGATCTTGAACCGACCCGTGGCCCTGCTCCAATTCGCGACGTCGTACTTTGATGGATTGGCTCGTTGACACGAACGTTCTGTCAGAACTTCGACGGCCCCGCCCGTTTCAAGCCGTTATCGAGTGCTGACAGAGTTCTTCCAGTCACGGAAGACATTTCCCTGAAGTGGAGGTTGCTCATGAGGAGGGGCGCAAGTCGGGCCACACCTTTTCGCAACCGGATCTAATCATTGCTGCAACGGCGGCGGATCACGGGCTCACCGTTGTTACCCGCGACCGGTTTCACTACGAGAAGGCCGGCGTTTCGGTTCTTGATCCCTGGAACGTGTAGGGGCCGAGAGCTTCGACATGCTATCCTCGTGTGTTCCCCCCAATTATGCAGTCCTCGGCTCCCAGGGATATTGTCTGTGCGCATAGTCCGGATTCGGACGACGCATACATGTTTTATGCTTTAGCGACCAAAAAGATCCGGTCGCGGCTGGTGAATGTCAAGCATCATCTCGATGATATTGAGACGCTGAATCGCAAGGCGCTGGAAGGTGTGTACGACCTCACCGCCATTTCCTATCACGCCTATCCGTACGTTGCTGATAAGTATCAGCTGATGGCTAGCGGGTCGAGTGTCGGCGATGGGTATGGTCCGATGCTGATCTCGACCAAGCCGATGACACCGGCTGATGTGAAGGGCAAGCGCATCGCAATTCCGGGTAAGCTGACGACTGCTTATCTCACGATGAAGTTGTTCGAGCCGGATTTCGAAGAGGTCCCGACGCCGTTCGATAAGATTCCGGACGCCGTCCGCGATCATACGGTGGACTTGGGCCTTGTCATCCATGAAGCTCAACTGACCTACGCCAAGGGTGGGTTCCATCAGGTAATTGACTTGGGCCGTTGGTGGAAGCAGAAGTACAACCTGCCGCTGCCTTTAGGCGCGAATGCCCTGCGGCGCGACTTGCCGGACGACATCAAGACCGAGTGTTGCCGGCTGATGAAAGACAGCATCCAGCATGCGCTCGATCATCAGGAAGCGGCGCTGAATTACGCGATGCAGTTCGCGCGGGACATGGAGACGCCGCTGGCGGAAAAGTTCGTCGGCATGTACGTCAATCATCACACTGTGGATTGCGGCGAGGATGTCCCGAAGGCCGCACAGAAGTTGCTCGATATGGGCTATGAAGCGGGGTTGATCGACCGGCGGATCACGGTCGAGTTCGTTCGGTAGCGTTTTCCACTCACTTTTTGGGCCCGGTGCGCGTCACAATAGCTGTATGCGTTTACCCGCCTTCATTCTGCTGATAGGGTTCGTGTGCCTGGCGCAGAGCACGGTTAAAGACCGGGTCAAGGGCGTGCGCTCGCTTGGTGACCAGGGCGCCGGCGCGATTCCGCAAATTGTTCCTTATCTGAAAGACGAGAGCTACGAAGTAAGGCGCGAAGCCGTGGACGCCATTGCGGAATTGGGGACTTCGGCTGCGCTCGATCCGTTGCAATCCGCTCTCAAGGACGAAGATCCCGAAGTGCGCATTCCGGCCATCGCGGGTCTCACGAACTTTTACCTGCCCGGCTACATTGACCGTGGTTGGGGCGCCCGGTTCCGCAAAGTCGGCCGGGGGCTGAAGGGCAAATTCACCGACACCAATACGCAGATTATCGACGCGTCCATTCAGGTGCGGCCGGAAATCATTGAGGCGTTGGGCAAGATCGTTCGCGACGATCCCGATGTGAACGTGCGGGCGTATGCCGCGCGGTCGCTTGGAATCCTTCGCGGTAAAGCCGCGGTGCCGGATCTGCTGGCGGCGCTTAAGAACAAAGACAAGGACACCACGGTGATTTACGAGTCGCTGGTGGCGCTGCAGAAGATCCGGGACACGCAGTCGGCCGACGGAGTGCTGTTCTTGCTGACTGACCTGAACGAGCGGGTGCAGATTGCGGCGATCGAGACGGTGGGCATTTTGCGGTACAAGGAATCGGTTCCGCGGCTGAAGGAAGCGCTGGAGCGGACGAAGTCGAACAAAGTGAAACGAGTGGCGCTCGGATCGCTGGCGATGATCCCCGACGAGGCCAGCCGGCCTTTGTACGAGACCTATCTAAACGATAGAGATGAAGGACTGCGGGCGTCGGCTGCGGAGGGGATCGGCAGACTGAAGAATCCGGCCGATCTGCCGAAGGTGGAGAAGCTTTACGCCGAGGAAAAGAAGAAGACCGCTCAGCTATCGCTGGCGTTTGCGGCGGTGCTGCTGGGCAAGCGGGAACTGGCACAGTTCAGTCCGCTGGACTATCTGGTGAATACACTAAACAATTCCAGCTGGTCGGGTGTGGCGGCGCCGCTTCTGGAAGAGCTTACGCGTGACAAGGGGGTTCGGGAGTCACTTTACACGGGTATGGCGCAGCGGACGGCGGCGGAGAAGATGGAATTGGCGCGGATACTGTCGGTGTCGGGGGATGCCGCGACGATACCCGTGCTGGAGCAGTTGTCGCGCGATCCGGATAATCAGGTGGGGTTGGCGGCCACGCGGGCGTTGCGGGTGCTGCGTGGGCGGGTGTAGTCCAGAGACACTAAAAGCCGCCGGTGGTTGCCGGCGGCTTCCTGATACCGTGTTGAGAAGGAGCGAACTACTTCGCCTTCTTCTGTTTCTGCTGACCGACGCGGACTTTGAACTGGCGCTGCTGGGCATCCTGCCAGCTTTTCCAGTCAAACCGGGCGGACGCTTCTTTGGTGTAAGCGTCTACATCCGTACCCTTCGGGAGGACGGCCACGATGGTCGCCTGCTGACCCGTTTCGGGATGGGAGATGCGAAGACGCCGAGCGTTCGGAATTGCCATAACCCTCTTAGATTAGCATAATCAGCCCAAAATGGCCTTCAATGCGCCGAGCAGCTGGGGGAAGCGGAACTGGTAACCGAGTTTGGTTGCCGCTTCGGGGATCATGCGCTGAGAGAAAAACAGGACGTCTGCCATTTCGCCATAGAGTAGCTTTACGGCGAACTTGGGGATCGGGAAGATGGCTGGACGGCGCAATGCGCGGCCGATGGCGGCGGTGAAGTCGGTGTTACGAACGGGATTGGGCGCCGAACCGTTAATTGGGCCGGACCAGCGGGCGTCTTCGACAGCGGTTTGGAAGAGGCCAACCAAGTCGTCGAGGTGAATCCAGGGCATCCACTGTTCGCCCGAGCCGAGTTTACCGCCGACACCGGCCTTGAACGGAGGCAGCATCTTTTGAAGCGCGCCGCCGCCGGCGCCGAGGACGAGGCCGATTCTGATAAGAACGACCCGGACGCCGAGGGGTTGAGCGGTGAGGGCGGCTCGCTCCCATTCGACGCAGACCTCAGGCAGAAAACCGGCGCCAGGCTTCGCCTGTTCGTTCAGGAGGTCGTCGCCACGGTCGCCGTAGTAGCCGACGGCTGAGGCGCAGACCAGCACTTCAGGCTTTGTTTCGGATTGCGCGATCGCTTCGATCAACCTGAGCGTGCCGGCCACGCGGGAGTCGCGGATGCGCTGCTTCACCTTAGGGGACCAGCGTTGCGAGACTGGTTCGCCGGCAAGGTGTACGATAGCGTCGGACTGGACGGCGGACGGGGGCGGAAGTCCGCGCTCGGGGTCCCAGACAGCGAATTGAGCGTTGGGGGAGGAACCGGCACGTGGGGCGCGGCCGAGGACGGTGAGGCGGTGGCCCGACGATTCCAGTGCGGACACTAAGCGGCGACCGATAAATCCGGAAGCGCCGGTAATAGATACGTGCATAACAGCAGCCCTCGACACACCGACTTAGATTTGAGTCATTGTAGGCGAAACGGGTCGGTTCCCGTAAGTTCCAGATGCGAAATTTCTCTTAGATAGGCATCTACGCCGGTTTTTCGCTTCATTCCGTCCAGCGACATGTAGCGGACCATGCCGAAAATGGGACGCTCCTGCCAGGGCCGGTCGTGGAGACCGAAGCACCACAGAATGTTGGTGTAGGTATTGGGGTCGCGCCCGTCGAGTGCGTAGCGGTCGTGGAGGTAGATCATGGTTTCGAGCGCGTCTTCGTGGGTAGCGGACCACTCGATGATCTTCTTCCCCCAGTACATGCGGTAGTAGCCATGGATCTTGCCCCGGAGTAGCAGCTCTTTCTGGGTGGCATTCCATAGCTGGTCATACGTTTCGGCGCGCTCGAATTGTTCCCTGGTGTAGACGGCGGGGCGGGTGTCTTTTGCGTGCTTTTTCAACGTTTCGCGCGCCCAATTGGGGACTGTCCCCAATTTCGTGGGGTCGGGTTGGGCGAAACGGGCGTGGTTAAAGGCTAGTTCGCGGCGAACGATCAGCTCTTCGAGGAACTCGGCGGCGGTGCCTCCGGCATCTTCGGCCTGCATTTTGGCGGCTAAGGCGACTTCGAGGGAGGAGATATGGCCGAAGTGGAGCCAGGGGCTGAGGTTGGAGGTGGCGTGGGCGGTGGGTTCGTTTCGATCAGCGGCGTAGCGGGGGAGGTTTCGGGCGAGGAAATGTTGGAGGTGTCTTTCCGCTTCGGAGGCCCCGCCGCGGTAGGTGAGCGAGGGTTTGACGGAATGGTCGATGTCGCAGGAGGCGACAAGCCGGGCGACACTTTCGGGGGTGACTGTCGTGTGGAGTTCGGCCAAGGGGACAGGGCCTTTCCAGGGGTGCTTCACCGGAGTGGGTTCGACGGGTTTCAAGTATTGATTCAACAACTTATGGATCTTGGGGCGGATGGTATAGGCGCCATATTGCTTGGTCTCGATGAGGCGCATGGGGACGATGCAGCTGGAGTCGACGACAACGTAGGAAATCTCGGATTTTGTCGGAACCGTCATGTTGTGGGAGGCGGCGACGAAGCTGGGATAGTCGTCGGAGACGATGAGGGCGGCATCGGCGGCGAGGCGGTAGAGCGTGTCGTTGGGGTCGGTCGTGTTGCGGCGGAGGTAGAAGAGGTAGCCGATGCGACGGTCGCGGAGGCGCTGGCTGGTGTCTGGTACACCCTCAAGTAAGAAGGTTGTAAACCTGTCGCTAGCATAGGGGTAGGTGTACGTTACCGCTTCGTAGACCAGGACGGGCAGTCCCAAGGCGTTGGCTTCGGCAATGGCGTATTCGAGCGCGTGGTTGTTCCTGACGCGCCGGTTCATCTGCATCCAATAGAGGACATACCGGGCGTTGGGGCAGCGGGGTTTATCGTTCAGCGGGGTGATGCGAGGATCCATCTTGTTTGTTTAGACGTGTCGAGCGGTTATCCTGACGGAAAGAACCGTTATGCAACAGCCAGTACACACCGACGCGGCGCCAAAGGCAATCGGCCCCTATTCCCAGGCGATTGTCCACAATGGGACGGCTTACCTGAGCGGACAGATACCGCTGGACCCGGCGACGGGGCAGATTGTGGCCGGCGACATTGCTGTCCAGACCGAGCGCGTGCTGGAGAACCTTAAAGCGGTGCTGGCGGCGTCGAACTCGTCGCTCGAGAAGGTGCTGAAGACGACAGTGTTCCTGGCCGATATGGCGGACTTTCCGGCTATGAACGAAGTGTATGGGCGATACTTTAGCGGCAATAAACCGGCGCGGTCGACGGTACAGGCGGCGCGGTTGCCGCGGGACGCGAAGGTCGAGATCGACTGTATCGCCGTAGTTGAGTAGGAAGCTGGGTAATTGGGAATGACCGGTTGGCAGTTCGAATTCCAGGGCTGATACCGATTGTGGCGGCCGTGATCTCGTACTGGGACGAGGCCAAGGCGAATCCAATCGCCTGGGAATACACGTAGAGCAAGTTGGAGGTTTCTACCAATGCGATACGTCCCAAGCGGCTTTGCTCTCTTAGTACTTGCCGTGGCCTGCTCTACTAATGCGAACGCCGGTGTAATCTACGCCAGCAACTTCGGTAACAACACGATTACCAAGTACGACAGCGGAACCGGCGCGTTCCTTTCCACGGCGGTAACCGCTGGCGCGGAAGCGAATGGCTTCAATGGCGTCGTCATAGGGCCAGGCGGGGAGTTCTTCGTAGCCGGACAGTACTCGAACAACGTTGTGAAGTACGGTCCGGCCGGTACGTATCTGCAGACGCTCGATCCCGGCAACTCGGGCGGACTCGACTCACCGCAGGCGGTCACCTTCGGACCTGATGGCAACCTGTACGTGGCGAGCGCCGCGAACGACAAGATCCTACGATACGATCCCTCCAGCGGGTCGTATCTCGGAGTGTTCAGTGACTTGGGCGCCAACGGACACGTGGGTCCTATTGGCCTGGCGTTCGGCCCGGACGGCAACCTGTATGTCAGCGGTTTCGACAACGGGTCAGTCTTCAAGGTGAACGGCCAAACGGGAGCGATTATCGGTTCCACCGCGGGTCCAGCCGGGTTCGGATTCGGTCCGATCGAGTTTGGCCCGGACGGTGCACTCTATCTTGCGGCCATCGATCTCAGCACATTCGGGGGACGCATCTACCGCTTCGATCCGGTCAGCAGCAATCTGGAAATCTTCATAGCCGAAGGGACCGGCGGGTTGACGTCTCCGGGGGGTTTCGGGTTCAGTGCGGACGGGTTTCTGGTCGTGACGAACCTTCTGGTCGACCAGAACTTCGCAGACATTGGGAGCACATTGCTACGCTTTGATAGTTCAACGGGCGCACCGGTCGATACACTGGTGGGGGCAGGGCAGGGGCTGAACATCCCGTTCTTTGTGACGACGAGCGCGGTCCCGGAACCGTCGCCGGTTTTCAGTACGGCATTGGGGATGTGCGTCCTGATGCTTGCCTGGCACCGTGGATGGCTGCGCTAGCGGGCTGTGTGCACCAAGGGCCGGGGTCGCGAACGCAGACGTTTGAGAAAACCACGCCGGGCGGAATCCTGCTAAGCTCAAGAACGTAGAGACGGTACGAGCGGAACGTCGAAGCGCCGGCGACAGCGGAAAGGCCGGAGACTGAACCAAAAGCTCGCAAGTCTCGGAACGCTCGACAGTAAGGGCCCTTAGCACAGCGGTTAGTGCAGGGGACTCATAATCCCTTGGTCGTAGGTTCGAATCCTACAGGGCCCACCAATTCACTACGTTCTCCGCCAGTTTGGGGCCGGTGGAGCGCAGTCCGATTCCGGGTTTGTTCTATGTGAGGAGTTGATTAGTCGAAGAATCCGCGGTCGTCTTCAAGAAGACGGGCTTTGGCGGCGGCTACCTTGAAAGTGATGCCCAGGCCGGGTTTGTCCCACACGTCGATGAAGCCTTTTTTGACGATGGGGTCGGGGAGGCCGTCGACGATCTGGTACCACCAGTCGGGGGAACCGAGCGGGTATTCGAAGGCGATGAAGTTCTGGGGCATCGCGGCGCCCATGTGGACGTGGGCGGCGAGTCCGATGAGACCATCGAAGACTCCGTGCGGCGCCATTTGGATGTTGTGTATGTCGGCGTACTCTGCGATCCACTTCTGCTCGGCGA
The DNA here is from genome assembly GCA_020846745.1 of Bryobacterales bacterium. GTDB lineage: Bacteria > Acidobacteriota > Terriglobia > Bryobacterales > Bryobacteraceae > JADLDI01. The sequence continues at coordinate 19,665 of JADLDI010000110.1, read as the reverse complement.
TGCCGCCCACGTCTTCGGGGTCTGGACCGATGACATCGACCGCGTTCTTTTCGATCAGGTCCTTGAAGTTCTGGCGGAGGTAGATCTGCTCGCCGGTGTGGATGGGAACGGTCGTGCTGAGGGTAAGGTCGCGGTACTGGTCGGCGTTGGGATAGGGGGTGTAGTCGCCGGTGAGAATGTCTTCGATCCAGAGGAGGTTGAGGGGTTCGAGAGCCTTGGCGAACTTCATGGCGTCTTTGAGCGTATGGCCGGGACCACAATCGAGCGCCAAGCCGACGCTGTCGCCGAGAACCTTCTTCATGGCTTCAACGCACGCGATGACGTGATTGAGGCCGCGCTCGGTCATCATGCCGCGGTAGGGGTGGGGAGCGCCGCCGCGAGGTCCGTCGTACCAGGCGTTGGGAATGGCTTCGATCATGGCGCCGTTGTGGAAGCCCACCGCCTGCTTGATGATGGTGAAGCCTTCCTTGGCGTCTTTCATCTTGGCCATGGTTTCCGCGTAATCCTGAGGCGTGTGGCCGGACATGGGAAAGCGGACGCCGCCGTTATAGATGCGGACACGGTCGCGGATTTTGCCGCCGAGGAGTTTGTAGACGGGGACGCCGGCCACTTGTCCCGCGATATCCCAAAGGGCGATTTCGATGGCGCTGACGGCGGCTCCCCAGGGTTTGAAGGCGCCCATGCGGCGGATCTTGAGCATGACGCGTTCAACATCGGTGGGGTCCTCGCCAAGGATGTAGTCCTTGTAGAAGAGGACCATGGGCTTGAGGTACTGCTTGCGGGACTCGGCCTGGCCGTAGCCGGAGATGCCCTGGTCCGTGACAACGCGGATGACGGGACTGCCGCCGATGATGGCGCACTTAAGGTCGGTGATTTTGATTTTTAAACCGCGCGCCTTGGCGGCCTGGTATGCGGCAAGGGGCGCCGTCGTGGCGCCTGCGGCCAGGAGTCCTGCGAAGTTGCGCCTGGATAGTTTTGCCATGGTCTGATTTCCTGGGAATTCAGTATAGACCGGGCGATGCGACTGGCGCGGCGGGGTCGCCGTTAATGTTTCTGAACCCTGGGGCGGGGTGGGTTACCGGCTGAAGAGCGAATCCAGGGAGTCTGCTTTAACGTTACGTCGAAATCGTGGGCCATCCCGTTAAGATTTTAGCGCCGTGCCGCGCGCTGCCATGAGACCCGTCGCTTACGGGTTTGAGGCGCAATTGACAACGGGCTTACGCTCCGTGGTTCGGTTACGGCGGCGAGTGCTGATTGTAGTGGTTTGCAGCAGCAGGATTGGCATTGGTTCGAGAGCCGGGGCGCGATGAGCACGGTCGAGCGCACCACCGGTCAGCAGGGGCGTGAGATCAGATCAGCCTATCGCAGATAGGGTGGTGCCATACAATGATGGTGTGATCCATTTGTCGATTGAAACGGATCGGGAAGATGACGGGCGCTGGATCGCTGAAGCTTTAGAGCTGCCAGGGGTAATCACCTACGGTGCAACGCGGGAAGAAGCGATCAGTAACACCGGGAGGCTCGCGATCGAGGTGATCGCGGACCGAATCAGGCATGGGGAAATGCCTGCCTCATCCCTGAATGTTTCTTTCCAGGTGTTGAGTGAGCAAGTGGCCGGCGACTAAGGCTCGGCGCGTTTTTGGCGGCGCTGGAGCGAATCGGCTGGCGTGTCAAACGGCAAAGTGGTTCCCACAGAGTCCTGATCCGCGACGGTTGGGCTGACTATGAGTTCGTTTTCCACGACCAGGACGAGCTCGGCCACACGATGCTGAGCCGGGTTGCGAAACGTACGGGGCTTCGTCCGGAGAATCTCTAGGCGTCATTCGCGATCAGCTGAATAGAGACTGGACGGGAATCTCGAGGCCGGGGAGGATGGAGCCGCCATCCAGAACGTCGCCCACGCGAGCGACTTGCGGAGAGGGTGTTCCTGGCGCCAGGACCAAAACGGATTGCTCCTCCGGGAGGATTAACCAGCCGAGCCGGCAACCGTTGGCGAAGTAGTCGGCGAATTTGGCGAGTTGGTCGCTGATGGAATCGTCGGGGGAGCGGATTTCGACGCAGAGGTCGGGGGCGCCTTCCAGATGGCCATCCACTGGGGGGCCGAGTTTGACACAGACATCTGGCAAGCGATACCGCAGCGTCCCGGCGATGTGAAGCTTACAGTGCAGCTCTACATATACGTCGCCAATTGGACTCTCTGTCAGGTAGTTGATTAGCTTAGACGCACACCGAGCTTGGATCTTGCCATGCTTGCCCGTACCCACATTCAACTCCACGACCTCACCGCCGACCCATTCCGAATGGCGGTAGGCAGGGTTGGAGAGGTACTCCTCGATCGTCACGGTCCGAACAGCCGCGGCGCCCATGAATTCAGTTTAGCTTCTTTGAAGCGCTGTGCTGTTGGGCAATCGTGGGGGAAGAAAGACGGTCAAATCGTAAGACATTGCCGGAGTTTGGGGGCATAGCAGTTAAAGTTGGGCAATTTTGTATGCCTTGTGTATACTTCTTAGCATGCCCACATCTGTGAACATTGGGCTGGTCGGTGCAGGGTTATTCGGCGAATCGCATTTGCAGGCTTATCGTGCGGTCCGCCAGGCGAATGTCGCGGCGGTGTATGACGTCGACATGGACCGCGCCCGCCAGCGCGCAAAAGACTTCAACATTCCCCGTGTGTGTTCGTCATTGGACGAGATCTGTTCGTTGCCGGAGGTGGACGCAATTGACGTAGTGACGCCCGAAGACGACCACGTGCAACCGGTGCTGAAGGCGCTTGCGAACGGCAAGCATGTGTTTCTCGAAAAGCCGCTGGCGACCAGCATCGCAGACTGCCAGACGATCATCAAAGCGGCGAAGGCAAGCGGGCGGACCTTTATGGTGGGCCACCTGCTGCGGTTTGAGACGAAGTACGGCATTATCCAGGACGAACTGCAGGCGGGAAAGCTGGGCGACATCGTATCGATGCACGCGCGGCGGAACCGTCCGAAAACGCTGCTGCCGCGGTATGGGCGGACCCATCCGGCGATCGAGAATTCGATTCATGACATCGACCTGATGCTGTGGTACGCGCAACGTCCGGTGACGCGGGTGCGCGGGTATGGGCGGCAAACGGCGGGACCGAAGCATGCGGAAACATTTTGGGGCGTGATCGAGTTTGGCAACGACGGTCCGCTAGGGATTGTGGAGACAATCTGGCTGACGCCGCTCGAAGCGGGCGTGCCGCTGGACGATGCGTTCTCGCTGGTGGGGTCGAAAGCCGTGGCGCGGTTGCAACTGCATCCGTCGCCGCTCGCGTTCTTCCGCGAAACGGGATACGAAGCGCCGGACCTATCTTACGATCCGCGCGTGCGCAACTCCGCGATGGGTTGTTTGCGCGACCAGATGGCGCACTTCTGCGATTGCGTGCTCGAGAACCGCCAGAGCGACGTGCTCAATCCGATGGACGCGTTTCGCGCGGTGCGTGTGGCGCTGGCCTTGATGGAGTCGCAGCTTTCGGGCAAAGACGTTCAGCTGACCGATTGGGAGTAGCGAATCGGGGCAGCGGATGGAATCAATTGTTCCCGGCGTACTTACGGTAGCGGTCGCGAGCGTTTTCCAAGGGGGCTTTATGGCCCCTTCGAAATGGATCCGCGGATGGGCATGGGAGAACTACTGGCTGATCTTTGCGGTTACGGCCTATCTGATCTCGCCGTGGGTGCTGGCGTTCATTACCATTCCCCAGGTGTTTGACGTCTACGCCCGCTGCTCGCCCAGTGTGTTGGTGACCGTACTTGTGTTCGGCACGTTGTGGGGAGTGGGCGCGGTGACGTTCGGGCTGGGCGTGGATGCGCTGGGCGTGGCGCTGGGGTTCGCGGTCATTCTTGGCGTGGCGACCGTGGGCGGCACGCTGATTCCGCTGATTACGGCGCCTCCGGCGAACTGGAACATGAACCTGTCGCTGCTCACCGGGGCGGCGCTGCTGCTCATGCTGGCCGGGGTGGCGGTGTGTTCGCTGGCCGGACGGTGGAAAGAGAAGACGGCGCAAGGACGGTCGTACACGCGGGGCGTGCTGATCTGCGCGGGGTCCGGCATTTTGTCGGCATGCGGCAACCTGGGGTTCAACTTCGGGGCCGAGGTGACACAGCATGCGCAGGAATTGGGCGTGGCTTCGCACCTGGCGGGCAACGCACTGTGGACCTTGCTGACGCTGCCGCTGTTTGCCTGGAATGCGGGCTATGCGGGCATCCTCTTGAAGAAAAACCAGACCTCGAAGAACTATCGGAAACCGGGCGCCGGGCGCGGCATTGTGCTGGCGGCCCTGATGGGCGCGATGTGGCTGGCGGGCATGTCGTTGTATGGAGTGGGTGCGCGCCTGCTGGGTCCCCTGGGACCTTCACTAGGCTGGGCTATGCTGATGTCCGGCATGGTGATTGTGGCGAACCTGGTGGGGCTTGGCACGGGCGAATGGTCCGGCGCGCCGGCGGCAAATAAGCGGCAGCTGGCATACGGCCTCGGGTTGCTGATGATCTCGATTGCGCTGCTGGGCATCATGAACGGGAGCAAAGCCTGATGAACCGGCCCGGGCTGGTGCTGTTTCTGCTGGTGCTGTCGATTGGCATCAACTATATCGATCGAGGGGCGCTATCGGTGTCGGCGCCGCTTCTTTCGAAGGATTTGGACCTGCAGCCCGATCAAATGGGCATTCTGTTTTCGGCGTTCTTCTGGTCGTATGCCGTGCTGCAGCTCGTCGGCGGGTGGCTGGTGGACCGCTATGACGTGAAGTGGGTGTACGCGCTGAGCTACGGCTTATGGTCGATGGCAACGGCGGCCACCGGCTTCGTCACGCGGCTGGACGCGCTAATCGGCGCACGGCTGGCGCTGGGCGCGGGCGAAAGTGTCGCCTACCCGGCTGTCTCGCGAATTCTAGTCAGGAACTTCGAGAAAGACCGCTTGGGATTGGCGAACGCGCTGGTGGACGTGGGGGCGAAAATTGGTCCGGCGATCAGCACACTGGTGGGCGGACTGGTGGTGACCCAGATCGGTTGGCGCAACATGTTCCTGATTGTCGGATTGGGCAGCATGCTGTGGCTGATCCCGTGGATGATCTTTGCGCCCAAGGAAAAGAAGGTCCACGATGCGCCGTCCACCGCGAATGTGAGCTTTGGCGAACTGCTCGCCAACCGGCAGTTGTGGGCCACGTCGTTTGGCATGTTCTGTCTCGGCTACGTCTGGTATTTCATGCTGACGTGGCTGCCCAGCTACCTGGTGCGCGAGCGTGGATTCTCGATGAAAGAGATGGCTGTGCTCGGGTCGGCGCCGTTTTTCGTGATGGCGATTGCCACCGTATCCGGCGGGTGGCTGTCGGACCGTTGGATCCGGAATGGCGCGTCGCCGACAAAGGTGCGGCGCGGGTTCTGCGTCGTCGGTTTGTTGGGCTGCGGACTGTTGTTGCTGCCGGCGGCATTCGTCAACAGCGCCCAGCATTCGGTCATCCTCATCTCCGCCGCGCTGTTCTCGATGGGCGTCTATACATCGAACGTCTGGGCGATCACGCAGACGCTGTCGGGTCCGGAAGCGGCGGGGCGTTGGAGCGGCGTGCAGAATGCCGTGGGCAATTTGGGCGGAGTGGTATCGCCGGCGCTGACGGGGTTTATCGTCGGCCGGCTGGGGTCGTTCTGGTGGGCCTTTGTGGCCGCGACAGTCGTGGTGCTGGCGGGAGCTTTTTGTTATCTGGCGCTGCTCGGTGAGCTGCGCCCTGTGACGTGGAGGAAAACGAAAACATGAGCACATCGCGTGTGTTGTCGGTGCTCGCGGATTTGATACGCATCAAAAGCATCAATCCGGCTTACGACAACGGAGTATCGGAAGCCGCAATGGCGGCCTACGTGAAGAAGTTCTTTGAGCCGCTCGGGCTGGAAACGTGGGAGCAGGAGGCCTATCCGGGCAGTCCGAACCTGATCGTGCGGTTGCCGGGCGAGAGCCGTCGCAAGGTGATCCTCGAAGCCCATATGGACACCGCGTCGATCAACGGTATGACGATCGATCCGTTCGATCCGGTGATCAAAAACGGGCTGATGTACGGCCGTGGTTCCTGCGATACAAAGGCGGGGCTGGCCGGCATGATGGTGGCGATGGCGGAGCTGGCGGAACAGGGCATCAAGCCGCCGCATGAGGTATGGCTCTGCGCGGCCGCCGACGAGGAGTATTCGTTCCGCGGCGTGCTGAAGCTCTGCGCGGAGTTGAAGAAGGAAGCAGACCCGGCGGTGGCCGCGATCGTCGCGGAGCCGACCGAGTTGCGGCTGGTGATCGCGAGCAAAGGCGTGCTGCGTTGGAAGGTGAATACGCGCGGGCGCGCGGCCCACAGTTCGAAGCCGCACCTGGGTGTGAACGCGATCGAGAACATGTCGCGGCTGGTGCTGGCGCTGGCCGAGGAGAATCGCAAACTGGCGGAGCATAAGCATCCGCTGCTTGGCCCCGGCACACTGAACGTCGGCGTAATCCACGGGGGCGTGCAGGTGAACTTCGTTCCCGATTGGTGCACGGTTGAGATCGACCGGCGCTTGCTGCCGGGAGAGGACTCGGCGGCGGTGCACGAGTACTATGGCCGGTTCTTCGATTCGCTGGGCTTCAATGCATGGCAGGAAGCGCCCATGCTGGCGGACGAAGCGTTGAACACCGCGCCCGGCCAAGCGATGGTGCGCTGCGCATCGCAGGTGCTGAACGGGATCGGATTGGATGGGGAGCCCGTGGGCGTTCCGTATGGGAGCGACGCGAGCAAGCTGGCGCGCATTGGCGTGCCGAGTATAATCTACGGACCAGGCAGCATCGATCAGGCCCACGCGGCGGTGGAGTGGGTGGATTGCCGGCAGGTTGAGCAAGCCACCGACTTTTATCGCAGGTTTTTGGTGGACTTCCATGAATGAAGGCGAATTGAGAGCCCAATTTCCTTACCTGTCCGAGGTGGCGTATTTAGATACGGCGGCCGAAGGACTGTTGCCGCTGGTGGGGCAGCAGGGAGCGGCGGGATACACCAAGTCGAAAGCGCGCGGGTCGAGCGGACGGCCGGATTTTTATGCGACCGAGAAGCGTGCGACGGAAACGGCAGCGGCGCTGTTAGGCGCTCCGGCGGATAGTGTGGCGGTAATGTCGAGCGCTAGCGAAGGGTTGAACCTGCTGGCGCATTCGATCGACTGGCGCGAAGGCGACGAGGTGATCATCACGGACCTCGAGTTTCCGTCGAACGTGTATCCGTGGCTGAAGCTGCAGAAGCAAGGCGTGAAGGTGATCGTGATCGAGGCGAACGGCGGCGTTCTCACGCTCGAAGACTTCAAAAGCCGGTTTACGCCGCGGACACGGCTGGTTTCGGTGAGCTTTGTCAGTTTCAAGACGGGCACGCGATTGCCTTATTTGCCCGAACTCGGCGCGGCGGCGGCCAAAGCGGGCGCGCTGTTGTCGGTGGATGCGACGCAGGGCCTGGGCCGGGCGGTGCTGCCGCTCGAAGGCATCGATTACCTGGTGTCGTCCAGCTACAAGTGGATGATGGGTTTGCACGGAGCGGGCGTGGTGTATCTGGGGCCGCGGCTGCGCGATTCCTTTGAACCGGGCATTACAGGCTGGTACGCGGTCACGCCGCTGTTCACGCCGTACCGCTTCGAGCGGTTCGACTATAAGCCCGGTGCGGCGCGGCTGCTCGCGGGCATGCCGAATTACGCCGCGCTGTATGCGCTCGAGCAGGGGATCAAGCTGCTGCTCGAGCGGGGCGTGGCGCGGATTGAGGATGAGTTCCGGCCGCTGGTGCGCGAGCTGCGGAAGCGTATCGAGCGGGCTGGGTTCGAAGTGTTGACGCCGGCGGACGAGGCCTGTTGGGCGGGCATCGTGTCGTTCTCGCACCCGGAACCCCTGGCGGCAAAACAGGCGCTTGAGCGCGCCGGAGTGATCGTTTGGGCCGGGGACAACCGCGTTCGCGCGGCCGTCCATTTTTATAACAACGAAGGGGATCTGAAGCGCCTGTTTGACGCACTACCGGCGCTTAAGACTTAATAAACAGATGCCGCGTAAGGCGAAATCGAATAAAGAAGGCGAAGTCGACCGGGTATACCGGTTATTGAAAACATGGATTCTCGACGGGCGGCTGCGGCCCGGCGAGTTTTTGTCGGAGGTGGAGCTGGCGCGGCAGTGCAGCACGTCCCGCACGCCGATTCGCGAGGCGTTCAATCTGCTGTCGAAAGAGAACTGGGTACAGCGGATCCGCCACAAGGGCCACATGATTCCGCTCATTTCGATCCGCGAAGTGGTGGAGATGTATGAGTACCGCAAGGTGCTGGAGTGCTTTGCCGCGGAACGCGCCGCCACGGGTGCGAACCCGGATGAGATCGTCGGGCTGCGCGCAACCATCCAGGGGGAAGACCACGAGATGGATTTCCAAAAGTTCGTGAAGGCGAACGAAGCGTTCCACATCCGGCTGTCGGAAATCGCGCGCAACAAGTATATGCTCGAGCAATTGAAGCTGACCCTGCAGCACGTTCACCGGCTCGATGTGTTGTCGACACAGCGGGATTCGCAGCGGATTCTGCATACGGAAATCATGCAGGCGATCGAGGCGCGGCAGCCCGTCGAAGCATCGCGCGCCATGGCGCGCCACATCGATACATCGCGCGACCGGATGTTGAAATTGTTCGGGACGTAAGCGCTAGCCCACGCCCCTCAGGGCGTCGCAGCCATCATTGCAAACAAGCACCCAATGTCGTAACCGAACCACGGTGCGTGAGCCCGTGGTGCATGCGATCCGGCGTCACACTCTCTAAACCGCTGCCAACACGCACTGCACCGGAAACGGACCCCCAACCGTCAGGGCGGGGGCCGCGTTTTTTCTCAATCCCGCGAGCGACGGGTCTCGACCCGTGCCACCGCACGAAGCTGCGGCACGCGTTGCGTTCGACTGGCTTCTCTGACCTGGGTCGAGGTGGTCAGCCTTCCATGAGCGGGCCCCCCTTGGTCAACACACTTCTTTGGCGGAACCCAGTTGAGAGTTTCCGTCGGAGCTGCCCGTCGCGATTACTACTTCCAGCCGAACGGCGCGGAGCGGTCCAGGACGCGCGGTGTTGGCGCGGCGTAGCGGACCCTGGACGGCGAGCACCGATTAAGTACCACATCACAGGAGTGAGCAAAAGGGAAAGCGCGTGCGCGGCGAGTTCCTTTGACGCGCCGGTATGCAGGAGCGAATCAAAAGGAACGAGTAGTAGCATGGCTGCAAGCACCGCAGGGGCGTTCATTCCGAAGGCCACCTGCTCCTGAATTGATGCAGGGCCGTCTATCCAGACCGGGTCCCATCCCCCGGCGACCGGTGGCTCTGGTTTCATCCAGTGGCGAAATTGGCTCTCCCAAGTCGGGCGATACATGCACCCGTACCACACCAGCAGCAGGTACACCCCGGTATGGAGAACTGGGAGAATCCACTTGTAAACAATCCGCAACATGGAACGATAAACTCCCCTAGTCGTTACGTGTCCACAGTCCGCAGCTGCGATATCAGCGCGTGCAAGCCCACAGCGACAGCAACAACAAACAGCGCCGCAGCCGCCCAAGCAACCAACTGCTGAACGGCAATGATCGCCCCGTGAATGCGGTTGGGATTGTCGCCATCATACGTGAGAGCCCTGAACTGATTCAGAAGCGCCCACGTCAGCAGCGTAATCAGGAACGACGGCAACGCGCTTCGATGCACGAAGTGGTTGATTTGTTGGCGTCTCGTTGCCGGGCCACGTGGGTCCGTTCTGACTGGCGCGCGCGGCTGAAAGGCGTGATGCAGGAACATTCCGGTGACTGCACTCAGCCACACGCACGTGGAAACTAGCCCCGATTTGCTGTAACAGTTCGCCGAAATCCGCCACCAGTCTGAGGCCACCACCATGGGAATGGCGAACATGCCGGAAATTGCAAGCCATCTGGGGCCGGGCCTGTTCCGCAGACCGCTCACTGCGAACACCAGAAAAGCACTGAACAAAAGAAGCACAGCCACCCTATCGGCTGGGCCATATTGCACCCACGCCTTGCAGGGGTCCCAGCGTATGACGCCGGGCTCTGGTGGAGGGACTGTACTCTTTGGCGCAGTTGACGGCAACAACGCCAACAGAATTGGCAAGCCGAGAGCGGCCAGCGCTATTGCGCTTGTGACCCTGTACCGAATCCTCATGATTCCACTTGTCGTTACATCTCTAGACTAGACCGCTTCAGACCGGGTGTTTGTTCCCGCGTGTGCCCATGGATTTCGGCTTGAACCTGCTGAATCCCGGACTCGGATGGTCCTTGGGGCGCTGGCACCGGTGGCGTTACAATCCTCCGTGTAGAGGTTCCTAGTGGACAACAGGTGCAAGCATCGGCTTGAAGCCTTACTTTTTACAGCATTTCTATGGTCGCCGCCAGCGTCTCAAGCCTGCTCGCTTGTTTCGTGCCTAAATCGCGGTAAGGAAGTCAGCCGTGATTTTACGGTGGTCGTAAAACTTGAAAAACACCCGCTGGCGGGCGTGTCGGTAGAGATACGAACCCCCGCGAAGGACCAGCCTTATTTCACCGGCCTGACCGACGCAACCGGCAAAGCGCGGATTCGTGGCTTGCCTACCGGTGACTACTGGATCAGCGCTACATACATGGGAATCAGCGCGGGCTATCACTGCTTCCACGTGCTTTCGAATTCATCGCTCAGAGCGAAGGGCCACCTGAACTACAAATGGGGTGACTACGGCATGTCCATGCGGCTGGTTTCGGGCAACGTTCGCGAGTGGCAGCCGGGTACAGGTGGCACCGTGCTTTGGAATCTGTCCCATGGCAGAACCGTGCCACTTCCTGGGGCCGCTGTCGAATTGCGGAATGCCAGAACACAGGAATCCTTCCGCTCCAAGTCCGATTCGGAGGGTGGGTTCATTCTTCCGACAGTCCCGGATGGAGTCTATGTGCTGCACGTCGAAGGATCTTCGACGGGAGCGGAGTATGACCCCACAAATCTAGTGATCTTCATCAACCACACCGCAACTCGGCAAAACCTCACGCTCACCCGACAGGAGAATGGCTGCGGGGGCGTATGGTTGCGCCCCGACTGGAAATGAATCGCGACGATGTGACGATGGCGACCCAACTGCGGTTCCGGTTTGAATTGGATAACCTTGCCGATATTCAGCCTTGGGGCGAACCGGGCACTGCCAACCTGCATTGGTTCGGCCTGACCTCTGGTCGCTACTGGATCGAAACGCCAGTGGGCGAGGTTTTGCGGTACACGGACCAAATTCGCAAGGTTTGGAATCTTCCCTTCTCCCACGTCGATTATCAGGTCGCACGGATTTTTGAAGACCTCCAGGCACACCTTCCGCACATCCTTGAACCGGTTCCGGACGATATTGCCCGCATTGCGTCAAATAGGGCTTGGCTGGCCAGTGCCAATAGTTGGCGCGAGGAAGACAGCGACAAGCAGGAAATTGACGGTAGGTGGGACCTGTACAATGCGGCGCTGGCGTGGTGGCACGAACGGGAATTAGACACAGCCTACTTGAGCCACGGTCCATGGCTGTCCATCTGGCGAACGGGTGAGGAAACCCATTTCCGCTGGACCACACCGTGCAACGAGGATCATGGCACTTCAGTCTTTGTCGTGCCGAACGGGTGTTTCACCCTGACATCTGCGGACTTTGAGGCCGCAGCGTACGGGTTCTGCGAAGACGTGTTGCGGGCCATGAGCGCACGCATTGACCAGATTCACCGCGACGGCTGGAAGCGCGCGGAGTGCTCCCTAAACGTAGATGTTCTGATTGCCGAGCACCAACACCGAGACCGGCTGTTTGCCGAGTTGAAGGGCCAGCGCCCAGGTACGGATTGGAACACCATTCGAACCGACCTCCAAAATCTGATTGCGCGGGTCGGCTGTGGTTAGGCGTGCAGCGAGGTTTGGGGTGGGCACACTTGTTGGCCGAGGTGGTCGGCCGAGGTGGCCCAAGTGGTCAGCCTGAGGCCTTCGCGATTCCCTCCAAGTGAACGGCGCTCCGTCCCCCGTTGTGACCCTCTGTGTGGTGGTCCCTCTGCTGGATCGTCGACCGCAACGGGAATTGGATAAAAATAGGCAGATCTGAATCAGGGGCCACTATCACACACATCATTACCGATCAATTCAATCACAGCATCACCATCAGCCAGAGTGACGGCTCCGCTGGACCCGACACCATCACTTGGAAGGGCCCTGGAAATCAGGACCTAACAGCAACGCTCCAACGAGGCAATACCAGCGTCGTTGGGTTGAATTACAAAATTACGGCCGGTGACACTGCCTATATCTGTGTGTCAGATGCGGAGTGTACTCAAGGCGGCCCTCTTTTTATTAAACCCCTAGCTGTTCCTGATGTACGATACATTGTCCTACCCGGCGGGAAAGGCACGGAGAGTAGGCGTTTTGATTTCGATTTCACCAGTAACTGTCCTGGCCTTAACAACACGCCGGGCAAGTGTTGGGGCGAGCTACGCGAATTAACGTATTCGTCCGGCACCACCGGTAGCTACACAACACACTATAAGGTTCGCTACTCGTATCAATGGGACAATAAAACACGCGATGACGGAACTACTGCTGACACCAATGTTGATCATATTGACAATCCCGTGAACCAGAAGCTCTTTTGTCGTTTTGGAAACTGTGCGGCGAGTCCCGAAACCACGTCCTACGCCATCGGGGATGACCAGAGTATCATCACCGCCCCGGATGCCAGCCAGATTACGCGAAACTACAACAACAGACGCATGGCTTCTGATCCACTGCGTGGATTAGTGACGAAAACACGGTACCCGGACCAAAGCATCGATTACCAAATCTGGAGCAGCAACAAGCCGGCCCATGCAGCAACAAGCGACCCAGCCAACCCGTATGTCAGTCGAAGCGTGCACAGCGTCGCAACACCGAGTCAGCGGAGTTGCGCGACCGTCGACACGACTGTTGACAAGAATGGCAATACGCTCAGCCGCACGGAATACGACTGGATAACACAAAACAACACCGGCGACTGCCCCCTCTCAAACCCAGTGTCAACCTCAAAGCTTCGCACGACCGCCACGACCTACGCGGCCACAACACCTGTTGATTCGGACACCGACATTCCAAAAATTACCGAGGCTAATGCATACTGGAATGTCGGCAGCCCCGCACGATACCTGATCGCACCCACCACGAGAGTAATATCTGATTCCGCGGGCAAGACCGTGGCAAGTACAAGTTTTGGCTACGACGCGGCACTCACGACGGCCAACCGCACCACAGAAACTCGATGGGATAATGGACCACTCACCACCACGTATGAATATACCGCCAAGGGTGATGTTAAAAAGATTACCAGCCCTGCCGGGAAGGTAACAACGACCATGTTCGATGATGCGGCGCTGTTCCCAACTAAAAAGAGCATTGGTACGCTGCGGACTTACCAATACTGCTTTGATTCATCCACGGGTCTTATGAAGCAGGAACTCGACACGGATAATAAGGTCGGCACGGAAAAGCAATATGACGCATTGGGTCGTACGGTCATCGTCAAGGAATTCACGTTTCCAGCAGCACCCGCGCTTGGAGACTGCGTTGTAGGGGCGAGCCAAACCACCCAACGTCAGACCGCTTTCATCTTTGAGGATGGAAATCGCCGTGTCACTCGCAAGCAGGCCCTCGTTACTGAGGCTGATGCAGCCATTGTGGATAGCACCACGTTTGATCCGCACGGCCGTCCAAGCCTCCTGCAGAACCCGTCGGAAGCCGGGACCACAGCGAGCCAGACGCGCAGGTACGAATACCTGACTGGCTCCTCCGTGGAGATCGTTTCCAATCCGCAACGCGCAACGCCAGATGCCACCGCCGGGTGGACCGTAACTCGACGCGATCCCTTGGGCCGAGTAACCGAAGTCGCATTCTATTCGAAAGATCCCTGGCCTGACTTTAACACTCAAGATCTCACTGGAAGGATTACGACCACATATTCTGGCCGATCGACCATTGTTACAGAGGCGGAACGTTCGCGCGAACTCATTGCGGATGCATTGGGCCGAGTTACCGAGGTTATTGAGGCCAATCAGCCGGATACCTCCACAAAATACACCTATGACCCGCTGGACAACCTCATGACAGTTACCCATACGGGCACCACAGCCCCAACGGCTCCCGATCCCTCATGCGATCCCAACAACCCGAAGTTATCAAGGAAGTTCGCCTACACAGCGGTCGGCCAATTGAAATCAGCGTGCAATCCGGAGTCGGGCACAGTGCAATACGCGTATGACAACGACGGAAACCTGGCATCGACAACCAATGCTAACGGCGTGATCACCTGCTACGGAACGCTGAGTGGCTCAACATGCACGCCCGCCTATGATGCACTTGGACGCGCTGCAAAGAAGACTTACAGCGACGCAACCCCAGCAATTACCTTCACTTATGACATCGCCACATACGGAAAAGGTCGGCTGGCATCGGTTGAAGTCGCTGGAGGAAGCACCGTCTTCTACGACACGTACGATGCCCTTGGTCGGGTGACCAAGCACCGCCAGAAGTTCACGACCCCGATGACTGCAGAATATGCTTTCGATTACACTTACAACAAGCAAGGTCTTACCGGGATAACGTACCCTTCGGGCCGCCAAGTCACTTATGAAGTCGATGCTGGTTCTGGCCGGGTTATCGGTGTCAGAACCGGAACCTCCGATTATTACCTAAGCAGTATCCGCTACAGTGCCGCTGGCGCGCTGGCCGCCGCCACCTACGGCATGAAGGGTACTCCGGCGCCAACAGTGATTGAGGAGCGTTGCTTCAATTCCCGAAACCAGGCTACTGAGGTACGCATCGGATCGGCCGCCTCAGCTGGTGGCCTCTGCGCTCCTGCAACTACGGATTCCCTCTGGCTGGGTTATTCCTATGGCACGGGTGTCTTCAATAACGGGAATGTCGAACGTAGCACGATCAAGCGAGGCACAAGCTCCTGGGCAGTCGCGTATACCTATGACACCCGTAATCGTATAACATCGGTTGCGGACACCTATGCGCAAGCTTATCTCTACGACGTGAACGGCAATATGGCGCTTGATAGTGATCCGGCGAAGACCACTTACAATCCAGAAGGAACAACGTTCACCCCAACGGCGGAATCAGCTGCCGCCCTGGCGAACATCTATAAGTTAAACCGCTGGAGTGGCAACCAATACTTCTCCTCGGGTGAAGTGTACAGGACTAATGGGGACTCTTATGAGTATACATACGACGCTGAAGGCCGCGTGACCACTGCAAAAACGACGACCGTCACACCCAACTTGGTAGCCAGCTACGAGTACGACGGTCATGGGCGGCGGGTTCGCAAGACAGTCAATGGTGCGCATTGGCTGTATGTCTACGACGCAGATGGCAATCTTGCTGCTGAATACCCTGCTTCTAACCAGACCTCTCCTCTGTCCGGTCGCCTGTATCTCATGTCTGATATGCTTGGCTCAACGCGTTTGGCGATGAAGGATACTGGCGTGATCAGCCAATGTCTCGACTACACCCCGTTTGGCTCAGAAATCACTGCCGCCTTGCGCAGTAATCTCCCCTGCTATCCTTCCGCTCCCCCTCCGAGAACCAGCACCCCTGCTGCGGTGGATGCGAAGTTCACCGGCCAAATTCGCGATGCCGAGACGGGGTTGGATTATTTCGGCGCGCGGTACTTCTCGGGTGCGCAAGGCAGGTTTACGAGTCCGGACAGACCCTTCGCCGATCAGCATCCAGAGGACCCGCAGAGTTGGAACCTCTACGCTTATGGCAGGAACAATCCGTTGCTCTATGTCGATCCCACGGGTGAAGCGGTCGAGCTTCTCGGTGACGAGGAGGCCCGAAAGAAGGAACTTGCCCTGCTGCAAGCGTCAATCGGGAACAAGCAAGCCGCTTCCCGCCTGTACATCAACGAGGTCAAGGAGGGCGATAAGACCCGCTACTTCGTTGGGATCAAGGGGAACGTGGGCGATTTCATCAAGCTCAGTGACACTGCCAAGGATGTGGCAAACTTGGTCGGCCACAAGAACGTAGTCGAGTTTGGGCTCACTTCGCAGAATCTAGCCAACTTCGGTGGAGCGGTGACCTACGAGAAAGGCGAAGCTGGAAACCAAAACATTCGGGTTCTTGTCAATCCAGATCAGATGGACATCACGAACCGCAATCTGAGCCCGAATACAATCGTCGGAATGTCCCGTTGGGAAGGACAAGGTGTTCGGCCCAGATGGAACGTCAACGACTTTACGCCAGGAGTTGCAGCTTGGCATGAGTTTGGTCATGCCTGGGGCTTCATAAATGGACGTCCGGGATCACAGACGAATGCCGAGGCGCTGCAGTGGGAGAACCGGATGCGGGGGCAAGTCTATGGTCCCCTGGGCCCGAGAAATGCTCGGCGGATTCGCCATTGAGGTGGCCGATGCGGTTCCTGAGACGACTTCCAATGCTGTTCCTGGTGGCGGGCCTTGCGATCAAGGGGCTGCTTGTCCTTGCCTGGAGGTTTAGCAGAGCCCCTGAGCTGGCCAATCTGTTGACCAGCTATGATCCTGGCGCGTTTGCTTTCGCTGAGAAGGGGGTCGCGCTTCTGTTCGACCCTCGGCGCATTGCACCAACTCCTGGAGAGTCTCTAGCCTTCGAGTTTTTGTTGGTCCTGGGGTTTGGGCTCGAATGCATGGCTCTCGGATTCCTGTGCCAAATGTTTCTTCGTCCCAAGCCAACGGACCCTATCGCAAAACAGGTTCCTGGCCGGTAACCACGTCGAATCAACAGGTTCGCGCGAATCGGCGTGAAAAGGCCGTCAGGGCCGCCACGCAGAATAACTGTGCAGAGGTAACAGGAGACGCCATTCGGATTGCATACACCTATGGAGGCAGCACCAACAGCGGTAACCCCGATAGCCAGAGTGTTAAACGTCCTTTAGGTTCAGCCGGTGCCTTTGTCAGCTGGAATCAGAGCTACACTTATGATGGTTACAACCGCTTAGACTACGCGAGCGAAACCGGGGGCTGGTCACAGGATTATGCATACGATCGGGTTGGTAACCGGGCACTCACGGGGGTGAGCAGCTATGCCCCCTCTCCCGCAATGACACCATCTGTCGCGTCGGCCACCGAAGCGAAAGTGGCGCTCGCCTTCCCGAGTAATCAGTGGGCCGGTGGTAGTATTTATGATCTGGCGGGCAACGTCAAGGAATTGAAGTTGCAGAGTAAGCACGAATACAAATACGACGCCGAGAATCGTCTTGTAGAGGCTACGGTGCCGAGTACTACGGCGGGCAACCCTTCGGTGGTCACGACGTACTCCTATGACGGCGATGGCCGCAGAGTGAAGGTCAGCGGCGCATCTACAACCCTATTTGTTTACGATGCAATGGGGAACTTGGCCCAAGAGTATGGACCTCTTACTTCGGTTTCCGGCACGCAGTTTCTAACCAGCGACGCGCTAGGAAGTACACGCCTTGTCACCAACCGAACGAGCTCGCAGAATGCGTGCTACGACTACCTTCCGTTCGGTGAAGAAATTCCCGCTGGTCAGTTTGGCCGAACGCACTCATGTTTTGGCGCTGGCGTTTATCCATCCGCGCCAGGTGTCACGAGCCTGAAATTCACCGCCAAAGAAAGAGACGCCGAGACGGGACTCGATTACTTCGGAGCGCGGTACTTCTCAGCCGCGCAGGGAAGGTGGACGAGCCCAGACAGGCCGTTCGCGGACCAATTTCCAGACGATCCCCAAAGCTGGAATCTCTACAGCTACGTTCGAAACAACCCGCTCCGGTATATCGACGATGACGGACGCGGCGCTAGAGAGTTGTGGCTCGGCTTAACCAACGCGGTCAGTTCTAATGCCGGAGCCGTCCAGCGAATCAGAAGCAATGATAGCGACATAGGACTCGGGCAGAAGATCGGAGACGTAGTCTCATTTGCCGGTGGTCTGATTGAGATGGCAGGCGGTGGGGGCATCGTAGCAGGTGGGGCGGCCGCCTGTGGTACTGGCGTGCTGTGTGCGGCAGGGGCGCCAGCGGCCATCGGTGGAACTGCCATCGCGGGTCACGGAGCTTTACTCACAGGAAACGCGACGCTCAACCTGATGGCATCCGCGAAGGATTCGCCACAAAGCAGCGGTGATTCGACCTCTCAAGACAAGCCGACCCTGATCGATAATCCGAAGCATCATCCGAAATCTGATAGTCCACAGCCCAAGAACGCACGGGAACTGTTTGAGAATTCAGTCGCCGACAAGAGCGGCGTGCGATGGGCGAAAGATGCCGATGGCACCATTCACCGGTTCAGCGCACCAAGTAATGGGCAGTCTCACTGGAATGGTTCAACGGCTGGACGCAAGCCGATCAGACAGGATGATATCCCAATCGAGATCAGGAGGGAACTCCAGTGACGATCGGCACACCCGGAGTATTTGCCATTGAGTCCAGGATCACGCACGCTTACGACAAATTGAGCTTGCGCGCGCTGGGCTGCTTTTTGATCTACGTCGCTGGGTTCAGGTACGGTGTGGATGCTGACGATGCGACCATGTTGGCCAACTCCTATGACGGCGTCTTAGACCGGACACGACGACGCGGTACACATCGGGTTGTTTTCGCACAAGAGGACGCAATCGATATCGCCGACGCCGTGAGTGCGTCTTTATACGCCGATTGCGGACAGCGGCAGTTCTTCGGCTTCTCCCAGGCGGAGCTTGCGGCGCTCCTAACAGGAACGGGTGTGCTTTGGGCGCCGGATGGGGATGAGGCGTTCGATGACGGCAGCCACGTATTGCAATTCGACGTGGACGATCGAGTGCGCCTGTTGGGTTTTCGGAGAGAATCCGGAACTGTGTCGACGGCATCCGTATCAGATATTTGGTTGCCGGAAGAGCAGTTTTATTCAACTTTGCAGACTTGGCGCAACGCGTTTGATAAGGAATGGGAACTCCAACCCAAGCTGGCGACCCGTTGAGCGAGAACGCGGAGACCGGGTTGGATTATTTCGGCGCCAGGTACTTCTCCTCAGCGCAGGGGAGGTTCACCAGTCCAGATCCCTTGCTAAACTCAGGGCGGCCTTGGTTGCCGCAATCGTGGAACAGATATGCCTACTCGCTAAACAACCCACTGAGGTTCATCGATCCCGATGGGCTGTGGGAGTGGGATGCGAAATGCAAAGACAACGACACTGCTTGCCAGCAAGACCGTGAGAAGTTCCGAAGTGGGGTCCAACAGCTCAGGAACGCGCTGAGCAAAGCTGAGAAAGGCAGCGATCTCCATAAAGCGCTGACCAAAGCGCTCGGCAGGCCGACAGGGCCGACAGGGACAGCCTGACTAGCCACACTCAAAATCCCCAGTCGCGACTGTCCCACCTACGAAATCATTGGCATTTCGACCTCCGCGACCACGGACCACGTCTGGCCTGCTTTCGATACCTGCCACCCCCCCTTACAGCGCGAGTACCGGTATCTCGTTGCAAGCAGCTTACATACGCTTCTCCCCCGCGCCCTCGCGAATTCCGCCCCATTCCGCTGTTTTCCCCGAATTTCGACGAACCGACTGTCCCCAACGCGCCACCCGCACCGGGCAGAATCGCCGGGAACGACATTACCAACTACAGCACTCCCAACGCGTTCGTCCACATGTTCCCTTTGCGAGCTTGGCCGTCTTGGCGAGCGAT
>JADLDI010000109.1 GCA_020846745.1 Bryobacterales bacterium | reverse complement strand
TGTTCTGGTCCGTCGAAGGCGCAAACGCCATCATTGCCCTCCGCTGTTGTCAGTTGAACAATCGCTTCGAGGACTACTGGGACCACCGCAGGGCGGCCTGACCCTCACCTTATTGTCGTGCACCCTGAGCGAAGCATCTCGCACCGCGACGAGCTACTATGCTTTCCAATGAGCAAATCTGATCACGTTCCGCCCGTGCCGGGCTGGAGCACCCTCGTCTCAGGGATCGAGTTGATAACGTTATCCCGGTTGGCAGCTTGGGACGCAACGGGATTTATTGCCGAAGCAAACAGGGGACGTTTCAATAAAAATTGGCGCCGAGTGCATCGGATCTATGGACGCTGGATGTTGTGGCTCGCGTTTAGTGTCGGAGCGGAGAGCGTCGTTAAGGGCACATTCGGACTTAGGAATGTGCGGGTCAAAGTTTTCAGTGCAGATCTCCAGTGGTCGAAGGCTCTCGGCATGACGAGCGAAGAGGCGAAGTTTGTGGCACCCGCGATCAAGAAACTCGCAACGGACGTGCGCGATCGTGATGCTCACCAGTACTTGCCTGAGGTACGCGACGGCGATTTCGCCGACGTCGCTGACTTATATGTGCCGGCGTTAAATAAGATTGTTCAACGCCTAGACGTTCACGAGCTTGGGCGCGAAGTTCAAACGCGAGGGAAGATTCATCTGAGTCCACGCTCTTTTGATGAACCCAACTTTGGGGACTTCTTTGGGGACCTCAACTGAAAAAGTGGGGTAAAACGAGGTATTTCGAGGTTACGCCAAATGAGCCATAACCCCTTCTAAACCAGCAACTTGGGCTTATTTTTCAGTGAGTTGCGGAGACGATTCGATGGGCTTAGAAGGCAGATGCTCTATCCACCTGAGCTACATCCCCGGAGTTCGACTGCGATTGGGAATCCGGTTGATTCCTGCTCGTGACTTTATGATATCAAGGCCCGTGTGGTGTAACAGTCACGGGGGACGGTTCCTCTAGATGGCAGGGAGGCGGTGTGTTCGAATCCTGGGGAATTTGGGCAACGATTCTGATTGTGGTTGTATTCGCGAT
The DNA here is from genome assembly GCA_020846745.1 of Bryobacterales bacterium. Classification (GTDB taxonomy): domain Bacteria; phylum Acidobacteriota; class Terriglobia; order Bryobacterales; family Bryobacteraceae; genus JADLDI01. Next base: position 17,806 of record JADLDI010000109.1, on the reverse strand, counting down.
GCTCGTGATCTGGGCGGTGCGGAAGGGGACCAAAGGGACACAAGCGCCGCTGGGACCACCGGCCGGAAGTCCGGACAGTGAGGGCGACCACAGTTAATCACAAAAAAGCGGGGCCGCCGTACCGAGCGGCAGCCCCCTGCGGTTCTCCGTGTCGCCAGGGAGATCTTGTTAGAAGCTGACTTTCAAGCCGAACTGCAGCACTCGCATGGAGGCGCGGAGGCTGCGGATTTCACCCATGCGCGGAGCATCGGGTGTGACTGACGTCGGTGAGACAAAGCCGATGTTATTCGGCTGGCCGAAGTAAGGCGTATTGAGCGCGTTAAAGGCTTCGCCGCGGAACTGAACTTTGAAGCGCTCGGTGACGCGGAAATTCTTGAACAGCGAGAAGTCCAGGTTCTGCTGGCCGGGCGAAGTCATGATGTTGCGGCCGGCGCTGCCGTAGTGGCAGAGGTCCGGGCGGCCGGGGATGTTGCAGGTGACGCGCTGGAAGGCGAAAGGATCGAACCAGAGGGCGCGGTTACCGTTATCGAGGCGGCCGTCCTTCAGACGGTCGGGCCGGATCGGGGTGCCGTCACCGCCGGTGTTCAGGTCGTTCCCGCCGACAGTTGGGGTCCACGGGAACCCGGTGCGAAGCGAAAGTATCCCGTTCGTCTGCCAGCCCTTCAGTAGAAAGCCCTGAACAGACTTGAGGTTCTTGCCGAAGGGGATTTCCCAAACGTAGTGGATAACGGCGTTATGGTTGATATCGAAGGCGGTGCGTGCGCGGGAGCCGAGGCGGTCGAGCGCTACCTGGCGCATGGCTCCTTCGTTGCCGCCGTCCTCGCCATCGCCCCAAGCCTTGCTGTAGGTGTAGGACAGGCCGAAGGTGATGCCTTTCGAGAATCGGCGTTCCAGTTTCGTTTGGAGTCCCTGATAGAACTGGTTTGAATAGGAGTCGAAGGCAAAGATGCGGCCCAGCGTCTGGACCCCCTTCGTCGGTTCAGACGGATCGTAGAACAACTGGATGGGCCGGCGGCCCTGGAAGTTAGTGTCCAGAGACGGGAGCGCGCCATTAAAATTCTCATAGGAGTTGGCTGAGTGACTGGTCTTGGCGCCGACATAGCCGATGGTAAGAGACAAGGAACCGGGCAGTTCGCGTTGGATATCCAGGCTCCACTGCCAGACGTCGCGCTCGCGGCGATCGGGTTCCAGGCGCCACACGCTGACGGCGCGGGTTTGAGTGGAACCGGTGAACGGATCGTCCAATGTAAGGATGGGGAAGCCGGCGCGGAAGCGGCGAGTGGGGCCGCCCGGGACGGCTTCGGTGATGGAGTCATACTGCTGGAAGCCGGAGAGTGGCGGCATCAGGTTGGCGGTGCTGATCTGGACGAAGTGTTGCGGGCTGGTGTACTGGCCAGCGCCCATACGGACCACCCACTTATCGGTCGGGCGGTAAGCGATACCGAGGCGTGGCTGCCAGAACGGGGCCACCTGCTTCCAGAACTTCTGCTTACCTTCGGGGCTCTCGACGTTCGGGAACAGGGTCGGGATCTGCTGGTTAGTTCCGGGAATGGTATAGGGGCGTTCGAGGCTGACGGTGCGAACGTGACCAAGTAAGTCGTAGGGGTTACCCATGTAATCGAACCGCAGGCCATAAGTGATCGTTAAGTTGCGCGACACCTTGAATTCGTCAGTGACATATGCCCCGACGCGGCGGGAACGCATGTTGACCGAGGGATAACCTTCGGCGGTCTGGCTGCGGTTCGGATAGCCGAGTTGGAACGACGCAAAGTCGAGGCCGCTTTCGTTGGCCGAGAAACCCAGCGATCCGCGGGTGAGATTAGCCGCGCGGCGGTCCATCGCAGCGTGAACGATCAGGACGCCGGTTTTGATGGAGTGTTTACCTTTGACGATCGACAGGTTATCGGCGATCTGGTAGCTATACGTGTCATCGGTGCGGCCGTTCAGGTCGCCGATCGTAAAGCCGATACCAGGAATGCCCGTTTCCGCCGGGGTGAACTTACGGTTGTTATCCGTGGCGACGCGGAACTTGCCGATGCCGAGGGAATCGACGTCGAAGTTACTGTTGGAACGAGGGTTAATGTAGTTATCGCCCCAATTGTTGATGCCGAAGCGCAACTCATGAAGGACGTTCGGGCTGAAGGTGTGGATCCATTGGGTGGCCACGTTATAGGCATCGGAGTACCGATTCTCCGGGAAGTTGGGGTTGACCTGATTGGCTTCCCACTCAGACTTGTCGAGAGCGAAGCGGCCGAACACGCGATCTTTGCTGGTAAAGTTGTGATCCAAACGGCCGAAGTACTGGCGGGCGCCGATGATGCTGGGAATGGCGCGGCGAACAGTGAAGTCGAGCGGGTCAAGCTGTTGAAAGTCGGGTTGAGGCAGAAAGGTGTTGATAACGTTCTGCGCGCCTTTGTGCAGACGGGATGCCGGCAGGATGTTACCGGTGAAGGGCACGCCATTTAAGGGGTCGAACAGGACGATCGGCGCGCGCACCTGACGGCCCGTGGCCGGGTTGATGGGCGGGTTTAGCAGCAAAGAGTAATCGCCTTGGCGGAAGCTATTGCTGGGCCACCATGCCGTAGAGACGCTTTCCTGCGTTTGGCGGCGTTCTTCGTAGTTGAACGACCAGAACGTACGGTTCTTCAGGACGGGGCCACTGAAAAAGCCCCCGAACTGATTACGGCGGAGGCGGTCTTTATTCAGGCGGCCGGCTCCAGCGGGACGTTCAAAGTTCAGAAAATAGTTCTCCGCGTCGAGAGCGTCGTTACGGATAAACTCCCAAGCCGTGCCGTGGAAGGCGTTGCCGCCGGACTTGAGCGAGACTTCTACGCGCGCTCCGGAACTTTGGCCGAATTCCGCGGAGTAGGATCCGGTCTGCACTTTAAACTCCTCAACGGCGTCGATGGAAGGGGTAAAACTGGAGATGTTGTAAAGGGGGGCAATCGATTCCACACCGTCAAGGGTGATGCTCTGGTGGACTTCGCGCTGGCCGTTTGCGATCACCGACATACCACCGCCTGGAATCGGAAATCCGCCCTGGCCATCGGCGCCGCCGCTACGGCTGCCATACTGAACGCCCGGCACCATCGCGGCCAGGTGGATGAGGTTGCGGCCGTTCAAAGGCAGATCGGCAACGCGCTTATTTTCAATGACAGTGCCGACCGCCGCGTTTTCTGTTTCGAGGACGGCGCCGGAGGCGACAACCTCAACGCTTTCGGTCACCTGGCCGACCTGCAGAACGAAGTCCACGCGGGCCTTCTGCTGGGTTTCGACCTTCAGGCCAGTAACGTTCTGGGTCCGGAAGCCATCGGCTTCCGCACGGACCGTGTACTCGCCGATCTCAATGAGTGGGAACGTGAACTCTCCGGTCTGATCGGTTAGTTTTGTCGTACGCTGGCCAGTGGCCACGCGCGTAATGGTGATTTTGGCGCCAACCACAATGGAGCCAGTGGTGTCTTTTACCAATCCTAAAATTTCATTAGCTGTAGTTTGAGCGACGGCGGAGGGCACTATCGATCCCACCGCAAGCAAAGCGAGAGCTATTAGACTCTTCCTGCGCAACATAGGTTCAGCAACGATATATCATGGAACGGGTCGCGGTCAAGAGTCGCACACAACGTGGATACAGTTGGTTGCTATGATCGCGGGGAATGAAGAATCCCCTCACTGGTTCAAACAGCCGTCATGTCGCTTTTCTCGGCGGAGCAGGCCGCGAAGGAAGTGCGCTGGCTTTGCGGTTCGCCGCGGCGAATTGGACGGTTTCGATCGGTTCACGCGACCGCTCGCGGGCGGAGGAGAAAGCGGCTGAAATTGGGCGTCTGGCGGGTGTAACTGGGGTATCCGGAACCGGCAACGTGGAAGCGGCAGCCCAAGGCGGGTTGGTGTTCCTCTGCGTGCCATTCGACAATGCGGCGGAGTTGCTCGAGACGTGCCGCGATATTTGGCAACCCGGTACCGTGGTGGTGGACACTACCGTACCGCTTCAATTCGAAAAGCAGCGCGGGGCCGTTCTGTTGCGGTTAGAAGAGAATTCCGGCAGCGAATCGCTGGCCCACTTGGTTCCGGCCGGTGTATCGCTGGTGGCCGGATTCAAGACGATTCCGGCCCACGTGCTGGGCGAGTTACAGGAATCGCTCGATTGTGACGTGATCATCTGCGGGGACGATGCTGAGGCGCGGACCATTGTGATGGAGGCGGCAAGCAGTATCGCCGGGCTACGCCCGTTGGATGGCGGACCGCTCAGGCATGCCCGGGCGCTCGAGGCGATGTGTGCCATGGTGATTGGACTGAACCGGCGATACAAGGCAAAGGGCGCGCGGTTCCGCGTTGTCGGGATTTAGAGCTATCGGAACAGGTCGTGTTCCGGGTTGCGCAGTAAGTCGCTCGCGTTACCGCTACCTGGCTGGAATTCAAATCCGCGAATAAGGCAGGCTGGGATCCGGCCGTTTTTCCGAAACACCAACCCGGCGGCCGCGGCGAGTTGGTCGGCTTCAGCCATCACCGTTGCGCGGAGTTGGTACCCGTAGGCGTCGGTTTGGCGACGATGATCGCGCAGCGGGGACATTCCATGGACGCCGATGGCAACGTCGACGAGGCCTTCGCGCCAAGGGCGGCCAAACGTATCGGCAATCAGTACGGGCACGTCGACGCCCGTGACGGCCCGAACTTCCGAAGCGATCCGAGCGGCGGAAGCATCCGGGTTGACGGGCAGAAGCGAGGCGGTATTGCCTCCGTCGACGTTTGAGAGGTCCACTCCGGCATTGGCGCAAATCAGCCCATGATGGGTTTCGACGATCAGCACGCCGTGTCCCATGCGGACGATCCGCCGCGACTCGCGCAACACCAATTCAATCAGGCGTGGATCGCGATTGCCTAACTCGCGTGCTGTCTCGATGGCGGACTCGCACGGGATCATAGTATCAAGGCGAACCAGCCTGTTTTCCGCTTTCGAGACGATCTTCTGCGCAACAGCCAGCACATCGGCTGAACGTAGGGTGAACGAGAGGCGACTAAGTGCGCGGGCGATGAGTGTCCCCAAAGAATCGCCGGGAACTACTTCAGGAAGGCCCGTAATCGGCACTAACTCGATCAAACCGCAATCCTGTTCGCGGCGGGCAATCGGTCAAGAACCTTGTGAGTTTGAGTAACTCGATCCGATTTCAGGAAAAGGCTTAGCTCGGCCGGAGAATCGAGATCAAGCGATATGTTCTGGTTGTGGGTGACTAGTAGTGGGTATCCGGTTGCCTCTGCCGCTGCAGTGTGCGGCACAAAACTGTCGTTGCCGAAGCGCAGCGGGAACAGGTCCGCCGGGCGACGGATGGCGGCGTTGGTTCCGCGCGCGTCCCAGGCGGGTACGAGTAGTGTTCCTGTAGCCGGCGCCAAATTCACGATCTGGCGAATGTCGTCAGCCGTGATGAGCGGTATATCGGCCGGTACCACCAACGTCCCGCCTGCCCCTTGCGCGAGAGCAAACGCGGTTGCGCTTGCCACCGCTATGGATTCGCTGACACAGGTGCGCTCCACGATCGAGCCCATGCCACGCCGTGCGGCCATATCCGCTACACGTACGTCGCCGGTAACCACGACAACCGGCATGCCGCCAAAATCGGCAAAGGCGTTGAGCACGTCGGAAACCATCGCCGGTATGAGCAACGAGCGCTCTTTCTCGTTCAATACTGGTGCAAGGCGGGTCTTACCCTTTTCGAGGTCTTTAATCGGGACAATAGCCCAAATGTCGCTCAAGGGCGGCACGCCACAACTTCCTGAGCCAGGCGCGAAGCGGCCGAAGTTCCGCTAATGCGAATATCCGTAAACACTGGTCGCGGACCTAACCGTTCTATCTCGTCGCGTAAGTGCTCATCGGCGGTATCGCACAATAACACGTCCAGAAATGAGTTATAGGCCGTGGCTATACCTACGGCGGAAGCCGGCCAGCCGCGCATTGCCATCAGTTGCGCTGCGGGACCACTGAAGGCCTCCGCACCGATGATTGGCGATATCGCAATCACCGGAGCGTTGGTATCTTCCATCTGCTGCGAGATTCCGGGGACCGATAAAATGGGTCCGATGCTGGTGACCGGATTACTGGGCGCCATCACAATCAGATCGGCGGAGGCGATCGCCTTGAGTACGCCTGGGGCTGGGATGGCGAGAATTGAACCTTCAAACCGGACATCATGAACAACACCGGTGTGCCGGCGGTGGACAAAGAACTCCTGGAATGGCACATCGCCGTCGTCCATCGTCACCACCGTTCGCACTGGATCGTCGGTCATAGGCAGAACTTTGCTGCGAACGTTCAGCCGCTGACACAACTCCGCGGTCACTTCGCTTAGCCGCGCCCCCTGCCGCAGCCGTTCGGTGCGATAAAGATGCGTGGCTAGATCTTTGTCGCCCAAGCTGAACCAGGCCGCCTTACCCAGGTCTGCCATGGCGTCGCGGCAATTGAAGCTTTCGTAGGCACGGCCCCAGCCACGCTGCTCATCGAGTAGTCCGGCCAGTTCGTAGCAGACGGTATCGAGATCGGGAGAGACGTGCAGCCCCCACCAATCCAGATCGTCACCGGTGTTGGCAACCACGGTGAGGCCGGCCGGATCGACGATTCGGACCAACCCGCGGAGAAATTTGGCAGCTCCTGTGCCGCCGGCGAACACAACGATTCTCATTCGTGCGCAGTAACCTTGTAACGAAAGTTGGTGGAAGAGGTAAGTTGCGTATACGATTCGAACTTAGACATCGGGATCGGCGCCGCGTCTTCCTCCTCGATTGGCCATGTTCGTAGGATACGGTACGTGGTGGACCGTTCGGCGGGAACCCGTTTGGCGCTGCGAATCCACCGGCGCATTTCCGCAGGTGGAAGGAAGTGCCCGTGCGAGGCGCCGGCGGCCGTGGAGATGCTCTCGTTCATGAGCGTACCTCCAAAATCGTTGGCCCCGGCCGCAAGGCAACGGGCGGCGAACTCCGGCCCCTGTTTCACCCAGGAGACCTGTATATTGTCGATCGCGCCTTGAAGCGCCAGTCGCGACACCGCGTAGATTCGAAGCACTTCGTCAGCGGTTGCTCCCGGCCGTACCGCCGGCAGAAGGCCCTTTCGATACATCGGCGCTTCTGCGTGAATAAAGCTGAGCGGTACAAACTCTGTGAACCCGCGGGTTTCGCGCTGCAGATTACGCAGCAGAATCAGGTGGTTCGCCAAATGGCGCGGCGTCTCAATGTGGCCGAACATCATCGTGGACGACGTTCGGAGTCCGATCCGGTGGGCCGCCCGGACCACACGAATCCAGTCGCGGGTGGAGATGCGGCCAGGTGAGATGATGTCGCGCACCGTATCGTCCAGAATCTCCGCCGCCGTTCCGGGCATGGTGTCCAGACCTGCGTCTTTTAGCCGCGCCAGGTACGTTTCGACGCCGCAGTTTGAAAGCGTTGCACCATACAGAATCTCTTCCGGTGAAAACGCGTGAAGGTGAATGCCGGGCAGTTCGCGTTTGATCGCCCGGCAGAGATCGAGATAATAAGTTTCGGAAATTCGCGGAGCCAATCCCGCCTGTATGCAGACTTCCGTCGCGCCGCCATCCCAGGCCTCGCGCGCGCGCCGGACAACCTCCTCGATCGGGAAGAAGTATCCCTCCTCGGCCCGGTGGCCCCGGCTGAACGCGCAGAAGCCGCAGCGCTTCACGCAGACATTTGTGAAGTTGATGTTGCGGTTAACGACGTAGGAAACCTGGTCGCCTACGCGACGGCGGCGTATGTCGTCAGCAACTGCTACCAGGTCGGCTAACTCCATGCCTTGCGCCGCGAACAGTAACTCGGCATCTGACGCCGTAAGTTCGCGGCCCGTAACTGCACGTCCCAAAATCTGTGCGATTGTCACCATTGCTCCTGCTCGCGCTTCACCAGTCCGGCGGTATCGACAAGCTTGTCTACTTGCTCCCGAAAACGGCCGGGAAGCCACTGCGCGGACTGACGGCAGTATTCGGGATAAATCGGAAGCCGCTCGCGCAGTTCCAGGCCGGCCTCGGCGGTAATGCGTCTAAGATCCTGCAACACCGGCCACGCGTGCTGGGGGTTGATGTAATCGCATGTTATTGGCGACACGCCGCCCCAATCGTTAATGCCCGCCGCGAGCAGCAAGCGATGTGAGTCAGGGTTCAGGTTCGGCGGCACTTGAATGTTCACTTCATCGCCGAAGATCAGCCGCGCCACCGCCACCGTCCGCCCAAGTTCGAGGCTGGCCGGTTCTGGCCGGTCGGCGAACGGGACATCCGGTTTGGCGCGAAAGTTCTGAATGATGACCTCCTGCAGATGCCCGTAGTCGCGATGAATGGCGAGCAGCGCGAACAGCGAATCGGCTCTGTCTTTCAGTGTCTCGCCAATCCCGATTAGTATGCCGGATGTGAAGGCAACGCGCGCAACACCAGCTGAGCGCAAAGTGGCGAGCCGCAACGCGGGCGCTTTGTCGGGACAAGCGAAATGAGCTTCACCGCGTTTGAGCAGGCGCGTACTGGTGGACTCAAGCATCATGCCGAGGCTTACGTTCACCTCGCGGAGTTGCTCGATCTCCTTCGGACTCATCGCTCCGGGATTCGAGTGCGGCAACAAGCCCGTGTGCTCGAAAACGAGGGTGCACATCTGGGCGAGATACTCGATAGTGGTGCTGAAGCCGCGCTCTGCCAGCCACGCGCGATACGCCGGATAACGCAGCTCCGGTTTGTCGCCCAAACTGAAGAGCGCCTCTTTGCACCCGGCGCGGCGGCCTGCATCGGCAACTGCCAGTATCTCCTCGGGCGTCATCGTATGTGCCTTGGGATCGCCGGGCACACGCGCGAAAGTGCAGTATCCACAGCGGTCGCGGCACAGGTTTGTGAGTGGTAGAAACACCTTCCGGGAATAAGTGATTACGTTTCCGGTTCGGCGCGCGCGAATGCGCCTCGCTTCGGCGAATAGCTCTTCCTGCACGCTTCCTTTGGATTCCAACAGTTGAACGGCTTCGCGATGGCTGATGGCTGTTTCCAGGACTGCTGAGGCGGGCATACGTGAATTGGAGGGTGGCCTTCCCGAAAGTGAAGCGATATGATATCAAATCCTTCGAACGGAGCCTCTGAAGAACTATGGACGAAACAACAGACCAACCGATCCAGGCGCGCAAGGATGAATGGCGCGGAAAGGTCGGAAAACTGACCGAAGAGGAAATGAACGAGTTCCTCGCCGGCAATCCATTCTGCCGGATCGGAAGCATTGATGAGGAAGGCTGGCCCTACGTCGTGCCGTGCTGGTTTGAGTACAGCGACGGCGGGTTTTACATCGTGCCCCGGGCCAAGTCGGTATGGGCTCGATACATCAGGAACAATCCAAAGGTGTTCCTCTGCATCGACGATGAAACGATCTATAACAACCGGGTGCTGGTGCGCGGGGAGGCGACGGTTCTCGAAGAGCCCAACCTCGGCGGCAAGTGGGTGGAGATCGCCACGCGCATGTCGATCCGCTATCTCGGTGAGCACGGTCCGAAGTACCTGGAACCTACACTTACGGAACCGCGGTGGTTACTGTTCGTGAAGCCGCTCAGCATTAAGACCTGGCACGGTGTCGACTGGGCCGAGAAGTACAAGCATTCCAAGTGGTAGGAGAATTTCAATGTCATTCGATAGACGCGGATTTTTGAAGCGAGCGGCAGTGGGTGTATCCGCCGCATCTGCCCTGGCCCCCGCCCAGACGGCAACGCCTCGCGAAGGCGAATTGAGGATAGGCTGCCTCAACGTTCATAACTATTCGCACTTACTCCCTCTTTGGGCGCCTCTTATGAACCCGCGGGCCGGGCAGAAGGAAGTGAAGTTCACCGGCATGCGCATCACGCACTGTTGGGAGATTGAGCCGGAAAAGTCGGCCGAATTCGCCAAAATGTACGGCTGCGAAGCCGTCCGGAATTTCGACGACATGCTCGGGAAAGTCGACGGAATTATCTCCGGCGGATACTTCAACCACGGCTGGAGCCACATCCTTCACCAGCCGTATCTTGAGGCCGGATTGCCGAACCTGATCAACCGGCCGTTCGCTAACTCACTCGTTAAAGCGCGCAAGATGATCGACACAGCGAAGAAGCATGGGGCCACCATCCTATGTCCCTCGGCTTATGAATACACCAACGCCGCCGCCGAGGCAAAGGCCTGGGTAAAAGGCAGGAAAATCATCAGTTACGACGCCACTAACTCGTTTGACGAGTATCCGACCCATGGCATCCACGGGTTGTATATGATTCATCGGTCAATTGTCGAGGCGGGCAACCCGATCGTGTCTGTCCAGTATCGTTCGAAGAACTGGTACACGCCGCCGGGAGTTATGACGTTCGAGCACCGCGATACAAGCGGCAACGAGTTCCTCGGCACACTACATCAGGCCACCGGACCCTGGGGAACCCTGCAGATCCACACCAAAGATATGTATGGCGGCAAGATGTTCGCGATCGATGCGGGCACCGGGTTTCCGTTCAATAAGACTGAGGCGTGGGCGCCGACGATCTGGGCCTACGAGCACATGGCGCGCTACAAAGAGATGCCGCAAACTTTCGATTCTCTGATGGACAAGACGCGCGTGTTCATGGCCGGTTGGCGGTCGGTCATGGACGGCGGCAAGATTGTGCGGCTGGAAGACGTGCCTGAGGATTGGGAGGCGCCCGTCGCCTTGCCGGCCCGCCCCAACGATCGGTCGGTGGCGCTTTTCAAGCAAAAGTTCGGTTAACTGCTGGCGCGTTATGGTTGTGCCCGGCCTCGAACGCAAGGTTCCAATTACAAGGACTCCGTGTTCGAAAGCGGTTCCGTCGCCAGGCAGTTCACTGCTGCGGCGCTGATGCAACTGACTCGGTTCTTAATGAAGGTCTAAATGACTTACTTGCCCGTTGGAAAGCTCTGTTACGAGTTCGACCGCAAGGAACCGCCCCGCGTTCGCATTGCGCCCGGCGCACGCTTAGTCGTCGACTCCGAAGATGCGTTCTCCGGCCAGATACGCACAGAGGATGATCGTCGCGATAAGTCCAAGGTCCCCTACAGTAATCCCATGAACGGTCCTATCTATGTGGAAGGGGCCGAACCGGGCGACTCGCTCGCTGTCACGATCCACAGTATCGAGCCAACTCTTGGTAAGTGCTTCACGCGCATCGGCGATCCGCGCCAGCTTTCCGAATGGCTGGGCACAGACTGTCCACACGGTACACACGTGTGCGAGATCTCCGGCGGTTTCATCCATTGGAGCGGCACAATCAAGATCCCCTATGCGCCCATGCTCGGCTGTATCGGCACCGCGCCCGATTGGGGCGTACCGAGCACGGGACCGGCGGGTCCGCACGGCGGCAACATGGACCTGGTGGAAGTCTGCCCCGGCAGCACCTTGCACCTTCCGGTTTGCGTGCCGGGCGGCATGCTCTATCTCGGCGATGCGCATGCCGCGATGGGACACGGCGAACTTTCCGCCAATGGCCTGGAGATGCCGGCGCGTTCCGATATCACCGTCGGCCTGCTGAAGCGAACCATCCCTTCACCTCGAATCGTGACACCCACCGAGATCGTAACGGTCGGGACGGGCTATCACACCGAGCGCGCCATCGCCTATGCGTACGCACAACTCATCCTGTGGCTCGAGGCTGACTACGGTATCCCGCGTTGGAAGGGCTTCGATCTGCTGACACATGTCGGCCGAATTTCAATCGGTTACTACGCCGTCGGGACGGTGGGAGCGAAGATCGAACGCCGCTATATAAGTAACAGCTAACTAGCTACGCCGGCTTGGTCATTACTGAGATAAGGTTCCGGCCGAGGATAGCTGAGGCGCAGATTCCTCCGCCAAACATTGCTCCCGTAACTCCCAATGATGATACATCCTGTCCCGTGAGGAAGACGCCTTTCCATTTCGTGCGTGGACGCAGGGAACGCAATCGGTATCGCTCAGGGGTGGACGCTACGCCGTACGCTTCACCGGCGCCGTGGTTCATAAAATGCTTGGTAGACAACGGTGTCGACAGTTCCGCGGCCTGTACGTTTCCGGCGAGTGTGGGGACGTGTTTCTCCACTATCAGCATCAGACGTTGCGCCAGCATGTCTTTGAACAATTCATACGATTCGCCGCGCCGCTTCCACACAGTATCCTCCCAACGCGTGAACCAGCGATATGGCGCGGGAGTGATCGCTTCCACTGTGGCGCGGCCGGGGTGCCGCGTTTCGAAAGTAGGGTCTTTCGCTGACGGGAACGAGATGAAGACCAGCGGAAAAGGTCTTTCGGGATCGCTGTACCAGCGGGTCGCGTTGGCGTCGTGGTCAGTGCCGGGATAGATCCACAGGTTGGTGCCATCGAGTCCTAACTCGCGGGCACTCTTATTAGCTCCCACATACAGGCTGAGATGCGCCATCGACGGAGGCAAGTGGCGTATCTCCTCCACCTCGCGACAAGCTTCCGGCAGTAGCTTCGCGAAGGTGTTGACCGCGCCGGCGTCGCTGATGACAATCGGTGCATTCAGGCGTCGCTCGTCGGCCATCTTTACCCCAACTGCCCGACCGCCTTCGATTAAAATCTGTGACACCTCAGCTTTCACAACCACCGCTCCGCCGCCTTCCTGAATCAGCGGCGTCATAGTCTCGACGATCCGGCCCGCCCCGCCCACCGGATAGAAGCCGCCATCGAAATAGTGCTGTGCGATGGTCGAATGGATCCCAAAACTACTCTGCCCGGGCGGCAGCCCGTAGTCGCCCCACTGCCCGGTAAGCACGGCCATAAGTTCCTTATTACTCGTGATCCCGGCCAGCACCTCGGCGGTCGTTCTGCCCGCCCACCGCAGGTACGGATATCGCATCGCGAAACCTAGTACTGCGGCCACCGGCGCGGGAACGATCTTCTCGGCGTGGTAGAACATCTCGGCCTTCACGCACTTCCGCGTAACTTCCAGGTACCGGTCGATGGCGAGTGCGTCGTTTGGGAAGTACTCCTTCATGCGCTCGCGCCAGCGCTGTTCACCCGTCACGAAGTCGTAAGTTCTATCGCCGATGATTATGCGGTCGTACACATCCGGCATTGCCGCCCAATCCAACTTGGCATCCGTCAGGTGGTCGAACGCCGCGCGAACCGCCGACCGCCGGTCGCCCACCTGGCCGATATAGTGAACCCCCACGTCCCACTCGTAACCGGGGCGGCGGAACGAGTGCGTGTACCCGCCGGCTGTATAGTGCCGCTCCAGCACCAATACCTTTTTCCGTCCGTGGCGCGCCAGCAGCACCGCGGCGGCAAGCCCGCCAATGCCCGATCCGATCACGATCGCGTCCCACTCGTCCGCAATCGAATCCTGCTTGTACGAAAGCACCGTGCCAGTCATAACGGTCAATCCCCACTCTCATGCTACGCCGTAACGCTAAACTGGAGTTTTCCCCTCATGCAATTGGACAAAATCTATGAACCCCAGCGGTTTGAACCGCACTGGGCACAGTGGTGGATTGATAACGGCATTTTCAACGTCGCCGATAGCGGACCCGTCTTCACCCTGGTCATTCCGCCGCCCAATGTAACCGGTTCTCTCCACATGGGTCACATGCTGGAGCACACGGAAATCGACGTCACGATTCGATGGCACCGTATGCTCGGTGACGCCACGCTCTGGCTGCCGGGCACGGACCACGCCGGCATCGCCACACAGATGGTGGTGGAACGCGAACTCGCCAGGCAGAACCTCAACCGGCGCGACCTCGGCCGCGAAGAGTTTGAACGCCGCGTCTGGCAATGGAAGGAAGAGTCCGGCGGAACGATCAAACGCCAGATGATCCGCGTCGGCGCGTCCTGCGATTGGACCCGCGAGCGATTCACCCTCGACCCTGGACTGTCGCGCGCCGTGCGCGAAGTCTTCGTCCGGTTGTACGAAAAGGACCTAATCTATCGCGGCGACTACATGGTGAACTGGTGCCCGCGTTGCGACACCGCCCTTTCTGACCTGGAAGTCGACCGCGACGAAACCGCCGGAAACCTCTGGCATATCCGCTATCCGGTTGTGGGGACCAACGAGTTCCTGACCGTCGCCACTACGCGTCCTGAAACCATGCTCGGCGATACCGCCGTCGCCATTAACGCCAAGGACGAGCGTTACAAGCATCTGCATGGGAAGAACGTGATGCTGCCGCTCATGAACCGCGAGATCCCCATCATTCTGGACGACCTCGCCGATCCGCAGTTTGGCACCGGCGTTGTGAAAGTCACGCCGGCACACGATCCAAACGACTTTGAAGCAGGTAAGCGCCACAACCTCGCGAAGATCCAGGTGATCGACAACCACGCCAAGATGACCGCCGCTGCCGGCGCTTATGCCGGACTCGATCGCTTTGAAGCGCGGAAGAAGATCGTGACGGACCTCGATGCCGCGGGTCTTCTGGCAAAGATCGATCCGTACAACCTGGCCGCTGGAAAGTGCCAGCGCTGCAAGACCGTGGTGGAACCGCTGATCTCTACGCAGTGGTTCGTGAAGATGAAGCCGCTGGCGGAACCGGCGATCGCCGCCGTGGAATCCGGTCGCATCCAGTTTATTCCGGAAACCTGGACCAAGACTTACTACGAGTGGATGTACAACATCCGCGACTGGTGCATCTCGCGCCAGCTCTGGTGGGGCCACCGCATCCCGGCATGGCACTGTGGCGACTGCCGCGAAATCAACGTCGCGCGCGAAACGCCGACGCATTGTAAGCGCTGTCGCTCGACTAACCTTAAACAAGATCCCGACGTTCTCGACACGTGGTTCTCATCGGGTCTCTGGCCGTTCTCGACGCTCGGGTGGCCCGACAAGACGCGCGACCTCGAACGCTTTTACCCGACATCGCTCCTCATCACCGGGTTCGACATCCTCTTCTTCTGGGTCGCGCGCATGATCGTCATGGGCCTGGAATGCATGGGCGATGTGCCGTTCCGGCAGGTCTACATCCACGGCCTTGTTCGGGATGCCGAAAAGCAGAAGATGTCGAAAACCCGCGGCAATGTGATCGACCCGCTGGAAGTGACGGAGAAGTACGGTACCGATGCCGTGCGGATGTCGCTGCTGCAGGGTGCGGCGCCGGGCACTGATATTGTGCTCACCGAAGAACGGATGCAGACCGCCCGTGCGTTCGCGAACAAGATCTGGAATGCCGCCAGGTTCGTCTTCATGAAGATGGAACAGTCGGGGGTGGAGCCGTGGATTCCGTCTGAGCCGCTGACCAAGCCTTATTCACAGACGCTTGAAGACCGCTGGATCGTGTCGCGCCTGCACCGTGCGGCCGACCAGATGAACAGGGCCATCGCGGCTTACCGGTATCACGAAGCGGCCCAAACGGCGTGGGGCTTTTTCTGGCACGAATTCTGCGACTGGTATGTCGAATTGAAGAAGTTGCGGTTCACGGATGGCAGCGGATTGAACGACGACTGGAAGACAACGCTCGCGGTGTTCGAAGCGTCGCTACGCCTGCTGCATCCGGTGATGCCGTTCCTGACTGAGGAATTGTGGCAGCGGCTGGCGGCTAACTCCACCGCGCGCCCCAAGTCGATCGCCCAAGCGGGTTACCCCCAGTTATCCGCTCAGGGCATCGATGAGTTAGCGGAGCGGGATATGACCATCCTGCAGGATATTATCACCGCGGCCCGCAACCTGCGCGCGGAATTGAAGCTCGATCCGAAAGAGCAGCTCGCCGGCGTGCTCTACTCTCCCGGTCGCGCCGTGAGCATCGCGCGCGAGCAAAGCGAAGCGATTCTGCGCCTGGCCAACATTCAACTGGAAGTGTACGAAGGTCATGCGCCCAAACTCGGCGGCGCCATGCGGGCCACCCCTGCGTTCGACCTTGGATTGCAGGTTTCGGAAAGCCAACTCGCCAATTTGAAAAAGCGCCTGGAAAAGGAACTGGACCAACTCGCCAAGAACATCGCGAACTCGCGGCGGCAGTTAGGTGACGAGACCTTCCTGTCGCGCGCTCCTGAGCACGTCGTGGCTTCGATTCGCGGCAAGCTTGCCGAGTATGAGGCGCAGCAGGCCAAGAGCCAGGAAGCGCTGGCGGGCCTGTGATCGATCCCACATGGCTTCGTGACACCGTCGCCCGGGCGATCGCGGAAGACATCGGTCCCGGCGACATTACGACGCTCGCCTGCATTGACGAATCCGCCCAGGCTCAGGGCACGTTCTTCGCTCGCCAGGAACTTACCCTATCCGGCGCCGCCGTGCTTCCTGTCGTCTATAGCCTGCAAGGCGGAGTGCAATCCCTGGAGTTATTAGTTCAAGACGGCGCCAGACTTACTCCGGGAACGCCGCTTGCCAAGGTGCGCGGCCCGGCACGCACCCTGCTCACCTGCGAGCGCGTAGCCCTGAATTTCTTGCAGCGCCTCTCAGGCGTGGCAACGCTCGCGTCGAAGTATGTGGACGCGGTGAAGGGGACCAAGACCAGGATCCTCGACACCAGGAAGACAACACCCGGTCTCCGGCTGCTCGAAAAAGCCGCGGCCGCCGCCGGAGGAGTTACAAATCATCGCCTCGGCCTCTATGACGCCGTACTTATAAAGAACAACCACATCTCGGCCGCCGGGGGCGTTCGGCAGGCCTTCGAACGCGCCCAGCGCATCGCGGCAACTTCGGGCGTGCCCATCGAAGTGGAAGTCCGGACCCGTGCCGAATTAGATGAAGCGCTCGCGTGCGGAGCGACCCGGATGCTGCTCGATAACCTGACCCCGGCAGAAGCCCGTGAATGGATTACTTACATAGATGGTCGCGCCTCAACCGAACTTTCGGGAGGGATCACGCTCGAAACTGTCCGTGCATATGCCGAAGCGGGACCCGACTACATCTCGGTGGGCGCCATCACCCATTCCGCCACGGCGGTGGATCTCAACTTCCGGCTCGAACTCCTGTGAACCGGGCGGTCTACTGGCACAAGTCGATTCCGTCAACGATGATTGAGGCGGCCCGCCTTGCCGCTGACGGTTGCCCGTCGGGAACCATTGTCGGCTCCGATGAGCAGACGGCGGGCCAGGGACGCCTGGGCCGGGCCTGGCATTCGGCGCCGGGCGACGGGCTCTACGTGTCCTATATCGCGCGGGTTTCAAACCTCCCCGCCAGAACGCTGGCCGCTGGTATAGCAGCCAGAGCGGCCATCCATACAGCGGCCGCTGTAACTTGCGACCTCCGCTGGCCCAACGACTTACTCGCCAATAACAAAAAGTGCGGCGGCATCTTAGTCAACGCTGAACCGGCGGCCCTGATTGTCGGCATCGGCATCAATGTAAATCACGAGCGGTTCCCGGCGGATCTGACGGCGGTAGCTACATCGTTACGAATCGAGACCGGACATACCGTAAACCGTGACATCCTGCTTGACGCGTTGTCGAACGAACTCGACATCTGGCTGCCGCGTCCGCCTAAGGAGTTGATCGCCGAGTTTGAGCGGGTGTCCAGTTATGCCCGCGGAAAGCGCGTCACGGCCGACGACACGCTGATCGGGACGACGGCGGGCCTCGATGAGCACGGGTTCCTGCTTGTTCGCCAGAACAACGGCAAGCTCACCAGAGTGCTGGCGGGCAATGTCCGCCCGGCGCCCTAGTACTACTGTGTTTAAATAGCGGCGATTCTCTTGGTTACCGGAGGGGATGCGCTAATGTGAGGATGAATGAGTGTTGTCCGGGCCAAGATTCAAACGGTGGAGGAGATACCGGCTCCTGTGGACGGCCGTGGCCAGCAAGCGACCCATCGAAGCCATCTATGACCAGCGGCTTCGGCTGTTTTGCCCGCACCGGCTGGGCCGGAATCGTGCCGGAGAACTGCGGGTGTTGTGCT
>JADLDI010000108.1 GCA_020846745.1 Bryobacterales bacterium | reverse complement strand
TGTTCTGGTCCGTCGAAGGCGCAAACGCCATCATTGCCCTCCGCTGTTGTCAGTTGAACAATCGCTTCGAGGACTACTGGGACCACCGCAGGGCGGCCTGACCCTCACCTTATTGTCGTGCACCCTGGAGGAGGGGGCGGGCTTGAGGCCGCCCGTGCTCCCAAACTCGGGGATCTCGCCACCCGCCTGCTGGAAGCAGACTCGTTGGAATCGCTCTTCGCGCGGTAATGAGCCGGCGCGCTAGAATCGCAGCGGGATGGCGCACGATTTCGATGTCACGCTGAAGCAGTTAATCCAGGAATCGCGAGGGGTCCTGCTGCGCACCGTGCTGGGCTCTTCGTTCGTTCAATGGCTTAACGTCGAGTTGCCGAGGGTCGAGAATCCGCGAGTGGACCTGCTCGCGAAAACGGCGGAGGGCGAGCATGTCCATTTGGAACTGCAGTCCGCCAACGACCCGCGGTTCGCACAACGGCAGGCTGAATATTATCTGGCGCTCCACCGCAGGCTAGGCGTTCATGTCCGGCAGGTTATGCTGTATGTCGGCCGCGAACCGTTGCGAATGGCGGCGGAATTCGTAACACCTGCCATGCAGTTCCGCTATGCGATCATCGACGCCCGCGACCTGCCGGGCGAGCCGCTGCTCGTTAGTCCCGATCTGAACGATAACATCTTCGCGCTGTTAACGAACGTGGAGAAGGAGCGGGTGATTCAACGCGTGTTGCAGCAGTTGGACAGGCTGGAACCGCGCGCGCGGGCGGCCGCGGGGCAGAAGTTCGTGATACTTTCGTTGTTGAGAGGGTTTGAAAAGGAAGTTAAGGAGAGGACGGAGCAGCATATGCCGGTAACCTTCGATTTCGATCAGAGCGAACTGTTCGGTCCGATTTATCGGAAGGGTCGGGAAGAGGGTCGGGAAGAGGGCCGGGAAGAGGGCCGGGAAGAGGGTCGGGAAGAGGGCCGGGAAGAGGGCCGGGAACAAGGTCATCGGGAATTTCTCACACGCCTATTGAGTACCCGCTTCGGCGACCTGCCCGGTTGGGTTTACGACCGGCTTCAGGTCGCCACCGACCCCGAACTCGAGGACCTGGGTATCCGCCTGCTGACAGCGGACTCGTTGGAATCGCTCTTCGCGCGGTAACGAGCCGGCGCGTTGAGAGGGCTTGAAAAGGAAGTTAAGGAGAGGACGGAGCAGCATATGCCGGTAACCTTCGATTTCGATCAGAGCGAACTGTTCGGTCCGATTTATCGGAAGGGTCGGGAAGAGGGGCACCGGGAATTTTTCACACGCCAACTGAGTGCCCGCTTCGGCGATCTGCCCGGTTGGGTTTACGACCGGCTTCAGGTTGCCACCGACCCCGAACTCGAGGACCTCGGTATCCGCCTGCTGACAGCAGACTCGTTGGAATCGCTCTTCGCGCGGTAACGAGCCGGCGCGTTGAGAGGGTTTGAAAAGGAAGTTAAAGAGAGGACGGAACGGTATATGCCGGTAACCTTCGATTTCAACCAGAGCGAGCTGTTCGGTCCGATTTATCGGAAGGCTCGCGAAGAGGGCCGGGAACAAGGCTACCGGGACGTTGTTGTACACCAATTGGGTGTCCGTTTTGGCGACCTGCCCGGGTGGGTTCACGACCGGCTTGAGGCCGCCCGTGCCCCCGAACTCGAGGACCTCGGTATCCGCCTGCTGACAGCGGACTCGTTGGAATCGCTCTTCGCGCGGTAACGAGCCGGCGCGGACCCACGCGAACGGCGTGGCGGCCTTTCGAAGCAGAGCCTGTAGTTCCCTGTCATGGTTGGGGGCGCTGAGTATGCGATCCGCGGTCCTTTTGTTCTTCTCGTCAATACATGCGACTGCTCAGGCCCAGGAGCCGCTGACGGTTTGCCAGGCTGTTGAGCGGCGCACTGAGTTGCATAACCGGCAGGTAGCAGTGCGTGGGGAATGGCAGCGAGGAATGGAAGGCAGTTTTCTGTTCGGGAACGAGTGTGCCGGTTTCCGCAGATGGTGACGGCTGAAGTCCCGAAGGCCGCGACGCTGCCTCAAGAGTGAACACATTCGATGGGAATTGGCTTCGTCTTATTGTTCTGGCTAGTCGCCGGAGTTCTACTGGCGATCGGGGCTTCCGTCGTCATCTGGAACGTTATCCGGGGTGTTGTTCCAAGCACAGTGGCCGGCCACAACCGGTTGCTCTTCTTTGGTACCGCACTGCCATTCGCGTGCCTGGCGTGGTCCGCGGTTGTATTCGTCGGTTACGCGGTCATCAACGTGGCTGTATTCCACCGCGACATCGGGATCGGAGACGGCTTCAATTGTCCCCTGCCGAATGGATACGCGTTGGAGTTTGTCGATGTGCTGGACTCGGCGACTCTCTTCAGGCGAGGTGACACAAGCGGGCTGTCGATCCCGAACGTTACCCACTTGCAGCTAACGGCCGGGTACATGTTAGGGAGCTCCGATACGGGTCGGGGGAAGTTATGGTTCATTCTGAATGAGCGAACCGGCCAGCTGACGGACTTTCGCCGCCTTAACGAATTCGAGACCGCGGCACGCGCTCGCGAACTCATACCAAGACTCGCGCCCGTGGCCGAAGCCTATCAAGCTTTTCGATATACCTGGTTTGATGCGCTTGCCGCCTTCCTTCTAATCGTGCCACCGGTTGCGGCCGGGGTGTTGCTGATGCGCTCGATTTCAACGATCCGCAGTTGAACGGCTGCCTATCGCTGAGCGGACACGTTGCTGCCAAGCCACGGTCCGAGTAAGGGAACATCACCATTCTCCGTAACGATCGTTGCTGGTGGTGGAGACGATGCGGGACAGCCATTCTCCCGATCGATTGAAAAGTGCATCAGGAACAATTCGCAGAACTCTTGGCGCAGCCTTTTGTCTCGCACGGTGGTAAACAGTCGTAACGCATCCATGCTTCCTGGTTCTGCGTAGCCGAGATTGCGCATCGTGTCGCTCCATACGCGGTGGGCACGCTGTTCGAAGCGGCGATTGTCCTCCCAGACGGATTCCACGCTCAGGGCATTCCAAAACCGGTCTAAGTGCTTGCGGTCCTCCGGAGCCACAGAGTCCCAGCACTCGTCCTGCGCGCGAAGCATATGCATTAGATCCTCACAGGCGGCCATACGAACCGCCTTGTCCGGATGGCGAAGTAGCCCGCGCAGTATTTTGGCCAGCCGCCAATCGCCGAGTGCATTGCCGGGGTCGGTGTGGTGGGTCTGGCCGAATCCCTGGCTTCGATCCGGTTGAACCCACCACTGCATTAGCGCGAACCGTTCCCAAAACGACCTGGACTGATCCAGTGGCAACCTGTCGTGGCACCCGCTATACACAGGGTAAATACTGCGCCAGAAATCGCGAGTGACGCGATAGTATCCGCTCTCCATTCGGGCTGGGAACAGGTATCGCACGCCGTCGTGCGTAGAGTTCCAGTCGCCTGATACGCCTCCCGTCGGAAATACTTCATAGATGTCGATGAGTCCGTTCGGCTCCTGCCCACGAAGCACAAGTTCCACCCGCACCCGCATTCGGATTACTCGCCAACCGGGCGGATCATCCGACGCCGGTCGAAACCGAAGCGAACTGGGAAACTCATGTTTCTCAAGGACGCCGATGAACAGATGCGTCGATTTTTGAATGATCTCGTCAGGTGTCATCTCCGACGAGTTGAGCCTGAACCGTGTACACGATGCTTGCGACAGCGAAACTGGCGGTAAAACCACGACAAGAGTAAGCCAGTTCAGGTGCATAAGCCTGAGAATTTAGACACCGGAATGGGATTCGATGTTCCCGAGTGCCGCATTGGGCCCATGTTTGCCATCCACCTGTAACAATCAATATTGAACCCGCGCATGCCGTTAGAGGAATACGCGCGTAAGCGCTCATTTAGCAAAACGCCCGAACCTGCGCCGGGGGCGGTTACACCTGCCGCGCCGGCCAAAACGCTGATGTTTTGTGTGCAGCGGCACGATGCGCGGCGTCTGCACTATGACTTTCGTTTGGAAGTCTCCGGCACGCTGAAGTCCTGGGCTGTGCCGGAGGGTCCGACGCTTAAGCCGAACGGCAAGCAACTGGCGGTGATGGTGGAGGATCATCCAATCTCGTATGGGGGCTTTGAAGGCAACATTCCGAAGGGCAACTACGGGGCCGGGTCCGTGATGCTGTGGGATACGGGCACGTATGACCTGCTGGGCGACGTCTCGGCCGAAGAGCAGATCGAGCGCGGCGACTTCAAGTTCCACTTACATGGACAGAAGCTGCGTGGGGATTTTGCGCTGGTCCGCATGAAGACCGCCAAGGGCAACGAGTGGCTACTGATTAAGAAGAAGGATGAGCACGCGCAAGCCTCGTACGACATCACCGAGCACGACGTCAGCGTGCTGTCTGGCCGGACACAGGAAGAGATCGCTCAAAACCTGCCGTCGCGCCTGGCCGTGCCGGCGGCTGAAGATGCCGACCCGCTGCCGGACCCGTTTGAGCCGATGCTCGCTACGCTCTCCGAAGCCGTCCCCAGCGGACCCGAGTGGCTGTATGAAATCAAGTGGGACGGCGTCCGGGGCGTCGCTTTCCTCACGGACCGCACCCGGCTCTACTCCCGCAAGCGGACGCCGATTGACCGGCAGTACCCCGAACTCGCGAATCTTCATCAACTGGTGAACGCCCAATCCGCGGTCCTGGATGGCGAGGTGGTCGCGCTTGACCCCGCGGGCCGCCCCAGTTTCGAACGCTTGCAGCCGCGGATTATGGCGTCGGATCCGACGGCGATTGCCAATCTGGCGCGCACACGCCCGGTGCTGTTCTTCGCCTTCGACATTACATATTTGAACGGCCGCGATTTGCGCAAAACGCCGCTCATTGAACGCAAGCAGA
This sequence comes from Bryobacterales bacterium, assembly GCA_020846745.1. Classification (GTDB taxonomy): domain Bacteria; phylum Acidobacteriota; class Terriglobia; order Bryobacterales; family Bryobacteraceae; genus JADLDI01. The sequence continues at coordinate 11,676 of JADLDI010000108.1, read as the reverse complement.
TTCTCCAAAGCATCATGAAGCCGGGTGGTCCGCTGCGGCTTTCCGATCATTTTCAACACGGGCGCGAACTGCTGGAAGTGGCCCGGCAGCAGGCGCTTGAAGGCATTGTGGCCAAGCGCGGCAATTCGCCTTATTGCTCGGGCCGGTCGCGGGATTGGGTGAAGATCAAGGTCACACGCGAGCAGGAATTTGTTATCACGGGCTATACCGAAGGCGAGCGCGAGTACTTCGGCGCGCTGATCTTGGGCGTTTATAACGATAAGGGCAAGCTGGAATGGGCGGGCAACGTCGGCACCGGGTTCGACCAGAAGACGCTCGCCGCTTTACGCGCCAAACTCGACCCGCTCGCCGTGGCGAAGTGCCCGCTTCGCGAGGTTCCGAAGATCCCGGACAAGATGCATTGGGTTCGTCCGGAACTGGTCTCGACTGTGAAGTTTCTATTGTGGACGGAAGAGGGACGCCTCCGCGCGCCGGTTTACGTCGGCTTGCGGGAGGACATTGCACCGGAGGAATGCACTCGCCAGGCTTCGAGTGAAGAGACTGCCCCGCCGCGGCCGGTCCTGTTTGCAGACACGGTGACAGAAGGCGCTATCGCGCCCGATAACCACACGTTCCGGATCAGGAACCTGAACAAGGTCTGGTACCCGGTGGAGCGGTACACCAAGCGCGATGTCCTCAACTACTACAACGCCGTCGCCCCGCTGATCCTGCCCTATCTTCTTGACCGGCCGCTTTCGTTGCGCCGCTATCCCAACGGCATCCAAGAAGAAGGGTTCTTTCAGAAGAACACCGCCAGTGGAGGCTTCCCCGATTGGATTCGCCAGGAGACGATCGTGGCGGAGGACGGCAAGCTTCGCAAGCAGGTGATCGGCAGCGGACTGGCGGAGTTACTTTATCTGGCGAACCTCGGCTGCATCGACCAGAACCCCTGGATGAGCCGCGTCCAAACGCTCGACAATCCCGACTTCATCCTGATCGATCTCGATCCATCGGATTGCCCGTACAGCAAGATCGTCGAAGCGGCCCTGCTGGTTCGCCGTAAGCTGGATCATCTGGAGTTGGATGCGTATCCAAAGACGACCGGCGGCGACGGCTTGCATCTCTACATTCCGCTCGAACCCGTTTATCAATACGATCAGGCACGCGCGTTGGCCGAGATTCTCGCCCGCCTCTGCGCCGCCGAGCGCCCGGACCTGTTTACGCTGCCCCGGTCCACCGCCAAGCGCGAGAAGGGCAAGGTCTATTTCGATTGGATGCAGATCGCGCGGGGGAAGACGATTTCCGCGCCGTATGTGTTGCGGGCGTACAATGGCGCGCCGGTGGCGACGCCGCTGGAATGGCGTGAACTCACCCCGTCGCTACATCCATCGCACTTCCACATTGGCAATGCTCTGGACCGGTTTGATCGTGTAGGAGACCTGTTTGAACCTACGCTGTCGCGACGGCAGAAGCTTGAGGCGGCACTGGAGAGGATGGACTCGCTGGTTAAGCGGACAACGGCGAAGTCGTGAAGCCTGTCGGCTAACGGCTTCCTAGCACCACAAGATTCTCCGCTTCGGCTCCATTTACCACCTTCAGCGGAATCGACCTGTCGAAAGTGACGAGCCGCCCGTGATTCCGTACGGCCAGCCCCAGCAAATACACGTCCGTGATCTTCCGGTGGCCATCAATCGATGGCCACCGAAACAGCAGATCATCGGTCATCGAGACGGAGTCCGGCCAGAAATGATGATGCGGCGTGGCACAGAACTCGCGCAGGTGTTTGACCACCTCGGCGGGTGTTGCTTCTACGGTTGTGTACGCCGGATTACTCAGAATCTGGATGCATCCGTTGACCGTGAGCGGACAAGTGGCCCATCCGCGGCTGCGATTCATCCCAAACCAGCGGTGTGCCTCTTCGTGCGAAGTATGCGCGGGATCGAACAAGGCGACGAGAACATTGACGTCGAGCAGCGCGACGCTCATTCCTGGTCTCGCAACTCGTTTACCAGGTCCAGATCAGGCTTGCGCCCTATGCCGATTTTCGGGACGAAGAGCGGAACGCCATTTCGCACTCGAGGTGCTTGGCCAGTGAGCAAGGACTGGCGGGCAGCCTTCGAAATCACCTGACCGACGCTGGTGCGCTGGTCATGAGCGAGCTGTTTGGCGATCGCCAACACGTCGTCATCAATTTCGAGGGTAGTGCGCATGGCTCCATGATAGCATCACGCATCACCAACCGTGATGCGGTACATCAGAGTGCGCTACGACCGCTTGATGCGCCGCGCCCGTAGGAACGAGTGCAGGCCGAACCCGAGCATGATCGCCCCGAACAGCGCACCGGTCATGCCCTTGCCGAAGGCGTCGGGATCGTTGGGATTCGACAGGTTTCGATAGGCATTCGCCGCACCGATCACGCCGAACACCAGAAAGACGAAACCGATCATCTCGTTCCACAAGACGCGGAGCGGCTTCATGATGGCGGGCAGCACGTGGCCGGCGAATTTTTTGGCGGTGCCGAACATGATTAAGGGGTACTCACCATGGTACCAGCACGGGCTTCGGGTTACCCTGAAGGTAGGTCGTGCACCTACTTACCCCCGAAGAAAACCAGCCACCGCCGGGGACTCTCCACCAGTACCGGCCGATGATCCGGTACCTGATGGAGACCGAGGTGCATGTGTACGCCTTCTCGATGGCGGCGAATGTGCTGCTGTCGTTCTACCCGTTTCTATTGGTAATGGCGTCGTTCTGCCGCCATGTGCTGGGCTGGAATTCGGCGGAACAGGCGATTTATGTCGCTTTACGGGACTATTACCCCGGCCAATTGGGCGAGTTTATCGAGCGGAATCTAAAGGCGACGCTTGATATGAGCGGTCCGCTGCAGATCACGTCGCTGTTGCTGCTGCTGTTTACAGCGAACGGCATCTTTGAACCCTTGGAGGTGGCCCTGAACCGCGCCTGGGGGATCACGAGAAACCGGAGCTTTTTCCGAAATCAGTTGGTCAGCCTGGGGCTGATTTTCGCTTGTGGCGGCCTGGCGCTGGCGTCGATGGTGCTGACGGCACTGAATCAGGAACTTTGGAAACAACTGGGATGGGCCGGCGCGCATCTCACATTGTGGACCAACCTCGCGCTGTTCAAGATGGCCGCCGCGCCGGTGTCCATTCTCGCCCTGCTGCTGGTGTACTATTTGTTGCCGAACGGCAAGGTGAGCATCCGGGCGCTGATTCCGGTGTCGATCGTGGTGGGTGTGTTATTAGAGGTATTAAAGTACCTGAATCTCCTCGCATGGCCGTACCTGCGAGTGAAACTGAACCGGGAATACGGACCGTTCGTGTACTCGGTAACCATTGTTTTGTGGGCGTTTTTGGCGTCGATGGTAGTGCTGGCCGGGGCCGATTGGGCGGCCCGGACCGCCCGTGCTCTCGCTTTGCAAAGCACTCCTGAAGCGGCTACAGTAGATGTGGAATCCCCTTGAGGTGACGGAATGTCGAAGAAATCGGATATGACCCGCCGAGATGCCGTTAAGGTAGCGGGCGCCGCCGCGGTGGCCGCGGCGGTGGTGAAGAAGGCGAATGCATCCCCGCGCATTCAGACGGTGAAAGCGGCCAACAATCAGGTCTCCTATGCAGTAATCGGAACGGGCGGCCGCGGCCAGTATCACATTACGCACTTCAACGGGCTCGACGGGGGCAAATGCCTGGCGGTATGCGACATCGACCAAGCCGCGCTCGATAAAGCCAAGGCGATGGCGAAGGACAAGCCGCAGGGTTATAAAGACTATCGCGACGTGCTCGCACGGAACGATATCGACGGGGTTTTGATCGCCACACCGCTGTACATGCACTTCCCGGTTACGCGCGATGCGCTGATGGCCGGCAAGCACGTGTTCTGCGAAAAAAGCCTCGTGTTCACGCCCGAGGAAGTGCACACGCTGCGCAAGTTGGCGAACGAGAAGCAGAAGCAGGTGCTTCAGGTCGGCTTGCAGCGCCGCTACAGCAAGTTTTATCAGACCGCCAAGCAGATGATCCAGAAGGGCATGCTCGGCAAGGTTACCCACGTGTACGCACAGTGGCATCGCCAGAGCCTCGGCAAGACGTGGGTGCCGCCGTCATGGCGCGCCTTCCGCAAGTATTCGGGCGGGTTGACCGCGGAGCTGGCATCGCACCAGATCGACGTAGCCGATTGGATGATCGGTTCGCATCCCGAGTTCGTCACCGGCGTCGGCAGCATCGACGTGTACAAGGATGGGCGCGACGTTTTCGACAACATCCAACTGATCTTCAAGTACCCCGGCGGGCAGAAGCTGATGTACTCGTCGATCTCGACGAACAAGCACCTCGCGCTGTTCGGTTCGCAGCGGACCGAGTTTGGCGAGATGATCATGGGCACCGAAGGGACGATCCACATCACGGTCGGCACGGACAACGAGCCTGCAACGGCCCTGTGGTTCTACGAGCCGGGTCCGAAGAAGGCGGAAGAGGCAAAGGGCAAGGGCAAGGAAAAGGCTGCGGTCGCCAACGCATCGCTGCTTTCAACGGGCAAGGGCAGCAAAGGACTGCCGGTGCTGTTCGATTCCGAACTGGTGAACAATCAGGACTCGTTCCTGCAGAAGGAACTCAAATTCGCCAAACTGTGGCTGTACAAGAAGGGCGTGATGGTTCCCGAAGAGGACAAGAACCCGGTGGACGTGCAGTTGGAAAGCTGGTTTGAGTGCATCCGCACCGGCAAGCGCCCGCTGGCGGACCTGGAAGTGGGCCTTGAAGATTCGAGCAATGTTATCCTGGCCAACCTCGCCATGGACGAGGGGCGCCGGGTATTTATGACCGAAATGGACAAGATGGGGGGCGGCGCGCCGCAACCGAAGTCCGACGCCAAGCCTGCTCCGAAAAAGTCGTGATCGAATATAGAGGCCGCCGCGCGTTCGAGATCGCGAACGACAAGCTCGCCGTTACGGTGACGCAGGAGGGCGGCCACATCGCCCGCATTCTCGATAAGGCCACGGGTGTGAATCCGTTGTGGACGCCGCCTTGGCCTTCGATCGAGCCTTCCACGTTCGTTGCGGAAAAGCACACGCAATACGGGACCGATTCCGAAGCGAAACTCCTGGGCGGCATCATGGGGCACAACTTGTGTGTGGACCTGTTCGGCGCGCCTTCGGAGGACGAAGCCGCTGCCGGGATGACCGTGCATGGCGAGTCGTCTGTGGCGGCGTACACGGGCGTGGAGAAGGACCGGGAGTTGACGCTTACGGGGAAGTTTCCGCAAGCCGGTATCGCTTTCGAGCGACATCTTGAATTACGCGGGAACGTCGTCCTGATCACTGAGACTGCCGAAAACGTTACGGGTTGGGACCGGCCCTCCGCATGGACCCAACACGTCACCCTCGGTCCGCCGTTTATCGAACAGGGCGTTACCCAGTTCCGCGCCCCGGCCACGAAGAGCAAAGTGTTTGAGACGGACTTCACCGAAGGCAAAGGCAAACAGGTGACCGGCGCGGTGTTCGACTGGCCCATGTGCCCGAAAACCGGCGGCGGGCAGATCGACCTGCGGACCTATGAAGCATCGAAGGTTTCTTCCGGCTTCACAACGCACCTGATGGACCCGCATCGCGAGCAGGCCTTCTTCCTGGCATATCATCCTGGGACGAAGCTGCTGTTCGGCTACATCTGGAAACGGACCGATTTCCCCTGGCTCGGCCGCTGGGAGGAAAACAACGCGCGCAACTCGCCGCCGTGGAACGGCCACACGGTCACGCTCGGCATGGAGTTTGGGGCATCGCCGATGCCCGAAACGCGGAAAGCGATGATCGAGCGCGGCAGTCTGTTCGGCGTACCGGGCTTCCGCTGGCTGCCCGCCCGGAAAAAGGTCACGGTGAAGTACTGCGCGTTTGCCCAATCCGCACCGTCAATCCCGAACGAGGTGGTTTGGGATAGCGGCTCGGGCTTGCGCTTTAGCGAGTAGTCTTCTCATAGCCAGCGGCTATTTCTGCATGGGACGTCCGGGCTCGAGTTTAGAGATATTCTGGCCGAAGCGCGATTCGATGTAGGACTTGAGGTTGGCCCAGCTTTTGGGCGAAACGCCGGCTTTCATGCGGCGGAGACCGTCTTCCAGAACCTCTTGCCGGCGCTGCTGAAAGCGTTGGCGGACGGCGAGGGGTACGTTCTGGACGGCGGGTTGGGATCGCACTTCCGTGTTGAGAGAGGTAAGCCGGGCGACGGAGTCTCTGGCGACCACCGCGAGCCCGTTCCACTCCGCGGTGCTGACGCCGAGATGGCGGGCGGCGGCATTGTCGAGGGCTTGAGCGCGGGCGGGAGCGCGGGACTTGGTGGCTTGGAGGCGTGCGTCGAGGTCGGCATGGAAGTGGAAGAACGGCTCGTAGATTTCAAGCGGCTCGCGCGGGGCGGGGTTGGCTCCGGGGAAGGCGCCCTGCTGGCCCCACGCTGTGGCGGTGAGGAGGAGGAGTGGGAGGACGGGGATAAAGGTGAATTTGCGCATGGGGTTTGTCCTTTCGAACCAGGGTTAGCGGAGTTTCTCCCTTAGCTTGGCGGAGGCGGCTTCGAATTTCTTTTTATCGAATGGACGGGTTTCGCCCCGTGCCCATTTTTCGAGTTCACTGAGCGCTTCCCTGTCCGAGGTTTCAGCAAGCGCTTCGGCGGCAGCGATCCGCAGGCCCCATTGAGGGCGTGTCGTTGAGTAAAGTAGACTTATGAGCACGCTCTTACTAGCTGTCGGATCAATACGGCCGATGGAATGAACCGCATACGTCCGAACTGTCTCGCTAAATTCCTCATTCACAGCAATCTTCTCGAGCATTGGTAGTGCCCGCGGCTCATGAAACAGCCCTACATAGTAGATCGACACATAGAAATAGCGCCATTCGAACCCCGTGCCTTTGGGGGGCGGCGTGTAGGGTAGCGGATGTTCATAGCCGGAAGCTAAGTAGCCCAGTACGATTTCTCGGACCACCTCCAGCGGTTGTAATTTACTTACAATGTCGAAACCGCCCCCATGGCGCAGCCGCATGGCTCTTTCGATCTCGGCTTTCAATTCAGTTCTGGTTGGCTCGAGGTCGACGCTTTCTTGCAACGCAAGACCCAGCGCCGACACGACGAAAAGGCTCAAATATCTTCGCAGACGTAGACAATCCCGCATGGCGGCAACCTCCTAATTAGTCTCGAAAATGGCGAGAGACAACACTTCCCAAAACCTGATGTCGCCTTCAAGGTAGGACAGTTCATCATGCATGAGATGAAGATTGGGATCGCCGTGATGATGCAATCCCATAACGTGGCCCAATTCGTGAGCCAGAATGCGCGGCACTTCACTAGGGTTCTGCGTGTGACGGTGTCCTGTGCAAATCACAATCCCAGAAGGGTTGTATATGCCCAAAGCCTCAGCGTCATCGGAACATCTTCGGACATAGTAGACCTCGATACCTCTCTCGCCCTTCCGCGCATCGCTTAAATTCTTGCGTGCTAGTGCGGAATTCGCGTCCAGATAGGCAGTGGAATCCATATGGTTAACAGATCTTCCGTCGCCGGTGTCGAGCACGAACTTGATTCCTGCCTGCTGCCAGATCACGTTAGCGTACTCGACTTCCTTGGGTACGTGGTCATCTACGACACAGTTCTCATGGTTGGCGGGGTCGCAGACCACAGGAAAAACGCAGTTCTGATGGTTGTCGTCGCACAGGATCGTCGCACGAATCGGAATCGTCTTTTCCTGGACAATCGACACCGTGGTAGAACTTTGGTGGCCCCCGTTGTCGCGGACCGTAATAGTCGCGCTTCCCACCGCGTCGCCTCTGACTGTCACGAGTTGTCCTATGCCCGTTCCGATCATCGTAGCTGCACCTGAAACGGACCAGGACACATAGCAGTTGCCGGGGTACCGATCCACTTCGAACACTGGAGCCATGCCCACGCGAATGGTTGCGGGATTGCGAAGCGGTATCAATGACAGAACAGCGTCATAGGGTTTGTCCTTTCGAATGCGGTTTAGCGGAGTTTTTCCCTTAACTTGGCGGCGGCGGCTTCTAACTTCCTTCGTTGATAAGACCTGGTCTCACCGCGTGCCCACTTCTCGATTTCGTTAAGCGCCTGCCTATCAGAGGTCTCGGCCAAAGCCTCCGCTGCCTTGATCTGTAGGGCGTATTCCAATGGTTTGGAGGAGTTAAGAACCTGGATCAGCACGTCCTTACTTTGGTTGGCATTGATACGACCGAGCGCCATGGTTGCGATGATGCGCGTCGTCTCATCGTATTGTTCGCCTAAGGCGACTTTTTGAATCGCCGGAATGGCTCGAGGCTCTTTTAGCCGGCCCAGCCAGTCGACTGCTATTCGAAAGAAGAAGGACTGGTCGGCAACTGGTGCAGCTACCTTCGCGGAATCCTTAGGGTGTGTGTATTTGGCTTCCGCTAAAATGTTGAGGAGGATTTCGCGAACAGCTGCTTCCGGCTGCAACTGGCGGAGCGCATCTTCGCTTCGCAGACCGCAGGTTCGCATCGCCGTCTCGATCTCGGCTTTCAACTTGGTTCGCTGCTCGTCCAAACTGATGTTTTGCTGCCAGGCAAGGGCAGGGGAGACCAAGATGAACAAACTGACTGATTTCGAACACCAGAAATTCTGCATCTCATCACCCCCAAGGTATGTGGATCCATTGAACATCAGGCGCAGATTCGAGGCCCCATGATGTCGGATTTAATTATAGATGCCTAAGTCAATGGAAGAATCCAAACACCGCCTTATCTAGTCTGCGCGTTTTCGTGTCCTGCGCCGTCAATCCCTAACGAGGTGACATTTGATGGCGGCGCGGGTCTTCCTACCAGCCAGTAGTCTTCTTTTTGCCGGCTGTTTGTGCGCCGGGGTGATCAAGGGTGTGGTGCTTGAACATGCCAGCGGCTATCCGCTGTCGCGCGCGACGGTGACGTTGCGGGCGGTTGGCGATCGATCGAAGCCGCGCACGCAGACCTCCGGACGTGCGGGGCAATTCGACTTTCAGGTGCCACCCGGGCTCTATCTGCTGTCCGCAGTGCGTGAAAGCTATGCGCCCGGAGCGTTCGGGCAGCGGCGGCCGGAAGGCTTCGGCGCTCCTATTGAGGTAACGAAGGACTCCGACTTTTTCACCGAACTACGTCTTCGCCGGATGGGAGTGATCAGCGGGAGGGTGCTGGATGAGAACCGGGTGGGGTTGCCTGAGGTGCCGGTGCTGGCGTATCGCGCGCGTCAGCCTCTGCGGATCGTGGCGACGGGGAAGACGGACGAGCGCGGCATGTTCCGGCTGTATGGACTAGCGACCGGCAAGTATTATGTGCGGACGGGAGCGAAGACGATCGGCGCTGACGACGGCTGGTTGCCGGTATTCGCGCCGGAAGGCCGGGACTCGCGTGAGGCTCGCGTGTACGATGTGCGGCTCGACCAGGAGACCCACGAGGTCGAGTTGTTCCCGCCGACGGGCCGGCTGATTGATGTGCAGGTGCCGGTTGCGGCTCCCGAAGATGCAGGACCTGTGCAGGTGACACTGGCGGGCGACACGGGGCGGCGGACGCAGACGGGCGGGGGAGTATTCGCCGGTGTGGTCCCTGGGCTGTATGAGATCTACGCCGAGAGCTTGAACGGAAAGTACTCCGCGTGGCTTGAACGAACGCTCGACCGCGCGGGCGCAATCGCGCCGCTGCAGGTAACGGAAAACGATCAGGTCCTCTTCCGGTCCGAGACGCCGCTGAAGGTGAAAGTGCGCCGAATCGATCTCACCGGTCCCGGCGAAGTGAAAGAGTACGCGACAGGCAACCACGTCAGCCTGCCTTCCGGACGTTGGGAAATGACGGCTACGCCTCCCAAGACGCACCACCTGGTTTCGTTCGGTTACACACGCAATTTCTCGAGCGACTGGTTCCAGTTGGAGATAGCTCGATCGCGGCTCGTCCTGGTGCCGGTACATCTGTCGGACAAGGTGAAAGCGCTCGAAGGCCGTGTGGTCGAAAAGAAGCAGCCGCGCCCCGGAGTTCCGGTCTTTCTCTGGCCTGTAAAGCCCGAAACGCGGCGGCAGTTGGGCGGCATCCCGCAGACCATCAGCGACGAGCAGGGGCGGTTTCGTTTCGAAGGGCTGCCGGATGCGGAATATAAGGTGGTGGCTACGGCGGATTACCAGGAGATCGATGAAGAGGTGATCGAGAATGGCGCGTTCGCGACGGTTGTTGCGGGTCCGGTGGTGGAAGTGGAGACCTACCTCGCGCCGCTGTAGTTGGCCTATGCTGGTGGTACGAAACCTTCGTTCCCATAGCCGACCGATTGTTTGAAGGCCATTTGATCGAGTTGAGAAAGGAAGGAAGTATCTAAATGCCAGCCCGTAACTTCAAGCAGCTTTTGGACGCAATGCCTCCCGCGCGGCGACAGAAACTCGAACAACGCTTCCAAGAGAGTCTGGAGGCGATGCCCCTGGACGAGCTGAGAAAGGCCCGTGAAATGACGCAACTCCAACTTAGCGAGGTGCTCGGCGTACATCAGAGCGAGGTGTCGAAAATTGAGCATCGGTCCGACATATGTATCAGCACCTTGGTTGAATATGTCGAGGCGCTTGGTGGGCATTTAGAAATTCGAGCGGTATTCCCCGATCGGCAAGTGCGCATTAGCCAGTTCGAGGAGGCGTCGCGTTAACGGGAATGAGGACAGATGCGCAGTGGATAAATGGTAGGTCCGACGGCGACACGGGGATGACAACCCGCCTCTTTACAGAGGCGGCTCTGGCCGGGTGACTGCCTGCATTTCGGATTTCGCCGGCGAATGCAGTTGTGTAATGGATGGGTGAAACGGAGAGGGTGGTTGCGCGTCGGGCGGTTGGGCGCGCCGGCCGGGTCGCTGACGCTCCCGCTCTGAGTGGGAAGCAGCGGATCGCTTCCACTTACAACGCGGCTTAACTTACAACGCGGCCAGGACCTCGTAATCGACATTCCCGCCCGATACGATAATCCCAACCCGCCGCCGTTGGTAAGACCTGGTCTCGCCGCGTGCCCACTTCTCGATTTCGTTAAGCGCCTGCCTATCAGAGGTCTCGGCCAAAGCCTGCGCTGCCTTGATCTGCAGGGCGTATTCCAGTGGTTTGGAGGAGTTAAGGACCTGGATCAGCACGTCCTTACTTTGGTTGGCATTGAGCGGAATTCTTAGGGTGTGTGTATTTGGCTTCCGCTAATAGATTGAGGAGGACCTCGCGAACAGCCGCTTCCGGCTGCAACTGGCGGAGCGCATCTTCGCTTCGCAGACCGCAGGTTCGCATCGCCGTCTCGATCTCGGTTTTCAACTTGGTTCGCTGCTCGTCCAAGCTGATGTTTTGCTGCCAGGCAAGGGCAGGGGAGACCAAGATGAACAAGCTGACTAATTTCGAACGCAAGAAATTCTGCATCTCACCCCCCTCAAGGTATGTGGATCCATTGAACATCAGGCGCAGATTCGAGTCCCCGTGATGCCGGAGTCATTATAGATGCCTAGGTCAATGGAAGAATCCAAACACCGCCTTGTGCGGGTCCGGTGGTGGAGGTGGAAACGTACCTCGCGCCGCTGTGACCAGTTGGGTGCACGACAATAAGGTGAGGGTCAGGCCGCCCTGCGGTGGTCCCAGTAGTCCTCGAAGCGATTGTTCAACTGACAACAGCGGAGGGCAATGATGGCGTTTGCGCCTTCGACGGACCAGAACATA
>JADLDI010000107.1 GCA_020846745.1 Bryobacterales bacterium | reverse complement strand
TCGCCAGGCTCCACTCCCGCCGGGGCGGCAAAAACCAATTCGAACGGAAAATGGGGCAAACTGTAGTTACTGGGTGGGGCCAAATGTAGCCATCGAGGTGGGGCCAAGCCGGACCATCGAACTCAACCGTCTGGTCGCCGCCTTCGAGCGCGTCTTCGGCGCGACCATTTTCTTTGGCACAGACTCCGTCCGCCATCCCGTCCGCATGGTGCAACGGTCGCGATTCCACTTTCTTAGGGAAGCGCAGATTTGGTATCAACGTGACCAGAAAACAGGCGCGGTCGGGGACGAGTTCCAGAATGTCGTGGTGCTGAGCGACGAATTCTTTGCAGAAGTGATGGCGCATCCGATTCCGGCCGACATCGAGGTGGTGAAGGTATTCGGGGCGGCGCCCGGCTTGTTGGATCTGTTCCTATGGCTGGCCTATCGGTGCCACGTCGCGAAGGGAGACGAACGGATTCCGTTGTTTGGAGAGTTTGGGTTAACGGCTCAACTGGGGTCTGTCGAATACAGCCGGCCACGACGATTTCGCGCGATGTTGGAGCAGTGGTTGGAGGAGATCCGGGCGGTGTGGCCGGAATGCCCGGCTTATATCGCAAGTGACGGGACGCATCTGCGGGTTGCGCCGGCGCAGGCAGTTCAGCGCCGGGCGGGATGACGCGCCCGAGGAGGGACACCAAGCGTCCCGAGAGAAGCGCAACGGGCCGTTGCAACTGAAACAACCGATGGACCGCTGACGGTGGTGGCGAGCAGATGTTTCAGAAGGGGGACCGTCATTCATTCGTCTACTCTAAGCGTCTACTCAGGTAGTTGTTGACGCCAGAGATTACTGTTTGATGAGCGTATGGTGAGCACCGCAGAACCGTTGTGAAGCTCATTTTGCTGAGTCAATTCTGGAGCAAGGCGAGCGCTGCCACGAACGCGATAGGCAACGAACGCTGGGCCTTTCGGCCTACCTGTGGCCACGTCGAGCATACGCCCAAGGAGCGAATCGCCAGTTTCTCCGCGCGCACCCCAATACACAACTGTGTCGTCGTCACCGATCATGTTAACGGCGGACGAAAGGTCGACCACCGCAATCGGGTCGCTCGGGCCGGTGTGCGTTCCAATTGGACGTGCCCAGAAAGTCACGTTCGATCCAGATGTTGCGTAGCACCGCTCCAGTTGTATCGAAGGTAGGCAAAATCGATCTAACGGCGCCCATTGGGATTGCGAAAGAATATGGCCGCTCGGGAAGGCTAGCTCTACGATTCGAACTTGGTTTGCCTGATCCGAGAAGCACTGCAATCGGATTGTACGTGGGTCTCTCCAGGTTAACGGTACACAATTTCGCGAATGAGGGAGCATGATGGAAGCTCCTCCGGAGGTTGGGACAGTCTTGACGCTTTGGTCCAAGTGATCCCTCTGTTCGTGACCCAGAAAAGCTACAAGGCGCCCGTCTGGCGAGAGTGTCAGGCGACCCGCCAAACTCCAAAGGGTATCGGCGACCTTGCGTTGATCTCCGGTTTCAAGATTCTTCACCCATATGCCGTGCGTACCTGTGCGATTTGATGCGTAAGCGAGAAGCTTACTATCATGTGTCAGAGCACCGATGTGCTCGAGCGACGGTTCGAAGGTGAGTTGCTCCGGATCTCCGATGGAAAGATGTGTTCGCGGGTCGAATTTGAGTCGATACAAGTCGTCGTTCATCCGCGTGACTGAGTAGATCAGCGAGCCATCGGACGATGCGGCCGCGCTGTCTATCGAATCCATATTCGTGATGACTCGTGACGCTCTCGGCTCAACCCCTTGGCCCTTCAGTTCAACCTGAACGGCCACAAGCGAATTGGTGTCGTCGATCGTCGCCTTGCCATATACAAGACCGTTATGCTCGAACAACGGGGTGGGCGTGCTACCTAGCTTCCCTAATCTGCTGATTGCAGCGTTCGCAAGGGTAGGCTGTGCTGGCGTATCGTCTAGGGTGCTAATCCACCATTCAAACGTCGGATCTGAAAGTTTGAGATAGCCGACGTACAGAATGTGGCGCCCATCTTGCAACCAAAGCGGATACGCCGCGGACCTGAAGTCCGACCGGATTACTCTTGGATCCCCTCCGGTAAAGGGCACGAGCATGAGACGACAATCGGGCCCGAAGACGTCGTCGGTCGTCCACGGTGCTGTCCAATATAGTACCTGCCTTCCGTCAGGAGACACTCTGGGGCCAAATCCTTTTGCAGCGAGTATCCTGCGTTCTCCACCAAGGGTCGGAACAACCTGCAGTCCAGCATTCATTTCGTCGGATTGAAAAACTATGTGCCTGCCGTCGGGCGTGAAGGTGGGAGCCGCCTCATTATATGTGCTCGACGTAAGCCGCACCTCTGACGTGCCCCCGATTTGGCGGAGATATATATCGAAGTTACCGTTTCGATCTGAAGCGTAGGCGAGCAGTTTGCCGTCGTGTGAGATCGCGGGATAGCGCGCGTTCCCCGCTTCCATCGTAAGACGGCTTGGAGGTTCCAGTTGATCACCCAACCTGCCTTTGCGGTAAATGGACCATGCCAGCGCAGCAACTGCGATTACTGCGGCCGTCGTGACGGCGAACGCAGCAATTCTCCAACCAACTCGTCTTGTTGCCACTTGATACTGCAGATCATCCAGGGCTGCCTTTACCTCGGCCGCTGAAATGGTACGATCCTCAGGCCGCTTCTTTAGACAGCGCCGAATGAGTGCGTCCAATTTGGGAGGGGCCGCTGGGAGCAACTTCTGAACGGGAGGGGGCTCCTGGTGTAAGATCGCCGCAAGTGTGGACAACGACGAATCCCCCGCAAACGCACGTCGGCCTGTGGTCATTTCATACAAGATGGACCCCAACGTGAAAACGTCAGAGCGGACGTCCACCGGCTTGCCCTCAGCCTGCTCCGGACTCATGTACGCCACCGTGCCGACGATCTGGCCCTCGGTGGTTATGGTTATTTGCTTTTCAAATCCACCCAGCGTAGCCGGTGTTTTCTTCGCAATGCCGAAATCGAGTAACTTTACGCCCGCGTCAGTCAGCATGACGTTTGCTGGCTTGAGATCTCGATGAACAATTCCAGCGCGGTGCGCAGCATCGAGCGCTTCCGCAATCTGCGATCCAGTTGAGAGGACTTCGAGGAGCGGTAAAGGTCCTGCCGCGATGCGGGCACTGAGGGACTGCCCTGCTACGAACTCCATTACCAAATAGGTCATATCACCGTCAGTGCCAAAGTCATGTAAGGCACAGATCCGGGGGTGGCCAAGCGCCGACACAGCCCTAGCCTCTCGCTCAAGACGGACACGATATTCGGGCAAGCCTGCAACTCGGCCGGCCAATACCTTCAGAGCGACGATTCTGCCAAGCCTTTCATCGCGAGCCCTGTACACTTCGCCCATCCCGCCGGACCCGACTAACTTGAGGACGGTGAAACGGCGATCAACCACATGTCCGGGTTCAAGCATTTGCCGGCTTCCCCGACCCGTCACAGGCAGTTGCACCATCGGCCGGTCGAGCAGCGAAAAATCCTCATCGAGAGTCCGCCACAGCCTGCGGACCTCCTGCGCCACGTCTAGGTCGTCCGAGCACTCGCGAAGGAGAAGGGGCTCGCGCTCCGGTTCGGGCAAGTCAATACCCAGCCCGAAAAGATGCTGGACTCTCCGCCATTGTTCGGTGGTCATGTCCTGTCTGTGCTCCCGCAATGATCAACCGCATTTCGTGAGTTTGCTTTTGCGACGACTCTCAGACGCACTCGAACGTGAGCAATAGTCTGAGGCTTCCAGTTCTCATTAGTATATGGCCGTGTAAAGCGACTCTGAGGGAGGTGCGCTCCGGTCCGACGGAGCCGCGCAACGAGCTAATTCGCGCGGCCTTGCTTGCGTGGGGAAGCCGAATGGGCTCCGAAGAAGTCCATCTTGCAGCTATCGCACTCGGTTCCAACGACACGCCCTGGGAACCGGTTGGATGCTAGTGACATAAGCTAAGAAACACGAGCGTTGCTGTCTCACTGTCCGATAGCACTCGATTCTTTACACCATCTCTCATCAACACAACTTTTTGTGGCGCGTGTGTCGCATTTGGGGAGCATCACTGCGCATATAATTGTGAACTTACCGTTGTGACCGGGCGCGGACGGCAATCTATTGCCCTAGCCATATTTACACGGATTGGTGGAGTTCTCTACGAACTAGAAGGACTTGTCACATGCGTTCCAAACAAGCGATTAGAATCCACTTTCTTGATTTGACTAAGCTCGCTTTCGTTCTGATCTCGGCGGCGGCAACGGTGCCAGCCCAGGAGCGAACCGGTCAGGTGAATGGCACGGCCACCGATGCAACAGGCTCCGTCCTGCCAAACGTTGTGGTAAGCCTCACTAACAGGGGGACGACTCGATCATTTATTTCAAGAACGTCTGCTGAAGGGGTGTACTTGGTACGAGATCTCGAGCCTGGACGTTACTCGGTGCGATTTGAGTTGAAAGGCTTCGACAATCTGGCATTTGCGAATGTTTGGGTGCCTGCGGGTAAAGTGTTGACGCTCGATGCCGTGATGAAATTGAGTGGCACACAGCAGGAGCTTGAGGTGACGGGAGTTGCTCCACTAATAGATACAACAACAGCAGTAGTTGCCCACAACGTCGCGGCTGAGGAATTTGTAAGGCTCCCCAAGACGCGTAGCTTCCAATCTATGGCGAACACGGCGCCCAACGTCAATGTCGGCGAAGTAGTAGAAGGCGGCATTCAGATTAATGGAGCAAGCGGCGCCGAGAACCAGTTCAATGTAGACGGGATGTCAACCACTTCACTGATCGAAGGTCATTCCCGTCAAAATGCGATTTACGAAACCTTAGAGGAAGTGCAGGTTAAGACCGCGGGTATTGAAGCCCAATACGGTGGAGCTCTCGGAGGTGTGATTTCAGCCATCACCAAGTCTGGAGGCAACACCTTCCACGGCGATGTGCATTATTATTTCAACGGCACGGCAATCGCCGCGGGGCCGCCCAAGCGGCTGTACATGGACCCAGTGTCGCTAACGCAGGTTAGCTACCAACAGGACTCGAAAGACAGCAATCGCGGTAATGAGATCGGCTATTCATTGGGCGGATATTTCATTAAGAACCGGCTCTACTTCTTTAGTTCGGCCTCACCTCGACTTCAAAACCGCAACCGAGAGTATCTATCGGTTGACCTTCAGCGCGTGCGGCTGAACGCCGACTCGACGTTCCACCAGGCATATAACAAAGTATCTGCTGACATAGCGCGCAACCTCCGCGCGAGTGCCGCATTTCTCTGGACACCAAGCAGCGCAGCCGGAACGTTGGCCAATTTCAACGGAGTAGCTAATCAGGTAACCTCTTCGATTTCGTCGATTGAGGCGAATGGCGAACGCGGCTACTTTTCACCCCAGTCAAATTACAACGTGACCATCGACTGGGCACTCAATCCAACCTCGCTCTTGACGATAAAGGGAGCCCGGTTTTGGGACAATCACAAGGGCATCGGAGTGCCGGATGTCAGCCCGATTGTGTGGGGGCAGCCTTCGACGGATGTTCCTGCAATTCCCCGTTCGCTTTCCCAACCAGAAGGCTTCGCAACGATTCCGGCCGTGCCGACCACCGCCTACGACATCGCGGCGCGCAACTTGTTACAAGCCGATTTTTCGAAGTTCTTAAAGCTGGCCGGAGGACACGACGTCAAGGTAGGAATCGGCCGTCAGAAGAACGTGAATAGGGTAAACACCGGGGTGGGAGGCGGCGGCCTTGTCACTCTTAACTGGGGCTCTCAATTAACCTTGCCCAGTGGCCAAACCGTGAGCGGTACTTACGGTTATTACCAATTTGACGAACATGGCACGATCGGTTCCACAGGAGGCACGATTGATCACCTCTATTTTCAGGACCGGTGGCGTATCGGCGGACATCTCAGCCTTGACCTAGGCGTACGTTTTGAGAGGGAAGTTATCCCTTCGTTCCGAAGAGATGTGAAAGAGTTCGCCTTCCAATTTGGGTGGGGATCGAAGATCGCCCCACGCCTGGGCGCAAGCTACGATCTGTTTGGGGACGCCCGATTCAAACTCTACGCCAGTTGGGGAATCTTCTATGACTGGGTCAAATATGAGTTGGCTCGCGGGACGTTCGGCGGCGACGTGTGGCGCACTTACTACCGTCCAATCGATAGCCTCGACCCGAACATCATCCTGAAGCTGGGAAATCGTAATTTGCCTGGGAGAAACCTCTGGCCAACCGAGTTTCAGGACTGGCGCATTCCCGCATTTGGCAAGGAGCAACTCGACCCTGACATTAGGCCCATGAGTTCCATGCTGGTCAATGCAGGACTCGAGTGGCAGTTGGGGGCGCATGCTGTGTTGGCCGCGCGCTACACTCGAAACGCGTTACGCGACACCATTGAGGACATCGGTACTCTCATCGGCGGCAGCGAGGTATATATCTACGGTAATCCTGGCCGCGGGCTTGCTCGAATGAGCGCGCCCAGCACGGCAACACCTTCCTTTGAACTCCCGCGTCCGAAGCGAGTTTACGACGGCATTGAGGTCTCATTTACGCGCCGCTTCGGAAACCGTTGGTTTGCAGCCGGAAGCTACGTACTGAGTAGATTGTATGGCAACTACGCAGGGCTTCAGAATTCCGACGAGATCCTTCCGGCTGCAACGAATGGGCTATGGAGCGTGTCACAGAGTCCCACCGGTTCCACCTACCGCCCCGGCACTTCAGCCAGCCGTGCCTACGACCTGGATACATACGTTTGGGATTCTCACGGCCGTTTCGTTTATGGTCGGCTGGCTTCAGATCGTCCCCATGTTCTAAAGATCTATGGATCGTACACCTTACCAACAAAATATGGGAATACTGAAGTGGGCGGCTTTTTCTACGCCGGGAGCGGGACCCCGATAAGTACATTGGTGCAAGACGTCCAGAATGTTCCGCTGTTCGTCGAAGGACGGGGCGACTTAGGCCGGACCCCGATGCTGAACTTTACAAATCTGCTGGTTGCACACGAGGTGAAGATCGGTGAATCCAAGCGCATCCGGTTTGAATTCAACGCGGATAACCTGTTCAGTCAAAAGACCTCACGCTACACCTATCCCTTTTACAACCGGTTCCGCGAGCGCAGCTCAGGCATCATCATGAATGATGTAGACCTGAGGAAAGGTTACGATTGGAGAGCCTTGGTGGCGGCATCAGCCGACGCAGCGCGAGGTACGGGCGCGCAGGATCCCCGTTTTGGCTATGCCGATAATTTCAGCGCAGGCTTTGAAGGGCGGCTGGGAATCAAGCTCCTCTTCTGAGGCCGGCATCACCTGTAATATAATTTCGGCACGGTGCACGGCAGGTCAGAGATGAATGCCCAGAAATGGAAACAACTTCGAGTTCTATTCGATGAAGCTATTACTCACCAAAATGACAGCGGGGATTTAGAGCAATTCATTCTGGACAACTGTGGTGAGGACCCTGAACTAGGCGAGCAACTGCGCCGATTGTTGGAGAACGAGAAGAAGGCTGACGATTTCCTCGTTGAGCCGGTGGTAGATATCCATCCACCTGAGGTGACCCTGGCCGCGGGTACTTTGCTAGGTGGGCGATTCCTTATCGAAACTATGCTGGGCGCGGGTGGGATGGGTGAGGTCTACCGGGCGCGGGATATAAGATTAAATCGCCCCGTAGCCATCAAGGTGCTGCCTGCTCGCCTCGTGCAAGACCCCGGGTTCCGACGCCGGCTAGAGCGTGAAGCTCAAGCGGTGGCGAAGTTGTCACACCCGAACATATGCCCGATTCATCACTTCGATAACGACGCCGGCCGTGACTATCTCGTATTCGAGTATCTGGAAGGAGAGACTCTGGCTGATGTGCTACGGCGGGGGCCACTGCGCACGTCTGAATGCCGAAGAATCGGCCTGCAGATTGCCAGCGCGCTCGCCTATGCGCACGCGAATCGGATTATCCACCGCGATCTTAAGCCTTCCAACGTGATGATCAGCGGCGGTCAGGTGAAACTGCTCGATTTCGGATTAGCTAAGCGGCCGAGGCCGACCGATTCTCTTTCCAGGTCACAAACGGCCGAAGGCCACATAGTGGGTACCGCCAGTTACATGAGCCCCGAGCAGGCCAACGGAGAGGAGTTGGATGCCCGCTCCGATATCTTCAGCTTCGGCGCCTTGATGTACGAGATGGTAACCGGAGTGAAAGCGTTCGATGGCGACTCGTTCATTTCCATTCTCGCCGCGATTCTCCGGGCGGAGCCCCGAGCCACCACCCAGTTCGTTCCGGCAGTGCCGGACGCGTTGAACGTGCTGATCAGCCGCTGCCTTCGGAAAGCGCGCAGCGAGCGGCCACAAACGATGGACGAGATCTGCGACGGGTTGCGCGAGATCGAAGACCGGCAAGCGCCCCGACGGGCGAAGGCGTTATGGCTCGCTGCGCTGACAGCAGCCTTTGCTGTCACTTCGATCGTTGCTACAGCCGTGATATGGTGGCCGCGCGAGTCCCGGCTTCCTCAGCGGCCCAAGACAACGCTGGCTGCGCTCGCAGTCATCCCATTTGAGAATGCAACCAAGGATCCAACGCTTGACTATCTGGTGGACGGGCTGTCTGATTCACTCACTTCCGTGCTCTCGCAGATGCGGTCGACGCGCGTTATCTCCAAGGTGAGTTCCTTGACTTACAAGGGGCAAAAGGTGGACCCCGTGAAGGCAGGAAAAGAGTTGCGGGTAGGCGCTCTTGTCACAGGGAAACTCTACCGGGAGGGCAACGACCTCGGCCTTGACGTCGCCATAACGAGCACGGCAAATCGAGAAACACTTTGGATCCACCACTACAAAGGAGCCCTATCAGATATTTTCCGCATTCAGAGTGAAGCTGCGCAGGCGATCAGCGAACGCATCCAGTCCGATATTCCACGGGAAAACCGTAGTCCATTGCATCAGTCGCAGCTCTCACCTGACGCTTATCAGCTTTATCTGAAAGGCCGGTATGCACTGATGGGCAATACAGGCAAGGTCAAACTAAAGGGCAGTATTGACACATTCCGGCGCGCGATCGAGGCAGACCCCAGTTGCGCACGTTGCTATGCAGGACTTTCTGACGCGTACACGGTTATTTCAGGTGTCTTCATGGCCCCCCGAGAGGCGATGCCGAAGGCAAAAGCGGCCGCACAACGCGCAATCGAGTTGGACCCGAACGGCTTTGAGGGCTACCTTTCGATGGCTATGGTGACTGCTTTCTTTGATTTCCAGCCCGGGACAGCGGAAACCTATTTTCAAAAGGCTTTAGAACTAAATCCTAATGACGCCTTCGCCAGAACCCTGTACGCCACCTTTCTGTCTTCGCTCGGCAGATTCGATGAAAGCATCCGCCAGGCGGAACAGGCTGCCGACCGCGACCCGCTGTCCAGCTATGCGGAAATTGGGGTAGCTCAGGCTTATAACTTCGCTCGACGAACGGGCGTTTCCCTCAAAATGATGAAGAAGATTCTGGAGTTCAATCCTAACGACATCTGCGCGATGCAAACAATCGGCGCTGCCCATTTTATAGACAAGAAGTACGTGGAGGCGGCCGAAGCATATGAGAAAGTACTAGCGCATGGAAAGGATCAGTGGACTCTATTCGGCTTAACAGCTTCTCATTTGCTTGCCGGAAATGCTGATAAGGCGGCTCGATACGAGAAGGAGTTGTTTGCGCTGCACGAGCGGGAGTACGTGGCCGGCTGCAAGTTTGCCGCACTCGCGGCTTTGCACGGCGAGAAGGAGCGGGCCATGGGTCTGCTCGAAAGGGCGTATGAGGAAAGGGAAGACTGCGTTAGCTACATCAAGATCGACCCGGCCATGGATCCGCTTCGAGACGAACCACGGTTCAAGGGCCTCGAGAAGAAGCTTGGATTGTAGTCAGCGTACCGCCTTCCCTATCGCTGAAGACCTCGGCAATTCCGGCAAGAAGTCTGTCGCCCTGCCGTAGGTCGAAGCTTTCAAAAGCTTGTTTACACCATGTCGCATTCTGGCCCTCCGGTCCGCATAGTGGGGTGGGAGAGCAGAAATGAACAATTTCACGGCTTTAGAAAAGCGAAGAATAGGGCGCACCGTAGAGACGGGCTGGCCGAATCTCAAAAATCGCAGGACTGACAACCCTTGTGATTTGCAAGCGGTCATGATGCTTCGCAGAGCATCGTATGAACATGCGGGTTTGTCACTGCCATTGGAGGACAACTTTGATCATGCTGAAAATACCCGGTTGTATCTGACTCTCGAGGGTGAAACGCCAATAGCAACCGTCAGAACGTCCCTGATCGGACCGGGATGTAAAGAACATCGATCGCCGTTTGGCGAACGATACCGTGATCTTTACACCAACAGGATTGGCACCGACGGTTACGTTGAAGTCACTCGTCTAGCGGTCGTAAACGCGGGTATCTCGGTGCAAGCCCGTCGCTTGTATGCGGTTCTACAGAATCCGACCACTCTGGCTGATGCTCACGATTGTGGGTACATCGTGGCACCCACGCGCTCCGATCACAAGGTTCTACCTAGAAATGGGCTTTCATTCAATCACTGGCGTGGAGCCTTACTCAAGCTGGCCTCAAGGAATCGTCGTACTGATCCTGGACTGGAAAGCGAATCGGCAGGCACTGAGAACTCACAAACGGTACCGGTACATCTTCGCGCCGGATTCAGAAATGGAGCTCGCAGCATGACTACCCGTAAGGTGAATTGGACGGCTTACGCCAAAGCGTACGACTGCATGGCAACCCACAACCCCGCTTATCAGGAGATTGTGCATACGTGCCGCGCCGTCGCGCGACTCTGGGATCTTCATCCAGGATCTCAGATCCTCGATTTGGGCGCCGGCACCGGAAACTTCTCAGTCGAATTGGCGCGCCAGTTTCCACATGTCACAGTGGTTCACGTGGATTCGAGCGCCGGTATGTGTGCGGTCGCCTCGAAGAAGAAGGAACACTTCCATCTCCAAAATCTCAGAATCGTACACGCCGACGCCACGGCGATCCAGTTTGAGGAGAACACATTTGCAGCGATCATCTCGGTGCACAATCTCTACACGTTGCCGAGTCCCACATCCATGATTGATGACATGTTTCGTTGGCTCAGACCTGGCGGCCACCTATTTGCGTGCGATGCGGGCCGTCCGGTAGATGTGAAAGACTGGACACGCTACATCCTAGGGGAAACCCGGCGGCGCGAGGGCCTTCGGGCGATGCTGAAGGTCCTCTGGGACGCGCGGGCGGCAATCACCGAAAACAGAAAGATCCGAAACATGCAGGAGCACCAGACATACTGGTTGCACGATTTGGGGGAGTTTCACAGCGCGTTCGCCTCGGCCGGTTTCGAAATCGACAAGAGTTTCACGATGTACCGCGGCTGCAGCGACGTTGTCTTGGCTCGTGTACCGGCAAGGAAGCGATCGATGGATCCAATGCTCAATCGCGCCGGGGTGGTGAGATAAACCGCACCGGCATCGAGGAACTACCGTGCTTCGTGAAACGAGCTGAGTCCCTGACTGATACCGCGCCCCGTTCTGAGGTTCGCCGCGATACGTCCCGATCGCACCGTATTCCCGCTGCGCCGATTCGGCCACGCAACTCCAAACCTACTGCACAGAGGCTAACCATCAAGTCCTTCCTCCTTTTCACTAAACCTACATTGGGGCAGTTATGATACGCTCATGTTCACTGCGACGCAGTGAAACGTATGGAAAATCCAGGTGAAGTGACGGTATTGTTACGCAAGGCCTCTGAGGGCCACGTTGAGGCAAAGCAGAAGGTCGCGGACCTGATCTACACGGAATTGCGGCGGCTCGCGTCAGCCAAGATGAGGCACGAGCGTCGAGAGCATACTCTTACACCTACCGCACTGGTGCATGAAGCGTGGTTGAAGTTGGATGAGTTCAAGGATGGTTTCGAGAACAGGTCCCATTTCTTCGCGATCGCAGCCACGGCAATGCGCAGAATCCTGATAGACCATGCGCGACGTACTCAGAGTGCAAAGCGTGGTGGGGAGATGGTCAGAGTAGATGAGATTGACATCGCCGCCCCAGAAAACGATGCCCAACTACTTGCGCTAGACGAAGCGCTAACAAGGCTCGCGGAGACGGATGAGCGGGCTGCGCAGGTCGTAGAAATGAGATACTTTGCGGGATTGACTCATACCGAGATAGCCGAAATCCTTGGGGTGGACCGGCGCACCGTCGATAGGGATTGGAAGTGGGCGCGGGCCCGGTTGTATACAGACGTCACTCACGCCGCGGGCGCATAATCGCAGGCGCGCCTCGGGCGCGTGCTGGGACCGCACTTGAAGCGCCTGCTAGACCCCCGGGCGTGTCGCTTCCCCTGAACCGGCCGCCGTGGATAGACGACCGCCGCGGAGTCAACTTCAAGCTACGGCAGCAACTGGTAAGCTGTCGGCGTAACGCCCAACAATTCGCCTGACTGGCGGTTCCGGAACTGGGAAACCTGAGAAACGACAACGAGTCAGGCTTTGTCCAGAGGCCCGGTTAGCCATTGGGGCGCGGCAAGCCAAGCGGACCGTGACGAACTGACACAAAACTTCTCTCCGCCGATGTCGCAAACGCGTGGCCAGAATGCGCATTACAGAGTGACGGTGCACTCGCATCGAACTTACCAGGAGATTTCAAGTGAAGATTACCAAACGCCTAGCATTGAAGATTGCCGCACTCGCCTTGATGGCTGGAACGGCTTACACGACGGTTCCCCAACGAGCTTCGGCGGCACCTCCAACATGTTCGTACATATATCAAATGTCCTACAACGCCTGCCGCTATCAGGGGTACTCCGACGCGTACTGCAAAGTGGTTGCCACGAATGCTATGAGGAGCTGTTACGGGTACTGAACTGGCATTGCAGCGGTGCGCCTCGGCGGTGGGGGCGCACCTGAGTTCGATGGTCCGGCTTGGCCCCACCTCGATGGCTACATTTGGCCCCACCCAGTAACTACAGTTTGCCCCATTTTCCGTTCGAATTGGTTTTTGCCGCCCCGGCGGGAGTGGAGCCTGGCGAC
>JADLDI010000106.1 GCA_020846745.1 Bryobacterales bacterium | reverse complement strand
TCGCCAGGCTCCACTCCCGCCGGGGCGGCAAAAACCAATTCGAACGGAAAATGGGGCAAACTGTAGTTACTGGGTGGGGCCAAATGTAGCCATCGAGGTGGGGCCAAGCCGGACCATCGAACTCAACGACATCGTAGATCTGCAAGTCTTGACTGCCCCCTGCGGTCCGGCTATCCACGGGCACTACGCCGCTGCCGTCGAACACGTCCGCATGAAGCCGACTTGCGCTGCCTTTCCCGAGAGTTCCTACGAACTGCCGGACGCCGTCTTCCGGCATGAGGAAGTTCGCTGCAAATACATTGGCGCGGACCTCCAGCAGGTCAGCGCGTTCCGATTCGCGGCTCACATGTCCCATCTGCGCTCGATCCAACAACAGATGGGCGTATTCGTGGCACCACGAGAACCGCTGCCGAACCGCCGGGTGGCGGCGATTCACCACAACAAACAATCCCACATTGGGGTGGCTGATCATAAGGCCGGAGATTCCATCGGGCATTGCGATTAGCCCCGTCCGAATACCTTGCGCCTCAAGCAACACCGGCAAATCGCCCAAGGGGGGCGGACCCCAACCTCTTCGAGCGCAGCCTGAGTGCCGCTCTGGATGGCATCCCATTTGGAGCCGAGGGCAACCGAAGGATACGCGGCAACGCTGCTCGTGCTCCGGCTGATATCCAACAACCGCTCCAGGTCACGGAGCTGATGGCCGAGCGCAACACAATCCCGAAGAGCTCCTCTCACACCATCCCCGGCGTCTTCATCGGCACGGAGAAGCACTGACGCCAGGCTCTCTTCGTCGAAAGCCGCCTCCAGGAATTCCCGGATGGCGCGCGCATACAGATAGGACAACTTGGCCAGCTCCAAGCCCGATACCGAGCGGTTGCCCAGCTCGATTTGAGCGATCGTTGCGCGGACCATTCCCATTTCCTGTGCAACATCTTCCTGCGTCAAACCGCAAGACTCCCTCGCCTGTTTCAGGCGACGTCCGAGTTCCGCTTGATCAATGGTCATCGCAATTGACCTCTCAGCATCATCAATGGGAGGCACCGGGGCGTTCCGAAGTCCAGTGCGACATGCGAGATGTAGCCAGCACCAAAACCAGCCAGTATTCCTGACAGCAAGCGGAGGGCCCATTCGGCAATCGTGTGCCATGCGACCGCGAGCGTTTCCGTTGTAGCCAACCGATTCTGACGCTGGTTGTCGGCCATCTGCCGAAGGCTCTGCTGCCACTGGTCAAGATTGAGATGCCAATACACGGCGGCTCCCGTCACAGGCTGGGTTCCGTGCTCTCCGATTCTGCAGTCGAACGGGTAGAGCGCGGCAGCGATTCCGACCTGATTGGATTTGGTGCAACCGAAACGCTTGGCTTCGGCAGATGTTCCGAATCGCGAGCCATTTTCAAGGCAGTCCGTAGGTAATAGGGAGCTCACGTCCCGTTGCGCTTTGGCGCTCTCGACCGCTCCTTGCGCCGAGGAGGACGCCCACTCGCACCGGAGCGGACGATTGCCTTATCCAACATTCTGAATACGAGTCCCATGGCATACTTGAGCTGGCCGAAATCAATCCAGCATTCGGCATAACTTAAAGTTTTCATTTGATCGTCGGCGTAACGAAACGCGGTGCCGATTGGGTCAATGCTGTCCATCTCTTCAATCCAGCCTTTGATCTGTTCCGGAAATCGTTCGCCGTGACGCTTTTCGGCCTTGCGAACACACGCGCTCAAGCTGTGGGTGTCATCCTCTATCTCCCCGATGATCTTGAGGTAAAGCTCCAATGTGTGCCGATACGCGAACAATACGGGATAACCCCATTCACGCGGTTCGCCGCTCTTGAGGGCCGATTCCAGCAATGTCTCGGCTGTTTGTTTGTAGCTGTGGGCCAGGGCAAGAAACTCGTTCACGCCTGCAGCGTTCAGGAAGATGCCGTGGCGCCAGGATTCGTCAATACCTTCTGGGGGCTCCTGCAAGATCGGCGTGTGTTGGTATAGCAACTCGAGAAACCGATCATCGAGATGGTCATCGGCATTCAAGCCCATGCGAATGGCCTCTATATCGGGATCATCCTCCCAGTAGAACGCGACGTAGAGCAGGACGAGCACGTCAGCATAAGTAAACGTTCTCGTCCGGCCCTTGCCAGGATTGGCCCCGGTGCTCATATAGTCCTTGAATAGCCATGCCCAGATCTTGACCTGCTGTACATCCGTTTCGAGCACCCTCGCGGTCTGGGAGGCAGTGCGCTCCATATTGTGAACAGCGTACCCTTAACTCTTGCCCACCGCTTGCCCGTCCCTAAAATCCGAAGGTACGGCGTCGTCGTCGGCAAGGGCGTCGGGATGTACAGTGGATCCCCGCCAGCGCGACACACCGCTAGTCAAGTATCGAGCGTAGGATCGCTGGACTATGTCGCCCTGCATCCGCTGATTCGAACTCAGCCAATCTGACAGCCACCCAAGCGACGTAAAACGGCTCCTGGTTCAAGATTGGGGTTACCTGAAAAAGAATGCCAGCGAATCAAGCTGGACGTCGCAGGTTCAAGCTCCTAAGAATCAATAACTTGAAGCTCAATCGAGGCCTCGCGATTGTAATCGGAGGGTCTCGACCATACCTGATGAGTGCCAAACAGGTAGAGTCTAGGACCGCAAATGTCTAAATGGAGGGTTTGGAGGGTTTGCGAAATCCTCGTAAGTCATTGAAAATATGGAGCGGGAGACGGGACTCGAACCCGCGACGTCCAGCTTGGGAGATTGAGTGTCGATTCGATTGTAAACAAAGGTGATTAAGGTAACGCCTACGGCCCGCTTTTTTTCAAGTAGGAGCTGCAAATCGTCATCTGACCGCTTCCACCCCGAACCGTACTCTCAATGTCAGGATCTCGCGACGTGACGGGCGCATGCTCTTCAAGAAGCACGCAGCGGTTCGACCCAATTCCACTCTCTGTTCCTGCGCGGGATGGCACAGGACCAAGGCGGCGCTAACCGCGAAACAGTTTGACTGCTCCGTGGGTCTAGCTTTTAAAGGAGGGCGCGGCAATGCAACGGATTCCGCTCACAGTCCCCGACATCATTCTGATGGCCGGTACACGAGTTGCCCTCGGGATCGGGGTTGGCCTTCTGATCTCAGGAAAGCTGACGGCCGACGCTCGGCGGGCTGCTGGCCGGGCGCTCATCGCAGTCGGTGGCCTAACGACCATTCCGCTCGCGCTCAGTTTCGCAGGCAGACGCGCTTCTGGCGGCTCAGCCGTCTAAAAGCAGATCCCCGTTCCGTCGTTGGGACTCGACGCTACGATTCACCTATGGAGAGAACGATGTCTAAGAACCCGGTGGTATGGTTTGAGATTTATGCCGACGATTTGAAGCGCGCCCGAACATTCTATGAATCGGTACTCGGCGTGAAGTTGGAAGAGATGCGGTCACCGGACGCAGACCTCGAAATGTTGACCTTCCCGATGACTCAGAATGGTGAAGGCGCTGGTGGCGCATTGGCGCGGATGAAAGGTTTCAAAGCGGGCGGCAGCGGCACGCTCGTCTACTTCCGCTGCGAGGACTGCGCAAAAGAAGCAAGCCGCGTGGCTCCCGCCGGCGGCCGAGTTCACAAAGGTAAGACCTCGATCGGGCAGTACGGTTTCATGGCACTCGCCGTCGATACCGAGGGAAACATATTTGGGTTGCACTCGCAGAAGTAGCGGGGGGGAATCATGGCCATTCAGTTGTGGCGGCTCACTTCTATGATGTCCACGGCAGTGGCCATGAGCGCGGCCTTTGCGCACTTGATGGAGATGCCCGCCAAGATGCGCTTCGACAAAAGGTTGTACGTGGATCTGCACCGGACCCTGTATCCGAATTTCGGCCGGATCGCAGGCACTCCGGAGATTGTTGCTGTGCTAACGACAGGCGCTTTGGCCGTATGGACCCGGCGGCACCGCCCTTCCGCCTTTGCCGCGACTGTGACGGCGGCTGGATGCTTGGCCGCCGCTCACGGTCTGTTCTGGACGCTGGTGCGTCCGGCCAATTCGGCGATGCTTGCCTGGGATCTCGATGCCATTCCGCCAGAATGGACAGCGTGGCGGAAACAGTGGGAGTACACTCACGCGGCTCGCGCAGTCCTGGTCACCGGCGCCCTTGCCGCCTTGGCGTGGTCGGTGATTCAGGAAACCCCCGATACAGACTCGGAGAACAGATAGCGTGCCGGCAAGAACACCCGAGGATATCTACCGCTTGTTCAAAGAATATCTGGCACAAGGTTACGGGGAAGGGTTGCTCAGCCTGTACGATCCGGACGTGGTGTTTCTCAACCGGTCCGGTGTGCAAAGGAAGGGCAAGCATGAACTGCGCCACGAAATCGAGCCACTCGCGGAAACGCGGTCGTTGGTGAACTACGAGATTGTGCAGGTGATTGTGGCCGAGACAGTCGCACTGATGCACACGCGGTGGACTTGGCCCGCACATCCGAACTCCCCTCAGTATGCGATCGAAGTGGCCAAGCAGCAGAGTGATGGCAGTTGGTGCTGGTTGATCGGCGATCCCTTCCTGATCGGGAAGCAAATCAGCCGAGGTACTCATGCGTAAGGCCATCACGGCGGCGTTCGTTTCTCTGGACGGTGTGATGCAAGCGCCCGGTGGTCCGATGGAAGACCGGAGCGGAGGGTTCAAGTACGGCGGTTGGCTTGCTCCGCTGGCGGACGATCCGGTGTTCGGCGAGGAGGTGGACAGTTTGTTCAGCCAGCCGTTTGACCTGCTGCTCGGCCGGCGCACCTACGATATCTTCGCGGCGCATTGGCCGTACGCTGAAGGCGAACCGCACGATTCGATCGCCAGGCGCTTCAACAACACGAGATATTTCGCTACCCGATCCCGCGATGCTCTGCATTGGAAGGGCTCAGTGGTGCTCCACGATGCGGCAAAGGATGTGGCGAGGCTGAAGCAGACCGAAGGGCCCGTACTTCTCACGCAAGGATCGAGCGATCTGATCCAAACCCTGCTTGCCGAAGATCTGATTGATGAAATGAAACTGCTCACGTTTCCAGTGGTGTTGGGACCGGGCAAAAAACTATTCGGCTCCGGCGCAAAACCGGCTGCTTTCCGGCTGATACATTTGCGAACGAGCCCGAACGGCATTGTCGTCGCGATGTACAAGCGAGCCGGCGCGGTCCAGACCGGCGACTTGGCATCCAGCCCCGCATCGGAAGCCGAATTGGCGCGG
Source organism: Bryobacterales bacterium (assembly GCA_020846745.1). Classification (GTDB taxonomy): domain Bacteria; phylum Acidobacteriota; class Terriglobia; order Bryobacterales; family Bryobacteraceae; genus JADLDI01. Next base: position 10,282 of record JADLDI010000106.1, on the reverse strand, counting down.
CGCAACAAGGTGGAACAAGAGACGGAACAACCCCCGATGGGTGTTCCTCAGCCGAGATAATCCCATGGAGAATGTACTTTGGCTTCTTGTCGGCGTCGTCCTTGGGGCCGTGTTCATCGCAATTGCGCGGCTGACAGGGCGGACTGAGCGGCTGGTATTCGCCGTGGGGCTCGTCGTCGCCACGCTTGTGTACGCTGGCTACGCTGCCGTGGGAGGTTCCACGGCTTGGGTCGCGATCGAAGTGCTCGGTGCGGCAGTTTACGGCCTCTTCGGCTGGAGGGGTATGAACGGCCATGCGGAGTGGCTGGCAGCGGGGTGGGTGCTCCACCCAGTTTGGGACGTGGCGCTTCACCTCGCCGGGCCAGGCGCGGCCTTCGCACCGGAGTGGTATACCGTGAACTGCATTAGTTTCGACCTGTTGGTTGCGGCGTATATCACGTGGCGCTTCCGAGAGACACGGGCGCCGCGCAGCGTGCCATCGTAGCGTCTGCGCTCTCGTCGCTCGGTCTCGACTGTTTCGACTAGCCTTGGCCGGATAGAGAGCGCCAGCTTGGCGACGGTGCACTCGCATTGTTCGGGAGAAAGAAGAACATCGAGAGCAACAAGGCCATGACAATCTCGTTTTGCGCGGCGGGCGATCTGGAACCATCGCCGGCGAGATAGCCGAATGCGCCCAGTAACGCTGCGGCAAGCGCTGACAAGTAGTGCGCCCGGGGAAACCGGCCAAAAGACAATGCGGCAAAGGCGATAATCGAAACTCCCGCTCCGAGATCAACCGAGCGGTGGGGGACGCCTTGGTCACCCGGCAGTGCCCAGGGGGCGACTACCATCCACAAACCGATCAGCAACTCAACATAACGGGGCCACATAGTGAATCCGCTCCCTCAGATCGGCGAAACTGCGAGCGACGCGTGCAGAACAGCATCCCGTTGCGATTCGGCCGGCGCATTCCCCCAGAACAGGTTCCACAACAGGCGGCGGTCTCGTGTGTTCTTCCACACCTTCCACAGGTAAAGCAGCGACGACCAAACTTCGTCATAAGAGAAGAGGATAAGCGCCAATGAGATGGCGGCCGTAACCAGACACAGAGAGCACCAACTTCCGACGACCGTGCCCTGCAGGATCACGAGCACGATGCTCACGATCCCAAGCGGTATCACGTCGAGACCAAAGAGAACCACCAGCCATGGCCGGAACTGCCATCGTCTCGTTGAACCCGCCAGCGCAAAGACAGCGTCGCTCAGATAGGCCAAGGCTCCCAGCGCGGCGTCCGGAATGCCGATCCAGCGACGCATGCGTTCAGAGACGTCCGAATCCAACACGTGCTGCGTCTGTGCTCCGAAAACTGGGTCCCAGACCGCATCGATCAGCCGCCATTGGTAGAGCGCCATATAGAGCGAAACGAAGGAGGCTGCCACGGCAAGAAGCGCCAGCGGGACTCTCTGTCGCCAGGAGGACGGGTTGTAGTCCCAGGGCGGCGCCGGAGCGTTCAGATCGAGTGTCATCGCGCCGGCGAAACCTCACCGTGCTGTTCGGTGCGTTCGATGGATTCGGGAGCCGGAAGTCCGTTGATCTCGTACCACGTCTTGGGATCTCGCTTCAGCTTTCCGATGATCCGCGAAAGCGTGTGCCGCAGACGATGTTGCGGTTCCCAGCCCAGTTTCTCTTTCGAATGCGTGATGTCGATCGGATAGTGATCATCGGCCAAGTCGATCATCCAAGGCTTGATGAACGGCTTTTCCTCCTCGTCCGATGCCAGCTTCTCTTCCACCCAGGCCCCGGCCTTGGCCAACACTTTCGGGATGCGACGTGGGCCACTCCTCTCCATGAATCAACTCGCCGAGTTGATCCTGGAGCTCCTCGTAACTTTCCAGCTCTGGTTCAGCGACCAAGAACACCTCGTAGGCCCCAAGCTCGCGCCGTCGTGCGATCGCGCGAAGTACGACATCCACCAGGTCGTCGAGATGGACGAAGGCTTGCCCATGGCTTGCGTCCCCCGGAAATACGTAGCTCTCCAACTTCTTGGTGAAGATGCGGTCGATTTGTTGCGCAAGAGGCACTGCGTGGCAGTTCTCATCGTAGACGCCAGCGATGCGCAGAATGACGACTGGAATGGGCCCGTGCTCCGCCGCGATCACGCGCTCGGCTTCCACCTTGGATTTCGGGTACGCCCAGGCGGGGTCAATTTCTGATTGCTCCGTCACAGGCTCGCCGTGTTCGGACGGTTTCATGACGATGTGCGTGCTCGAAAACTGAAACTGGCCTACATCGAAAGATCGCAGCCCCTGCAGGAGACGGCGCGTGCCCTCCACGGTGAGATCGCGGTAAAGGTGGCTCGGCTCTCCGGAAAAATCGTAGTGGCCCGCCAGGTGGATCACGCTATCGATCTGTCGACCGTGGCGGCCACGAATTTGGTCGAGCGCCCGTTCGACCGAATCATCGCTCGTCAGATCGCAAGGAACGAAATGCACGCCTCCAGGTCCGCCGGGCTTTCTCTCGAGATCCAGACCTATGACCGTTGCCGATGGAACGCACGCCTCCGCGACGGCGCGTCCGATGAGCCCTTCGCTGCCGGTGATCAGAACTCTTGCCCCGCGTACATCGGGTGGAGGTGATGGTTGAGGATCGAGCGCTGGAGGGGTGGATGGAGGTTGTACTGACGATGTGGACGGCAAGATGCTCTCCAGTTCAGGACCGTTGCGGCAATGCAAGGATCTCCGCATGGTAGAGTCCGCGCTGACCCGGGCCGTTTCACGAGACAGACATTTCGGAAGGGCTAAAGCCGACAGCCGCTATGAATGGAATTGACGTTAGCCCGAAAGTGCAATCGGCGCATGAAGATAACCGGCCCTCCCCTGACCGACGGAGAGGTTGAGAGGCTGAAGGCTGGTAAACAGGTGTAGACCGGAGTGAGCCGGTCGGAGCAAAAGGGCATATACTTTGAGCCTGGAAAAGAGTCCCACCACCGGCGTAGTGCTTGAACTCTTCGGTCCCACGATCGAGTATCTGACCTCGCCGGATGACGATAGTAGTGACTTCTGCGTGGTGAAGGGCACGATTCCACGTGGCAGTTTTGTCCCGATGCACACCCACGGCGATACGGAGGGTTTTCTAGTTCTTTCGGGCGCCGTTGAGGGGCTTCGGCATGAGCCGGGAGTCATAAATAGGATCCCAGCGCGCGCGGGCGACTATGTTTCAGTAGACCTGCACGTTCATCAAATTGAAGGGTTTTTCGAATTCCCGTGGATAAACACCACGGCTGTTCCTTGCGTGCATACCGCCTTGGGCGCCCTGCGGCAAGGAACCGTGGTGGTTTCTCCGCACGCCGGGCGCATCGGAATGGCGACCCACTGCGCCCACTTGCTTCGCGCTCCGGTAATTGTTCTTCACAAGCAACGCCAAAGCGCCTATGGTCTGCTTCTGGAGGGCGCTCGCGAACGCCTTGACGAGCCGAATATCAGAGCCGTTTACGTGACCGACAGTATTGAAATTCAGTCGCCCTGGCCCACTTTGCACGTGGTGCCGATCGCCACGCTATTGGCGCAGGCGCTTCTCCGCGATCTTAAGGATTCGACTAGCGCTCGACCTTAACGTTGCCGACGAGAGGTTATATTGGCAGTGAAGCACCTGAATGACGACTACCCCAAAATGGCGGCTCGTTCTCATCGGCGGCGTGGTCGCGGGCGCCATCGATATGGCCTACGCCATCGCTTTTTGGGCGATTAAGGCGAATCTGCCGGCGACCAGGATTCTTCAGTCCGTCGCTGCCGGACTACTCGGCGAGTCCAGTTTCAAAGGCGGTTGGCGAACCGCCATCCTTGGTTTGCTGCTGCACGTCTTCATTGCGATTTCAATGGCGTTCGCCTACTATGAGGCAGCGAAGCGGTTGCCCGCACTGCACTCCCACCCTGTCGTGTTCGGTGCTTTATACGGAGGCGCGCTCTACTTCTTTATGAACTGGATCGTTATCCCGCTATCCGCAACAAGCCGCGGGTCGCCCGATCCCTTATGGATCGGATGACCATCGCAGTCCACGTCGTTGGGATTGGCGTACCGATCGCCGTTTTGGTTCGGCGCGCGATGAGTGCGTAGTCTATCAAGTCCGCACGGCCTCGCCCCGGACCGCTTTCTCAATCTTGGCAACGTCGATCTTGCGCATCTCCATCATCGCGGCGAATGCGCGCTTGGCTACATCACCGCCCTTGGCCATTGCCTCGGTCAGAAGCCGTGGCGCGATCTGCCACGACAGACCCCACTTGTCCTTGCACCAGACGGCGAGGCCCCCCTGGCGCCCAGTAACTGGCGTGCCAGCAGCGCGCCCGGTATTCCCATCACCAAGGCCAACACGATGCCGAGCCAGATCGACTGGACTGCTGCCGTAGCCGCGCCTTGCGGATCTTTCTCCCCGATTCTGCGCGCCACCATCGCGGTGGTCGACATACTCACGCCAATGGCGACGGACAACACCAGAGTTAGCATCGACTCCGTTAATCCAACCGTCGCGATCGCATCGGAACCCAGCCGTGTCACCCAGAAGACGTTGACGATCGCGAATAGCGATTCCATTAACATCTCGAGCACCATTGGTGTCGCCAGCAGAAACACCGCGCGGCTGATCGACCCTTCAGTGAAGTCCTGTTGGGTTCCGCCAACCGCTTCTTTGATTGTTTGCCAAATACCCGGACGGGTACGTTTCTGCAGTATGGCCTGTTGTGCCATAGGGCAGCGCCTCCTTGCGCCAAAAGAAGAACTAATCTAACCGCGAGTTAGACTCGCCGGATCAATGTTTAGGGGACTTATTAGATACGCGGAAGAGATGAACTTAGCTGAACATCGCCCGTACAGTGACGACGACAGGATTCATCTCAACGGTCGATCGATCCGTGAGAGTGCTGAACGATGGCGTCGTAATCATCATGGGGTGTTCCTAAGTAGGGTTCTTCTATGCTAACCTGCCTACCCGCTCAACTCAACAGAAAAGATGCGATGCTCCTGTCCACCGGTGCTTCGGTGTGTCGGTTCACCTGTCGCACGCCTCGGGAACTTGCTATATACTCGCACGAATCGATGGCGCCGTTCCACAAACTCGCGCTCGAACTGATGAACCAGCACATCCTGTTCGACGTAAAGCCAGACGACATCGTCGACGACAAGGTCCGCGCCGCTTACACCCGCGTTTATACGCTCGCCGATGCCGAGCGCATTACCAACGAACAGTTCACCAGCTTCAGTTATTTCGACGGCCGGTCCCAAGCCCGTGAAGCACAACACGGCGATGCTGCACGCCACCATACACGACCAGTTCAGCAAGAACGTGGTTCGCAGCGCGCCTTTTGAACCGTTTGACCATGCAGAGTGCTCGCGCTCGTTCTAGGTGGGCGCGACACAGAAGTTGTCATGCTGCCCTCAATCATGCTGGTTGCTCTTCGGGCCGGCCGGCCTGTTTGCCTGCCCTACGGATCGTGAAGGTGTCACTGCAGGCCCGTACACGATCAGGTCTACCCGGCTTCCCTCATCCACGTCCGGCGATTTGCCCAGCCCGATCGTCTTCACTTTGGCGTCATCCAATTTGAAGTTCTCTACGAGATAGTCGCGAATGACCATCGCACGCGCCTGCGTGAGCGCGCGGTCTTTATCTGCATCGCCTTTCATATCGCTGGAGACGGCGACGACCGCGAGCCCGAACGGGGCGGTTTCCAAATACCGGCCGGCTGCATTGAGAGCTTTGGCCTTCTTCAGCTTTGCTGTGTCGGGTTTGTCGAACAGCTTCTCGGCATCGTAAGTGAATCGCTTGGCAGGCGAAGCGGTCGGAAGTTTCTCGATGGCGTCTTTCGTCAGGTCGGCCTCGCTCTCATATCCGCGCTTTTTGAAAAACCCGCGCAAGAGAAAGTTGTGCTTGAGCGCCTCCATATCCTCTTGAAAAGCGGTTACGCCGGCGGTGACATTGTTGTATAGGGTGCGATCGTTAACGAGTGCGCCAACGGAGCCCGAGCCGCGATTGATTTTCGAGCTGATCGCTTTCAGATTCGACACAGCGGCGCCCATTTCCTCCATAGCGCCGCCCGCCGAGTCGAGAAGTTGATTGGCCTTCTTTACGAGATCCGCGACGTCAAGAGGTGGCTCGCTCTGGACAATGTCGCCGTTGTTCACGGTCGGCGAGTCGTTTGAACCGAACGATATTTCGACATACTTGTCTCCGACCAATCCCTCCGATTTGATGGCCGCCATGGAGTCCTTCTTGACCACGGCGCGAGTATTGCTCCGGAGGTCCATGACCACACGGACCTTTTGATCCGGCCGCGGTGGCAAGTCGATTCGCTTCACGGTTCCCTCGTGAATTCCACCGACGCGGACGACTGCGCCATCCATCAAGCCCGCCACGTTCTGGAACTCCGCCTGAAGCCGGTACGTGGATTGAAACAGGAACTGTTTGCTGCCGATCCAGAAGACACCGAAGCCAAATATGGCCAGCGTCACGATGATAAACAGGCCTAACCGAAAGCTTTTCGACATCCAATGCCCCTACTCAGCGCCCCGCACGAATCGATTCACAAACTCGTCTTTGTTTGCTTTCAGATCGTCTAACCGGCCTTCCGCTCTGATTGTCCCTCCTTCGATCAGAATCATGCGGTCAGAGAAGCGTTTCGCAGTCCTCAGGTCGTGAGTAACGACCACGGCGGCCATCTTGCGAGTTTTCTTGAGATCGACGATAAGGTCGGCGATCTCACCCGCCGTTATCGGATCCAGACCTGCCGTTGGCTCGTCGAAGAGAACGATTTTAGGATCCAGTGCGAGCGCCCGCGCGAGACCGACGCGCTTCTGCATTCCCCCGGATACCTGGGACGGCAGCTTGTCTCCCGCATCTTCCATTCCAACGCTCTTTAGCAGCTCGCGAGCACGCGCCTTTCTGTCCTCCTCCGAACGCTCCGTGTGCCGGGCGATCGGGAATTCAACGTTTTCCAGGATTGTCATGGAATCGTACAGAGCGGAATGTTGAAACAGAAAACCGATGTTCTTGCGGACCTCGGCCAGTTGTCGCGGGTCTAGCTTGCCGATTTCCTGGCCCAACATCATGACCGAACCGGAATCCGGCTGCTGAAGGCCGATCATGATCTTCAAAAGCACACTTTTCCCGGTCCCACTCCGGCCGAGAACGGAGATTGTCTCGCCGGTTTCAAGCTCCAGGCTGATGCCATCCAACACCTTCTGGTCGCCAAACGCCTTACGTACGTCTCGAACCTCCACCAGCCTCTCATTTGCCTGTTCAGCCATCGTTTAGGGAGCCCGGAAGAGCGCCAGGATTAAGCGAACGAGGAGTACATCCGCCAGAATGACGAACATCGAGCAGAGCACGACCGTGCTCGTGACGGATTGTCCGACGCCTTCCGTTCCTCCTTTCGTTCGCATGCCCTGGAAAGATCCGATCAGGCCGATAATGAACCCAAACACCGCCGTCTTGAGCGCGGAGGGAATGAAATCGCCGAAGGTGACGTTCTTGAACCCGTTCTCGAAAAAGAGCCGGAGTGAAATCGGCTCCGTCATCGTATTTGCGACCCAACCCATGAAGATGCCGCAGAAGTCGGTGGCAACGGTCAGCAAAGGCAACATCAGAATGCACGCGAGTATTCGGGTAGCTGCCAGGTACTTGTACGGGTCCACCGCGGAAGCTTCCATGGCATCGATCTGCTCGGTGACTTTCATGGATCCGAGTTCCGCGCCGATGCCCGCCCCAACTCGGCCGCTGAGAACCAGGCCCGCGATTATGGGGCCACTCTCTTTGAGGATGGAAAAGACGATGACGGCGGGCAGAAACGCTTTGGCGCCGAAGCGAACCAGGCTGTCGTGCGTTTCGAGCGACAACACGACGCCCGTTGCCGCCCCGGCCAGACAGACCAGCGGCAGCGATTTGGATCCGATTGCGTCGCATTGACGGATCAGTTCGCGGAATTCGTACGGTGGGAGGGCGCCCGAACGCAGAACTCGAGCTGCAAACGTACCTAGTTCACCAAACCACTCCACAGCCGAAACGAGGGCAGCCCTCGCCACTGAACTTCGTTGGTGCATCCGAGCCGCGTCCCACGTCCCGGCCGCGGCCATGGCGATAAGGACGCAGGCAAGAGTGGTAAGCAACGCACAGACCTCCTTCGGATCTGCTTGCGCGTTCATTGCCAAACAGCGGACGAGCCCTCCAGATAATTGACAACCACTGCGATGCCATTCGCGCTAAGGCAGCAGTGGGTGCTTGTCTTCGAGCCTCCTCTTCGCCCCCTGTTTCACCTGGTTACGAGACGCCATTCTTGAGTCGTCCCAGGGACATTGCATTCCATCTGTTGCGCCATCAGTTGCGCATGAGGAACCCCAAGACAGAGATCGCTCTTCGCGTTGTGGAGTACCCAGATGTTGTCTTTGCCACGCGGTTTCCATGTCTGGTTGGCCGAGCCGTCACATGGAAACTGCAGGATGTCGACGTTGGGGTTAGTGCTGGCGTTGTCTACACCGAAGCACTTATGGCTCTTGACGTTGCGGAATTGGAATCCGTCGCCGCGCCTTTCGACTCGCCAGCGCTGGTTGGGCGCCTTGTCGTCGCCACACGGAAAATGTCCAATGCGCTTATTGTCTTCCACGCTTGCTCCGTCTACGCCAATGCATAGCCGTGAATCTTTCGTCTTGAACGTAACTGTCGATCCTGGCTGGAACTGAGCCAGCGCCACGGTGCTCGATGCCGGCGAGCACAAAAGAAACGCCCACAGAATTGATAACCGATTCACAAATGCCTCCTTTTGGATGTGGTGGCTCGGATCCGGTAGGGAGCCCCATCAATTCGATAGCGAGCTCCGAGTGCTGTTCGGCCAGGTTCGTGTGTGGTGTCGCCCAGTCAAGCCGATATCGTTGCCGCCATTCACGTCAATTCCCGGATCAAGTCGCGGTGTTCGCCACACCCGATGAGCAAGCAACACGCCTGCCAATTCGATTCAAGTAGTAAGAACGAGACGTTGCCGAAGGTACGGCATCTGGAACCCGGCGTGCGTCACGATCGGAGAAGAGAGCAAGGAGTGCAACGATGAAGAAGAATACGATCTGCCTGTGGTACAACCATGACGCGGAAGAAGCGGCGCGCTTTTACGCCCAAACCTTCCCCGACAGTCAGGTGGGCGCCGTGCACAAGGCGCCATCCGATTATCCAGGCGGAAAGGCGGGCGACGTCTTGACGGTCGAGTTCACGGTGTTCGGCGTGCCGTGCCTGGGCCTCAATGGCGGTGATCGTTTCAAGCACAGTGAGGCGTTCTCCTTTCAGATCGCCACCGACGGCCAGGCCGAGACCGACCGTTATTGGAACGCGATCGTCGGTAACGGCGGCGCGGAAAGCGCGTGCGGCTGGTGCAAGGACAAATGGGGTCTGTCATGGCAGATCACGCCACGGGTGCTGACAGAGGCGATGGCGAGGGGCGGCGATGTGGCCAAGCGCGCCTTCGGTGCGATGCTCAAAATGGGCAAGATCGACGTGGCCGGAATCGAGGCAGCCGTCCGCGGCGAGACCGTGCGGACCTGAGTCTCCGGATTTTCGACCATCCTTCAAGTCCCACTACCGGAAGCCGCCGACCGGTGGGTAGTTCCCTGCAATCGGCAAATGCTAGACAAGGCGGGCTGGGAACGAAATCGTGCTGGTCGACAGCAGCATCGACTGCACTACAATCGGTGCTGCGCAGAATGCGGTTACTGCGCAGAAAATGCCGCCCGGCGGAGGCATTATGGGCGCTTAGGTGTGAGCCTCGCCCTTCCAATCTCGAAACCTGCAATCTTGCCGTATGTGGGATAAAGAGTTCGGTGCAAGCGGACGTACAGTTCCCGCTCGTACTTCATCTTCGCCGGCAGTTCCATTAAGTGCGCCACCGCAGCACTCATGGCGACCGCGGTGGAAACAATCGAACCAAACTTCCACGGCTTGTCGAGCGGGGGCGCGTCCATCGTACGGATGTTGGCATTCGGGTTCATGTCGTCTCCCTTCATACCGCGACAGCTAGCGCACCTTCGAGCGGCGCGCACCAAGCCAGATGGCGGCGGTAATCGGAAACACCAGCAAAGACAGACTCCCGGGTTCCGGGACCGCGGTCGGTTGTATGAAGTCACCGACGCTCACACTATATTGATCGTTGGCTTAGTCGTCTGATTCAGAATTACGGTGACGTATTTTGAGTCAGGCCGCCAAGGCTAAACGTTTGGCGTTGATCTTTGCCAGAAGGGCGTGCAGATCGTTGCGCGTGAAGGTCCATTTGAAGGGACG
>JADLDI010000105.1 GCA_020846745.1 Bryobacterales bacterium | reverse complement strand
GTTGGAAACAAGTTGGAGTTAATTTCGGAGTACAGCCAAATGCCTGCCAACATTGCGGCAGAGCTGGGTTAACTCGAGTTTTCTGCCACGAAACGTCAGAATCTGACCATGTAGGTACTTACGGTTGAGGTTCTGTTTCCGGAGCGGTGCGTCTTTGCCATGGTTTACCGGACCCGTGACACGGGGCCAGACGGATATCGGGGAGAACGGGCAGTTACTGCAGGCATTCGAGTAGGGATGCGCATCCACTGGCGATACCGTGCGGCGGTTCGCCGTAGACCCGCACCTTTGACCCGAGGAGGCCGATGGTTTGTGGAATGTCGGTGAAACGAAGAACTCCCAAGTAGTGCGGTCCACTGCGGTGCGAAGCGGTGGGCGAATGCAGAATAATGCGCTCGACAGCGCCATCGAGCATGGCGACGTAAAGGGCGTTGACACCCATTTCGCCCGAGCCGGTGATGGCCAACCGCGCCACATCCACTTCAGGTTGCGATCGCAGCAGCGATAGGGCACGAAGCAACTCATAGACCTGGATGGACTCGATGGTGGCGCCCGCAATCATTGCCTGCCGTTTCATGTGATGCAAGGCGTCGTTATCGGAGTAACTGCGAAGGTTGCGCTCCAGAGCGCGGCTGCCGCGATCGAGCGTTTCGACCAGCAACACCGCGCGTTCCCCCCATTGGTTACGCTCCAACGGCTGCTCGTTGCCCCAAACGGGGATGCCCCGGCGATGGTCCGCCACCAGCAGGGCCGGCAACGCCGCGGGGGCAGAGGGCCCGGCGGGCAGTGAGAAGACGGCTTTCACCCGGAGCCCTTCAAGCCCCGTGAAGCTGACGCGCCGGGTGGTGCGGCCCTGGGCCGTCTCGGACCGGCTCCAAACCGGATCGAGCGGCGCCCCGGTTTGCGGGAAATAGGCGAATACTTCTTTGCGCAGCGTATCGGCGAGCGCTTTGGCACTACTGGGGGCGGCAGGCTCCGGCAGCAACGATTCGTCGATCCGCGAGAGGCGGTCATCAGCCGGCAGCCCGGAGCGATGGCAGACAAGCTGTTCGTCCGATGGCTCATCAATGACGCCTTCGGACGTAACAGGCAACGATCGGCCGAGCAACTCGCGCAGAAAGAAGGAATAAACCGGTAGGCGGACCGCCTCGATGTCCTGGTGGCCGCCCGGCGCGGTTGCCGTTTCCAGAGCGCCGGTGGCGTTGTACAAGCGGTACACTATGCCCATCTTCGCGATGAGATCGCGGAAAGCGTTCATCGGGAAGCCGGGGTCACTCTCCGCGTTCGCCTGCAAATGAGGGCGTGGAGCGATTAACGCGCCGATTTCGCTGTAGAGCAGTCCGTAGCGGTTGACCGGGTACTGACAATCGCAGTGAGCGAACGACAAACGCTGCTTCACCCATCCCTCGGTCGACAAGGTGCCGGAGACCGGAGCAGACGCGCGGACGCGTTCGTCGAGCGCCGCCAGAAAGAAGGTAGCCATGCCGCCGCCGGAGCGTCCGGTGGCCCCGATCCGTTTCGAATCCAAGTCCGGCCTGGTTACGAGGTAATCAAGCGCGCGGCGCGCATTCAGCAGTTCCACCGCAAGCGGCGAAAATCCGCGGCTATACCAGTGAAACCAGGCGTTCGAGTAGACGCCGTGATGGGTGAATTCCGCCTCGCCCATTTCGATATTGTCTAAGACAAGGACGGCGATTCCCTGCTGAGCGAACCAGGCGCCGTGCCTCTTGTAGTAGTGCTTGTTCGCGTGTCCGCATTGATAAAGGATGACAGGATACGGCTTGGAACCGGTACGCGGCAAATAGAGGTTGGATGTCGAGTAGAGTTGCGGCGCCGATTCGAGGACGATGTTCTCGATGGTATAGGCGGCATGCTCGACACGGTGGGTGATGGTGACGCGGGGCGGGGTCTCGGGCAATTGCAAGCCATGCCACAGCATCCGTTCGAGGGCCGCCCGAATCTGCGGTTTGCGCGATTGCCAGGCGGCGGCGGAATTGGCAGCTCCGAACAGGCGCTGCTGTCGCGCTTCGATGACACGCTCGAAGTGCGCCTGCAGGGCCTCATACTCGGCGGGACCGCTCATCGAATTGTTATTCTGCCCGGCGAGGGCACCGATGCTCGCCAGTAAACAGCACGCCAGGCGGGTCATCCCGCGGTCTCCAGCACAACTTCGCCGGGGAGGGAGTCCGTTTTGGCGGCGTCGAAACTGGTGAAGTAGCTAGCCAGCACGATCGCGGCCGCGCCGAGTAAGGAGGCGTTGGCACCCTCGCGGGCGGGCAACAGCCGCAGATTGGTGACGCTGTAGACGGGAAGGCGGCGGTGAAGTTCCTGTTCCACCACGTCTTTCATCAGATCCCATGCCGAGCGGAAGGGCTCGCCTAAGACAATGGCCTGCGGATTGAGGGCAACCACGAGGTTGACCAGACCCAAGGCCAGGAACGAAGCGGTATCGCGCACAGCGTGCAGCGCGAGGCCATCGCCGCCGCGAGCCAGGCGCACCACATCCATCGCGTCGTGCGGCTCGACTGTGGCTCCGCCTACGGCGGCGTAGGCGCGAACCAGTGCCGCATCGGAAGCGTATTGCTCCCAACAGCCGCGATTGCCGCAGCGGCACGGGCGTCCATAAGGGTCGAGCATGACGTGGCCAAATTCCGTTCCTGCCGAGGCAGCCCCATGCAGAATGCGCCCGTCCACGACGACGCCGGTTCCCAACCCGCCAATCCCTTGCACATAAACGAAGTAGCGCAGCGCTTCGGCGTGGGCCGGCAAAAACCATTGTTCGGCAAGGGCGGCGAGGTTGGCGTCGTTTTCGAAATACACAGGCCAGGACAACCGAGGCCGCAGCATGTCGCCGGCCGGCACATTGAACCAGCCGAGACCTTCCGCGCCAATGACGCGTCCGGCCACCTTATCGATAGTGCCGGGAAGCGAGATGCCTATGCCGAGGATTTGACCAGGCGGATACCCCTCCGTTACCAGGCGGACGGCGTTCTCCAACCGGTCGAGATAGGTTGTGGGGTTTGCGTCCCAGGCGATATCGCGCTCCGCCACCATGGCGCCTGTAAGATCGGCCAACACGGCGCGCGACGCTTCCGGCCGGACCTGTACGCCAACGGCGAGCTTTGCCCGCGGCTCAAGATGAAGCGACGTGGGCGGGCGCCCGGCGGTGGGCGCCGGACTGCTGTCCACCTTTTCTTCGAGGACCAGACCGTCCTGCAGCAGGCGGTTGACGACGAAGGTGACCGAGGTCCTGGCCAACCCGGTCGCCCGTGCAATGGCGGCCCGTGAGATGCCGGGTTCGCGGCGGATTGCGTTCAACACCAGCCGTTCATTCGCCTGCCGCAGAGCCGATTTGCCCAAGGCTCCCGAGGTGGTAAAGCTGACGGTTGTCATCGCGGAACGATTCTAGCGGGCGCCATCACCAGTCTGCTCGCAGGCCCGCGCGGAAGGCCCGGGCACCGGGCTGGTCGCCGGTCGAGGCTCCATTGACACCGCCTACTCCGCTGATTACTCCCAAGGAACCCGGAGCCGTGATGGTAGTACCCGGGTTGTTATAGTTCGGGTGGTTGAAGAAGTTGGTGGCAGTCAACTCCCAGCGTAGCCGGAACTTTTCAGTGATCCGGAAGGTTTTGAAAAGACCGACGTGCCAGATATTCACGTGCGGCCCTTTGATGACACCTTTGGCGGCGTTGCCGAAGCGGCCAACCGGGGGTGCGCCGAAGGCCGCGGTGTCGAACCAGCGGTTTACGGTGCGATCGCTCGACGGCAGATTGGCGTCGCGCAGATGGTCCGGGCGGATGGTGACGACCGGGCGCGAAGCGCCGGCCGTGAAAGCGGTGCCGGTCGGATCGGGCCCGGCCCAGAGCGGCGTCAGAAACTGCCCGGAGTAGAAGCTGTAGATCGCGCTAATGTCCCAACCGCCCGCCATCGCGTTCACCACGCGGTTTCCGCTCGAAAGGAATGGACGTCCTTTGCCAAACGGAAGCTCGTAGATTACGTTTGTGGTGAAACGATGCGTGGGGATGTCGGGTGAGACGCTGACTTCGCGCCGGCGGTCGAACGGGTTTTCGAGAGCTTGGCCGCGTTCCAGGTCTCCAATATCGCGAGCCCAGACCCACGAGCTTTGAAATTGCAGCCCGCGCGCCATACGGCGCTCCACTTCGAGGGTCAGGCTATGGAACTGATGCCCGGCCCCATTGGTGAAGTAGTTAATGGCCGGATACTGGGGGAAAGGCCGCGGCTTGTCGATGAACAGACGCCCGTCCGGAACCGGCGAGTTGTAGTTATACACATAGTCGCCCTGGCGTGTATTGGTGCCGATATAGGAGGCTCGGAAACCCGTGTCCCATCGCGAATGTTCAAGCGTGAGGCTGTACTGCATGCTGTACGGCATGACCAGGTTCGGATTGATGGCGTTGGGCAGCGATACCGAGGAAGGGCCGGCCGCGCCCGCGCTGGGAAACACGGTGGGCAGAGTAACGGCGGGATTCGCCAGCGGGTTGTCAAACGGTTGCTCATTGAGCACGAACGGGACGCTGCCCAACGCCGGTTCCCGCGGCACAACGTCATAGTAGATTCCGACACCGGCGCGGATAACCGTACGGTTGCTGAACGGGCGATAGGCAATACCCAGGCGGGGCGCAATGTTATTCCGGTCTGTGCGGAGCAGAGTGTTACCGGGCAGGCCGAGCGAACTCGCCTCCACGATGGGCACGTAGTTGCGCGGGAAAACCGGGCTGACCTTATTCAACGATCCGTCCTGCACGACGATGCTTCCGCTGCCGACGTCGAACATCGAGAGCCGGCCGTTTTGTTCCCGCCAGCCGGGGTGCAGCTCATAGCGAACTCCATAATTGATGGTGAGCCTGGGGGTGACTTTAAAATCGTCGGTAAAGAAGAAGTCGAACTGCGGGCGCGTCCGGGCGACCAGCACCGGGGGAAACGAACGAGCCGCAGTGGTAGGAAGGCCGACCAGGAAATCGGCGTAAGGGTGGCCGGTGAAGCGATTGGAGAACGTGAGGTTGCCATAGGTGTTAAGGTCCGTCGCATAGTTCTCTGCCTTGATGTGTGTGAAGTTGACGCCCATCTTCATGTTATGCCGCCCCCGGAACATGCTGACGTGATCCTGAATATTGTGCAGGTAATTGGCCGCTCCGGGGCTTCGGGACGTGCCCTGACTAATGCCGGTGATGCCAACGCCGGCGAAGTTTACGTTGAGGACGCCGGGCATGTCCGGCAAATCCGGCGCCAAACCACGCAAACCGAACTCACTTACGAACGCAGGGCCGTTGATCGATGGGAAGATCGGCAGATTGTTCGTCGCCAGCCCGTAGCGGATCTCGTTCAAAAAAGTGGGGGTGAACATGTGCGTCTCAGACAGGGTGACCGCGTGATTCTTGCGCGTGGCAAAGCCCGGGGCAATTGTGGGCAAGGCGCTCATGAAGTCGTCGCTCTTGAAATCCTGGAACGTGTAGCGGCCCATGACGGAATCTTTGTCGGAAAAACGATGGTCGCCGCGGATCATGTAGTAGTTCTGTTTCATGGCGGCGAGGGTCAGGTTGTCGACGAAGTTCTGGTTTGGCGCCAGCCCCGTGGTGGGCCGGTTGGGCTGAGGGTAGAACCGTTCCTGTAGGGCTTTCGCGGTCGCGTTGATGCGGTTGGCCGGGACGATGTTGCCGGGGAATGGCTGGCGCGTTGTCGGGTCGAGGACCGGGGTGGGTAAGCCGGAGAAGTCGCCCGACCGCCACGGGGTCAGCGGCACGTTGGGATTGAAGAGGCGCGTGGTCACGCTGCCTGCGAACGATTCGAACGAGCCGAACACGAAGGTCTTGTTGCGCCCGTCGTAGATCTTCGGCATGTACACCGGACCTCCGGCGCTGCCCCCGGGCAGATGCGAGATGCCGGTCGCCCGCGCCGGGGCAAACGGGTTGCGGGCGCGGAACCAAGGCGTGGAGTAATAGTCGAAGAGGCTGCCCCGGAAGTTGTTGGTGCCGCCCTTGGTGACGATCGTGACTTGCCCCAAGGTGCCGAATTCCGCAGTATTGCTCGACGAATCGATGCGCACCTCTTGAAAGGATTCGACGTAGTTGGCGAGCGGCCCGATCTGCGTTTCCGTCACGCCATCGCTCATTGTGGTGCCGTCGAGGCTCCAATGCGCCTGGTTGGTGCGGCTGCCGGCAAAGCGGATTGTGGAACCGGACGAGGCTTGCAACACATTCGGAGCGAGCGACAAATGCGCCCACACAGCGCGCGAGTTCAGCGGCATGTCGCGCAATTGAGCCACATCTCGCGTGTCTGAAATCCGTGCCGTTTCCGTTTCGATCAGCGTTGCGCCGCCCTTCACCTCCACGGCGGTGTCGACGGCGCCCACCTGCAGCACGACATCGATCCGCCGGTAGTCTCGGCCAACCAGGTTCACGTCCTGGACAACGAACTCCTGGAAGCCCGTTTTAGACGCACGTACGAGGTAAACTCCTTCCCGAAGATTAGGAACGGTAAACACACCCTCCTGGTTCGATGTCGCCGTGGTTTGTACGCCGGTCGCGACATTGCGTGCTGTCACCGTGACATCCGGCATTACGGCCGCAGTCGAATCCGTAACTGTTCCGGTGATGGTGGCAAACGTGGTTTGGGCAGGCGCCGCCGCGGAAATCGCCAGCAGCAGCAAAACGGCTCGGACGGGAAGACGGGTCATAAGCAGTTCCCTTCGCAGTTCTACGGCGAGTGGCGGGCGGCTGAAGGTTTGAAGTTCGGTTTTCAGCCGCCCGACAGCAATTTGGCCGATTACCGTACTAATACACCTAATCGCCCGTTGAGGCAACAAAAATCGTTGGTTGCTGTCAACACAGCCCCGCCGGCCCGGCCTTCATCGCGCCGTGGCCACACCCGCGGTTTCAATGCGGTCCCTATAATGAAGACGACATGAGCAAGAAGCTCACCCGCCGCCAATGGACCGTCTCGCTTACCGCCGCCGCTTCGGTTCCGGCGCTTGCGCAAACCCGGCGGAACGATGACGTTGAGAAAGCGGACCCGGTGGCGCAAGCCCGCCAATTGAACGACAGCCATCGCAAAGCGCTGGCCGCTTTCAAGCTCGACCGATCCGTAGAACCCGCGTTCCGTTTCGAAGCCTGACGCCATGGCCTTTTCTTTCCCCGACAGCATCTTTTTCGCGCCGATTCCGGAACTGAATAAGCGCCTGGTGGCCCGCGAGTTCTCGTCCGAGGAGCTTACGCGAGCCTTCCTCGACCGCCTTGAACAGCAGGCCCCGCAACTCAACGCGCTTTCTCTTTCGCTCCGTAAACCAGCGATTGAGCAGGCCAAACGCGTCGATTGGGACCTTAAGCGCGGCCGCACCCGTGGTCCTCTTCAGGGCATCCCCTACGGAGCGAAAGACCTGCTGGCCGTTGCCGGCTACCCCACCACTTGGGGCGCCGCGCCGTTCGCCCAACAGAAGTTCGATGGGGACGCCACGGTGATCCAGAAGCTTGAGAAAACGGGCGGCATTTGCATCGGCAAACTCGCCATGATCGAACTGGCCGGCGGCGGCACGTATCGCTATGCCTCCGCTTCGCTCACCGGACCTGCCCTGAATCCATGGGACCGCAACCGTTGGGCGGGCGGCTCTTCTTCCGGTTCCGGCGCTGCCGTTGCCGCGGGACTTGTCGCTTTCGCGCTCGGCTCCGAAACGGTCGGCTCCATCCTCACGCCGGCTTCTTATTGCGGCGTTACGGGGCTGCGCCCGACGTATGGCTACGTTTCCCGCGCCGGCGCCATGGCGCTTTCCTGGACGCTTGACAAGATCGGTCCGCTGGCACGATCCGCCGAAGATTGCGGGCTTATTCTGCAGGCGATCGCCGGCAAAGACGGTCAGGACCCCGGCTCAGCCGGTAAGAGCTTCTACTACGCGCCCCAGTTTGTCCGGCCATTCAAAGACTTGACCATCGGCTTTGCCCCGTCGGATTTCGACGATTGGCCTGATGCCGACGTAAAGCCCGTCTTCGAAGCCGCCCTTGAGGCAATCCGCGGATCCGGGGCCAAAGTCGTCGAAACGGCTCTACCCGATTTTCCCTATGTCCCGGTCACTCGAACCATCCTCAACTCGGAAGCGGGCGCAATCTTCGAAGACATCATCACTTCGGGTGAGGTAGACAAACTAGCCGATGCCCGCCAGATCGCCGGACTCAAGGCTACCCAGGACATTCTCGCCAAGGACTACCTGAAGGCCATGCGCATCCGGCGGCTGATTCAAGCGGCTTTGAACGATCTCTTCACCAAAGTCGATGTCCTGATCTCGCCGGGACGTCCCACGGTGGCGCCGCCGATTACCCAGGCACTCGATGCGCCACGTCCATCCACCGCCAAGCCCGGCATGCAGGACCTGATTTCGGCCTCTAACCTCGCCGGACTCCCGGCCCTGTGCCTGCCCTGCGGGTTTGCGAACGATCTGCCTGTCGCTATTCAGTTGGTGGGTCGCGCGTTCACGGAGAACACGCTGTTGGCTTTGGGACGCGAATACCAGTCGAAAACCGATTGGCATAAACGCCAACCTCGACAAAAAACGTAAACAAGTGCTGTTCACGACACTCTAAGCCGTGTACTATCAGGCGAGGAGCCATGTCGGATACAACTCTCGATATCACCTCGCGATCCCTCGATCTCGACATCGAACAGGACCTCGCGCTTGAATTCGTCCGCGTCGTGGAAGAAGCCGCCATTGCCGCGGCCCGCACGATGGGCCAGGGCGACTCACCCAAGTCGGACCAGGTGGCGGTGCAGGCGATGCGCCGCACCTTCGAACGAGTCCCCATCGACGGCACCATCGTCATCGGCGAAGGCGAACGCGACAAGGCGCCGATGCTTTACATCGGCGAGCAGGTCGGCGCGCCCCCTCCTGACGGCGTGTCCTATCCGAAGGTGGACATTGCAGTAGACCCTCTCGAAGGCACCAACCTCTGCGCCACGGGAGCGTCCAATTCCATTGCCGTGCTGGCCGCCTCGGAACCCGGCGGCCTGCTGCACGCGCCCGATTGCTACATGGACAAGATCATCGCGGGTCCGGCGTGCCGCGGCGCACTGGACCTCGACGCACCGGTAGAAGAGAACCTACGCATCATCGCCGCCTGTTTGGAACGGGAGGTCGGGGACCTGACCATCGTTGTGCTCGACCGTCCTCGTCATGAAGAACTGATCAACAAAATCCGCACGGCCGGCGCACGCATCCGCCTCATCAACGATGGCGACCTTTCGGCCGGTATCGCTGCCGCGATCCGCGGCGTGGGTGTGGATGCCGTGTTCGGGTCGGGCGGCGCGCCCGAAGGCGTGATCACGGCGGCCGCGCTACGCTGCTTGCACGGCGAAATGCTCGCCCGCCTCGTCGTCAACACGCCCGAACTTGAAGAGCGCGTCCAGAGTATGGGCATCCGCGATTCCAAGCGCATCTACACGGCCCGCGACCTCGCTCCCGGTAAGAAGATCATCTTCGCCGCTTGCGGCGTTACGCAGGGCGCGCTGCTCCAAGGCGTCCGCTTCTTCGGCGACGGCTCACGCACACAATCACTGGTGATGACGCGGAGCACCAATAAGGTCCGCTTTGTGGACGCGATCCATTTGCAGCGCCCGCCCGGACCGCGCGGCGTGCGGCTGTACTGAGGGTACCGCCGCAGTACACTACAAGACAGAACCCATGCAATCCACTCGACGCTCGTTCCTCGCCTCGGCCGTGGCGGCCGCTCCGTTGTTCGCCAAATCGGCTAACGTGCCCTTCCATTTGGGCGTAGCCACCTACTCGCTGCGCAAGCTGTCCCGTAGCGATGCGATCGCGGCAATCAAGAAAATGGGCGTGACGCATGTCTCGGTCAAGGAGTACCACCTACGCTACAACTCGACGCCTGAAGAGCTTGCCTCCGGCCGCAAGGAGTTCGAAGCCGCGGGCCTCAAGATTATGTCCGGCGGCAATATCGACCTGAAAGGCGACGAAGCCAAAATCCGCGCCATGTTCGATTACGCGAAGGGCGCCGGCATGCCGATGATCGTTTGCGCCCCTTCGCAGGCGACGATTCCGGCGGTCGAGAAGATGGTGAAGGAGTACAACATCCGCGTTGCCATCCATAACCACGGTCCGGAAGACAAGTTCTTCCCCGACCCGCAAAGCGTCCTTGAAGCCATTAAAGGCCGGGATCCCCGCATGGGACTCTGCGTCGACATCGGCCACACCGCGCGCACCGGCCGCGATGTGGTCGAATCGATCCGGCTCGCGGGCAAGCGCCTTTTCGATCTACACGTCAAAGACCTGAAGGATCTGAAGGACAAAGCCGCCCAGGTGGCCGTGGGTGAAGGCGCTATGCCGATGAAAGAAATCTTCGCCACCCTGAAGAAGATGAACTTCCGTGGCGGCTGTATGCTCGAGTACGAAATCAATGCCGATAATCCGGTGCCTGGCATGATCCAGTCGTTCGACCACATGCGCAAGCTTCTGGCCGAAATGCCCAGTTAGCATGGAAGCTGAGCATTAGAGGGCGCCCGCGTCTATACCCCCTACTGTTTGATTGCCAGCACCCGGAGGCGCCGGTAATCGACGGTCCACGTATCGTCCTGCAACAGGATATTGGCCGCCCGCGCTTCCACTTTGCGCAGGAACTCGGTGCGGGTCTCTTCCGTCATGTCGGCGGTGAAGCTTTGCCCGAACATGGCGAACCAGCGGTCGAGCGCGGTGCGCCCGCCTTCGAGCGCGGTGGGCCGCGGGAACAGCACGGCTTGCCGCACTTCCAATCCGTTTTGTTCGAGCAGCGCGCAGTATTCGCCCAGCCGTGGGAAGTACCATGGGTTGCGGCTGGCCGGATCGTCGACGCCCAACTCGTTTAGCGCCTCATACACGACAGTCATCAACGCGCCGATATTGCCGTGGCCGCCGAACTCCGCGACAAACCTTCCGCCGCGCCGGAGCGCCCTCGCGATTGAGGCCGCGGCCCGCTCCGCTTCGCAAACCCAATGCAGCGCAGCGTTTGAGAACACGGCATCGAACTCGCCGTTGAACGGCAAATGCCGGACGTCGGCCACTTCGAATTCCAGCCCCGGGTAGTTCCACCGCGCCTGATCGATCATCTGGGATGACAGGTCGACGCCGATCACCTTCGCGCCGGCGGCCGCGATCTCCGCCGTCAACTGGCCCGTTCCGCAGCCAATATCGAGGATTCTCTCGCCCGGACGCACGGCGAGCCAATCCAGGGTGCCTCGGCCGTACTCCCACACGAAGGAGTGGCTTCCTTCATAAAGACCCGGATTCCACTTGCTCATTTCGGATCACTAGATGCGCGAAGTCGCGGGCTCGGGTAGCGGCACGTCACGCCGGGAAAACCACGGATACAGCACCGGCAGGATGAACAGGGTCAACACGGTTGAGGTGATCAATCCACCGATGACCACCGTCGCCAACGGCCGTTGCACTTCGGCTCCAGCCGACCGCGACAGGGCCATCGGGATAAAGCCTAAGCTCGCCACCATCGCCGTCATCAGCACCGGCCGCAGGCGCTGTCCGGCGCCTTCAATGACCGCGAGCGACATAGGCATACCGTCCTCGCGAAGCCGGTTCACCGCACTAACCAGCACAATTCCATTTAACACCGCCACACCGAACAACGCGATAAAGCCAACGGAAGCGGACAAATTCAGGTTCAACTGCCGCACCCACAACGCCGCGATACCGCCGACGAGCGCGAAGGGCACATTGAGGATGATCAGGAACGCCTGCGGCACCGAATCAAAGGTTGCGAACAGGATTCCGAAGATGATCAGGAAAGTCACCGGAATCACGAGCAGCAGGCGCTTTGTGGCGCGCTCCTGGTTTTCGAACTGGCCGCCATAGTCGATCCAGTAGCCTGCCGGCAGGCGCAGTTCCTTATTGAAGCGGTCCTGCACATCCGCCACGAAACTGCCCAAATCGCGGCCGCGCACGTTCGACTGGACCACGATGCGGCGCTGGCCGGCCTCGCGATTCACCGCTTCCGGACCACGCTTCACCGACACTTTCGCCACCTGGCCCAACGTGACCGCTTCGCCGCCCGGGGCGATCATGAGCAACTGGCGAATCTTATCCAGCTCCTGGCGATAGGAATCGGGCAGCCGCAGCACGATGTCGAACCGCCGCTGCCCATCGATCAGCGTCGACACGTGAGTGCCGCTTACAACGGTTTCGAGCACATCGCGAACATCGGAGATATTCAGTCCGTAGCGCGCCAGCGCTGCCCGGTCCGCTTCCACTGTCATTTCCGCCACGCCCGACAGGATTTCCATCTGCACGTCCTGCGCTCCACGCACGCTCGACAGGATTCTGAGCGCGCGTTCGCCTTGCTGTTCCAGCACGCGCATATCCTCGCCGAAGATCTTTACGGCCAGGTCCGCCTTGACGCCCGACACGGTTTCGTCGAGCCGCATCGCCATGGGCTGGGTGAAGTTAAAGGCCACGCCCGGAACCGCTTCGAGTGCCTTGTCTAAGGCATCAATCAGTTCCTCTTTCGTTTTGAAGCGCCAAAGTTCGTGAGGACTCAGCATCAAGTAGACGTCCGCTTCATAGATGCCCATCGCTTCGGTAGCCAAGTCCGGCCGGCCAAGCTTGGTCACTACGCTCTTTATCTCCGGAAACTGTTTGACGATCTTTTCCACTTCGGTGGAGATCTCGACCGATTCGGTGAGGGAAATGCCTGGCAGCTTCTTTGTCGTGATCAGGATGGACCCCTCATCGAGCCGTGGCATGAACTCGCTGCCGATAAACCACAGCGATCCGATGGCCACGGAGATCACCGCCAAGGCGGCGGTTAAGGTCACCACGCGATGGCGGATCACCACGTTGAGCGTTCGCATATAGGCCCCGCGCAGCACCTCGAACCAGTGCTCGTGATGCTCTTTCATCTTCTTGTTGAGCATTACGCCCGCCGCGGTGGGCACCACGAACAACGCCAGAAACAACGAACCGAGCAGCGCCGAACACACGGTCACCGCCATGGGCTGAAACATGCGTCCTTCCAGCCCTTCCAGCAGGAAAATCGGCAGATACACGGATATGATGATCGCCACGCCGAACAAGATCGGCCGCGCTACTTCGTGGGCCGCCTGGCGGATTCGCGAAAGCGGGTCGAACTTCTGGTCATAGGCGGGCAACTGCAGCCGCCGCATCGAGTTTTCCATCATCACGATCGCGCCATCGACGATCATCCCGAAATCGATGGCGCCCATCGACATCAGATTCGCCGACACGCCAAAGACGCGCATACCCACGAACCCGATCAGCATCGATAGCGGAATCACCGCCGCCACAATGAGCGCCGCCCGGGCGTTGCCCAAGAACAGGAACAGCACCACGACGACGAGAACTCCGCCCTCCAACAGGTTGTTGCGAACCGTGTGGATGGTGGCATCGATGACTTCCGACTGGTCGTAGAAGGGCACGATCTTCACGCCGTCGGGCAATCGGAGCGACGCCAGCCGCTCTTTCAGCCGCTCGATCACGCGTTTGCCGTTTTCGCCTTTCAGCATGATCGCCATGCCCGAAACGGTCTCGCCCTTGCCGTCGCGCGAAACCGCACCCTGCCTCGGCAATGGACCCAAGCGAACCTGCGCCACATCTTTCAGCAATACCGGCGTCCCCTGCCGGGCGAGGACGACGATCCGCTCCAGGTCGCCGATATCGCGCACACGGCCCAAGCCGCGCACGTTGTACTGTTCCGAGCCGTGCTCAATAAAACCGCCGCCGAAGTTCTCGTTGTTGTCACGAACGCGCTCAAACACCTGGCGCAGGCTCAGGTTGTAGCGCCGCAGGGCCGTCGGGTCGAGCACAATCTGGTACTGCCGTGTTTCGCCGCCCCACGTGTTGATCTCATTCACGCCGCGCACGGTTCGCAGTTGGTTTTTGATGGTCCACTCGTGCAGGGTCTTCAACTCCATCGCCGACAGCGGACCCTGCAGCGTGTACTGATAGACTTCGCCAAACGCGGTCGCAACGGGGCCTAATTGCGGTTTCACGTTCTCCGGGATGCGGCTGCGCACTTCCTGCAGCCGTTCGTTGATGAGTTGCCGCGCGAAGTAGGTGTTGACGTCGTCATCGAAGATCACGGTCACCATCGAAAGCCCGAGCTTCGACACCGAGCGGTTCCCTTGCGTCCGCGGCAGCCCCATGAGGGCTGTTTCGATCGGATAGGTCACCAGCGCTTCCACTTCCGACGGCCCCATCGCGGGGCATTCCGTGATGATCGTGACCTGGTTATTCGTCAGGTCCGGAAAGGCGTCGATCGGGATCTGCGACAGCGCATATAACCCGAACACGATAATGCCCGACAGGCCCAGTAACACCATCCAGCGGTGTTTCAGGTGGAAATCGATCAGATGGGTGAGCATCTACTCTTCCGCCAGCGAACTCTTGAGTAACTGCGACTTCAGTACGAACGCGCCCTTCTCCACCACTTCGTCGCCGGTGTTCAACCCGCTCCGGATCTCGACCTTGCCGTTCGCCGATTGGCCTGTTTCCACGGCCACTGCTTCAAACTCCGCCGGGCCGCGCCGCACGAATACGGTCGCGTTCCCCTTTACTTCCTGAATCGCGTGCTCGGGAATATAGATCGCCCTCCGCGTTCCGGGCAGTTCCAACTCGGCGTCCGCATACATCTCCGGCTTCAGCAGCCCGGTGGGGTTTGGAAGCTCGATTCGTGCCTGAATCGTTCGGGTGGCGGGGTCGAGTTGCTCGCCCAGCTTGGTGATGCGTCCGCGAAAGCCCTGCCCCGGATGCGCCTGCACGCTCACTCGCACCGCCATCCCCACCCGTAACCGGGCGTAATGTTCCTCGGGCACCGCCGCCAGCATCCACAAAGTCTTCAAGTCGCTGATCGTGAACATCTCGCCACCCGGTTGCACCACTGTCCCGGTGGTTACATGCCGGTCGATAATGATTCCTCCCGCCGGGGCCTTTACCGGGATCAGATCCGCATCGTCGTCGTGATGCTGGCCGGCTTCGTGATGATCGGGCTCTTCCAGCTTGATCCCCAAAAAGTCGATCAGGTGGGTTTTCGTGCGGTCCACTTCAACCTGCGCCTGGAACACCGCCGTTTGCATGTTCTTGAGTTCGGTTTCCGCATGCTCCAACTGCTCAAGCGATGCGGCTTTGAGGTTATACAAACGCCTGGCGCGGTCGCGCACACGCAACGCCTGGTTCTCGTTCGTTTTCGCGCGGCCGAATTCCGACAGCGACCGCTGGTACATCGCCCGCGCCTCATGCACATCGTGCGAGTGCATGCGAGCCAGCACGTCGTCTTTGGCTACGCGGTCGCCGACATTCACCGCCAGCTTCAACACCCTTCCTTCGGTGATCGCCCCGACATGCCACGTCTGGTTCTCGTTGAGCGTGATCCGCCCGGTGGCATGAAGCGCTTCGGCCACGTTGCCGGCGGCTACTGTCACGGTCTGCACCTGCGATTTCCGCTGTGCTTCCGCAGGCAAGCTGACGCGCGTGGTGGAATGCTCCGCCGCGGCGGATTTCGGCTTGGCGGCCTCTGCCTGCACGGTCTCAGCCGGCACCGTCTCAGCCTTTTTGCCGGAACCGCACGCCACTATTCCAAACAGGGCACAAACCAAAAGCCACTTCATGGTTCCACTCCCAGGGCGATGGCCAGGTTCGTCTGGCTTAGCCGCAAGTCCGTCAATGCCCGCACATGGGAAATCTGTGCCTCGGTCCGTACACGCTGCGCGTCCAGGAGCCGCAACAGGTCGGTCCCCCCTTCGCGATACGCCGCTTCGGCAATCCGGTAGGTTTCTCCGGCTCGCTCGAGCAGCGGTTGGTAGAAATTCAGGATCTCTCGGCGCCGAATCTCCACCTCCGTGGTTGCCGCCTGCACTTCCGCGCGGATCAGCGCTTCAGTTGCAGCGAGCGCCGTCTCCGAGACCCGTATGTCCGCCTGGGCCGCCGCGATGTTTCCCTGATTGCGGTTCGCAAATGGCAAGTCCATCTGGAGGCCGCCAAGCATGGTGTCCATACCGCCGGTACGCTTCAATCCGAACAACACATCCACGTTCGGCTTTCCGTTGGCCTGCTGCAACCGGTAGTTCGCGTGGGTGACGCTCATGGCCGCCCGTGCGATCTTTGCTTCGGTCCGCTGCTCCAGCGCCTGTTGCACGTTGCCTTGTAGAGTGATATCCGCCGCGCCTTCCACGGTATCCGTCAGCCGGACCGGCGTAAATTCGAGCCGGGCCATCTCGCGCTGCAGGTGGATGCGCGTGCGTTCCGAATCGAGCATTGCCTGGTTCACCGCAATCGCCATGCGCTGTGCTTCCAACCGCACGCGGATCAGGTCCGCCTCGGCCATCGCGCCTTCCCTGACGCGGATCTCGTGATACTCGACCACTTGTTGGAAGGTGGCTTGGTTATCTGACAATAGCCGTTGCGCCCGCGCCGCCCCCGCCGCGTGCCAGTAAGCCACCGCCACCCGCCCGATGACTTGCTTTCGCAGCAGTTCCTGCTCCAATTGGGTTCGTTTCAGCATTTCGTCCGCTGTCTCGACCCGCCGCTGCCTTTTCCCGTAGGTCTCAAAGGTGTTCTGGAGGTACGCGAAATTGTCCGTGTCCCGCCAGTACACAAAGGACGGGTTCCCGTACGGTCGCGTGTTTTCCGATTGCAGGATCAGCTTCGGGTTGGGCGGCAATCCGGCCTGGGTGCGCAGCCCACGGGCTACCGCGATTCGGCTTTCCGACCCCTGCAGCAGCGGGTGCGCTTGCACCGCCTGCTCCATTGCCTGTTTTAAAGAAAGATCTGTTTGTGCGAAGCTCGCGGCCGCCAGTAACAGCAGCAAGCCGCCTGATTTTCCACTCAAAGGGGCGTCCGTTCCTATACCATCCTAAAGGATACGAAATCGTTGTTAAAGGTTACGTGTCGGACAATCGAGTCCTGTTTTCAGGCTTCGCGTACACTGGTAAAACCATGGAAGTTCCGATATATCAGGTGGATGCCTTCACCTCGCGCCAGTTCGGAGGCAACCCCGCGGCGGTGTGTCCTCTTGAATTCTGGCTGCCTGCGCAGACGATGCAGGCCATTGCCATGGAAAACAACCTCGCCGAGACGGCTTTCGTCGTCCCCGAAGGCGACCGCTTCGGCCTGCGCTGGTTCACCCCCGCCATTGAGATCGACCTGTGCGGGCATGCCACGCTGGCCGCCGCGTACGTCCTTTCTGAATACCGCGGGGTCGCCGGTAATCGTATCGTCTTCGATTCCCGCTCCGGCGAACTTATCGTCACGCGTGGCGCGGAGGGCCGACTCACGCTCAACTTCCCCAGCTTACCGGCCGATCGTGTCGATCCGCCGGCCCGCCTCATCGAAGGCCTGGGCACCCAGCCCCTTGAGATTCTCGGCGTGAAGGACTTCTACCTGGTCGTGTACCCTTCCGAACAAGACATCCGCACTCTTCAGCCCAACATGGAGGCATTGCGGACACTGGACCGGTTCGGCGTTATCGTGACGGCGCGCTCGGCGGAAGCGGAGGTCGACTTCGTTTCGCGATTTTTCGCTCCCGGCGCGGGCATTGACGAGGATCCGGTGACCGGTTCGGCCCACTGTACGCTCACCCCGTACTGGTCGCAGCGGCTGAATAAGAAGACCATGACTGCCCGGCAGATCTCACCGCGCGGCGGCGAGTTGCGGGTTGAGAATGTGGGGGACCGGATCCTGATTTCGGGCCAGGTAGCGCCTTATCTCAAAGGAACGATCACGGTCGAAAACGCCTGAGGCCGGGCTGGAGTTCGTTTCGCAAAGTGTTGTAATTGCTGGAGATTGGTGATGGCTGGGGGCGGCGAGCCGGGTTTGGTGAGGA
Organism: Bryobacterales bacterium; assembly: GCA_020846745.1. Classification (GTDB taxonomy): domain Bacteria; phylum Acidobacteriota; class Terriglobia; order Bryobacterales; family Bryobacteraceae; genus JADLDI01. Next base: position 159 of record JADLDI010000105.1, on the reverse strand, counting down.
GCGGGTGAGGATGTCTTCGGATGGCGAGTCTGAGGGAGAGATTGGGCCCGCGCCCTGACGGGACTGAGAAAAAAAGGACCACGGGCTTATAGTAGGTCCGGACGGTAATGGAGCGGGGAAAGGGGGCGGGGAAAGGGGCCGGCGTTTGAGGCCCCGTTC
>JADLDI010000104.1 GCA_020846745.1 Bryobacterales bacterium | reverse complement strand
GTTGGAAACAAGTTGGAGTTAATTTCGGAGTACAGCCAAATGCCTGCCAACATTGCGGCAGAGCTGGGTTAACTCGAGTTTTCTGCCACGAAACGTCAGAATCTGACCATGTAGGTACTTACGGTTGCGGTTCTGTTTCCGGAGCAGTGCGTGTTTGCAGTGGTTTACCGGACCCGGGGCGCGGTGCTAAATCGCATTCAGCGGGCTATTGGTTTAGCGGGCGCGGTCGAGTTTGCCGAAGAGGTGGCCGCCGTGACCTTTGTTGCTGGACCAGGTGCCGGCGTACTGGTCGCCGTAGAAGAGAACGCGGGCGGTAAAGGCGCCGAGGCCGGGGATGCCGGCGTTGGTTAGGGACAGGACGGGGGTGTCGGCGGCCCAGGCGACGTGGACGGGTACGGGGACGGTGACGTCGTGATCGCCGTATTGGATACGGGTGTTGATGGTCCAGAGGTCGCCGGCTAGTTTGGAGACGGAGGAGATGGTGTACTTGTCGGCGGAGATGCGGTCGGAATTGGTGGAAGAGAAGCGGCCGTTGAGGGTTGCGCCGTGGAGGAGTTTGCGGAAATCGTCTTCGCGGCGGGACTGTTCGGACCGATCGGCACGGTTTCCGCAGGCGAGTAAACCCGCGAGTACGAGGACGATGAGGTAGCGCGGCATAGGGACTAGTCTATAGCTATCGGAAATACGGTTTTCCACAGCCGCGTGTGCTAGATTGACAGTTTCATGGCCACACCCGCGGCCCTAAAAGCCACTCCTCTCAATGCGGTGCATCGTGCGCTCGGCGGCCGGATGATCGATTTCGGCGGCTGGGACATGCCGGTGCAGTACTCGGGGATTATCGATGAGCACCATGCGGTCCGGAAGTCTGTCGGACTGTTCGATGTGTCGCACATGGGCGAGATCGAAGTGTGTGGCAAGCAGGCGTTCGACCTGGTGAATTTCGCGTCGACGAGCGCTGTTTCGAAGATGGCGCTGGGGCAGGCGCAGTATGGCGGTTTGCTATACGATCACGGCGGGTTTGTGGATGACATTCTGGTGTACAAGGTCGCGGACGACCGTTATTTTTTGTGTGTGAACGCATCGAACCAGGAAAAGGACTACGAGCACATCCGGGCATTGCACGAGGCGCACGGGTGGGATTGCACGGTGGATTTCGCCAGCGAGCGGTATGCGCAGTTGGCGGTGCAGGGTCCGAAGGCGGCGGCGACGGTGCAGAAGCTGACGACGACGGACCTGGCGACGATCCGGTATTACCGCTTCGCGGACGGCGATGTTTCCGGGGTGCCCGCGCGCATCGCCCGCACCGGGTATACGGGGGAAGACTGTTTCGAGTTGTTTGTCGCGCCGGACGAGGCGGAAGCGATGTGGACGCGTGTGATGGAAGCGGGCGAGGAGTTCGGGATAAAGCCGTGCGGATTGGGTGCGCGGAACACGCTGCGGCTGGAAGCCGGGATGGCGCTGTACGGGCATGAAATCGACGCGTCGATCACGCCGATCGAGGCGGGACTCTACCCGCGCAATGTCGATATGACGAAGGATTTCAACGGCAAGCCGCGGTGCGAAGAGCAGGTGCGCCATGGCGTGAGCCGCAAGTTATGCGGGTTCGAGATGGTGGGCCGCGGGATTGCGCGCGACGGTTACGAAGTATATATTGATGGATCGCAGGCCGGATGGGTGACCTCCGGCAGCCCTTCGCCAACGCTTGGCAAGAACATCGGCCTGTGCTACCTGCCCACGGCACACGCCCACATTGGCCGCCAGATCCACGTGGTGGTGCGCGGACAGCAAGTGGAAGCGGTCACCGTCCCAACACCTTTCTATAAGAGAGCGAAAAGCTAACCCATGTACCCCGAGAATTTCAATTACACAAAAGAGCACGAGTGGGTTTCGGTGGAAGGCGATACCGGCACGATCGGCATCACTCATCACGCCCAGAACGAACTTGGCGATATCGTATACGTCGATTTGCCGAAGGTGGGGACACCGGTGGCGCAAGGCAAATCGTTCGGCTCAGTTGAATCGGTGAAGGCCGTGTCGGACATCTATTCTCCTGTGACCGGAGAAGTGGTGGCGATCAACGAATTGCTGGCCACCAATCCGGAGAAGCTGAATGAAGATCCACATGGCGACGCGTGGCTGATCAAGGTGAAGCTGGCGGCTCCGGAAGAGATAAAGGGGCTGATGTCGCCGGCCGATTATCAAGCGTATTTAGGGGCTGCCTAGAAAGGTGTCCCGGGATTTGGTTTCCGCTAAAGGGCGACAGGCATCGTAGGGCCAAACCGAACGAAGACGTTCGCCCCACACGGGCGGGGGCAGGTGGTGGTTTGCAATTAGGCGAGGCGGAACACTAGCTCCGGAGGCTGTTCGAAGGAATCAATGCGTTATCTTCCAAAGTCTGATATCGAGCGTCGCGAGATGCTCGACGCGATTGGTGTCGCGTCGTTAGAAGATCTATTTGCCCAGCTTCCGGCGGAAGCGCGGCTGAACCGACCGCTCGACCTGGCGCCGGGCAAGTCGGAGTATGAAATCGTCGAGTACTTCAAGTCGCTCGGGGAGCAAACGGCTTCGACCTGGCCGTCGTTTCTGGGCGCGGGCGTGTACCGGCATTATCGCCCGGTGATGTGCGATGTGGTGGCATCGCGGGGCGAGTTCCTCACGTCGTATACGCCGTACCAGGCGGAGATTTCGCAAGGGACGCTGACGACGATTTTCGAGTTCCAAACGATGATCTGCCAGTTGACGGGTATGGAAGTGGCGAATGCGTCGATGTATGACGGGTCCACTGCCGTGCCCGAGGCAGCGCTGATGGCGATGCGGATCACGGGCCGCGACAAGATTCTGGTGAGCCGTGCCGTGCATCCGGAGTATCGCGCGGTGCTGCAAACGAACGCGTTGAACGACCGGATGCCGGTGGAAGAGTTCCGGTTCGACCTGGGTAGCGGCACGTCGAATCTGGACGATTTGGCTTCGAAGCTTTCGGACAAGACGGCGGCGGTGATCGTGCAGAGCCCGAACTTCTTCGGGGCGATTGAAGAGGTAAAGGCGCTGGCCGATTTAGCGCACCGGCATGGCGCGCTGCTGGTGGTGGCGTTTTCCGAAGCGGTGTCGTTGGGACTGGTTGCTCCGCCGACGGCTGCCGATATCGTTTGCGGCGAATTGCAGTCGTTCGCGATATCGCCGTCGTATGGGGGTCCGTTCGCGGGCGTGATTGCGACGAAGGAGAAGTTCATCCGGCAGTTGCCGGGCCGGTTGGTGGGCCAGACGAAGGATGCCGACGGCAATCGGGCATTCTGCCTGACGCTGTCGACACGCGAGCAGCATATCCGCCGCGAGAAGGCGACGTCGAACATCTGCACCAACCAGGCGCTGATCGCGCTGACGGCAACGGTGTTCATGACGGTGTACGGCAAGCAGGGTTTGCGCGAGTTGGCGGAGCAGAACCTGGCGAAAGCGCATTATCTGGGCAATCAGGTGAAGCGGCGGTTTACGGCGCCGTACTTCAACGAGTTTGTGGTGTCGACGGCCGATCCGGCGGCGGTGAACCAGCAGTTGCTCAAGCGCAAGATTGTCGGCGGATTGGATTTACGGCGGTTCTATCCGGAGCTTCCGGACGGACTGCTGTTGTGCGCCACAGAGATGTCGAAGCGCGCCGATATGGACGTTGTTGCGGAGGTACTGAACGGATGACGACCGAGACACTGGCGATACCAATGAAGACAGGATTGAAGAAGGTCCGGCCGCACCTCACGCAGAACGAATCGCTGCTGTTTGAGATCTCGTCGCCGGGCAAGAAGGCGTATCAGTTGCCGGAGTTGGACGTGCCGGCGGTGGATGCGGCCGAGGCGCTGGGCGAGGCGAACGTGCGGCACGAGATCCAGCACTTTCCGGAAGTATCGGAAGTGGAGACGATCCGGCATTTCACGCGGCTGTCGACCTATAACTTCGCGATCGACCTGGGGCTGTACCCACTGGGGTCGTGCACGATGAAGTACAACCCGCGGATTAATGAAACGGTGGCGCGGACGGAGGGTTTGGCGTGGGCCCATCCGTATCAGCCGGACGCGCTGTCGCAGGGCGCGATGCAGGTGGTGGCGGCGTTAGAGGCGGCACTGATGGAGATCACCGGGATGGATGCGGTGACGCTGCAGCCGGCGGCGGGCGCTCATGGCGAGTGGACCGGCATCATGCTGGTGCGCGCGCTGCTTGAATCCCGAGGCAATGCGCGGAAGAAGATTCTGGTGCCCGATAGCGCGCATGGGACCAATCCGGCGACGGCGGCGATGTGCGGCTACACGGTCGAAAATATCGCGTCGACTGAGCGCGGCTTGATCGATCTATCGGCGCTGGAACGCATGGCGACGGAAGATGTCGCGGCCATGATGATCACGAATCCGAATACCGTTGGCGTGTTCGAAGAGAACATCGTGAAGGCGGCCGGGATTCTGCATTCGCGCGGCGCGCTGGTGTACATGGACGGCGCGAACATGAACGCGCTGGTGGGCATCGCGCGGCCGGGCGATTTCGGCGTGGACGTGATGCACCTGAACCTGCACAAGACGTTTTCGACACCACATGGCGGCGGCGGTCCGGGTGCGGGTCCGGTGGCGGTGAAGAAGGAGTTGGAGCCGTTCTTGCCCGCGCCGCGGCTGGTCCGCAACGGCGATGAGCTGGTGTGGAACTACGACCTGCCGTTGACGATCGGCAAGGTGCGGGCGTTTTATGGGAATTTCGGGGTGCTGGTGCGGGCGCTGGCGTATATCCTGGCGCACGGCGGTGCGGGATTGCGGAATGCGACGATGGACGCGATCCTGAACGCGAACTACATCCGCAAGCACCTGGAGCCGTACTACGAGTTGCCGTATAAGTCGCCGTGCATGCACGAGTGCGTGTTTTCGGACGACAAGCAGGCGCCGCAGGGCGTCCGGACGGGCGATATCGCGAAACGGCTGATCGACTACGGGTTCCACCCGTATACGGTGAGTTTCCCGCTGATTGTGCATGGGGCGCTGATGATCGAGCCGACGGAAACGGAGCCCAAGCGTGAGCTGGACCTGTTTATCGACGCGCTGATATCGATCGCAAAGGAAGTGGACGAGAATCCGGAACTGGTGAAGTCCGCTCCGCATATGACACGGACGAGCAGGGTGGATGAAGTGACGGCGGCGCGGAAGCCGGTGGTTCGGTGGACGCCGAGCGGGGTGAAGTAGAGGCATTCGAAGGGCGGCTATGGGTCACCTGGCCTTGGGCCGGCTGTGGTGCTGGGATTCTGGGATTAATGTCTCGCTAAGACGCTAAGGCGCAAAGAACGCACTCGCGTGGGATGGGGTTGTCGATGCCGGCTTCGGTACGTGTT
>JADLDI010000103.1 GCA_020846745.1 Bryobacterales bacterium | reverse complement strand
ACCCGAAGACGCCAGGGCCCCAAATCGGTGCGCTCTTTGCGTCTTAGCGCCTTAGCGAGAGCAAACCATTTTGGGATTGCAGTGTAATTAGGAGGGCGCTCGGTTATTGACTCTCGCAACGACCCGAGACGCCAGGACCCCTAATCGGTGCGCTCTTTGCGTCTTAGCGCCTTAGCGAGAGCAAACCATTTTGGGATTGCAGTGTAATTAGGAGGGCGCTCGGTTATTGACTCTCGCAACGACCCGAGACGCCAGGACCCCAAATCGGTGCGCTCTTTGCGTCTTAGCGCCTTGGCGAGAGCCAACGATTTTGAGATCCTATCACAAAGGGCCAAGATGAACGAAAATGCGATAGCCAAGGAAATAGTGGACGCCGCTTTCCGAATCCACACCGCATTAGGCCCTGGTCTGCTGGAATCTGTTTACGATGTTGTCTTGGCGTACGAACTGACTCGTCGCGGCCTCCGGACCGTTCGCCAGCACCCCATCCCGGTAATTTACGAGAGTGTCCGCCTCGACCCCGGATTTCGGGCCGATCTGATCGTTGAAGCCAAAGTTATCGTCGAGATTAAGTCCGTAGAAGCGATCGCCCCGGTGCACAAGAAGCAGCTCTTGACTTATCTCCGTTTAGCCGACAAGCGGCTCGGCTTACTGATCAATTTCCACGTGCCCCTAATCAAACACGGAATTACCCGTGTCGTCAACGGTCTGGAAGACGACGGTCCAACAAACTCGCCAAAGCACGAAAGCCCTCCCAGTAACCCCGCCTCGTAAACGTGTTCCCATGGATGCGTTCTTTGCGTCTTAGCGCCTTAGCGAGAGCCTAAAACCGCCCAGCCTCAAGTGGTGGCAAAGCTGCCCCCAGCTTGATCTGCTCTCCCGTAACGGGGTGATCGAACATCAGAACCTCGGCGTGCAGAAAGTATCCTCCATCGCCGGGCAAACCGGGCAGATCCTCGAGAGGCTGGCCGCCGAAGCCGTACAGTGGATCGCCTACCAGCGGATGGCCGATCGATGCGAGATGGATTCTGATCTGATGTGGGCGGCCCGATCCCAGGCTTACCGCAAAGGTCGTCGTCCTGTCGCTCCGTGAGACCACCTTCGCCACTGACTTTGACGGCTTGCCGCTTGGTTTGGCGGCCCACACGGAACCGATGCGCGGATGCGGTACCAGGCCGATCGGTGTCAGGATCTCATATACCTCGTGCTGTGCAACGCCCTGAGCTAGCGCCCGGTAGATCTTTTGGACCGTCGGTGTATTCCAGTTTGCAGATAGATGCGAGGCCGCCCGCGGTGTTTTCGCAAACAGAACGATGCCGCTCGTCCCTCGGCCCAACCGGTGCACAGGGTTTGCCGTCGGGACCTGCTCCTGCACCACGCGGAGCAGGGTGTTCTCCATATAGCCGCCGCCTGGGATCGTGGGCAGCCCGCTCGGTTTGTTGACCGCCAGCAAATACTCGTCTTCTAACAGGATCTCGAAATACCGTGGACAGTCTGCCTCCACCCACGGTGGACGGTTCCAGACAAGCGTTTGGCCTGTAGTGATCGATTCGCTTCCAGTGGCGGCCACACCGTCAAGTGTGACTTCCCCGTTGTTCAGTCTTTCTTGCCACCCTTGCGGGGTTGAGTGGGTGTAAACGCTTGCCAGATGGGCGAGCAGGTTCTGTCCATGGAACTTGCTGCTGATGACGCTGGTATACGCGTAACCCCGGTTGAGCACTTATCTAGTTTGAGTGTAAGCTCACCGCCCACTCTGCCGGACCACCGCCGTCACCACCGGCCCTTCAATCTCGCGCCTATCACGTACTCGTAGGAAAGCGTTGTTGCGGTAGGCCCAGTGCTCGCTCAGATCGTCTTTATCTCCCCGGTACCACCGCGTCTGGCGGAATGCGTCGCTGTCCAGCACCACAATGCCGCGGCTTTCGCTTCTTCCGGTGAACGTCCGCATGCCCGGCGTATAGGAAACCCACCAGTAGCTGAGGACGCTGCTGGTCGGGTACTCCTGCCCCTTCATCGCCACCGCACGGCGCTCCGGCCCCTGCATTTTCACGATGCTTTTCGCCAAATCCGCCCGCACCGCCTCGTGTACCTCCAGCACCGAGAGCGGCACCCCGTCTCGCTCGTAATGCACGTCGTACTTGGCATCGAGCAGCACCCACTTCGCAGTCGTTATCAATCGGCCACCGGCTGTGGACCCAGTGCCGCAGCTTCAGCATCCGACGGAACTCATCCTTCTCGCCCGCCACCACAGCATCCAGGCCGTACTCCTTGCGCAGCCGCTCCAACCTAGGGCTGGAAAACTCCTCAAACTCCCGAAACGCCGCCTGAGGTGCATGAAACTCCGGCCCCCGAATCGAAGCCACAAACGCCCCAGCCTCCGCGCCCTGCACAACAAGCGGCCGGCTCTCCGCCTGCCCAGCGTAGAGCGAAGCCGCCACTACAAGATACGGAGCCACCAATTTCAGAAGTGCAGCCGATGCCATGATCATCTCCCCATCAACCTGGTCCGCTCCAGCATACAACCGGCCCGCCCGCCGTGACCAGTTGATCGACGAAGGTGCGATCTGCCGGCGACCGCCAACCCGCGTGAAGTTTCAGCAGTCGCTCAAGCTCGGAGTACGATCCAGGCACAAATGCATAATTGTTCCTTCTGCAAAAGAAGGGCTGACGAGGGTACTCGTTATGACCGCGCAACTGCTGCTTTATGAAGCAGGCACAGTTGTCGCTCTATTCGGTAATGATCAGATTGCTTTGGGCGGCCTGAACAGGGACATGCTCAACTTGGCCAAGTCCACGCAATTGCAATAGGAGTCGCTTACGAAGTGGTTTGGGCGTTACTCGTCAACTTGACCGCCTCTCGCCCACCTCCCAACTAACGCGATACGGCCACGATCCGGGACCAAGCCTCTCAAAGCGTTGGTCGAAGCGGGCGTGTTTGACCGATTGAAGGCGAGGATCGTAGTTGGCGGTTCGCCCAAGGGTGCAAATCGGATTGCAAAATGCCAAGCATGCGCTCGCGAACGTGCCGAAGTTAAGTGCGTGTTCCTACGAAGTTAAGTGCGTGTTCCTAATCGTGGAGGGGTTCCGGCGCGCGCTATTCGACGAAGATCACTTGCCGATGGGTCGCTGATCCGGCGAGTAGCTGCACATAGTTCTGGCCGGAAGCCGCACGAGGCGGAAGTTTGACGTTGATCTGAAAAACTCCCGAGATCAATCCTGGTGCCGGGCCGGCGTACAATACGGTGCCGCTTTCCGGGACTCCGCCGATGGGCCCAATCTGCACCGATATCCTCACTGTCTGCGCCGGCAGTTCCCCTGGCGACGTCACCGCTCCGTCTACGCCGGCAGGCGTGGTCTGTCCGAGTCCGGTTCCATAGAGCACGATCGTTGAGCCCTTCGCCGCCGGATGTATGCTGTCGTTGCGGACGCCATCCTCATTTCGGTCGCTGTCTCCGATCAGGAGTCGATCTCCTTCAGAAAGGAGCGACGTGACGGCGGTGAGCGACGCCTCTGTGGCCAAACCGCCATCTCCTGCCTGCCCGCGAGTGCCAATGCCCGTTCCCCATTCTTTATGTTCCAACTCCCAAGAAATATGAGAAACGAATCCCAACCTCTTGTATTCCGCTGGCATTGTTGGTACACTTGATCCTTGGTCGTGGACGTGTGTCCACCCACCAAACAAATCGAAAAGGACCGCCTTCGCGCGGTCCTTTTTTTTCGCACTACCCCAGGTCACCAAAGTTTTGCAAAAGGAGCATTGCTCAGATGTCTGCAAATCTCAGCGCGGGCCCCCGCACCGAAGAAGGCAAAGCCAAATCCTCCCAAAATGCGCGCAAACATGGACTGTCAGCCGAATCCATCCCCGCCGATCTCTGTCCTGTTTTCAACACTTTGCGAAACGAACTCCACTCCCAGTGCCGCCCCGACGGCCCCTTGGAAGAGATCTTCTTCGATAAACTCGTCACCGCCCGCTGGAACATGCTCCGTGCCCTAGATTTTCAAAACGAACTCTACGACCGCTCCGATGGCCCCGACCCCATCACCCACCCCGGACGCTGTCCGTCCGTCGCTCCCCCTAGCCGATGCCCTTAAAATTCAACGCTTTGCGAAACGAACTCCCCCACCTCGCACCTCCCCGGAAACGGAACCGCAACCGTCAGGGCGCGGGCCCAATCTCTCCTCAGACTCGCAAGAAAGCGCCGCGCCATCCGACGACATCCTCACCCACTTCCCCCAGTCCGTAGCCGCCGAAATACGCGACGATGCTGCCAACCTCGATATCTCCGTCAACTTCCTCATCAGCCAGTACGCCAAAATCGGCTACCAGACCGCCCTCGAACAATCCGTGCGGAACGAACCCAATTTGCGAAATGATTAAACGTTAATCCAGCTAAGCGGCCACAAACCCACCCATGCTCGAATTCTCGATTGCTGTGTCGCGCACCCGCTGATTGCGCTTCGGGCGCTTGGGTGCGCCGGCTGGGTCGCCAAATCGAATTTCGGGTTATTATTTCTCAGGCCCGCACCAAACCGATTTTCATCCAGTAAACTAGCGCTGATGCTCTCTCGACGGTCCGCCTTCCGATCGCTTGCCGCGCTGGCTGCCGGCTCTCCGCTGTTCTCGCAGACTGAAGACGTCAATACCCCGGTGAACGTCCACGAATTCGAAGAGATCGCAAAGCGCAAGCTACACAAGCTGGCCTATGACTTCATCGCCAGCGGCGCAGAGGATGAGCGGACCTTGCGCGCCAATCGCGAGGCATTCGACCGGGTCTTCCTGCTGCCGCGCGTCATGATCGACGTTTCCGAGATCGACACCTCGTCCACTTTCCTGGGCATACGGCACGAATTCCCCATTTTCGTCGCACCCACCGGCGGCAAGAACCTCGTGATTCCGAACGCGGATGAGACGGTGGCCGCGGCTGCGCTCAACAAGAAGATCGCCATCTGCACGGCCACGGGCACGCAGAAACTGATCGAGGAAGGCAAACCGGTCGTCTGGTGGACGAACCTGATCGGCACCCCGGACAAGCGCTCGGCGGAAACCTATGCGCGCCGCGTTGAGGACCAGGGCGCGCAAGCCATCGTGCTCACGGTCGACAATCCGTACCAGTCCAATCGCGACCGCAACAATCACAATCGCTTCGATTACGCCTACATGCAGACGGGCGTACCCAAACCCGGCGAACCCATTCCGCCGCCACGTATCCCAGCTACTGCGGCCATGCACAAGCCACACAACCCGAACCTCACATGGCAGTGGATCGGCTGGGCAAAGGGCGCATCGAAACTGCCCATCATCGTTAAGGGCATCCTCAATCCGCTCGACGCCGCGCTTGCTGTGCAGAACGGGGCGGACGCCATCAGCGTGTCCAATCACGGCGGGCGGCAGCTCGATGGCGCGATTGCCAGCCTTGATGCTTTGCCCGAATGTGTCGACGCAGTGGGCGGCAAGATCCCTGTGTTGATGGATGGCGGGATTCGGCGCGGGCAGGACATCCTGAAGGCGCTGGCGTTGGGGGCCAAGGGCGTGCTGATCGGCCGCGCGCCGCTTTGGGGACTGGCCGCATTCGGACAACCGGGTGTGGAACGCGTACTATGGATGCTAGGAGCGGAATTGAAGCTGGCCATGGGTCTCGCGGGAGTTCGCAAGTTGAGTGAGATCGACCGGCGGCTGGTCCGCAAGATCCCCGCATGAAGCACGCATTACTCGCTTTCTTACTTACATTCGGTGTAACTACCGCCTCGGCACAGATCCAGAAGCTGTGCGGCTCCTGCCACACACAACCGGCTGAGGACTTCGAGAAGCATCCGCATTCGAAGAAAAACGTCGGCTGCGACACGTGCCACGGCGCCAGCCAGAACCATATCGACACGGCCGGGAACACCGCGCCTGAGAAGGTCGCCGGTCCGACGGACCAGCCGAAGCTGTGCGGCGCGTGTCACACGGCGCAGCGCAAAACGTTCGAAGCGAGTAAGCATGCCGCAGCAGTGATGGCCCGGTCCGGCAAGAAGGCGCCGGCCTGTACTACTTGCCACGGCACACACATGCTGCGGACGGCCACGGGGATGGAGCAGCAGTGCAAACGATGCCACGCTCAACTGCCTGCGTCGTGCACCGCCGCGCCGCCCGCCCAAACCGCGAAGGTGTCCTGCGCCAACTGCCACGACAAGCACACAATGGTAGTAGCGAAGAAGTGATGAAAGCAGTGCCAGATAAGAACGGCGCCCCGCGAAACGTTTGGCAACAGGTGGGCCGGTACACGACTCTGGCCTTTCTGCTGCCCTGCTGTGTGTTCGTCGGTTATCTCCTCGGCTGGGGGTTGGACAAATACTTCGGCACACACTGGATCTACATCCCGGGCCTGCTGATCGGCATTGCCGCCGGTTTCGTTGAACTGATCCGCGAGGTCTCAAAGGACGCGTGAACGCCACGGTCGACGACCAGTTCTATAGCCGCGCCCTGAAGCGCATTTATCGTAATCTCATCGGGTTAACGATAGCGGGCGGCATTGGGGCGGCTATCGTGAAAGGCCCGCTATTCGCCCTGGGCTTCATCGTCGGATCGCTGGGCGCCATTCTCACGTTCGGCTGGTTCCACTACCTTGCTTCCGGGCTTTCTGCCGCCGCTACCGGCGAAGAGGACATCCTGAAACCCTCGACCAGCAAACGCGCGATTGCCTGGGCACTGGGACTCCGGTACCTGCTATTCGGGGCCGCGGCCTATGTTATGCTGAAGTACTTAGGGATCAGTAACGTAGCGTTCCTTCTCGGACTGCTGATCGTGGCTCCCGCCGTACTGATCGAAATCCTGACCGAAATCATCATCTATGCCCGAACATGAGTTATTTGTGACCGCGCTGTTCAACCAGTACCTGGCTGGTTTGGGCAACGCGATCCTCTCTCTCGTCGGCCTCCATGCCGAGCATGCGGACAAGCCCTGGTCCAACTGGGTAGTCATGCAGATCCTGGTGGCGCTGTTTATCATTGTTTTGTTCGCCATCCTCCGCAGCCGTATCTCTTCCGACAATCCCGGCGGCTTGCAACATACCTTCGAACTGATTTACGACTTCCTCAACGGACAGGCGGACGAAATTGTCGGCCACCACGGCTTCCACTATGTCCACCTGTTTGGAACGCTGTTCATATTCATTCTGTTTGCGAACCTGATCGGCATCATTCCGGCGTTTGAGTCGCCGACGATGTTCCCGCAGGTGCCGCTCGGGTGCGCGCTGGTCGCGTTCCTCTACTACAACATCCAGGGCTTTTCGGCCCAAGGCGTTCTTAACTATCTGAAACACTTTATGGGACCCTCGCTGCCGCTGGCTCCGCTGATGATTCCGATTGAAATCGTCAGCCACCTGGCCCGGCCGATGTCGCTCACTATTCGTCTTTTTGCGAACATGTTCGCCGGTGAGCAGGTTACCCTCGTGTTTTTGGGCCTGGTGCCCTTGCTGGTCCCGGTGGTCTTCATGGGACTGCACGTATTTGTTTCGTTTCTACAAGCCTATATCTTCACGCTGTTGACCATGGTGTATGTGTCCGGCGCCGTGGCCCACGAGGAACACTAGAAAGCTCTTGACCGCACGCGTTTCCAGTGTGAGGCCGCCACTCTCCCAAGAGCCTGGCGCGCAACCACCTCCTGGGCGCAATTTATACAAGGAGAAACAACGCTCAAATGAACACCAAAGCGTTCTTGATTCTGCTGGCGCTTTTCGCGCTGGCCACACCCATGATGGCGCAGGGCACTGGCGATCATGGCACCAACTGGGTAGCCATCAGCTCCGGCTTCTCGATGGCGATCGCTTCCGGCCTCTGCGGTCTGGCGCAGGGTAAGGCTGTCGCTTCCTCGGCGGAAGCTCTGGCCCGGAACCCCGGCGCGGCTGCGGCCATCCGCTTCGCGCTCATCCTCGGCTTGGCGCTGATCGAATCGCTGGCGCTCTACACGCTCGTGATTGTCTTCATCAAAGTTGTCTAGTCAGGCATCCAATTCGGATCGTGAGAGGGGCAGGCTCCGGCCTGCCCTTTTCTCATTTTGGGCCGTCTTTAGGGAGTAATCGCAAAATGTTGAAACTGAACGGCATCATGCCGCCGATCGCCACCCCGTTCGATCACAACGGCGATATTTATAAGTCGAAGGTCCGCCACAACGTCGAAAAGTGGAACAAAACCAAGCTCGCGGGCTACGTCGTCTGCGGGTCAACGGGCGAGAGCGTGTTCCTCACTACTGAGGAGAAGATCGAACTCTGGGGCCTGGTCGCGGAATACGCCGCCCCGGACCGGTTGCTGCTGGCGGGCACCGGCGTTGAGAGCGTTCGCGAAACCGTTTGGCTTACGAACAAAGCCGCCGACCTCGGCTACAAAGCCGCGATGGTCCGCACCCCGCATTACTACAAGAATCTGATCAACAACGCCGACGCGCAATGCCTCTACTTCTCCTCGGTTGCGGACCAATCGAAGATCCCGCTGATGATCTACAACTGGCCGCAGGCCACCGGCGTCGACATCGCACCCGAAGCCGTCGCACGGCTGTCCGAGCATCCGAACATCATCGCGATCAAGGAGAGCTCGGGGAACATGGAGAAGGTGCTGCGGATGCTGCGCGAGGTGAAGAAGGGCTTCCAGGTGCTGGTCGGGTCCGCGCCCACGCTTGCCCCGTCGTTCCAGGTTGGAGCCGTCGGCGCCGTGCTCGCCTACGCTAACGCCGCCCCCTATTCCTGCATCACGATCTATGAAGCCATTCGAACCCGCGAATGGGACGCCGCCCTCGACTGGCAGCACCGCATCGGCCACGCGGCCCATCTGGTCACGACCAAGTATGGTATTCCCGGCCTGAAATACGCCATGGACCTGAACGGTTACTACGGGGGACCTTGCCGGTTGCCGCTGAAGCCGCTGACGCCTGAGGCCAAGGCGGAAATCGAGGTCGCGTTCGCGGATTTGAAGGGTTAGGCGGCTCGCTTGCGGTGGCGGGCTAAACCTCTGCCGGTATAACCACTTTCAATCGTTCCGCCAGCTCTGTCAGGCTTTTCCACAATCCCGCCCCGACCGGCACGCCCGACCGTAATCGTTCCGCTTCCGCGCGCCATTCCGGATCGCCCGCCACCATCACTTCGTCGTATCCCGGGGCCGCCGGCGTTGACTTCACCTGCTCAACAAACCGCTTGGCGCGGGCGACGAACTCTTCGCGCCCGATGCCGCGCTGCGGATCGATCGCCAGGTAGAACTGCGACACGCGGAACGGACGGTCTTTGATTCGCAGGCCGCCCAGTTCGGTGGACATCGCGCCGCCCGAGAAGACGCCGCACATCATCTCGACCATCATCGCGAGGCCCGAGCCTTTGTAGCCGCCCAACGGGGCGAGCAATCCTGATAGGGCGTCCGCCGTACTGTTGGTCGGCAGGCCATTCGCGTCCATGGCCCACCCGGAGGGGATATCCGGCTGTCCGGCGAGGTGCGCTTTATAAATCTTCCCCATTGCGACTGTCGTCGTCGCCATATCCAGCAGCCAACCTTCGCCTTCCCTGCCCCCACCGGGAATGGCCATGCAAATTGGGTTCGTTCCCCACCGTGGCTCTTTGCCCTGCCAGGGCGCCACGGCGGGCGAGGCATTACACATCACCAAGCCGATGAACCCGGCACGGGAGATCTGTTGCGCCCACCAGGCGGCCGCACCAAAGTGGTTCGATTCGCGTGCCACCGCGAGCCCCAATCCGTACCGGCCGGCCAGGCGGACCGTGTGCAGGCAGCAGATATTTGCCACCGCCTGGCCCAAGCCGTTCTGCCCGTCGTAGACGAGAATCGACCCGTTTTCGGACACCACACGACCAGTGGCTTTAGGGTCGACGCGGCCTTCTTCCAACTGCGAGGCGTAGAAGGGGATCAACTGCATGCCGTGCGAATCGACGCCGCGCAGGGAGGCGGCCACGAGGGTGTGGGCGATCAACTGGGCGGTATTCGGCTGGACATTCAAACATTCAAACAATTCGCGCACGAAACGCTTCAAATCGGCGGCGGCAAACTTGGGGTTGTGGATTGTCTCGGTCACTGTGGCAGGTACTTCTTAAAATCGAACGACAGGAGCCGCTTGATGTCCGGCTGGTCGATGTTGTCTTTCGTGATCAGGATGGCAGGCAGGTCCATGCGCTTGGGCGGTGCGCCGCCTTTCAGCTTCGTCGCGATCGTGTGAACGGCTTCGTAGCCGATCTTGAACGGGTCCTGCACAACCGTGGCCGTGATGACACCTTTGCGCAGATCATCAATCATGCTCTCGTTGGCATCGAAGCCCACCATCTTCACCTTGCCCGCCAGGTCGCGGCTGGTGAGCGCCAGCGCGGTTCCGGTGGAAGAGGGCTCAGTCGAACAGAAGATGCCGTCCAGGTCCGGATGCGCGCTCAGGATGTTCTCCGCCGCCGCCCGCGACTTGCCTCGATCCGACATCCCGTAGAGCTTCTGGACGATCCGGATCTGCGGAAACTCGTTTTGGATCGCCTCGTCGAATCCGTTTTCGCGATCGGTAGTCGACACGCTCCCCGGCACATGTTGCACCACGGCGACCTTACCTTTGCCGCCGATCGCCTTCGCGAGCGCGCGGGCACCGATGCGTCCGCCCTCGACGTTATCGGTGGCGACATAGGACATAAAGTTTGTCGAATCGAGGCCCGAGTCGAACACCGTAACGGGGATACCGGCCGCTACGGCGCGGTCCACCACCTGCACCAGACCCTTCCGATCGGCCGCCGCCAGCACGATGCCATCTACGCGGCGCGCAATCATCGAGTCGACAATCTGGATCTGGCGCGCGTACTCGGTCTCCTGCGCCGGACCGTTCCATTCGATCTGCAGATGGAACTCCTTGCCGGCGGCCATCGCACCGGCCTGCACGGTGAGCCAGAACACGTGCGATGTTCCTTTCGGGATGACCGCGACGGTCTTCTTGGCCCGCCTCGCGCAGGAAGCTCCGGCCGCAGCGCCAATGGCCACCACTCCAAAACACCGACGGGTCAAACTCACTGCGCGCACCAACCGCCGTCGATCAGCAGATCGGTCCCGGTGATAAAGCCGGCGTCGTCGGAGCAGATGAACCGCGCAAGCGCACCCACTTCTTCGACGCGGCCCCAACGTCCGACGGGGATCTTGGAGAGGAACTGGGCGTTCAACTGGGGGTCCTGCATCAGAGCCGTGTTGATCTCCGTCCCGAACGGGCCGGGACTGATACCGACCACCGTGATTCCGTCACCCGCCAGTTCCAGCGCCAGTGCCCGCGTCAAGCCGAGCAACGCCGCCTTAGTAGAGGAATAGGCGGTGCGGCCGGGCAGCGAGATGTGGCTCATGATCGACGTCATGTTGATGATGCGCCCGTAGCCCAAGCCCTTCATCTGCGGTACAAACGCGCGGCAGAAGAGGAACACGCTGGTGAGGTTCGTATGGATGACGCGCATCCATTCGTCATACGTGAACTCATGGAGGTGCTTGCGCAAGTTCATGCCCGCGTTGTTGATGAGGATATGAACGTGGCCCAGCCGCGTCAACACGTCATCGCGCAACCGGTCCACTTGTTCTTCACTGGTGACATCGGCCACGAACACGTGCGCTTCGCCGCCGGCATTGCGAACGGCGGCCGCGGTTTCTTCGAGTTTTTCGGCATCGCGCGCCACCAACACGAGCGTCGCGCCCTCTTGGGCAAGCGCCACGGCCATCGCGCGACCCAAGCCGCGGCTACCGCCGGTAATCAGGGCCACGCGCCCCGTGAGTGTTTTGCTCATTTAACTTCCTATTCTTTCTGATGCGCCCGGAAGGGGTTAAACCTTGGCTCGCCGGGCCAGCGCCAAAATATGGTCCGCGACCTGTTGCGGGCTATCGATGTTCTCCATAGTCAACCGGCCGGTCTCTCCTGCCGTTTCCAGCGTCAAAGACCCTACGCGCAGCATTCGCCCCATCACCGACTGCTCGACCCGCACATCCTGCACTTTGGCCAGATTCAACGATCGGGTCGACTTCGACAGCATTCCTTCTTCGTACCGCAGACGGTCGCCATCGAGCGTCAAAGAGACAAACCGGCGCTTCATGTGCTTGATTATCGTCACCACATCCCACACGATGGCGACGATCAGCAATGCGTAGGCGAGGTTTCGGTACTCAGGGTACTGCAAGTAGACCACGATGCCCGCGACGAACACCAACCCGGACAGGACGTAATGAGGAATCAACAGCTTTGTGGATGGGCGGACGACCATATGAGCCACCGGGACACCGGACATAGCGTGTGGGAAGTTCTCCGAAGGGCTATTGTATACCGTCCGAGGGGCAGATCATTTTTGGGGGCTTGCCGGTTTAGGGGCTTGCCGGGGCCTAGCCCTCCGCGTCGACGGCCCGGATGAGAGCCTTGATGTAGCCGAGCGTGTAGGAGAACTGGCGCGAGCCGTCCGGATCGACGTCCAGAGAAGGCACATGGTCCGGCATGAGCATGCCGTCGTAGCCTACTTCCTTGTAGACACGGAGCGCTTTCAGCATGTCGACATCGCCTTCGTCAATGTAAGTCTCCTGGAAGTTACCGAGGCCGCCGCGGATGTTCCGGAAATGCACGTTGAAGATCTTCTTGCGCGATCCGAAGTAGCGGATCACATCGTAGATCTCTTCGCCCGGCCGGCGCAGCATCTCCGATACGGTCCCCTGGCACAGGTTTAAACCGTGATAGGGGCTCTCCTGAATTGTGATGAAGCGTTTCAGGCCTTCCACAGACCCAAGTACTTCCACGACGCCCCGCCACCGATGTGGCGGCGGAATGGGACCGTCAAACGGTGGAGCGCCATCTTTACTTTATATTCGGCGGCCACCGGAATTACACGATTGAGAAAGTAAGTGATGGTCTCCCACTTACGGTCGGCATCCATGACGCCGATGTCGGGGATGGTGCCTTCGTCTTTCGCCTTGGCGAGTTGGAGAGTTGAGTATTTCGAGCCGCCGCGGCCGGGGGTGGATTCGCTGCGAATCCAGCCGAGTACGGTGAAGTTGTATTTGAGCGCCGGAATGCCGGCGCGGCCCGTGTTGCGAATCATGCCGCAAAGCGAGTCGATCTCGCGGTCGCGCTCGGGCGACTTGCCGAGCAGGGTAGCTTTGTAGGGTGACGATGAGAGCGGGACGCTCGATAACGGCAGGGGCAGCATGTTGAGCTTGATGCCGTAGGACTCCACGCGCTCGCGTATCTGGGTCAACGATTCGACCGACCACTCGGGGCCGGGGATCATTGAAGGCTCATTTCCGCAAATGTGACTTACGCCGAGGGCGCTCATCAGCTTTAACCCAGCGGCGGCTTTCGGTCCGCTGGTCGGAACGTGCTGGGTGCCCACCTTCATGAGCGCCCGTTGCCGTGGAGCCTGCGCTGTCGCTGATGCCGCCACACTTGCCGGAGCTGTCGCCATCGCCAGGGCGCCTTGCAGCACCCGCCGCCTGTCAGTCGCCATTTCATTCACCTCTTGCTGAACGCGCCACCCGCACCGAACCGGATGCGAGGGAGGTTCTCGTCAGGGATCAGGGATCACTTGGAACTCGCCGTGCGCGAAGCCCGGCTGAGATCTGCAAGGCATGATACACCGATCCGGCTCCGGCGCGAACACGGGCGGGATTGAGAAAAAATGCGGCCCGCGCCCTTACGGGTCTGAGAAAAAGTGGACCACGGGCTTACGCACCGTGGTTCGGTTACGACATTGGGTGCGTGTTTGCAGTGGTTTAGCGGACCCGGGGCGCGGTGCTAAATCGCATTCAGCGGATTTTTTTCTCACGCCCTCGCGGCAGGGGTTGTTGTTT
>JADLDI010000102.1 GCA_020846745.1 Bryobacterales bacterium | reverse complement strand
CCTTCGGATTGTGCTTCGCCAGCGTCTTCGTGATCGCCGCCGTCAGCGTCGTCTTGCCGTGATCGATGTGACCGATCGTGCCTACGTTCACATGCGGCTTACTGCGGTCGAATTTCTCTTTGGCCATGGGATTCCCTACGTTCTCCTACTGTCCTCTTTTGACTCTTACCTTGAAACTTTCCCTTGCACCTTGCTGATGATGTCGTCAGCAATGCTCCGCGGCACTTCTTCGTACTGACCGAAGTGCATTGTGAAGGCCCCGCGCCCCTGCGTCTTCGAGCGCAGGTCCGTGGCATACCCGAACATTTCCGAAAGCGGCACCATCGACTTGATGATGTGCGTGCCGCCCAAAATTTCTGTGCCTTCCAGGCGTCCGCGGCGCGAAATCAGGTCGCCGTTCACGGCGCCCATATATTCGTCCGGAACCACTACTTCCACCCGCATCACGGGCTCGAGCAGTGCCGGTTTCGCTTTCCGGAATCCTTCCTTCGCGCAAATGGCCGAGCAGATCTTGAACGCCATTTCCGAGGAGTCTACTTCGTGGTAGCCGCCGTCGATGACCGTTACCTTGACATTCGACATCGGGTAGCCCGCCAGCACGCCGCTTTCGAGCGACTCGCGAACGCCTTTTTCCACCGCCGAAATGAATTCCTTCGGAATCGCGCCGCCGAAGACTTCGTTCTTGAATACGAATTCTTCTTCGCCATGGATCGGCTCCACCCGGAGTTTCACCTTCGCGTACTGGCCGCTACCGCCGGTTTGCTTCTTATGCGTGTATTCGTATTCCGCCGTCGTCCGGATCGCTTCGCGATAAGCCACCTGCGGTTTGCCGACGTTCGCTTCCACGCCGAATTCGCGCTTCATGCGGTCGACAATAATCTCCAGGTGCAACTCGCCCATACCGGCCAGAATCGTCTGGCCCGTGTCGGGATCGGTCGAAACCTTGAGCGTCGGGTCTTCGGTGGCGAGCTTGTTGATCGCCATGCCCAGCTTTTCCTGATCCGCTTTGGTCTTCGGCTCGATGGCGAGCTGAATCACCGGCGCGGGGAAGTCAATCGCCTCCAGAATGACTGGGGCGCTGTCGGAACAGATCGTGTCGCCGGTCACGACGGTCTTCAAACCGACCGCAGCGCAAATGTCGCCCGCGAGAATCTCCTGGATCTCCTCGCGCTTGTTGGCGTGCATCTTCACCAACCGGCCCACACGCTCCTTGCGGTTCTTCCCGGTGTTGAGCACCGTGTCGCCACTGCCCAACCGGCCCGAATACACCCGCAGGAAGCACAACTGACCGACATACGGATCCGTCATGATCTTGAAGATCAGAGCGGCAAACGGCTCTTTGTCGTCCGCCTTGCGCTCAATCGTCTTTTCTTTATCGTCCGGCGAAATGCCCTGCACCGGCGGGATTTCGATCGGCGACGGCAAATAGGCCACCACCGCGTCGAGCATGTTCTGCACGCCCTTGTTTTTGAAGGACGAACCGCAGATCACCGGGAAGATTTTCTGCGCGATAGTCGCTTTGCGAATGGCCGCAACGATTTCCTCGTTCGAAATCGGCGTGCCTTCGACGAACTTCTCAAACAGGATGTCGTCGCCTTCAGCCACCGCTTCTACCAACCGGTCCCGATATTCCTGAGCCTTTTCTTGCAAATCGGCCGGAATGTCCACATCGTCGTACTTGGCGCCCAGAGTTTCATCGCGCCAGATGCGCGCTTTCATCGTCACCAGGTCGACCACGCCGTGGAACTTGTCCTCGGCGCCTACCGGAATCTGGATCGGCACCGGACGCGCCTTCAACCGGTCGACAATCGTGTCAACCGAGCGGAAGAAGTCCGCACCGACGCGGTCCATCTTATTGATGAAGCAGATGCGCGGCACGCGGTACTTGTCCGCCTGGCGCCACACCGTTTCCGATTGGGGCTGAACGCCGGCCACCGCGTCGAACACCGCAACAGCGCCGTCGAGCACTCGCAGTGAGCGCTCCACTTCCGCCGTAAAATCGACGTGACCCGGCGTATCGATAATGTTGATGTGATAGTCGTTCCACTCGCAGGTGGTAGCAGCCGAGGTAATCGTGATACCCCGCTCCTGTTCCTGCTCCATCCAGTCCATCGTGGCTGTACCCTCATGGACTTCACCGATCTTATAGGTCCGGCCGGTGTAATAGAGGATTCGCTCGGTAGTGGTGGTTTTACCGGCATCAATGTGGGCCATGATGCCGATATTTCGCATCTTCTCGAGAGGTACAGTACGAGGCATAGAGTCCTAAAACTTCAAATCACTACCACCGGTAATGGGCGAAAGCCTTGTTAGCCTCGGCCATGCGGTGGACATCGTCCTTTTTCTTAATTGCGCCGCCGCGCATGTTGGCGGCATCGTTGATTTCGCCGGCTAGCTTTTCCGGCATACCCTTTTCCGGGCGCGACCGGGCCGAAATGAGGATCCACCGGATCGCCAGACTGGTCCGGCGGTTCTGCGGCACTTCGATCGGCACCTGGTAGTTGGCGCCGCCGACGCGGCGCGTCTTGACCTCAAGCACGGGCTTCGCGCTCTCTACGGCCTTCTTGAAAATCTTCAGCGGTTCTTCGCCAGTCTTCTCTTTGATCTGGTCCATGGCTTTGTAGAAGATGCCTTGGGCAACCGCTTTCTTGCCATCCCACATCATCGAATTGACGAATTTTTCAACGAGAGTCGAGTTGAATACCGGGTCCGCATTCACATCGCGGACTTCTGCACGACGACGGCGCATATGTTACTTCTTGCCTCCCTTGGCCCCGGGCTTCCCGGCCTTGCCGGCTTCACCAGCCTTCGGCCGCTTGGCGCCATACTTCGAACGGCCCTGTTTCCGGTCGGCCACGCCCGAAGCGTCCAGCGTTCCGCGCACAATGTGATAGCGGACACCAGGCAAGTCCTTCACACGGCCCCCGCGGATCAGCACAATCGAGTGCTCCTGCAGGTTGTGGCCGACGCCAGGAATATAGGTGGTGACTTCGATTCCGTTGGTGAGCCTGACACGCGCAACCTTACGAAGCGCCGAGTTCGGCTTTTTCGGGGTCGTCGTATACACACGGGTGCAGACGCCGCGCTTCTGCGGGCACGCCTGCAGCGCGGGACTGGCAGTCTTGTACCGGGGCGGCCGGCGTCCCTTGCGCACAAGCTGATTGAATGTCGGCACGAACTTCTCCTGTCGCTAAATCAAGAAACTTGAAAAAACCCGTTTGACACGCACTAGCCGGCACTCCTTATTAGGACAACCAAATTAGGACAACCAACTGGTGGCATCACAATCCCGGAGGCGATCGGCTCACCCGATCCTTTTCCGGAACAATCGGCGAAGCGTAAGAAAGACCCGTCAAAAACGGGGGTTAGTGGACACGCCCATGCCCGATACCGGCGGAACCGGTCAAGCCTCGGGGCGGGCTCTCTGCCTTTGCTACCTGACGGCAGCAGACATAGAGCGGCTCAGACTACTCGCCAAACTTTACTAGTATGCGACACGGCGGGGAGTTTGTAAAGGGCACAGTGGCGCGGTAGTGAGCATTAGGCGAGAATTTTAGGATTTCGGCACCACCGCTTTGGAGCGGCCCGATTTACTCTTCGCCCTTTCTGTTGCGGCGGCAGGCAGTTCCGGCGAGAATCGGCGCGGCGGAATGGGTTGGTACATCCACTTGGCCACGACGACGAACAGGCCGACTACGTTGATAGTCGTAGACGTTATGAAAGCAATCAAGACCTTTTCAGAAAGCTCAAACCCCCAAAGGCGAATTCCTGAAAGAAAAATGCACAACGCTACGCATCCCAACCAGCATGCTACGAGGATGATCACACGGTTTGCATAGTTCAGCCGGAGCGAATGAGTGTCCCTGTCCTCCTTTAGGGCCTGGTCTCTTGCATCAATCTCATGCTTGAGTCTTCTTTTCGTAATTCTCACGATGCTGCTCAAGGCTGAGGCCTAAATCCGGCAGAGTTACTTCTGGCGGAATGGCAATGTCGGCCTCGGCTGCAAGCTCTACTCGACGGGCAATATCCGCTTCACTCAACTCAGCGGTTCCCCACCAATCCGCGATAGTAGTCCGCGATGACCTCTTCTGGAATCACTCCGAACTTCTCCTTCGCCCAAGTTTCGGACCAAGGAGTTCCTTTCCTATGCGTGAGCGCCGAGAGCTGAGCGCCGGAATAGGACTTGTAAGCGTTCCAGACCGCTCGTATGATCTTCTGCTCATCTGGTCCAATCTCTTGATCTTCTTCGGATTGGGGAACCTCAAGAGGCTCCGTCACATCGCCAGATCCATAACGCTGCAAAACCTTGTAAAGCTTGGGTATGACTGGTCCCCACTGCCACGCATGGATGCGGTGGTAGTACAAGGGCCGCCCCAAAATCGCCAGACAGTAGCCTTGCGCCAGAAACACAAGCTTCTGAAGTTGCATATTCGTTAAGGCGCGGTTTTCCTCCCTTGCCAAAGCAAGGAAGGCATTCGCAACGACATGTGCAGACACTAGCACGACTAACATTTATCACAATGTTGGCATGTAAGCAATGGGTGCTTAATGCCCCACTCGTGTCCCCTTACTGGCATACTCGGCATCCTCCCAGCGTGGATACTTGCGTTGTCAAAGTGAACGTCAGATCAATTCGGACTGACCCACTACCGTTGCCACTCACCAATCTGCGCCGGAGAGGAATACCTCCATTCTCCCACTTCCGTCTTGGACACTTAGATGACTCTACCGGCGCCGAAGACTCTCCTCTTCTTCGACCATCCCCCCGCCAACTGGCGAAGTCCGCTCATCTCCGCCCGTGAGATCTTCTGCGGTCCGCTCGCGAACAACCAGCCGGACGCGAGCGGCCGGGTTACCCTGCAAACCCCCATTGGACCGTTCGACGCCGCTGCCCACGTCCAACCGCGGCTCTCCTCGACCGACCACCCGGAGCTGATTGTCGTAAAGTTCGATTCCACCGGCCGCATCCAGCCCCGCAATCTGGGCGCCTTCCGCTGCCCCAAGGTCCTTCTGGTTGGCGACACACATCACCAGCAACGTCCAATCGAGGCGGCGATTCGATACGCGCAGGCCGAACCGTTCGATTTCATCGTTCTCGACCACACACGCCACCACGCCCCCTGGTTTTTCGCCGCCGGGCTAGGCGCCAAACTTCACTGGCTGCCCGCACTCGATTACGGGTTCATTCCCGGTCCATTCTCCGAAGATCCACAGCACGAACTGAGCTTCGTCGGCCAGGTCGGCCCCTTCCATCCGTTTCGCTGCCGGGTCTTCGACCACGTACGTGCCGCTAATCTGCCGCTCCGAACCTTTCGCGGCTCGTTGCGCGAAGCTGCTCAGATCTACGCGGCATCTCAAATCGTCCTAAACGTGAGCCTCAACGGCGACCTCAACATGCGAGTCTTCGAAGTGCTCGCCGCCGCAGGCTTTCTCCTTACGGACGAACTCGCCGAGTCCTCCGGCTTACCGCTCCTGTTCGACTCCGGTAAGCATCTTGAAACATGGCGGTCGCCCGAAGACCTCGTCGACAAAGCCCGCTACTACCTCGATCATCCTGACGAAGCCCTCAAAATCCGGTACGAGGGTCATCTCGAATTGCTCCGCCACCACCACCCGCACATAAAACGGCACGAGTTCTTCGACCTTGTCTTCTCCTCACGGCTCAACCCGCGTTACGCCCTGAAACAGCCAATCCCCGCGGCAGCACCCTCAGCTCTACCGGCCTACCAGGTGGTTCAGGAACTCCACCGCACTGCCTCCAGCGTCGTTATCTACACGCCCACTCCTGCCCCCGCCGACCTTCAGGCTTTTGAGGGGTTGCCCCGCCTTCAACTCCGCCCGTATTCCGATATCGCATCGGCACACCCCGAAGCGGCTACGGTTCTCTACTACACAACTGAGGCTGAGGCGTTCCTGGGCCGTTTCTCCGGAAACACGGTTCTCGCGCCAACGCCCACTTCTACCCTCGAGCAGTGGGGGTTTTTCTCCTCTGGCCCGTTGGCGTGGGAATACCGCCTTCGCGATCCCGCGCGGTTTGTTCTTCAAGCCTGTCAAACCGGCCAGTTTTCGGTTGTTCAGCAGCGCCTGCCCCATCTGATCGGCACCGCCGCCACGAGCGCCGGCGCCCTTCTCTTGGGCAATTGCGCGGCCGACGCAGGTGACAATGCCCTCTATAGTGCCGCGGTCCACCGCGCGGTCGGCCTCGACCGGCTTGATCCCGACGCCCTGCTCGCGCTCGCCGGCATCGCCGGCGCCTGCCGCGACCTCCCGCTCACTTTCATCGCCCTGGAAGAAGCTGCCAGGCAGGCCCCGCTGCCGCCCGAGATTCTTGCGTTTCAGACCGATCTGACCGCCCGTCTGGCCCAAGCCCCCGAAATTCGTCAGTACTGCACCGCCGCCGCCCAGTCGCCCTTCTATCGTCCCTTTGTCGCGGCGCCTTCCCCGCTACGGATCTGCTCTCTGACACCGATCGGAGACACCCAGGTACTTCAAACCCTGGTGCAGGCCCTCCTCCAACTCGACCGGTTCGGCGCAGATTTCTCAATCGAACTCGCTGGTGCGCCCACCGATCCAGCCGCCGCTGCTCGCGTCCAGTCTGCCCTCGACCAGTCTCCTATCAGGGCGAAGGTCCGCATTGCCGCCGCCACCACAGCCCAGGACAAGGTCAGACTGTTTGCTCGATCGAATCTATTCATCGACCCCGCGCCGGCCCCCACCTTAAATGACCTCGCTGCCGCCTGTGCTTCCGGACTCGTCCCGGTTCTCCCTGGCGGGAACTTGCCATCCTGTATCTCAGATCACACCAACGCTCGCCTGTATCCATTTGGCGACGCCGCCTACCTCGCCTCGGTCCTGCATACGCTCGCAACCAATGCGTCGGCGTTTGGCCCCCTCCAGACCGCTGCCCAACAACTAGCCTTCGAATTGACCACTGGATCGGCTTCACCCGAAATGGCGGCTAACCTGACCAGGTCCGCCGAAACCGCCGCCGCCGAGTCTCGGTGGGATGTCGCCCAGGCGCTCGCCACCCAGGCGCTAAACGTGGACCCTCAGTTGGCGGGTGCCCACAATGTCCTGGGCCGCGCCCTCCTCCATTTCCAAAATGCACCAAAAGCGCTAAACGAACTCCGCCAGGCTGCCACGCTTGCCGCAGACAACGCCCGGTTCTGGTTCGAGTACGGATCCGCCGCCCTCCAAACCGGCGCCGTACCCGAATCGCTCCGTGCTCTCGAGCAAGCCCTCCGTCTGGAACCTACGAGCAGCGCCGCGTTGTTTGACTATGGGAAAGCGAACATGGCCTGCCGGCAACCCCAACCCGCCGCGACAGCTTTTGAGGCATTTTTGCGAAACGAACCCAATAGCCCCCAAGGTCTGCTTTGGCTCGGTTTCGCCGAAAAGCGCCTCGGTCATTTGTCCCAGGCATATGCCTGCCATCGGCGGGCCCTCGGCGCTCCTGCCGGTTTCGCACCCCGGCATTCCCGCGACACTCGCCACGTCGTCTTCATAATCCAGCATGCCCCCCAGTGGCCGAGCCTGCAGTCGGTCTATGATGCGTTTCTCAACACTAAGAACTGGACCGTCACCGTTGTCGCAGCCCCCTACAATCACTCCTACGCGACATCTGACAGCGAACGTGACTCCGTGTACGGGTTTCTCGCCGCCAATCACATTAAGTACATACGATTCAACGAAGTGCGAGACGAAATCAGTTCCGCCGATATCGTCTTTCTGCAGAATCCGTACGATATCACCCGCCCGCAGGGCCTCCACACCCATGAACTTCTGCGGGTCACGCCGCGGCTCGCGTATGTCCCCTACGGAATCGAAATCGGGGGGGGCGACACCAACCACAACTACCAGTTCAATCTGCCCCTCCAACAGCTAGCCTGGGCCGTGTTCGCCCGGTCGAACCGCCATCGCAGCCTGTTCGACAAGTTCTGCATCCCCGGCAGCAACCATGTGTTCGTCACCGGACACCCTCGCATGGACACCCTCCGGGGACTGGACCAGCTTCCGCCGGACCCGGAATTCACCTCTTTCGCCCAGGGCCGTCCCATCATCTTCTGGAACCCCCAGTTCGACGTCAAACCCGATGGAACCGGGTATTCCACCTTCCTCCAGTGGCAGTCGTTCCTTCCCGATGAGTTCGCGCGACGCCAGAACCTGGCTTTCGTCATTCGCCCTCATCCCCTGTTCTTCGGTGCGCTCGAAAAGCGGCGTATCTGGACGCCCGCTCAGATTCAGCACTTCCTCAACCGCGCCGCATCGGCGGGCAACATCCTCATCGATAGGCGTGAATCGTATCTGCCGGTGTTCGCCGCTTCTGCCGCGATGATCTCCGACGCGTCCTCGTTCCTGCTGGAATATGCCGGAACCGGCAAGCCGCTCCTGTATCTCCATAACCCGCATGGTCCCCAGCTCAACGGTGACGGTGAGTTTGTCCGCCGGCACTGCTACACGGCCGTGACCCAGACCGGGATCTCGCAGTTCCTGGACTTGGTCGGTGAGGGTCTCGACCCGAAAGCCGCCGCCCGGCGCTTGGCCTATCACGAGTTCATGTATACCCCCGAAGAAGGTGTGGGTGTCGCCATCCAACGCCTCATCGATGAACGAATCTCGCAGGAGGAGCTTGCCTGATGCGCTATTACGGAGACGCTCGCGATATCGATTACACCGAAACCCTCCGCTTCTTCGAGGACCGCGGCCGCACGGCGCTCCCGAATGCGCCCGAAACCTCCACCATGTACCAGCAAGGCGATCTCGCGCGCCAACGCGACCAGCACGAGCGCGCTACCGTCGAACCTCTATTAGGCCTGCATGGCGACGAACGGGTTCTCGACATCGGGTGTGGATACGGACGCTGGGCACGAGCCCTGTCCGGCCGTGTCCACTCCTACCTGGGGCTGGATTTCAGCCAGGGACTTCTACGTTTGGCCCAGAGCGTCAACGTGCCGAATTCCCGGTTTCAGTGTCTACCCGCCCAGCAGATTGAGGAAAGCGCCCTCCTCCAACCCCCGCCATTCGACCTCTTCCTGTGCTCGGGCATCCTCATCTACCTGAACGACGCCGACGTCTCTCATCTCGCGCAGTCCATCGCCGCGCTCGCCTCTCAAACCGGCGTTTGCTACCTCCGCGAACCCATGGCGGTTTCCGAACGCCTCACGCTCGACCGCTTCCCTTCCGCCGAGCTCAACAACGACTACAGCGCCATCTACCGTACCGCGGCCGAATGCCATACCCTGTTTGGCCGCCACCTTGAGAACGCCGGCTTCACACTCACCGATCAGCAGTCGCTATACCCGCCGGAACTTTGCAACCGGCGTGAAACCGAGCAATGGATCTACATCTGGAGACGCTCCTCATGAGCACCGCTTTCTGTTTCGATCTCGACGGCACCATCACCAAACAGGAAGTGCTGCCCATCATCGCCGCCGAGGTGGGCCTGTCCGAAGAAATCGGCTTCCTCACGGAGATGACCATCCGCGGACAGATCCCGTTTCAAATGTCCTTTCGCCTTCGCTGCCGTCTGCTCGCCGACATACCCGTTAACACCGTGGCGGACATTGTGTCGAACGTACCTGTCGAATCCGAGATCGTGGATTTCATTCAGAACAACCCGGGCCGCTGCTTCGTGGTTACTGGCAATTTAGACGTCTGGGTCTCTCACCTTGTGCGCCGCCTGGGCTGCGGTTTCTTCTGCTCGCATGCCGACGTCCGCCCGGATGGCAAGCTCGGACAGTTGACCCACATTCTTCGCAAAAGCTCTGCGTTACGTGAGCTGCGCGGGGGATATTCCCGCCTGGTCTCGATCGGTGAAGGTTTTAATGACCTCCCGATGTTCGAAGAAGCAGATATCGGCGTCGCTTATGGCGGCGTCCACCCGCCCGCGCGCGAAGTCGTCGATGTCGCCCACTACACAGTCGCCCGGTCGAATGCCTTATGCAGACTCCTCAACACGCTGTGATTGCCGCCGCCGGTCTTGGCAGCCGGCTTGGCCTTGGCCTCCCAAAGTGCCTCGCGCTTGTCGACAAGCGCCCCATCCTTGAGCATCAGTTGGCGCTGCTCAAACATATACCCGACGTGCGCCTTGTGGTCGGCTATCGGGAGCACGATGTCATTCCCCTGGCATTTCAATTACGGCCCGACATCATCATCGTTCGTAACCCGTCGTTCCGGACCACAACCACCCAGCACAGCTATTGGCTCGGCGCCGAACACCTGACCGGGCCTTGCCTCTACCTCGACGGTGACATCATCTTCGAGCCCAACACGTTCGCCGGTTTTCTGGCCGCCGCGGCTGCCACTACGTCTCCCCTCATAGCCGTCACCCCAGCCAAAACAGAGCAGGCGGTTTTTGTCACCGTTAACGATGCCTTCGAGGCCACCGCCTTCAGCCGCGCCTCGCGTTCACCGTGGGAATGGGCCAACCTCGCCTTGCTCCCCCCCAGCCTGCTCGAAAAGAACGGAGGCGACGTTTTTGCCCGGCTCGCCCACTTCACCCCGCTCGCGGCACGGGCCGTCGACTGCTACGAGGTCGATACCGAAAACGATCTGGCCCAAGCCGAGCAGTTCGCCCGCGAATTGCGGTCGCTCTCTTCAGCCGTCTCCGGGTCGATCGTAATTCCCACGCCTGCTACTCCGTCTGTCGCGTGATCGGTGCCCGGCAAAGGCCTTTCGTTTAGAAAACGATACGGTCTTTCTTGGCTTCGATCTTTTCGGCGTCGATGTTTGGGACCTTCTTCAGGTCCTCGATCGACTTGAACGGTCCGTTCTTGGAGCGCCAGGCAATGAGGGCGGAGGCTTGGGAGCGGCGCAGACTCAAGCGGCTTTCGAGTTCGATGGCGCTGGCTTTGTTCACGTTGACTGGCGGTACTTCCTCAGCGGGGAACTGCTTGGCGAGGTAGCTGAGCGCAGCCTGGAACTCGGGCTCGGTGCTCTTCATGCCGAATGCCTGCATCTTGGTCATGGTGCGGAGCCACCCGTCACGATCCTGGCGTAGGGATACGGATCGCGCCATTTCATGACACCCCTTGCATATCTTCTCGACCTCGGCGCGGCCGGGGGCGTCGGGTAGTTGTTGGGCGAACAGCACTGTCGCACAGAAGAATGAGGCGAGGAAAAGCGGTTTCATCGAGTCACCCAATATCAGTGTTCCATGGGAAACGCGAAGACGTACTGTGTGCCGTCGTTGGTAGCCACGTAGACGCGGCCGCCGCCGGCTGAGAGGCCGCCGCTGTGGACAAATCCGTTGATCGTCGTGCCGCTGTTCCAGAGTTCTTTGCCCGTGGCGGCGTCGAGAGCGTAGAGCACCGCGTTCTTTGATTGTTTGACGCGCTCGGTAGCAGTGCCGGTACGATGCTCGCCCGTGGAGAGGGCAAAAACTACCCCGTTCACGATCACCGGAGTGGCAGGCGATATCAGTTCGCGGGACTCCCACACCTGCCGAATGGCGGAGTCGGCGCTGACTTCGAAGGCCACGATCGACTTATTGGAAGGTGCGAGAATCCAGCGGCGGCCCTTGGGATCTTGCCAACTCGCGAGCGCACCCGCTTCGTAACCCGCTGAGAAGGGCTCAGATTTCTGGCCGGACATGGTGGTAGTGTCGATCACGTGGAGGCGGCCGTCTTTCGTGGTTAAAGCGGCGAAGTCCTTCTGTTGGTGCTCGAACAGGACCGGGGACGAGGTGAATTCCGCGCCCGCCTGGTAGGCGGATTTCTTCTCGAGCGTGCGGCCCGCCAACGCCGTCAACTGGCCGTCGCCACCCGCGGCATACACGGTGCCATCGGGCGCGATCGCCGGACCTGCGCCGCCGAACATGCCTTTCGACAGCCACTTGGTGACCGATTTGGTGGCAACGTCCAGCGCCCACACGCCATCGGGAACTCCGGAGCAGGCGTTCGTCGTTGCGACGTAGGCTATACCGTCCACCGATACCAAGCCGGCGGCGCGAGCGTTTGGAGGCACAAACTGAACGGCCGGATCGGTTTCGTTGCCGTTCGATACCCACATCGAGTGGAGCTTGCCGTCGCCCGAGAGCGCCAGGACATAAAGGATGCGAGCGGCGTAGGGGCTGGGCGCAGGCGCCGCGGGCTTGGCAGCGGCGGCGGGCTTCGGAGGGGCGACGGGAGGCGACGGTAAGGCCCGTTTGAGCGTGACGGCGCCTTCATACGGCTCGCCGACGGCAGACTTGGCAGGGTTGCCGCGGCCCGCGCCGCCACCGGTGGGAACAGGCGGATAGGGCAGGATGGTAGGGCGCGTGACGGCAGCGGTCATACCGCCGGGACAGGGAATGTTGCCGCCGCCGGGCGTGAGCTTGCCCCACTGCTTCTCCCATTCGAGGCGTCCGAGGTCGATGTCATAGGCGACCACACGGTCGAGCGCGGTGCCGAAGAAACCCAGTGCGCGGAAGCCGCGGTAGCTGATATAAAAGTCGAGCAGGGCGGGCGGGGTGCTGGTTTCGAGTCCACGGGCCCCGTTGGTAAGCTTTGCCTTCCAGACCAGCTCGAAGCCGGGCTTGCTCATAGTGGCGGCGCTGATCTTGCCGTCGTTGCGAACCCAGTGCGACCGCTGGGCGTCGAAGCCGCTCGTCATCCAGTCGGCGCCTCGTTGCGCCCAGGCACAAGTCGCGCCGATGGCCAGCTTCAGCACAAGGTTTCGGGTCATTCGCTCGTTCAGTCCTTTCGCCTTTGGTCGAATTCTCGATGATAGTTGGGTTATATTGTGAACTCAACTCCTTTAGGTTCCGCATGATGCTATTTCGACTTGGGATTGTCTGTACTACGCTTCTGTTCAGCTATACGCTTTGGGGGGCCGATTGGCTGACCGATGGTGGTGACATTCGCCGCACCAACTGGCAGAAAGACGAGACGGTCCTCACGAAGTCGAACGTCAAAGGGCTGAAACTGCTGTGGAAGAAGAAGCTCGATAACGAGACGCGCGAGATGCACTCGCTGCTCGAGCCGCTGGTGATCGGGCGGCTCGCGACGAACTCGGGTCCGCGGGAAGTCGTCATTCAGGCAGGCGTTTCCGATAACGTCTACGCCCTGGACGCGAAGACAGGCGAGTTGCTGTGGAAGCGCCACTTCGAGAGCACCTATCAGGACCCGCCGGGCCGCCGGACATCGGTACTGTGTCCGGGCGGAATGACGGCGAACGTGACAATCGGTCCGGGGGAGAAAGAGGGTAGCTATAAGGTTTATGCCGCGTCGTGGGATGGGCGGCTCCATATCCTGAACGCGGCCGATGGCGAGCCTTTGACGCAGCCGTTGAAGTTTATGCCGCCGAATGGCAAGCCGTACGCGCTCAACCTCGTGAATAACGTCATCTATACCCATAGCGCGCAGGGCTGCGGCGGCAATCCGAACATGGCCTACACCTACGACTTGGCGACCCACAAAGTGGGTAGCTGGGGACCCGCGGGCGGCGGCATGTGGGGCCGGTCGGGCCCGGCGGTCTCGAAGGACCTGGTGATGTACACGGGCACGGGCGATGGCCGTTGGGATCCGGAGAATGGCGTGTACGGCAACGGCATTATCGGGGTGAAGCAGAACCCGGAGACGAAGGCGCTGGAACTCGTCGACTACTACGGCCCGTCGAACGCGGAGTGGCTGTGGAAGCGCGACCTCGACATGCAGGTGACGCCCGCGATCTACGAATGGGACGGCCGCGAGTACATGATCGATGCGAGCAAGGAGTGCCGCATCTACCTGATGGATACCGAATCGATCGGCGGCGACGATCACCGTACGCCGGTGTACCGGACGCCGCTGATCTGCAACGAGATGGTGGACTTCGCGGAAGCGGGCATCTGGGGCTCGCTGGCGACGTGGGACGACGGCAAGATCCGCTGGGTGCTGACGCCGTTCTGGGGTCCGAAGCATTCGAAATTCAAGGCGCCCATTGAGCACGGCCCGGTGAAGAAGGGCGCCATTGCCGCGTTCAAGATGGACAAGGTGAACGGTAAGGTGCAGTTGACGCCCATGTGGATTTCGCGCGACATGAACCAGGCGGAACCGCCGGTGATCGCAAATGGGATGATCTTCGGGTACGGCAGTGGCGAGAACACGGCCCAGGCTTATCCCGACGTTGGTCTCGACTTCCGGATGGAACGCCGCATTCCGCTGTCGACCCATGCCGTTCTATATGTGCTCGACGCGCAGACGGGTGCGGAGCTGTGGTCGAGCGGCAAACAGATCACCAATTGGAACCACTGGAGCGGAATCGCGGTGGCCAACGGTCAGGTGTACATCAACACCTGGGACGGCAACCTGTACTGCTTCGGCTTAGGGAAGTAATGAGGTTGCTGCCGGCGCTACTGCTGTTGGTGACTGCCGGTTTGTGGGGACAGCCGCAAGCGCAGCTTGAGGAAGAGCCGCAGGCGCAGCTTGAGGAGGAGCCGCAAGCGCAGCTTGAGGAGGAGTTGGATGCCTACCGCCGGGTACTGATGGACTGGGGCGGACTGACGCGGTACGGCAGCGAGAACGCGGAACTGAAGCTCGATCCGCACGAGAGCCGCGTCGTCTTCCTGGGCGACGACATCACCGAACACTGGATCGACTTCTTCCCCGGCAAGCGCGGCTATCTGAACCGCGGGATTACGCGGCAGGTGACGGCTCAGATGCTCGTCCGGTTCCGGCAGGATGTCATCGCGCTGAAGCCGAAGGTGGTGGTGATCCAGGCGGGGACCAACGATCTGGCAAGCGTGATGGGTCCTTCCACCGAAGCGACGATGGCGGACCATTTCATGTCGATGGTGGAACTCGCCAAGCTGCATCGGATCAAAGTGGTGATCGCGTCGGTGACCCCGGTGTGCGACTGCGTGCGGAACAAGCAGACTGGCCGGCGAAAGCCGGGCAAGATCATCAGCTTGAATAGCTGGTTGAAGGAGTACGCGAAGGCCAGCGGGTCGGAGTATCTGGACTTCTATTCGGTGCTGGCAGAGGGCCGGGCTTTTAAGCGCGACCTGACCAGCGATGGATTCTTGCCGAACCGGGCGGGGTACGAGCGGATGGCGGCGGTCGCGGAGAAGGCGATCGGGGCGGCGCTACGCCGGCCGGATCGCTGACGCTCCCGCTCCGAGTGGGAAGCACCGTTTGGAGTCGATGAGTGGTGGTAGTGCATCGGGGCTGCTAGCGCGACGCGGTTAGCTGCATGGCGGTTTTCCAGCCGCCTATGCGCTGGATGTGGGGGACGTAGAAGTCCTTGGCGAGTTCGTCGTCGGTGGCTTTAAACATCGGGTCGGTTGGGGCTTGCAGGTTTACCTTTACGGGAATCGTGGCGGCGGCGAAACGGGTCCAGATGGCTGCTTTGCCGGCGCCGATGACTTCGACCGCCGTCCCCGGCGTTTGGTTCGACAGCCATCGGACGGCGGTCACAATGTCCTGCACGCGGAGGGCGTCGTCGGTGCGGTTGAAGGTCAGGAAGTGAGAACCCGTTCCGCGGGGAGCCTTCGCCGCTCCTGTTTGGAAGGCATCGATTAACAGGACCGGACGCTTGGCGGCCAGGAGCTTTTCTACGGCGCCCTGTTTGCGGGCCGCGGCTGAGCCATCGGAGTGTACAACCAACACCGGCTGGCCGGCGCCGGGGAACCACAGGCCTGGAATGCGGTCGCCCACGGCGGGTCGCGACAGCACCACGGCTTCGCCTTGGGCTTCATGGCGGACTTCTTCGGGCCATTCCGTTCCTAGCGCGAGCTGCAACAGGCGCCTCTTCTCTTCAGTACTCTTGGAGTCGACCAGTTTGGCGGTCCACTGGCGCCATTGGGCGAACACGCCGTTGTAGTCGAGCGCGCCCGCGGGGAGCGAGCGGCCATGCAGCGCCAGCATGTCCTGCGTCTTCTCGACGCGGATACTGCGTTCTTTGTACTCCCGAGGGTCGGTTGCGCCCAAAGCGTGTTTAGCGAAGAACTGGTACACGGCCTCGCGCGAGTCTTTGTTGTAGTTGTGTTCGGCCGTGAACTGGACCGATTCGACCATTTCCGGCTTGCCGTATAGCTGGTAGATCTCTTTGATGGACGGATACTCTTCGCGCGGCGTATTGACGGTCCAGTCGCCGGTGGCGGCAACCATGAGCAGCGGACGGGGCGCCATCATCGCGCCGAACTCGACGTTATAGGCACCGATGCGAAGGCCCGGCGCGTTCTCGCACGGCGAGCCACCTTGCATGATGGCGGAGAGCATGTTCACGGGCGAAGCGAACTTGATGCGGTCGTCCACGGCGCTCAGCAGGAATGTTTGGGTGCCGCCGCCCGAGGCTCCGGTCGCGCCGATCTTCGACTTGTCGACATCGGGCAAGCCTTCGAGGAAGTCGACCACGCGGATGGAGTTCCACAACTGCAACCCCAGCGGACCGAAACCCCACAGGTCTTCTTTCTTTCCTCCGAAGGCATGCGGCGTCTGCACCGTATCGTTGTAGCCCACCATGTCGTAGGCGAGCACGACATAACCTTGACGGGCGAGATTGATGCAACGCGCGGGAATGGAGCCTAGGGGCTGATGTTCGATGCGGCCATAGGTCCAGTGCCCGTGCGGCGAGGCGACGGCGGGATGTTTGCCGGGCTTGGTGGAACGGTAGAGGTTGCCGCCCAGCCAGTAATTGGGCCGCGTTTCGAGCAGCACCTTCTCGATGGTGTAGCCGTCGCCCTGGATCTTGCCGAACACCTCGGCGCGCATGGGCGTCTTCTCGGGCATCGGGTTCAGCCCTGCCGCAAACAGGATCTGCTCGCGGAGTTGCTTCTTGCGCGACTCCCACTGTTCAAGCGATCGGTAGCCGGGCCACTGGTAGTGCGTGTTGGTGTCGTTGATGTGGGTGTTGCGCGAATCGACCACCGCGATGCCGCCGCGCGCCTCCTGCAACACCTCGTCCACCAAATGCGGCGGGATGAACACCACACCTGTGCGGTCGCCCAACACCACATCGCCAGGCATCACGATCGCCGGACCGATATGGATGGGCACGTTCATTCCGATCACCGAGACCGAAGCGACCGCTGCGGGATGGCCACCGAGGAAGTAGACTTGTTCCGGCAATTCATGAATCCCGACGAGATCGCGAATGGTGCCCCACACGACGGCGCCCGTGCGGGTGGCGCTGACAATCGCGGCGTGCAGGTTATCGCCGCCGAAGTTGTTGCCGGGCTTGCCGCTCATCAGGTCGATGACCGGGACGTCGTTCATGCTCAGTTCATCGATCACCTTGTTGTTGGTGCGCGAGACCTCGCCGCGCGCTTCCGCGTCGGCAATGAGAATCTTCTCGAGATCGGGCCGCAAGGGCAGGTATTGTGCCGTGAAGGCGCGGCCAACAAGCTTCTGGCCGGGTTTGAGCGGCTTCAAGTCGCCCACAAACTGGTTTGGATAGCCCGCTTTGTCGAGGACCGTGTTCACCTGGGCCACCGTCAATTGCTTGATGCGTTCGAGCAAAGCGTCGGGCACCTTCGGCCGGCCATCGGCAAAACGCTCGTACGTATTCAACGGCGTGTAATGTGTGAGCTGTTCCTTGGTGAGACGGAACATCTGGGCGGAGCATGTAGCCGCCAGGGCAAGCAGTAGACCCGCGAGTCGCATCGCACCGTATTCTATCCCGCTTCGCGCTTTGTTGGGCGAGCAACGTCTTCCGGCCGCGGTGAAACCTTTTTCGCCCGCGGCTGTTTCTTCTTCGCCGCCGCGCGCTTGGCAGCCTCTTCGGCCATAAATTTCGCGATGCGTGAGATGAGCCTGACGGGCACCGGACGGTCCAATGGAAACTGGATGGTTCCTTTGCTGACGGTGTATCCTTTGAGGTCGTCCGCGAAAGCGGCGAGCACGCCGGGACCGGCGGGATAGATCGAGAAGTGCTCCCTCCAGCCGGCGAAGAAGATGACAACCTTACCATTCAGTTTGAACGCCGGAATCTGATACGAGATCACCTCTTCGGCCCCCGGCAGGGCCTTTGCGATCGCCCCCCGCACACGCTCCAGCACGGGCCGAAGCGTGTCCTGCTTCGCGGCAATGTATTCGTCGATTGTTTGGTATGCGGTTTTTGCCATAGTGGTCGCGTTGCGACTTCGCCCTAAGCCGCTTAAGCCGCGCCGGCGCCTCGATTTTGCCCAAAGTTATGATACATTGAAAAGGTTGGCCTTGCGGGGACGTAGTTCAGCTGGTTAGAACGCCGGCCTGTCACGTCGGAGGTCGCGGGTTCGAGCCCCGTCGTCCCCGCCATCTCTCCTGTTTTCCTTTCAGTAAAGACCTCCTTCTAGCCGTCTTCCGTGCAGCTTACCAAGGGAGATAATAGAGAGAGAGCATGACGAAAGCTGATCTGTTCTGGATCCCTGGTCCGTGGCGTGGCAGGCTGGCTATAGCCGCCCGGCCCAGAGGCGGGGACTGGCTCGATGATGAAACTCGCGCCTGGCGACGCGCTGGCATCCATCTGGTCGTCTCACTGCTCGAACTCGGCGAGATAGCTCAGTTGGGCTTGGGCGATGAGCGTCAGGCGGCGGAGAACCAGGGCATCGGCTTCATCTCGTTTCCGATACCCGACCGGGGTGTTCCGGCATCCACGGCAGCGGCAATATCGGCGATCGGTCGTATTGGGACGCAACTTGATGACGGGAGGAATGTTGCCTTGCATTGCCGTCAAAGCGTTGGCCGATCGGGTTTGATCGCAACTGCCCTGCTGATGAACTCTGGAATGAAAGCGGAAGACGCAATGAATCT
Organism: Bryobacterales bacterium; assembly: GCA_020846745.1. Taxonomy (GTDB): domain Bacteria; phylum Acidobacteriota; class Terriglobia; order Bryobacterales; family Bryobacteraceae; genus JADLDI01. Next base: position 6,881 of record JADLDI010000102.1, on the reverse strand, counting down.
TGTCAGTTCCGCACGTGGACTTCCGGTGCCCGAAACGCGCGAGCAGCGTGATTGGCTCGAACAGCTCTCATTCAGCGGGCTGGTCAAGAGCAATACCGGACTCGAATCCGTTGCTTGAAGTCGCACCACAGGGTTCGAGCCCCGTCGTCCCCGCCATTCCTACTTTCTTCGGCCCTTTCCTCCCCATCACTGAATCAGCAGCTTTACCGCGTTAGAGACGCTTCCTGCGAACGCCACGGTCAGGTCGACTTCGCCACGGCCGATGAGAGTGCGAGGCAGGCGAACGGTTATCCAATCGATGCCGGGTTCGGCATCGGCGGCAACGACGGCGATCACGTCCGCGGCTTCATCGCCGACACGGGCTGTGAGCGCGCCTGGTTCGGCAGCCCCGCGAGCCCCCGTGGCAGTTACGACGATGTCGACCTTATCTGTTTCGGCTCCCAAGTCAATGGCGGTTGCCGTGCAGTTGGCAGGATCTTCACCGCAGGTGTAGGCGCTTTGAGAGGAGGTTGAGCCATCTTCGGCGGTACGGATGACAGTAGCGAGGGCGGCGCCTGCACCGGACCTGTTGGCGGTATAGAGCGCGGGGGCGGCGGCAGCGATCCGGAGTTTATCCTCGAGGAGCAGACCTTTGGACGTGGTGGCTCGAATGGTGGCGGATCCGGTCGCGAGGTCCGCGGGCAGCAGTAGCTCCACCTGGTTCTGCGATGCCGAGAGGATGTCGGCAACGCGTTCCGGCGCGACACTGTCAACAATGCGGACGGCCGTCAGATCGGCCGCTTCCACGATGAGTCTGGACGCCGGGGCGGCGGTGGTGACCACGGCCAAACTGGCCGGGTTGCGAATAGCGCTGAACGCCGGTGGCGGGGTGACGTTGAGGACGGCGCGAACGAGCCTTGGACCATTAGCGGCGTTGGGCGCGGTGATGCGCAGTTGAGACTGGTACTCGCCGGGGACGAGGCCGGCGGGTTCGACAGAGACGGAGAGGCTGAGCGGAGTAGCGCCGGATAGCTTGTCAAGCTTGAGCCACGCGGCCGTGGGCTGGTCGATGGTCAGGTTGGCGGCACCTGGTGCGCTGGTGACCTGTACGGATTGGGCGGGCGGGGGCGTGCTGCCGAATGAGTGATTGAACGTGAGGGTTTCGGCGCTGGTGTTGAGCGTGGGTCCGGCGTAGTCGGCAAACAGGTCGTGGGTGGGCCAGGCGGTGACCTGGGATTCGGCGGCAGCCATGGCATTGAAGAGGTCGGTAATTATCTGGTCTTCATTTTGAGGGCGGGTGTTCATGAGGACGACCCAACTGCGGCCATTAAGGCGGCGGACGAGGAGGTTGCGAGTGCCGGAGGCTCCGCCGGAGTGCCACCAGTGGACGCCGCCGGTGGTGGGGATGATGCGCCAGGTGGTGCCGACGTAGTTGCCGGTGGCGGGCCAGACGGGCGGAGCGGGGCGGGCGGTCATGGCGGTTAGGGTGGCGTTGGAGAGCAGCGCCGGTCCGCGGCGGCCTTCGAGGGCGAGCAGGTAGCGCATAAGGTCGATGGTGTTGCCGATGAGACCGCCGTAAGAATCGGCCATGTCGACGCGGCGATTGTAGGGGCGCGGCGTGGGCACAACCGCTCCGGGCGCTACTTGCGTGGTTGACAGGGGAGCGCCGGGATAGTCGTAATACTTCACTTCGTCGGAGAAGCGGTCGCTCAACAGGTTGCCGCCGATGCGGATGTTCGCGGCGCCGGCGGGGCCCAGGATCTTATCCTGTACGGCATCGAGAAACTTCTTACCGGTAACACGCTCGATAATCCGGCCGAGTACCTGATAGCCGCTGTTGCTGTAGGCATACTTAGTGCCCGGGTCGAATTCGAGGCGCTGGCTCATGATGTAGCGGGTCATGAGGTCGATGGAGACGGGCAGGTTAAACAGACGGGAGGCGGTGTTGTAGTAGCTGACGTGATCGTCCTCTTCATCGCGGTCCCAACCGCCGGTGTGTTGGAGTAACTGGCGGATTGTCACTCGGGTCATACGAACGTCCGGTGGCGGAGTTGTAGTGGCCTTCAGGTCCGGGATGTAGTCCATGAAGGGCTTGTCTAGGTTGATTTTGCCTTCTTCGGCTAACTTGAGGATAGTCATGCCGGCAATGGTTTTCGAGATACTGGCGAGGCGGAAGCGGGAGGTGGGCTGGACGAGCGTACCGGCTTCGCGGTCGGCAAAACCGAGACCGCGCGCGTAAACGAGCCGGCTGCCGTCGGTAATCGCGAAGGCGGCGCCGGGAACGGACCAGCGGTCCATGATGACGCGCAGCGCGTTCTCGTAAGGGGCGAGCGCCGGGACATCTTTACCCGTGGCCGGGATGGAAGACCCTGGTGTTTGGGCCAGGGCGGCGGCTACGGACAGCAGGAGTACTGTACAGCAATTTGAATGTTTCATGGCGGCGCCCTCCGAGGCAGGTTCGATTTCGGGATCCTACATAAGGATGCACCAAACCAGGCCGGGCTTCCAACATTGACGCCAAAATCATCCGAACGGGTGACGACTCTATCGCCAGACCGGAATAGGATTGGGTTACCGAGGACGGAATAGCGCGCATCCGGTGGAGGCTGGGTGCGATTCATCCTGAGTGCTCCCCTTCTGTCGAGAACCCTCCCGATGGTGAGGAACCGCTCCGCCTCGGTTTAGAGAGAGGCGGCTTATGTCAGCGATACAACGGCTGAGCGTTTCTGTCGCGCTGTGCGCCGCGCTGTGGGGTGGCGCACCGCGGGAATCGTTCGATCAGCAGGTGGCATACGGGTCACAACTGCACAAAAGCGGCCGTCACAAAGACGCGCTGCGGTACTTCAAGAAGATGCTGCGCGACGGCGCGGGAGATGAGCGCGCCGAACGGATGGTGGTGCTCGCGTGGTTAGGCACCGTGAACTCTGACCTCGAGCGGTGGACGGAGGCGGAGCGGGCACTGCTGAACTGTCTGGCTATTCGGGATGAGCTGTGGTCCGCCACAAACGGCAGCGACCCGTTGCACGCGCGGGTTCTCAGTTCATTGGGCAGCGTTGAAATCAAATTGGGCAAGCAGAGTCAGGCGAATCGACATTTGAAAGCGGCGTCTGAGATCTGGGCACGAGTTGGCGATAGCGATTCACAACTTGCGGCGCACTGGAATAACGTTGCCTTCATCGCATTGACACAGAAGAGATACACGGAGGCGGCTGCCGGCTTTCGTAAGGCGGTTGCGCTGTTTGAAGGAGACACACAGCCGGACGACCGGGACTTGGCGCGAGCGCGCTTAAACCTGGCAAGAGCGCTAAGTCACCTTTCGCTCCATGCCGAAGCCGACACTTACTCGCGGAAGGCGCTCGAAGGATTCCAAGCCGGCATGGATCGGGAACCGGCTCTCGCGGCTGAATTGATCAGTGTCCGATGCGAGGTATTGCGGCGCGCGAAACGAGGACATGAGGCAAAGGAGTTGAGCGAGTTACTCAATCACTACCTCGCTCAAACGGAATCGCGTCACCGGGTCGACGTATCAACACTTATGGATCAAGGTAACCGAAAACGGGATTGAATTCTCTATTGCGAGGAAGACTTATGCAAAGACGCTTGGTTAGATTACTGATTCTGATCGCGGGGACCGCCTCAGCGTCGATAGTTCCGCCGTTCACCGGAGGTGTCTTTCCTTCCAACCCGAATAATCTCGTTCCCCAAACGGGGCCTACGTTCGGGTCCGGAACTTACGCCATTCTGGAGTTCGGATACGCCCGGCCAGAGCGCACGACACGCTTTGCGCGAGGCGACATCAGCTCAAGCCGAACCTGGGACAAGAATCCCGGGGCGTATGGGTCAGCCGCAATGAAGGGCGGCGACATCAGTGTCTACAGTTCTGTAAAAGGGCCCTCGCTGCCAGACGGACAAGATGAGATGTTCGCGCACGCGCGGGTGGATTTCTTCGATACCGTGTTTGTCTCTTCCGACGCGGTTTCAGATGGATCGTTGGGATATTTTGAGTTAACGGTGCACATAGAGGGAGATTTCGGTTGTGAAGCGAGCAAGGTGGCGTATTGTCCTATCGGAATCGACTTTGGATACTGGGGCGCCACCCTCTCGCGCGGTGCGCCCGTGGACTTTCATGGCGGGGAGAGCCCTCCGGCTCCGGCGGCCAGGATCGATGTCGATCAGCCACTCGTCCCTTTGCCGTTCATTTTCGGCAAGCCGTTCAATATCGGGCTTGAACTTGCGGCGACGTCGCGTCTGATCCGGTGGATGGGTAACACCTCCGCCTTTAGCGATATGTCGCATACGATGACGGTGAACTCGATTCGGATACTGGATGCCGACCACGTACCGATTGACTTATGGAGCATCGAAGCAGATTCCGGCTTGAGTTACAAGGCCGACGGTATCTCAGCGGTGCCGGAGCCGGGAACATCCGTTGCGGGCTTTGCCGCCACGGCCGCAGCCGCTGTTTCGGTTTGGAGGAAACGGCGAAAAGCACGCCGGACGTAATGTCTACTTAGCCGGCAGGTATTGTTTCGGGATCTTGCATAAGGATGTACCGAACCAGGAGGCGACCTTTAGTTCCGCAGTCATCGCCAGTAAGGTGTGGGCTTCCTGCTGGGTGAGCCCGTAGTCTTTGCGAAGCCAGCGGAGCATTTCGCTGATGGCTTCGCGGAAGCCGCGTTCGAGGGCGCCGGGGGTAGCGCCCAGGGTGACGATGGAATCGGGGTGTTCGACGCGCGGCCAGGTGATGCGGTAGCCCTTTTTGAGCATGACGGTGAAAGTAACGTCCATCGACGTTTCGGTTCCCTGGCCGAGTAACTCGCCATCGCCGAAGCCGGCGTGGCCGTCGCCGATCATGACATACGCACCTTTATGGAAGACGGGTAAGTAGGCGATGGCGCCCTGGTCCATGCGGTTGTAGTCGAGGTTGCCGCCGTAGTTACCCATGGGCCCGGAAGAAATGGCTTGGGGCAGCGGTGGGGCGACGCCGACGCAGCCGACTGTTGGATGAGCGGGGAACTCTAGCTTCACCTTCGAGCCGAGTGCTCGGGACGGTTTGATGACGCCATTGGGCGGCTGGAGCATCCACTTGAGAGCGTTTCGGCGGCCGGGCTGGAGCCACTCGTCGCAGCACTGGGCGGATTCGAGGCCTTCGATGCTGGTGGGCGCAAGGGCATCGAGCGAGACGCGGACGCCGTTCCAACCCCAATCGCGATTGAGGCTCACCTTGTCGAAGCGGATAACGACGGTGTCGCCGGGTTCGGCGTTCTCGATGTAGAAGGGTCCGGTGAGGATGTTGTCGCCATCGAGGACCATCTTGCCCTTGTCGTCGCGGCCGCGAGAGTCGAGGAGCTTGGTGATGACGGTGTCGCCGGATTGGAGGCGGGCGACAGGTTCATGGGTGGAGAAGGTTTCGTAGTAGCGGTTGGGGATGACGGTGCGGGTTTCGGCGGAGGCGGCGAGGGCGGCAATGAGGAACAGGGCAAGTCTCGACATGATTGGTCCATTATCTACGCGCGCCGGGACCGCTTGCAGTATATTGCTTGAGTGCCGACCAGTAGGCGTGAGTTATTGACGGGAGCGCTGGCCATGACGGCAACTGGCGCGGACACGCGGAAGCGGATTGCGGCGGTAGTGACGGAGTACCGTCCGGATTCGCATGCGGACTTGCGGATCGGGCGGTTGCTTGAGGGGTATGAGTTTAACGGGCAGAAGATCGCGCCGCGGCTCGATCTGGTTTCGATGTACACGGACCAGGTTCCGGCAAACGACTTGAGCCGCCCGATGGCCGCGAAGCACGGGTACCGGATCTGTCCGACGGTGGCCGAGGCGCTGACGCTGGGGACGGGGAAGCTGGCGGTGGACGGCGTGATTCTGATCGGGGAGCATGGCAAGTACCCGGACAACGAGAAGGGCCAGAAGATGTATCCGCGGTACGAGCTTTATAAACAGGTGGTGGACGTGTTCCGGGCGTCGGGACGGTCAGTCCCGATGTTCTTCGATAAGCACTTTTCGTACGACTGGGCGAAGGCGAAGTGGATGTACGACCAGCATAAGGAACTGGGGTTCCCGCTGATGGCGGGGTCCGGCCAGCCGTACGCATTCCGCCGGCCGCCGCTCGAATTGGAGATCGGGACGCCGCTGGATAAGGCGGTGTTTTATCATTACGGCCCCAAGGAAGCGTACGGGTTCCACGCTCTGGAGATGCTCGAGTCGATGGTGGACCGGCGCGTGGGCGGCGAGACGGGCATCTCGGCGGTGCAGTGTTTGGAGGGTGAAGCCGTTTGGCAGTGGACCGGCCAGAATCAGTGGGCGGGTCCGCTGCTCGAGGAGGCGTTGAAGCGGAGCGAGAGCCGGAAGCCGGGATCGATGCGCGACGTGACGAAGAAGCCGGTGCTGTTTGTGCTGGAGTACAGGGACGGATTGCGCGCGGCGGTGTATACGCTCGATGGGTACGTAAGGGACGGCGGGTTTGCCGCAAGGACGAAGGCGGACGCCAAGGTGTACTCGACGGAGTTCTGGTCGCAACCCGGGCGGCCGTGGAGCCATTGTTCGGGTCACGTGTATTACATGGAGCAGATACTGCTGACCGGTAAGACTCCCTGCGATCCGGCGCGGACGCTGCTGACGACGGGTACACTGGCGGCGCTGATGGATTCGTCGTACGGGAAGAACCGTCGAATTGAGACTCCACACCTGCATATCAGTTATCGACCTCCGAAGGAGTCGCTGTTCAACCGCGGGCCAGTGACGGCTCTGGAGGTCCGATAGTTCCACTCGGAGATGGGATGAGAGGGCCGGCCCCCAGCGGGACCCAACAGCCCCGCCAAACGCACTCAATGGTGCAATGAAGGAGACCGACTATGAAGAAACATACCACTTCGGACAAACTGACCAAAACACGG
>JADLDI010000101.1 GCA_020846745.1 Bryobacterales bacterium | reverse complement strand
GAACTGCAGTTTGTGGCGAGACACAGGACGACAGCCGAACACCGGATAACAGGCGTTTTCATTCGGCAAGTGAGACCGACTCATGACTGGGGGCTGCGACCCGCTAATCTACTGTCTGAATCGCAGACCACAGGGCGCCGCCCGATAGAACTGCGCGCCCGCCGCCGCGCGCGCAGTGCTCTTACCGCTGTTGGACAACATGGCTTAGTATGCAGCCTGCGCACATAGCTTGCAATGTGTTTAGCTCCGTCCGCCAGGTCTAATCCCACCGCCTTTCAGGCGGTCAGCTTTCAGCGGCCCGGTCCTGGCGACAATGAGACAGGATGGCGGAGTACAGACATAGCGCGCATGCGGTGTTCGATCTGAAGTATCACCTGATCTGGTGCACAAAGTACCGAAAGAAGGTGCTGCGCGGCCAGCTCGCAGAAGCGTGTGCGCGCGATCTGATACGCCAGATCTGCGCGGCGCGTGACGTGGTGATCGTGCGGGGAGCGGTATCGCCGGACCATATCCACCTGTTGCTGTCGGCACCCCCGATCCTGTCACCAGCGAAGTTGGCGCAGTACATCAAGGGCCGCTCGTCCCGGCACCTGCAGGCCGAGTTTGTCGAACTACCGAAGCAATACTGGGGACAGCACATGTGGGCGCGGGGTTACTTTTGCGCGAGGTGGGCGCCGTGGATGAGGCTACGATCAAATCGTACATCGAGAAGCATCGCTGGGACGAAGACGACGAGTCCTTCAAGATTACGGCGCCCACCAAGACTTGAGCCGGCTTGTGAGCCGGGGACCCTTCAGGCGGCTTCACCCGCAACGCGACTTTCAGTCGCAACCGATTCTACCGGCTTTAGCCGGTAGTGGTTTTAAAGTGTCATCCTATTCTCATTTGTCCTGCACAGTCCCGCACTGATAATCACGGATGTATACTTCTCTTTAAACTAGTACTACTGTGTCATAAACAAACAATTTGATTTAGAATGGGAATGCCCGGATCGTCGTTGAAAGTTAGCGACCCTCGATCCATTCACTTTACGACGCTCTCCTATCCTTGGCAACGTTGGACTTGGGCTGGACTAATTTCTCCAACTCCTCCGACAGCAAAGGTATTTGCTTGTGCGCCTTGACGCGGCGGAATTGCTTTTCCGCGACGAGCAGCCCGGAGCCGACCAACGTTCGCGCTGGTAACCGCCGTGCCAGCGCTTCACGTTTACACAAACCCGTTCGACGATGGCGAAGGCCGACTCAATCACGTTCGTGCTGGCGAGGGTCTTCCGAAGCTGCACCGGAACGTGGACTCTTCTAACGCGTAGGCGGCATTCAGCCGCTTAGCGATCGACGGCTCGACCAGTTGCGGCGCAGATGTTAAACTCTCACCCGTATGACCACATGCTGTCTCGCACCTCTGGAGATTCGGGCAACTAACTGCCGCCGTGCTGGACGCCCCATTTCGATTAGCGCGATTCGCCTGTTCGCCATGACGCTGTTGCTTTCAAGCTTGGCCGTCATGGGAGTTGGGTGCTCCCGTAAGCCCATGCCCGAGAGCATTTTTGAATCCGTCAAAGCCGGCGCAACTGCTGACGTTGCCGCGTGGCTAGACAGGGGCACTAACGTCAACACTAGAGACAGCGATCCTTCGGGCGGTTTCACGCCGTTGATAGTCGCGGCTGAGCAAGGCCACACGGACATAGCGAAACTTCTAATCAATCGAGGGGCAGACGTTAACATACGTAGCGCTCAGCATCGAACTGCCTTAATGGCAGCAGCCGCCAAAGGCAATGTCGATCTCTCAGGACTCATCATCAAGAAAGGCGGAGATGTAAATGCCCGCGACAGTGAAGGAAGTACGCCGCTGATGTATGCTGCAACCTCGGGGAAGATCGGCGCTGTCAGGTTGCTGCTGGATAGTGGTGCCGATATTAGCACCCCGAATGATAGGGGTGAGCAGGTCTTGAGAATACCTATCAAATTGGGCTTCCAAGACATATTCATGCTGCTAATCGAACGGGGCGCTGATGTAAACTCTCGAACCACTCGGGGCTCGACACCGCTTCTGCTAGCCGCCGCGCTCGGAAGGGCGGAGATGACAGAAGTCCTGCTCTCAAAGGGTGCCCATGCAAATGTGACCACAGAGACCGGTGCTACGCCAGTGGAACTTGCGGTGCTAGCTGATAGTGCAGTTGATAGTGCAGCAACCGTGACCAGACTAATCGATCGCGGAGCAAGACTGAGCGGTGCCGCAGCCGGCCTCGCCGCCATGAACGGCAAAAATGAGGTGCTGCAAGTCCTACTGGATCGCGGTGTGAGTGTTAATGAACGCGGTGCGGCTGGCTTGACTCTCCTGATGATCGCGGCAAGTAAGGGGCAGACTGACACTGTGAAGCTTCTGCTGCAACGGAACGTCCGTGTCGATGAGGTCAATAGTGAAGGTTTGACTGCCCTAAGTTTCGCAGCGGCAAAAGGGAACAAAGAGATCGTCTCGGAATTGCTGAGCCACGGTGCCAATCCAAATGCCAGAAGCAAAAAGGGATTTACACCACTTCTGACAAACATAGCAGGCGATAAGAGCACAAGTACTGCGACTGTGGAGCTTCTCCTCAGCAGGGGAGCGAATGTCAATGCCAAGACTGCCGATGGGACTACTGCCTTAATGGGCGCTGTTCTGAATGGTAAGACCGACGTCATGACGCTGCTGATTGCTAAGGGTGCTCTTGTGGATGCACGCAATCCTGAGGGCTTGACGGCGCTAATGATGGCCGCTGGTAATGGGGGGAACCGGGAAGTCGTGATTCTGATCGGGGCAGGGGCCGACGTGTCACTAAAGGATTTCAGTGGACGCACCGCAATCAGTTGGGCCACTGAGCGTGGCCATTCCAACATTACGCACTTGCTTTTAAGATAGCGCTGAACGTGTCGCTGAACGTGTCAGCCTGATCAGACGGGTTCGCAAATTCCGCGAAAGCAGCAGTCGGCTCCGTCCCTTTCGCGCCAGAAGCTAAGTCGCTCAACTTCAAGAACATGCGACCACCCTGGTGAAATCCTCTCACTGTCGTTCGTAATCGCCAGCCAACCAGCGCCCCCTCCAGTTCGCCTGCACTGTTTCCACTTATGCGAGAACTAGCCTCAAAATCAAGTAATTACGAACGCCCCCCGCAATGAAACGCAAAATGGCCAACACATCCGAGATGTCCGTGCCCTTCGCTGATTCCACGCTTCTTGCATGTCACATCGCCCAATCAACATTAAACAAACGAAATTGAGTTTCCTTTCTCGCCAATCCATGTTACATTGACATCTTGGTAGTGGACGTGTCTCCGTGCGCCCCGCTATCCTCTAAGAACCCGCCGGCCCTAGCGGCGGCTTTTTATTTTCCGCACGCCTCCGGTCGTGTCCGACCCACCCGACCGGTGCCCCGGCCGTCAAGGAGGGGGTTGCCGAGTTTAACCACAACTCCAGCGAAAGGAGCACGAAGCAATGTCCCATCAAACCGGACCCCGCACGGAAGCAGGCAAACAAGCCTCCTCCCAGAACAATCGCCAGCATGGCTTGTCCACAGCCAACATCATCGTCTCAGCAGAAGAGCGACCATTCTTTGATCAAATGGAATCGGAACTACGAGACGAAATCGTCCCCGCCGGTCCTCTCGAAGACTTCGCCTTCCAGCGCCTCATCACCGCCAACTGGCAACTCGAACGCTGCCGCCAGAAAGAAGCGTCGCTCCGCGCCCAAGAATCAACCGAACAAAACGAAGCCAATCTCGAAAAAGTCCGCCGCTACTACCTCCGTTGGGAAGGGTCCTACAACTCCGCCCTCCGCCAAATCCCTATGCTCCAAACCGACCGCGCCATTCAGGCCTACTCAAACGGACAACGCCCCGAAACCTTCTCCCCGCTCGCCGATGTCTCGAAGATTGAAGAATTTGCGAGACGAATGGCCCGGCCCATAACCGTCGACGATCAGGTCCGCCACGCCCTTTCCACCCAACAGGCGATCCTCACCATCGAGAAACAAATCCAAGACCTAGGTTCCGTCCCCGTCACCGGCCACACCTACCTCAAAGCAGCTAAGGCCGCCGCGGCAGCGAGCGCACGATGATGCGCTGGTTCGACACGTCGCTCTTTCCGCGTGTGGCGGGCCCCGCGCCTTTCACGCTGCGCGACTTTCCCACCCGTTTTCCGGATGTCCGATTCATGGGCCTGAAGCAGTTCGACTTCTCGATCACGAAGGACATTCCGATTTTCAAGGAGCGGATCAAGACCCAGGTCCGCGCCGATTTCATCAACGCGTTCAACACCCCATACTTCACCAACATCCAGAGCCTGAACGTGACCACGGCCAACTTCGGTCAGCTCACGCCCTCGCAAAACAATCCGCCGCGAACCATCTATCTGGAATTCCGGATGCGGTTCTAAAAGAAGCGCATGACCTCCGTCCGCACACGGTGCTTCCCTGTCCTTATCTGCCTTCTGTATCTCACAAGCGCCTCGGCGCAGCCCTCCCCATTCGGCCACATCAGCCGCCGAACCGGACTTCCGTTACGAGACGAAATCGTCGTTAAGCTGATTCAAACGAGTTCCGGCGACCTGACGCACAAAGACGTTACACGGCTGTTCACGGCGCCGCGTGTGGACGGGACCGCCGAATACAAATGGGCGGTCGACTGGGCCACACGGCGCGCCGGCGAAGCCGGACTCGAGCAGGTGAAGGTTGAGCGCTTCCGGGCGGACGGAAAATCGGAATACCTGGGCACGCGTCCGCCTCTCTCCTGGACCGTGAGCAAAGGGGAGCTGTGGATGAACTCTCCGCAAAAGGTGCGCCTCACGTCTTATGACGAACTACCCTTCTCGGTGTGCCGCAACAGCCGCACGGCTCATCTTGAAGCGGACCTGGTTGATGTCGGGGCAGGATTGCGGGCGGAGGATTATCGCACGCCGGTAGCCGGCAAGATCGTCCTCACCTCATCCGATCCGTCGGCACTTGTCGGACCGGCCTTGCGCGAGCGCGGCGCCCTCGGCATCGTCTCCTACTGGACCATCCCCGAATGGGACCGCCAAAACCGTATGCCCGGCGAACTGCCGTACCTGATCGGGTGGCGCTATCTGCCAGCGGACGTGCCCGAAGGCGCATTCGCATTCATGATCTCGCCCAATCGGGCGATGGAACTCGGAAGCGTCCTTCGCCGCGAAACAGTGAGGGTGCGGGTGGACGTGGACGCGACGATCGCGCCCGGCACACTTGATGTGGTAACGGGAGTCATCCCGGGCGCCAAGTACGCCAACGAAGAGATCACGGTGGGCGCACATCTGGACGAGATCGGCGCGGACGACAACGCTTCCGGTTCCGCCGCGCTGATCGAAATCTCCCGCACGCTCAACGCGCTGATCGCGTCAGGCGACTTGCCCCGGCCGCTGCGGACGATCCGGTTCCTCTGGGGACCGGAGTTTACGGCTACGGCTGCCTGGTTTTCGCGTTACGGCAACGCTCCCGTGAAGCGGATCGCGGCGTTTAATGTCGACCAGGTGGGCGCGGATTTGATGAAAAGCGGAGCGGTGTTCCAGTTCATCGACACGCCCGGCTATAACCCGAACTTCCTCACCGGCCTGATGGGCGCGGTGCTCGACTTCATGAACGCCAACAACGACCATGCCTATCCGGCGAACAAGGACTTCCACATCATCTCCGTAACCGGGTCGCGCAACCGCATGCAAGGCCGCCTGTCGCCGTTCATGTCCGGCAGCGATCACGAGATCTTCAACCGCATGGGCGTACCGGGCTGGTTTATCACGGCGTGGCCTGAGAAGCACTATCATTCGAGCCACGACACGCCGGACCAGGTGGACCCCACGCAACTGCACCGCGTGGTGTTCGCCAACCTGGCCGGCATTGTCGCCACGGCCTATGCAGACGACGCGGATGCGGAACGGTTCGCACAACTCAGCTTGTCGCATGCGTTCAAGAGCATCGGAGAAGCAAAGGCCCGCGCCGCACGTATCGCGGTGTCGCGGCAGTCAGCAATCGATAACGAATCAGCAAGCGATAACGAACTGGTGAGGGCCATTGTCGGCCAAACCCACCGGCGCGAGGCCGCGGGAATCCGATCGGCAAAGGTATTTGCGCGTTCCGCGCCGATCGAAGCAGCGATCGACAAGATGGCCTCACGGGTGGAGCAACGGGCCGGAGAAGCAATGGCCGAGGTCGGCGTACCGATGGGAGCAGCAACCCCTAAGGGACCAGGAGATACACGTGTGCCGGCGGCCAAAGTTCCCCTCCCGCACATCGGCGGCGCGCTTTCGAAGTGCGGCGCCTCAGGCGACCGAGCACGGACGGCACTCAACGCGGCTGAAGAAGAACTACGTCTTCAAGGGGAGCCCACGCTTCGGGTCAACAGCTTTCGCGACGCGCTGATAGCCTACGTGGATGGCAAGCGGCCGATGGAAGAGATCCGTGCGGCAGTGATGGCGGAATTCGGTGTGCCGCTTGCGGTGGAAGCGGTGCGCTCGTACTTCGAATGTGCGGAGTCCGCCGGACTTATTTCCTTGCGTTAGCCGGCGCCGCGGCCGGCAGGGAGAAATAGAAGCTTGCGCCCTGGCCGGGCGCGGATTCCACATGGATTGTGCCGTTATAGCGTTCGACGATCTTGTGGCAAATGGCGAGGCCGATGCCGCTACCAGGGATCTTGGCGTGGGAGTGCAGCCGCTTAAAGACGCCGAAGATCTGGCGGGCATACTGCCGATCGATGCCAATGCCGTTGTCCTTGACGCAGAACCGGACGTTGGACCCATGCGGTACAGCGGAGATGTGGATTTCGGGGGCGGCAGTGGAGCGGAACTTCAAAGCGTTTCCGATCAGATTCTGGAACAACTGCTGCAAATGAACGGGGTCGACGGCAACCGGGGGAAGATCGCCGACCGTAACGGTTGCCTGCTCGGCGACGATGGCCTGGTGAAGGGTCTGCAGCACGTCTCCCACAATGGACCGCGCGTCAACCGGGCGGACCTCGGATGGAGCATCGCCCAGTTGAAGGTAGGCCCGCAGGCTCGACAGCAGATCGTTGATCCGATGCACGCCGGAGGTAACGTAACGCAGATACTCCGCACCGCGCTCATCGAGCACGTTTGCGTACGAGGACTCCAGCAGTTGGGCGAACAGGCTGATGTTGCGCAAGGGTTCCTGCAGGTCGTGACTGGCGGCGTAGGCGAACTGCTCCAGTTCCGCATTGACGCGGCGCAGGCCGTGTTCGGCAAGAGTGCGGGCAGTTACGTCGAGGACAAGGGACAGAATCGACCGGAGGTTGCCGTGCTCGTCGCGGAGGCACGAGTTGTACCACTCGCAGTAGAGGACAGACCCGTCTTTGTGGTGGTTGCGGTTGGACGAGTGACTTTGCGACGTGCCGCGTTGCAGGTCCGCGCACATCTCGACGACGGCGTGTTCATCTTCGGCGTGGATCCAATGCAGATCCTGAATGGACTTGCCCAGCACCTCCGCGGAGGTCCAGCCAAACATGCGCTCGGCCTCGCCGGACCAGCGCGAGATGCGCATATCCGGGCCCCACTCGACAACGGCCAGCGGCGAGTTGTCCACGTGATAGGTAAGCCGCTGGGCAAGTTCGCGCAGCTGGTCTTCGGCGCGCCGGCGCGCAGTGACGTCGCGAACCACCGATAAACCGAAACGAACCCCGTTGCGGACGAAAACGCGTGTGCTGATCTCCGCGGTGAAACTGTTGCCGGCACTGTTGACGAGTACGACTTCCCTTCGGCCGGCGGCCGCTGTCTGGTGCACGGGCCGATCGGAGGCGGGTGCCACAATCGTGGGCGGAGGAGCGGCCCGGAGTTGCTCCGCCGTGTAGCCCACCAGTGCGCACATCGCGGGATTGGCTTCGTGGATGCGGCCAAACAGGCGATCGCCGCTGAACTCATGGACCAGGACACCATCGGCCGCCAGTTGAAACAGGTCAGCATAACGTTGCCTGGCGTGCGATAGCGCAGCGGTCAACGATACCTCCCAGTTTTCGGTTTCGCGCATCGACGCCAGAGCCGAGAGAAACATGTACACCCCAGCGGTGAGCATTGCGGCCCGGGCGGTCCAATTGAGGGGACTACCGAATGAGGACTGGAGAAGCACGCCGAGGAGTCCGGTGGCGATCAAGGCAACGGCTAACGTGTACCAGTAAAGGAATGCCGTATCGGACTTTCTGCGAGCCAAACGCAGTAGCACCGCGGTGGCCGCAAACATCACCACCGCCGACCCGAGACACAGTTGACGAATGGGTGTCCCTCCGGTTCCCTGGACAAAGAAGACCGGCGTGTGTCCGGTTACGGTCGCGTGACAGATGAACAGGATCAAGCCCAGCACCGACAGGTAGCACGCCACGATCAACGTGCGGCTCGAAACCACGGTGCGCTCGCCGCGAAGCGAAATGAGCGCGCCGCTCAAAAAGAATAGAGCGGCAAGCCAGGCGCAGATATTGTGAATCGTAATGGTCGAATTCACCCCATAAGGATCGACAACGACCGATATCACCGATCCGATACCCCACAACAAGACCCCGCATCCGGTGAGCAGCAGACTGATGGACCCACGAAGCAGGAAGCTTCTGCTGATCAGAAACACGACAAACAGCGACGTAAGAGCCGAGCAGACGAAGTTCAGAGCGAACAGCAGAAAAGGCGAACCATATTCGGCCCGCGAATCGGCGGCCCAGAGTATCAGTAGGGCGATGATGAAGCCGAAAACAGGCCACCATGCCAAGCGCATGGCAAGCGTTTCTTTCACCCTGGGCCCTGCTAACGCATCAGCCGGCGGAGCTATAACATCAGCGTCCAAAGATACTCCCGTTACGTGGCGGTGGAAGCGAAATCAGCAAGACCGAAGTCTAACTGTTTAAATAGTACTTCATCGAGAATACGCGCTCAATTTGAGGCGCGTGCGAGGGGAGCGGGCTTCGGGCGCGGCGGGATGCCTTTCGGGTGACAGTCGTTACAGGCAACCCAGTGGACGTTATGTTTGGACTTTACGTTGAGAAAGGTGGTATCCATCTTCTCGACGTCGAGCCCGCAGTTCGACAGGCGCGGGTGGCAGGTGGCGCACGACGCCCGCGCCGATTGAGAGTGCTTCTGGTGACAGGCGAGACAACTCAGGCCCGCGTGCACTCCTTTGGGCGTCCGGTCATCGCCGGAAGCGATTTGGCCGGAAGCCAAGGGCGCATGGCATTGATAGCAGAGGGCCTGACGCTGGTCTGGCGGACTGGTGGGCATCGGAATCGGCAGGTCCCGAGTGGCGATGGCCGATTGGCTGCGCCGGTCGTAGAGCGCAAGCGAGGGGCGGAACTTCTCGGGCGGCGAGTCTTTCAGCAACGGTGCGCCGTCGCGATGCATCGCATGGCAAGCGAGGCAAGGGATGGCCGGACTTTTGACGAGTTCCGGTTTGAGTAACCGCCAGGGTCCGCCGGTGGACACCGGAGTTACTAAGTCGCCGATGGCCCCTTCGAAGTGCATGCCGTGGCAACGCAGGCAATCGTCCATTAGGCGGCGCTTCCGGTTGTGTTCTTTATCGGTGAAGATGCGCTCGAACGTGGCGGCATGGGGTCCGGCTTGCCACTGGGCGAACTCCTGCCGGTGGCAGCCGCGGCACTGGTCCACCATCGCGAGTACGTCGGAGTGGCGGAGTTTGGGCTGGTCCGGCACGTCGCCCAACAGGTGCGACGCCACGCGGCGGACGTTCGTTGTGAGCGAACTGCGATGGCACTCGACGCAGTTGATCTTGCGATGGGCCGAATGCTCCCAACTGTCGAGTTGCGGGCGAATCTCGTGGCAGCGCGCACAGCCTTTGCCCCACGAGGACTTGTAGTAAAGGTCGGCCGCGGGAATGGCGAGGAGCACGAGCAGCGGCACGGCAAGCAACCCGGCCCAGCGCTTCATGAGCGGAACCGCGTTCCTTTCCACTCGCGGGCGATGTAAGCCGACGCATGGTAGGCGATGGCCATGATGGTCAACACCGGGTTGAAGCCGCCGTTCGTGACATGGACCGACCCGTCGACGACGAACACATTACTTGTGTCGTGAATCTGACAGTTCCGGGTAACGACGGAGGTCTTCGGGTCGTTCCCCATGCGGCAGGTACCCGCCTGGTGCTGCCCGCCCGAAAGCCCTTTGCCGGCCGTCTTAAACCACGTCTCGGCAGCTCCGGCTTCACGCAGCCAGGCGGCCGCTTTCCCGCACATCTTCATGGCCACTTCGAGGGTATGCGGGTGCTTGGCGCCCGACATACGCGCCACCGGGATACCGAACTTGTCCGTCACCTTTGGGTCGAGTTGGATGCGCGCGTCGAAGACCGGGATCTCCTGCGTAGGTCCCTGGACCGCGACGGTATGGGTGTAATACCGCCGCATGGCGTCTTTGTGCGGCTGGCCCCATTTGGGGATGCCGGGCGGCAGGAAGCTGAGGAACTGAATGGGCAGGCGGATGAACTCGTTGCAGAGCATCGCGCCGCCGACAAGGCCAGGGTTGCCGTGGTTGTAATCGGAGATGGCGATGCCTGCTCCGGGACCGAGATCGTCGTACATCGGTTCCGGGAAGTAGCCGATGGCGCCGGAATAACTATGCCCTTGCAGGTTCCGGCCGACCCAATCGTAGCGGTTGCCGAGTCCGTTGGGATGCAAGCGGTGCTTCGAGTTCAACAGCAGGCGGGCCGATTCGATGGCACAGGCCGAGACCACAACCAGGTCCGCCGGTTGATGCTGTAAGCGGCCGCGCTCATCGAAGTACTCGACACCGGTCGCCTGGCCACGGGCGTCCAGTGTAATCTGCCTGGCGGTGCAGTTGGTGCGCAGGTTGCAGTTGCCGCCGGCGAGCGCGGTGGGGATGACCGTGTTCTGTGTCCCGTTCTTGGCGTTGACTTCACAAATGAAACCGACGCACCAGCGGCACCGCATGCATCCGGCGCGGCCGTTATAGGGCACGCTGTTGCGGAGCATCGGGATGTCGAACGGGTGGAGTTTCAGGCGCTCGGCGGCGGCTTTGAGGATTGTGTATTCCTTGGATGCACCCACCGGCGGCATCGGCAGGGGACGCCTTCGGGGGCCCTTGTGCGGATTGTTTGAGTCGTCGCCGGAAACGCCGATCTCCCATTCCGCCTTTTCGTAGAAGGGTTCGAGATCGTCGTAGGTGAGCGGCCAGTCTTCAAGGGTGGAGCCGGGCGGCGCGCCGTAGCTGGATCGCATGGCGAAGTCCTTGGGATGGAATCGCCAGGCCATGGCGCCATAGGTGAGGGTTCCGCCGCCGACGCACGCAGCATTATTGTTATAGCCGCCTTCGGACGGGAGCAGGATGCGTTCGTTGCCTTCTGAGTCGACGAGTACACGGGGGTTGCCCTCGTCGTCGGGGCCGGTTCCGTTACCGAGAACAGTGGTGCGCTGGTTGCGGAGGTCGTCTTTCCGGCAATCGGCAGGCGTGTACCAACGCCCCCGTTCCAATAAAGCGACCCGGAGGCCGCCGGCGGCCAATTCTTTGGCAACGATCCCACCGGCCGCTCCCGCCCCGACTACGACGGCGTCGACCTTTGGGAGTGCCATGGGCGCTTTCCCCTATGACTGTCCGTTCCGCGGGCGGGCGCCGGTACCGGAACCCGACGCGTCGACGAGCTTTTGCCGGTCGGGCGGTTTTACCTGTTTGGGTTGTGGCGCTTGCGAGTTAGAGGCGCAGCGGCGGCACTCGCGGCAAGGGACGGTGCCACAGATCGGAAAACGGCGCGGGCGCGAACTTAAACTCACGCGCGCCCCCGTGCGGGCGAAACAGGAACGCCCAGCATGCGCCAGGAAGCAAACTCTCGATTCCCCCCATGTCGGGGGCTTGCGTAATATCCCTGCATAGTGTGGGTAACGACCAATGAAAAGAAGGGTGATTTCCCCCGGTCGAGTGCAGCGGCGATTTCCTCACGGCGGCTTGGGGGAAGAGCCGCGAAATCGCCCTGTGCCCGGCGGTTGAGATCCGCGATTCCGTTCCGATAGGTTTCGCGGTGGCTACGGTAACGGCGCGCTAACTGCCTGTCAATAAAGCGAACTACGCCGGCTTGGGAAGCGCTGGGGGAATCGTCGGCGGGGACGATTACATCGCAAAGTGCGGCGAGTGTTTTGGCCTCAGCCAGCGTCAAAGACCGGTAAGGAGAAGCGGGTGCGCACGCTGTTGTCAGCGAGGCCGCCGCCAGAAAAGCACGTCGGTCCATTGGGACGGCCTGAATGGAGCAATTCGATGACCAGATTGATTAGTATTTGTTTACTCTTGTGCGAGCCGCCCAAGCTGTTGTTAGGATAAGGGCCATGAGGCGGCTGTGTCTTGTCGTAACGGCATTTGCTGTGTTGCTGGAGGGGGCGGCTCCCCCACCTGTCCGTGGGTCCAAAGCGATGGTCTCGTCAGCGAGCGGGGTGGCAAGCGAGGCCGGTGTCGAGATATTGAGAAAAGGCGGCAATGCCGTCGATGCGGCAATCGCGGTAGCCTTTGCACTCGCCGTCACGTATCCGACCGCGGGGAACATTGGCGGCGGGGGTTTCATGATTGTGCGGATGGCCGACGGCCGTGCCGCGGCGATCGACTATCGCGAAATGGCCCCGGCCGGCGCGCATAAACGCATCTTTCTGAACGAGCAAGGCGAGGTGATTCCGAACGCCTCGAAGACGGGTTACCGGGCGGTTGGTGTGCCTGGCACGGTGGCGGGGATGGCGCTGACCCGGGAGAAGTTCGGCAAACTTCGGTGGCAGGAATTAGTGGCGCCCGCACGGCGGTTGGCTGCGGACGGATTCCCGGTGAGCTACGCGTTTGGGCGGAGCCTGCGCGGTTTGGAGGCGAAAGCGGCGGGATTTCCGGAGACGGTCAGAGTGTTCCTGCGGGACCGTAAGTACTACCAGGAAGGCGAGACGTTCCGGCAGCCGGAGCTGGCAGCGACGCTCGCGCGGATAGCGGAGCAGGGGCCGCGGGAGTTCTATGAAGGCCAGACGGCCCGGTTGCTGGCGCGAGAGATGGCGGAGCACGGCGGGTTGATTACACAGGACGATTTGCGGCAATACCAAGCAATTGCACGCGAGCCGATCCGAGGAACGTACCGTGGGTACGACCTGTTGAGCATGCCGCCGACAAGCTCCGGCGGATTGCTGCTGGCGCAGATGCTGAAGATGCTGGAGCGGTTCGATCTGGCGAGCCTGGGCCACAACTCCTCGGCCAAATATCACCTGCTGATCGAGACGATGAAGCGCTGCTATGCCGACCGTGCGGCGTATGTCGGCGATCCAGGTTTTGTGCAGGTGCCGGTGTTGCCGCTGCTCGCGCCTTCTTATATAGAGGAACGTGTACGGTCGATTGATCGGGGGCGCGCGACACCGTCTGCCGATATTCGCGAAGGCAAACCGGACGTGAAGGAATCGGCGGACACGACGCATTTCTCGGTGGTGGATGGGGAAGGGAACGCCGTTTCGAACACCTATACGCTGCGCGATGGGTATGGCAGCGGCATTACGGTACCGGGCGCCGGGTTTCTGTTGAACAACGTGATGGATGAGTTCGCGGCCAAAGCCGGGGCTCCCAACGCATTCGGGTTCCCAGCGGGCGAAGCGAACACCATCGCGCCGGGGAAACGCCCCGTGTCGTCGCAGACGCCGACAATCGCTGTGAAGGATGGCAAATTGGCGTTCGTGGTGGGGTCGCCGGGGGGCACGACGATTCCGAATACCGTGTTGCAAGTGGTACTCAACCTGATCGATCACGGCATGAACATACAGGAAGCGATTGACGCGCCGCGCATCCATCATCAATGGCTGCCCGATGTTGTGAAGTATGAGAAATACGGGCTGGCGGCGGATGTGATTCGCGGTTTGGAAAGCCGCGGCCACAAGCTACAGCCGCCGCAGGAGGCGGGGACGATCGGCATGGTGCATGGCATCCAAATTGAGGCGGCAACGGGTGTTCGCCTGGGCGCGTCAGATTCGCGCAGCGCGGATGGGCGCGCGGTCGGGTACTGAAGCATGGACGCCGCATTTGGATGGACAGGCGAGCGCCGGGCGCTGATCGGCCAGGGCACCTGGATGATCGAGCAGGATCCGGAGGCAAGCGCCGTCGCGGCGCTGCAGTTGGGCATCGATTCGGGCATGACAATAATCGATACGGCCGAAATGTACGGCAACGGCCGGGCCGAGCAGGTGGTGGGAAAGGCCATCAAGCAACGTCGCGAGAAGGCTTTTCTTGTCAGTAAGGTGCTGCCTTCAAACGCGAGCTACGACGGAACGCGGCGGGCGTGCGAACGGTCGCTACGGCATTTAGGCGTGGACCATCTGGACCTGTACCTGTTGCACTGGCCGGGAAGCCATCCAATCGCGGAGACGATGCGTGGGCTGGAGTCGTTGGTGAATGAAGGCATGACGCGCTTCATCGGGGTGAGCAATTTCGATACGGATGAATTGGGTCCGGTGTTGCGCGCGTTAAAGAACGAACGGCTGGCCTGCAACCAGGTGCTATATCATTTGGGCGATCGCGGCATCGAACGGCGGCTGATTCCGTTCTGCCGGCGCCACGAAATCGCGGTGATGGGATACAGCCCGTTTGGCCACCGCAGCTTTCCACGAGCCGAAAGCAAGGGCGGCAAGGTGCTGGGTGAGATCGCGTCTCGCACCGGCAAGACCGTACGGCAGGTGGCGCTGCAATTCCTGACTCGCGATGGCTGCTGGGCTATCCCGAAATCGGGCAATCGGGAACATGTGCGGGAAAACGCCGGCGCACTAAATGCGCCGCTCACGGAAGAAGATGCGGGCATGGTGGATAAGGCATTCCCCGCGCCCGATCGCGACGTACCGCTGGGCATCATTTGAAACAACGCCTGATAGTCTGGTGTCATTCCGGGGGAGGTTGATTCGGAATGAGACTACTTTCAACGCTAGTGTTAGCGGGCGCACTCAGCTTTACGCTGTCTGCCGACGATAAGACGAAGAGTAAGACGAAAGTGGATGTAACCGATCCTGTCACCGGCGAACGGGTGAAGGGAAAATCGAAAACAAAGGTGGAATCCGACGGTGATTTCAAAGAGAAATCCAAGTCGGAAGTCACCGACGCGTATGGCCGCAAGACGAAAACGAAGGTGAAGGCCAAGGGCGAAGGGGACGGCGACTACAAAGAGAAGGTGGAAGTGGACGGTCCGAACGGCAAGGTGAAATCAAAGACCAAGGTCGACAAGTAATATCACGAGTTAGTTAGTGGCGGAGGCAGCCTGCCGGCGCTCCGCCACAACTGCTTTCTGCCACATAATCAGTAACTTGAAACAAACGATCTACTCTGGATCTCTACAGGGTGGGTATGAAGGCTGCATGGGCCGTGCTTTCGGTGGTCTGTGCGCTGTCAGCACAGACTAAACCCGGGGTGGATTCGACATCGGCGGAATGGCCGATGGCTCCGGGCAGCTACAGCAACACCCGGTACAGCACGCTCAATCAGGTGAACCGTTCGAACGTCGGGTCGCTCAAGCTGGCCTGGAGTTTCGAAACCGGCTTGACACGCGGACACGAGGCGGCCCCCCTGGTTGTCGGCGACACGATGTACATCGTTACGCCGTTTCCCAACCGCGTTTACGCCTTCGACCTGAACAAGAACGGCGGCCGGAAATGGGAATACCATCCGACGCCCGCACCCGCGGCCCAAGGCGTGGCTTGCTGCGACACGGTGAACCGCGGGGCTGCTTACTCGAACGGAAAGATCATCTTCAACACGTTCGACGTTCACACGATCGCGCTCGACGCGGCAACGGGCAAACTACTTTGGAAGACAAAGTTGGGCGACTACAACCTGGGCGAGTCCATTACAATGGCGCCGCTGGTTGTAAAAGGCAAGGTCCTGGTCGGCAATAGCGGCGGCGAATTCGGGGTGCGCGGCTGGGTGACGGCGCTGGACGAGAACACAGGCGCGATCGTCTGGAGGGCCTATTCGACCGGTCCCGATAAGGATGTTCTCATTGGGGCGAACTTCAAGCCGTTCTACGAAGATCATAAAGGCGGCGACCTGGGGTTGAAGTCGTGGATGGGCGATCAATGGCGCATCGGGGGCGGCACCGTTTGGGGGTTCCTGTCCTACGATCCGGAAGCAGACCTGATTTATTACGGGACCGGCAATCCGGGGCCTTGGAACTCTGAGCAACGCCCCGGCGATAACAAGTGGACCAGCACCATTTTCGCGCGCCGGCCTGAGACGGGCGAGGCCGTGTGGGCGTATCAGGTGGGTCCTCACGATGAGTGGGATTACGACTCGGTGAACGAATGCATTCTCGCCGACATCACCTTCCAGGGGAAGCCGCGCAAAGTGCTGCTGCATCCCGGCCGGAACGGATTTGTTCTCACGCTGGACCGGCTTACGGGACAGGTGCTCGCGGCGGGCGCCTTCACACACGTGAATACCGTGAAGGGCCTGGATTACAAGACCGGCCGTCCGGTAGAGAACGAAGTAAAGAAGACGGCCATGGGTAAGACGATCAAGGATATCTGTCCGGCGGCGCCTGGCGGCAAAGACTGGCAACCCGGATCGTATTCACCACGCACGGGGTTACTATATCTTCCCCATAACAACTTATGCATGGAATGGGCCGGGGTTAAGGCTAACTATATTGCGGGAACCCCGTATGTCGGCGCCGAAGTGAAGTACTATGCGGGACCAGGAGGCCATCGCGGCGAATTCACGGCCTGGGACGTTGCGAACAATAAGGCAGCCTGGAAATTCCCGGAGCGGTTCCCCATCTGGAGCGGAACCGTTGTTACCGCGGGAGATGTGGTCTTCTTCGGAACCATGGACCGGTGGTTTCGCGCAGTCGATGCGCGGACCGGCAAGACGCTTTGGCAGTTTCAGACGCTGTCGGGCATTATCGGCCAACCGACCACTTTCCTCGGGCCCGATGGAAAGCAGTATGTCGCGGTAATGTGCGGTGTCGGCGGATGGGCGGGTGCGGTGGTATCGGCAGGCCTGGATACGCGCGACGGAACGGCTGGAAACGGCTTCGGAGCCCTGATGGCGGACTTGCATAAGTACACCCCGAGAGGAGGCGTGTTATATGTGTTCTCGCTTCCTTAGCCTGGCGCTTATCGCCGGCGCTTTGTCGGGCGCAGAGCACACTCGCACGTTGCGATTGTGTGCGGAGCCGCATAACATGCCGCTGTCGAACGAACGGCTGGAGGGGTTCGAGAACAAGATTGGCGCAATCGTCGCGGCGGACTTGAAGGCAGATGTCGAATGGGTGTTCTGGGCACAGCGGCGCGGCTATATCCGGAACACGATTACCGAGGGACGCTGTGACGTGCTGATGGGTGTCCCGCAGGACCTCGAACGCGTATTGACCACAACGCCGTACTATCGCAGCGCCTACGCGATTGTGAGCGCGCGAAAGCCCGCCATCGTCTCGCTCGAAGACCCCGCGTTAAAGGGCCTGCGCATCGGTATTCACCTGTCGGGAGAAGGCTACACGCCGCCGGCGCAGGTGCTGGCGGCACGCGGCCTTAAAGCGAATGTCTCCGGGTACATGCTGTTCGGCGCGATGGACGACGACGAACCCGCGGCGAAGCCGATACGAGCGCTTGAACGCGGCGAACTCGATGTCGCGGTGGTGTGGGGACCGTTTGCCGGTTACTTCGCGCGGCGCGACCCGAGATTGATAGTAACTCCGGTTGCCGGAAGCGTCACGGCCCCGGATGTGCCATTCTCGTTCGCGATTTCGATGGGCGTCAATCCGTCGGATGCGGCCTTGAGAGACGAACTAAGTGCGGCTATCAAACGCCACGCGCGCGAGATCGATCTGTTACTCGCGTCTTACGGCGTACCTTTGGTGGCGCCATGACCCGATACGCTGCGTGTCTGCTCCTTGTCTGGCTGGCAGGCTGCAAACGCGAGTGGCGCGATTTACGAGTGGATCCGTCACGGCGCATTGCGCCGTCGCTTTCGTACCGGGAAAGCGAACTCATCCCCGGGCGCGAACTGCCGATTCCGAGCGGACATACAACATCGGTGCTGCCTCGTGTCAACCCGTATGAAGGGAATGCGTACGCGATCAGCGAAGGGCAGGTCCTTTACGGCTGGTTCAATTGCTCGGGCTGCCATGGCGTCGGCGGCGGCGGATCGATCGGGCCGGCGTTGATCGACCAAAACTGGCTATACGGCCAAACGCCCGGGCAGATCTATGAAAGCATCGCGCGCGGACGCCCGAACGGCATGCCCGCATGGGGCACACGCCTGCCCGAATATCAGATCTGGTATCTGGTCAGCTATGTTCGCGCCCTGGGTAAGTTGCAGCCTTCGGCCGCGACACCGCCGCGCGCCGATGCAGTGTCTGTAACTTCGGAGCATCCGCGCCGTCCGGCGGAGGACGAAGAAAGATGAATATACTTTCGCCCGCAGGTCCCGTTGCGCAGTGGATCGTTCAGTTATGGTGGGTCCTCTTCGCCGTGGCCGCCGCCGTCTATGTGTTGACGGTCGGAGCGCTTGCCTATGCCGTAATCCGCCGGCGGAATGCGGCTGAACCGGCGGCTGAGAACCGCGCGGCGAAGAACAGGAACGTCGCGATTGCCACCGGACTTACGGCCGCCATCCTAACATCGTTAGCGTTTGCGAGTTATACGACCGGCCACGCCATTGCCGACTCGCATGCAATGGAAGGTATTCCGGTCAGCGTCACCGGTCAGCAATGGTGGTGGGAGGTTTACTACCCCAATCCCGAAGCTCGACTGGCGGTTGTGACCGCGAATGAGTTACACATCCCGGCAGGACGCAGAATCAAGCTCGACTTACGGTCTGTCGATGTGATCCATAGCTTTTGGGCGCCGAACCTGGGTGGAAAGCGCGATCTAATCCCGAGCCGCGTGACAATGACGTGGTTGCAGGCAGACAAGCCCGGCGTTTATCGGGGACAGTGCGCGGAGTTCTGCGGGTATCAGCACGCGCACATGGGCTTTCTGGTAATTGCGCACGAACCTGGCGAGTTTCAGAAGTGGCTGGAGAACGAACGTAAACCGGCCGTCGAGTCTTTTGACGCCGTGGCGCAACGCGGAAAACAGGTTTTTCTATCGCAAGCGTGCATGTTCTGCCATGCGATCCGCGGCATTCCGGCTTTTGGGTCCACCGGGCCCGATCTGACGCACATCGGCTCGCGCCAAAGCCTGGGAGCGCTGACGATGCGCAACGACCGCGCTTCGCTGATCAACTGGATCCGCGATTCACAGCACTACAAACCCGGCACCCGTATGCCCCCCATACGCGTTCCCGACAACGACCTGAACGCCCTGGCCACTTACCTCGAGAGCTTGAAATGAGCACGGTTGCCGCAACACCGCCACAGATATCGGACCAACAGAAATTAGACGCTGTGTGGCTATCGCCCGGCGGTTTCTTCGGCTGGTTCACGCATGTGGAACATAAGGCGATCGGCCTGCGCTACATTGTCACGGCATTTGTATTCCTGATACTCGGCGGGTTGGAAGCGTTAGCCATGCGCTTGCAACTGGCGGTGCCCGACAACCATTTACTGAACCCGGACCTGTACAACCAGGTATTCTCGACCCACGGCACCACCATGATGTTCCTGTTCGCGGTACCGGTGATGGAGGGGATGGGACTATATCTGGTTCCGTTGCTGGTAGGGACGCGAAATATCGCCTTTCCCCGTTTGATGAACTTCAGTTACTGGATGTTCCTGTTCGGCGGCTTGCTGCTTTATGCGGGGTTCTTCCTGAATACAGGACCGGAGGCAGGATGGTTTTCTTATGTGCCGCTTTCGGGGCCGAGTTACTCGCCGGGAAAGCGTATCGATATCTGGGCGCAGATGATCACGTTCACCGAGATATCTACGCTTGCGGTAGCGGTGGAGCTGATCGTGACGATTATGAAACTGCGCGCGCCCGGCATGGCCGCCCATCGAATACCGCTGTTTGCCTGGGCGATGTTCGTACAGTCGTGGATGGTGGTGTTCGCGATGCCCGCCGTGATGGTGGCCAGCACCATGCTTCTGATGGACCGGTCGGTGGGCACGCACTTCTTCAATCCGTTCGAACGCGGCGACCCGCTTTTGTGGCAGCACCTCTTCTGGTTCTTCGGCCATCCGGAGGTTTACCTGATCTTTGTTCCGGCGCTGGGAATGATCTCGCACATCATCCTCGCCTCCACGCACCGGCCTATTGTCGGATATACGCCATTAGTGCTTTCGCTGATCGCAACGGCCTTTCTGGGCTTCGGCTTGTGGGTGCATCACATGTTCACCACCGGCCTGCCGCAGTTAGGCGAGAGTTACTTCACCGCGGCCAGTATGGTGATCGCCATACCGACGGGTGTGCAGATCTTCTGCTGGATCGCTTCGTTGTGGGGCGCGCGAATCAGGGTGGATACCGCATTTCTGTTCGCGCTGGGATTCTTTTCGACATTCATCGCCGGCGGACTGACAGGCGTGATGATCGCGTCGATTCCCTTCGACACGCAGGTGCACGACACTTACTTCATCGTGGCCCACTTTCATTACACGCTGATCGGCGGAGCGGTTTTCCCGCTGCTAGGCGCCGTCTATCACTGGTATCCGAAGATGACCGGGCGCAAGCTGAGCGAATCGTTGGGAAGAATCAACTTTGCGCTGGTGTTTGTCGGATTTCACTTAACCTTCTTTCCGCTGCACATCCTTGGCATGCACGGAATGCCGCGGCGTGTGTATACGTATCAGCCCGGCCTCGGGTGGGAAGGTTATAACCTGGCGGCCACGATCGGCGCGCTGATTCTCGCAACGGGCGGCGGCGTGTTCCTGTATAACGTGTTCCGCAGCCGCACACGCGGCGAGGTGGCTGGAAACAATCCATGGGGCGCCGATTCTCTGGAGTGGAGCACGACTTCGCCGCCTGCCAGTTACAACTGGGTGGAACCGCCGGTGGTGTCAAGCCGGTATCCGTTGTGGGACCCGGCTGGTTTGGGCGGTGTCGCCGGGCTGAGCACCGATTATCGCGAGGTCCTCACAACCACCGATTTGGACGCCACTCCGCACCATCGGTATCGAATGCCTGGACCGACAGTTTGGCCTTTTGTTACGGCCGTCGTCGGAGGCATCGGGCTGGTTAGCAGTATCTTTCAACCGATCCTTATCTACCCGATCGGAGTGTTAACCGGAATTCCACTTACTTTGTGGCTGTGGCCGAGGGGGAAACGCGGATGAGCACACGGGTGGACGCCGCCGCACTGCCCGATCATGCCTGGAACGAACCGGCTCCATTGTGGATGGGCCAGTTCATCATGGTGGCGATTGAGTCGGTCGGGTTGCTGCTGTTGTTCGCTGCGTATTTCTATATACGCCTGCAGTTTACGCATTGGCCGCCACCCGGCGCATCGTCGCACAGCCTGGTTTTGCCGGGAATCAACTGTCTGATCCTGTTGGCGAGCATCGTCCCGATGCACATCGGGGACAAAGCCGTCATGCGTGGCGACTGGAGAATGACTTACATCGGCGGCTGGATAAGCGTGGCGATGGGCTTCGTTGCGCTTATCATCCAGCTATATCTGATGTCGGATTTCGAGTTCCGGTGGTACACGCATCTCTACGGATCGATCGTGTGGCTCACCATGGGCATGCACACAGTTCACCTGGCGGCGGCGAATGTCGAAACGATGATCCTGTTGTCCCTGGCACACGGGGGCTACAAAGATCAGCGCGTGAAGTTAGGCTTGAATGTCGACGAAGTGTATTGGGTATTTGTTGTGCTGATTGGAGTACTGACTTACGGCATCGTCTACCTGGGCCCGAGGATCTTATGAAGCGCGTCATCGAAATCGTCATCGGCCCGATGGTTGCACTGGCGGCAATGGAAGCGAAGTTCGCCCTTGTTCCGTTTGCGTGTTATTTCCATTGGCAGGCGGCGCTGCACGCTACGACAATCGCGGCTCTGCTAACGGTGCTTGCGACGAGTTACTTGAGCCGGCAAGCCCGAGCGGCGGCGACGCCGCAGCAGCAGAACGAGGCGGCGTTGGTTGAGCATCGGGACTACTTCCTGGCCGGACTTAGCCTGGGCGTCAACGCCCTGGCCGCTCTCTTTCTGCTGCTGATGGAAATGGCCAATATCATTTTTGACCCTTGTAATTGATTTCCGCTACGGAATGTTGAGGGTCTGGCCGGGATATATCTTATTCGGATCGTTCAATTTGTCGCGATTGGCGTTGAAGATCTTCATGTAGTCCTGCGCGCTTCCGTAGAGCTGTTGGGCAATCTTGGAAAGCGTGTCTCCGGATTTCACGACATAGGTCTGGCTATGGCTATCGTCCGCGCCCGCGGCTGCGGCCTTCGCCACCGCGGGCTGCGGCTCCTGCGCGCCTGCCGCCACGGTGATGTCGGCCGTGAGGTCGGAGTAAGACGGGTCGACCAGTTTGATCTGGTCCCACACACGATTCTTGGCATCGTGCGACGGCGCTTCTCCGCGGATGAACAGCTTGCCGTTCTCTACGTGAAGGTTCTGTAGCCGGACTCCCTGTTGCTGAATCATATTCAGCGCCGACTGATATTTCGTTTTCAATTGCTGAAGGCGTTGATCGTCTGCCATAAGTGATGCTCCTTTCCCGTAGAGAGCGTATGGTTTGGGATTGTTGCCAGGTAAGCGCCCCCGGCGCTTGTAACCAAAGCCACCATGGAGTGGTCAACGGGATGTGCGGAAGGTACTCGCTTCGCTACTCATAACCGCGCTTGCCGCGGTATGCGCGGACGACTCCAAGTGGTCGATCCCGGACCAGGAGAAGTTTCTCAAAACGGCCCGCGTGGTTGAAATCAGCGATGCCGGAAAGGGGTACACGAAGTCGCAGAAGGCCATGCTCGACGACGGCAAGCGCAAGCACATGGCGCACCTGCAGACGGTCGACCGCTACAAAGCGGAGTTTCACGGCACGGACGGCAGCTTCGAAAAAGATTTCAAAGATAGCTGGAAATTCAACGTGGCCGGATGGCGGTTGGCGAAGATGATCGGGCTGTCCGCCATGGTGCCGCCCTCTGTGCCGCGAGTGGTGGAAGGCAAGCCCGGATCGCTCACGTGGTGGATCGATGGCATCAAAATGGACGAGCAGTACCGCCGCGACAACAAGATTGAACCGCCGGACAAGGACCGCTGGCGGCGGCAGATGGCAACCATTCGCGTGTTCGACCAGCTAATCCACAACATGGACCGCAATCAGGAGAACATCCTGATCGCCGAAGACTGGCACGTCTGGATGATCGATCACACGCGCGCGTTCCGCAAAGCGGCCACGCTGCGCAACGCCAAAGCCATCACCGAGTGCGATCCGGCTTTGCTTAAGGCCATCAAGCGATTGAACGAACGCGACCTGACACGCGAGATCGGCGAGTTTGTTACGCCCGAAGAGATCGCAGGCTTACTGGCGCGCCGCGACCTGATCGTGGAGATTCTGGAAAAGAGCGGAACTAATCCAGCCGTTTCCCGTCGGGCCCCCAACCCTTCACGCAGTAGTGTGACGCGTTCGGCGTCTGGTAACGCACCTTAGCCAACTCGGGCGTATCGAGCTTTTTGTATCCCTGGATGCGCGACTCGAGCGCGAAATCGAGAATGCCGCTGGTCAGCATGGTCCGCTCGACCGGATAGGGAGCTTTGCCGGTTTCGAACATGATCTCGATGTTCTTCACCAGGCACCCGAAGTGATGATGCGGACGCCGTTCCTGTAACTTCATCAAAGTCGACACCGGCTTGGCCTGCCCGTCGACATCAACGGCCACCGTGAAGTCTTCGACAATTCCGGTCAACAGGAACGCCGCGCCTTTCAGCCCGTCGTTGTAATCGACGACGAACACCGCGGGCTTTTTCGCGAGCGTTTTCATGTCGCCCTGCTTGCGGGTGGCGCTGCGCGAGAGCGCCTCATCGAACAGCCGCTTCGCCCAGCCGTTCTCTTGCACAAAGTTCCAGCAGGCGTCGCCTTCCAGGCACTGTACGGACCGGACGCCCGTTTCGCCGCCCTTGCGGCGTTCCGTCATCACCTGCAGCGCTTCCAGCACATGGAAGCCGTAAATATCCAGGCCGCTGTAGGAAATCGCGACCGCGTGTTTCTGCGCAATTCCAAACGGCGTGTCGACGTTCGGCACGCGAAACGCTACCGGCGCCGACGATCCGGCCAGCATCGGGAACTTCAGTTCCTTCGAAATCTCCACCATCCGCTTAGCCTGGCGCCAACTCCACGACAGGTGCTTGTCGTTGAACACCGGGACCGCCCGGCCGCTTTGGCGAAACACATCGGTGATCTTCAGGAACATATCGAAGCGCGGATAAAGCGTCTGTTCCTTATCGTTCACCGGATAGTCGCCATGCTCGCCGATCAGCAGCACGCCATCGACGGCCAACTTGTCGCCGCCGAGGCAGAGCGCTTCGCTCACCGTGCGATAGATCGGCACGTTGTACTTCTTCGATTGCGAACGCGACATGTCGCGTTTGGGGAAATGCTCCAGGAACATCGAGACCACTTTCGACCGCGGATACGGGGGCTGGTCGTCCTGGTTGTAGCCTTCGAGATACTTGCCGACCACGACATCGGCGTGCGATCCGAGCCAATACTCCGTAATAATGGCGGCGATCTTCTTGGGTGCGCCCTGGGTGGCCGTCGCGGCAGAAGCAGTGGAAGAAGCGGCGGCGCTCGCGCCGAGAAATGTACGTCTATGCATGCCTCAGATGAGACTATCAGATCGACACCCCAGCCGTTTCCCGTTAAGGTATACTCACCGGAGTTCTATGTCCTTGTCCCGCCGCACCTTTGCGTTGTCGTCGATCGCCGCTCCGACTCTGGCCGCCGCGCCGGCGCCCGGCCTCAAGAAGATCAAAGATGTCATGATCTATGAGAACGACATGTACTACTGTTCGTTCCCGTCGATTGTTCGCCGCCCCGATGGAGAGTTGATTACGGCGTTTCGCCGGGCCCCGAACCGGCGCCAGATCGGCATCAAGGGTTACTCGCATACGGACGCGAATAGCTATCTTGTGCTCGTGCGGTCAAAAGACAATGGCGAAACCTGGACCTCAGAACCTGAACTTATCTATGCCCACCCTTGGGGCGGTTCCCAGGACCCATGCATTGTTCAACTCCGCGATGGGTCCATCGTCTGTACCAGTTATCTCTGGACCCTGCTTTCCAAGACGTCTGAAGCGCCGAATCCGAACGTCTATGTCGCCGGACAGTATGGGTTCCAGGGCGGTTTCGTCGTCCGTTCCGACGACGGCGCCAGGACGTGGAAAGGCCCATACTATCCCGCTCCGGTGCCAGACCGGACGGTACGTAACTTATTCGACCAGCCGCTGCCCACTTACAACCGCGGCGCCATGTGCCAGGGGCGCGATGGCCGGCTGTACTGGGTGATTGCCTATCCCAGAAAGGGCGAACGAGCGAAGACGGATGTCCACCTGATGATCTCGTCCGATCGTGGGCAAACCTGGAAATACTCCTGCCCTGTCGCCACCGATGCGACTGCGCAGTTCAACGAAACCTCGATTTACGAAACTCCCAAGGGCGATCTGGTTGCGTTCATCCGCACCGACGGGTTGAACGATCACACGGTGGTGGCGCGATCGCGCGATGGGGGTAAATCGTTCGAACCCTATCAGGACGCCGGCTGGCAAGGGCATCCGCATCACGCCATTCGTCTGGCCGATAACTCCGTCTTTCTGGTCTACGGTTACAGGCACCAGCCTTACGGCATCCGCGCCCGCATTCTCGACCCCGAATGCACGAACTTCGCCACGGCCGCCGAATTTACGATTCGCGACGACGGCGGCACGCGCGACCTCGGTTACCCTTGGGCGGTGGCGCTGCCCAACCGCCGTATTCTGGCCACCTACTACTTCAATCACTCCGATGGGTTACGCCATATCGCCGCCACTCTGCTCTCTTACTAACATTCAATAAATCGGGCACCGCAAAAACAACGGGGCGCCGGATCGCGTATGCTATCTCGGAATGCCCCGTATTCTCATCAACGAATGTAAACAGGAGATCTCGTCCTTCAATCCGTTCCTCGGCCGGTATCACGACTTTGCCATTTCCGTGGGCCGGGAACTGTTGGATGCGCACCGCGGCGTGGGGTCGGAAGCCGGCGGCGCGTTGGCCGTGTTTCGACAACACCCTGAAGTGGAAGTGGTTCCGGGATTCAGTGCCCGCGCCATCACGTCGGGCGGCACGGTGGCCGATGCCGACTTCGCGAAGATCGCCGAGGGGTTTCTGGCCGCCGTTCGCCAACATAAAGATGTCGATGCGATCTACTTTTCGCTTCATGGGGCAATGGCGGCGCAAACCGAGCACGACGTGGAAGGATACCTTCTTCAAGAGACCCGTAAAATCGTTGGCGAGCGGACCCCGATCGTCACCTCGCTCGACCTGCATGGCATTTTGACAGACCGCATCATTCTGCACTCCAACGCCGTCGTCTTGTATCACACCTATCCCCATGTGGACTTCTTCGAAACCGGCGAACGTTCCGCCCGGCTGCTTTTGCGTATTCTGAAGGGCGAAGTGAATCCGGTGACCGTGCGGGTAGCCATTCCGGCGCTGGTCCGCGGCAACGAGTTACGTACGGCAACGGGGAAGTGGGGCGCCTGCGTGCGGCGCGCCATCGCTGTCGAGAACGGGCCGAAAGGCCTCAGCGGTGGAATGTTTATCGGCAATCCTTTCACGGACGTGCCGGACCTCTGCTCGAACGTTTTGCTCGTCACGGATGACGACCGGGAACTCGCCGAGCGTGAAGCCGTCGCGATCGCCAACGAGTTTTGGGCAATGCGCCGGCATCTGCACCAGCCTTTAACGCCGCTCGATGAAGGTATCCGCATCGCGAGCCAGGCCAAGGGTTACACCGTGCTGGTGGACGCCGCCGACGCGACAAGTTCCGGTGCATCGGGCGACTCGAGCGCGATACTGGCGGAGATGCTGCGCCAAGGCTACTCGCGGACGGTCCTGATGCCATTCGTCGATCCGCCCGCGGTCGAAGCCGCATTTACGGCCGGCGTCGGCGCGCATATCAGCGTGCCCTTGGGCGGCGCGCTCGACCCGCGCTTCGCGCCTATTGAAATGGACTGCACGGTCCGCCTGTTGTTCGACGGTAAGTTCCGCAA
This sequence comes from Bryobacterales bacterium, assembly GCA_020846745.1. Lineage (GTDB taxonomy): Bacteria > Acidobacteriota > Terriglobia > Bryobacterales > Bryobacteraceae > JADLDI01. The sequence continues at coordinate 27,089 of JADLDI010000101.1, read as the reverse complement.
CGAATCGCACGGCAGTATCTGGGACGGCGGACCTTCCACGTTACTCGAATGCCGTAACTATATGTTCACGGTGACGACTAAGGCGGTAAGTCTCTACGACCGGTCGTTGTTCTACGCCATGGGCCAGAACCCTGAAACGTTCGATACCGTGGTTGTGAAATCGCCCCACTGCCAGCCGCATATGTTCGAGCAGCCGGCGGCGTGTTACTTGAATGTCGATGCGCCCGGCGCGACCAGCGCCAATCTCAAAAGCCTGGGGCATACACGCTGCCGCCGTCCAATCTTCCCGTTGGACGAAAACACGACCTTCGAGCCGGTGGCGAAGGTCTTCCGCCGTGGCCGGTAAACGCGGTCCTTTCTTATTAGTTGCGTTCCTGTGGGTTGCGTTGGGCATCAACTATGTCGACCGGCAGATGGTGTACTCCATCTTTCCCGCCCTGAAAGCCGACCTACGGTTCACCGATGCCCAATTGGGACTGATGGGTAGTATTTTCAGTTGGATCTACTCGTTCGGCCAACCGGTGGCGGGCATGTTGGCAGACCGTTTCCGCCGCGACCGGTTGATCGTTGCCAGTCTCCTGCTTTGGAGCCTTTCGACGATCGGCGGCGGGTTATCAGGGTCGATCGGCGCTTTTCTCGGTTGGCGGGCTTTGCTGGCTGTAACTGAGGCGCTCTACTATCCGGCTGCGGTGGGCCTGCTGGCGGCCGCGCACGGCGACGCCACACGGTCGCGCGCACTGGGCATTCACCAATCGGCGCAACTGGCCGGAATCGTGCTAGGGGGCTGGTATGGCGGTTGGATGGCCGACAACGTCAGTTGGCGCAGCGGATTTGCCGTAGTGGGCTCCATTGGCATGCTCTATTCGATGTTCCTGTTGCGAGCCCTGCCCGCTGCACCTCCGCCGGTATCCGCGGGGAACGCCTCGGCTAGAGACGCGCTGAATCTATTCTCTTCGCGCTGCTATCTGATGCTCTCGATCGCCTTCTTCTGCTTTTGTGCGATGCTCTGGACCTTCTACGCCTGGTTCCCGGCATTCCTTTACGAGCGCTACCAATTGTCGATGACGCAAAGCGGATTCAACGCGACCATTTTCGTGCAGGCCAGTTGCGGACTCGGCGTCGTGGCGGGCGGCATACTCGCCGACCGTCTCGCGAAGAAAACACCCGCCGCGCGGTTCTACGTCGCCGCGCTGGGCATCTTACTGAGCGCGCCGTTCGGCTATCTCACTTTCGCCACCCACTCGTTCGACCTCGCGCGAATATTCTCCACCGGCTACGGCGCCTGCTCCGGCTTTATGGTGGCCAATGTTTTCGCCGCATCCTACGATGTCGTCGACCGCCGCTATTTCGGCCTCGGCGCAGGCACGCTGAATATGATCGGCGGCATCTCGGCCGCCATCATGATCTATCTCGCGGGCGCGCTGAAGTCTACCGTCGGATTTGCCGGATTGCTCAAGTGGGTGGCTGCCGCGTGCGTGCTGTCCGCCTTGGGGCTCGCCTATACCGCGTCACGGCGCATCGCGATGGAACGCGTCTCCTAATCGAGCGAGGCGATTATTCGCTCTTCCAACAGTCTGCGGATCGCGACCGCATGACGGCGCAGTTGCTCCGCTTCTTTCCGCAGCGCTTCCTGGTTTGTCTCTTGCGGGCGCGTATCGGCGGTGTAATCGGCCAAGCTCGCTCCTTCTTCGAGCGCCAGAATCGCTTCGTACATTTTCCGTTCCTGCACAGACGTGTGTTCCTCAAACAGCGTTTTCAACGAGAACACATGACCGGTGCGGCATTGAAACTCGGCCGGATGCGCTTGCGTTTCAGCAAGTGGACCGTGGCATTCCGGGCAGGTGAACCCGACAAAGCGGTCCTCCCTCCTTTCGTCGGGACGGAAGTTGTGATACCCAGGCATCTCGATTCCGGAAATAAGGCCCGTGAGAACGGGGCCGATCTCGGCGGTTCGCAACCTATAGTTGATCGGAGCCTCGCGCAACGCGTTTACAGGCATGGCCGGGAATTGCGCTTCGTCCGGATCCTGCACGATTGTGACGCCGTGATGCCGGCCGATTTCCCACAAACCCGCCACGCCGTCGTCCTGTAAGCCCGAAACCAACACTCCGATGACGCGATTGCCATACGTCCGCGCCGCGGAACGGAAGGTGACGTTGATGCTCGGCCGGTGAAATCCTTCTTTCGGGCTCCGGGCGAGGTGAACATGATCGCGCGCAACAATCAGGTGCCTGTCCGGCGGAGCAATGTAGATTCGCCCATTCGCGATCCGCTCACCGTCTTCCGCCTCGCGGGCGCGCAATTCGCCGCCGTTCACTGAGCTATTGAGAATGTCCGGCAGAAAGCTGCGTGTGCGCGCTCCGAGATGTACGACAACGAACACCGCCGCAGGCACGGTTGCAGGCAGCGAGCTTACAATCTGCTTGATAACTCCGATGCTGCCGGCGGAACCGCCGATGACGACTATGTCGCGTACGGGCATCTATGTAATCGAGTGCCGCGGGCATCGATCCGTTACCGGCTAACGCAATCCGTTACCGGCTCATGCATTATCTTACCGGCTCACGCAAGCCCTTACCGGCAAGCGCCGCCGCCGCGGCGGTGTGTTGCCGTCACGCCACCTCGGGTTTTTGGCCGGTCCATTGGTTTAAGTTTCGTTCGCGGTGTATCTCCTTGCGCCGCAGCCAGCGCCGGCCGCCCGTGGCCGTTGCCCGCACCAGCAGATCGGGACTGAGTGGACGCGCCAGCATGTCGAACCCGCCGTTCTCCATTAATTCCAGCCACAAGATGGGATCTTCCCGGTCCGCGATTAAAATGAAACTCGGCGGGTCGGGCGTTTGCTTTGCCCGAATGAGCACGCTGCGCCAATCGCAGTCTTCCAGTTCCCGGTCGCAAACGACGACGTTTGGCTGTCTCCGGAGCGTCTCTTCCACCTCATTCGCGGTGCGTGCATGCATGAGTTCGCAAGCCGGCACTCGAAAGCCCGTAGTCAGGATCCGTTCCGTCTGTTCCCGCGATTCACGCTTCTTTCCTGCTACAAGAATGCGCAATCCCTTTAAGTTGACTCGATCCGCACCACTTACTGGAATCATAAACGGCCCTCCGGGCATGATTTCGTTCCACTCCGGCGTTTTCACCAGTGGGAATTTACCAGCGGTTCGGCTACGTTTGTTTCTGAAGCCGGCTCGCCACAGACCTTAAACGTACTGTTTTTATTTGAGCCAGTCTCGTGTGTTGCGTCGACTGGGACAATTTCCAGTTAGCGTGATGAACTGTACGGGCAAGGGGGGCGCGCGTGCCGCTACGGGCGGTGCGATGATTATGCCTGAGATGTCTTCGGAAGAACCGCTCGAACAACCCGATCAGATAGCCCACGGCCTTGGCACTCCTGAAGCGGCCCAGGAACCGTCGATCGTTCCGGACCACACTGCCGGCCCCGCACCGAGCGAACCCGAATCGGGTTTCGATTCGGCCGACGAGTTTCGCGAAACGCCGGCGCTGCCATTCCCCGTCGTCGCCATCGGATCGTCGGCGGGCGGCCTCGAGCCATGCCTCGAGCTTTTCGGCAAGCTCGATCCCGATACGGGAATGGCGTTTGTCGTGCTCAGCCACATGGCTCCCCACCAGCCCAGCATGTTGGTGGAAATCCTGGCGCGCCACACGCAAATGCCGGTTTCCACCATCAGGTTAGATGTGGCGCCTGAGCCGAATCATGTGTACGTGCTGCCCCCGGGACAACGGGTGTTTCTGCATCGCGGGGTGTTTCATCTGGAGTCGCGCACCCAGGCCGACCGATCGTTCATGCCCATCGACGATTTTTTCCGGTCGCTTGCCGTCGACCAGAAATACCGTGCCGTGGGCGTGGTGCTGTCGGGCGCCGACGCCGATGGCGCGCTCGGGTTGCGCACCATTAAGGGTGAAGGCGGCGTGGCCATTGTTCAACAGCCGGAGACGGCGCGCTTTCCGCACATGCCCCGGTCGAGCATCGCGGCGGACCATGTGGATCTGGTGGTGCCGCCGGCGGGCATCGCCGCCGAATTGGAGCGCATCGGCACAAGCTTCCGGACCTTCGTTCCGCTGATCGAAGAAGCGCCGGCCCCTACACCGTCCACCGAGGCTCAGGAATACCATCGCATTATCAATGCGCTGCGCGGCGTGTCCGGCATTGACTTCCGCCTTTACAAGCAAAGCACCATCCGCCGCCGCATCGCCCGCCGCCTGATGCTCAAGCGCATGGGCGGCATTCCGGAGTACGCCCGTTACCTTGTTTCACACCCCGAAGAAATTCGCGAGCTGCACGAAGACATTCTCATCAATGTCACGCGATTCTTCCGCGACCCCGAAGTGTTCCACGCGCTGCGCGAAGATCTACTGCCTCGCCTGTTGGTCAATCGCGATTCCGATCAGCAGTTGCGCATCTGGATTGCCGGTTGCTCCACGGGCGAAGAAGTTTACTCGATCGCGATGACGTTGCTCGAATATATCTCGGCGCAACAGTTTGAGCCGCCCATTCAGATCTTCGGCACCGACGCGAGCGAAACCTCCGTGGCTCGCGCCCGTGCGGCCATCTATCCCGAAAGTATTGCCGCCGACGTCTCACCCGAGCGGCTCCGCCGCTTCTTCACCAAAACCGACCAGGGTTACCAGGTCACCAAGCGCGTGCGCGACCTCTGCATCTTCGCTCGCCAGAACCTCTGCAACGATCCGCCGTTTTCGCGGCTCGATTTGATCAGTTGCCGGAATGTCATGATTTATCTCGGTCCGGAACTGCAGAAACAGATCCTGCCCATGTTCCATTACGCGCTGCGGCCGACCGGCTTTCTGGTTTTGGGCCGTTCGGAAACCATACGCGATCACGACGACCTGTTTGTGGCGGCCGACCGCCGCTTTAAATTCTACGCGCGCAACATGGCGCATTCCACTCATTTGCAGGGTTTGCCCGCGCGGTTCACGGTTCACCCGCTCGAATCGGTGCAACAGGCGGCCTCGCGCAGCCGGGAAGGTTGGACCGATCTCGATCTGCAGCGTGCCGTCGACCGCATTCTCCTCGCCCGCTATGGCCCGCCTGGATTTGTCGTCAACGAGCGCATGGAAATCCTCCAGTCGCGCGGCCACACGGCGCCCTACGTTTCGATGGCGCCGGGCGCGGCCAGCCTGCACCTGCTCCGCATGGTCCGCGAGTCGCTCACCGCGCCCGTGCAGGACGCGATGCGCCGGGCCATGGAGAACGAAGCGCCTGTGCGCATGGACCGCATCAAGTTCCGCGATGCCGACGCCGAAGGCGAAGTCACGATCGAGGTGTATCCTATCCAGGCGCTGCCGGGGAGTGCGCGCTGCTACCTGCTGCTGTTCTCGCCGTCGCTCAAAACGGAGCTCCTCGCCTCTCCAGTCGACCCCTACGATCCCATCCCGCCGTTAGAGGAGGGAGCCGTTGTGGCGCGGCTCCGCAACGATCTGTCCGCCACCAAGCTGTACCTGGAATCGTTGCTCGAAGAGCGCGACGCCAAGAACCAGGAACTCATCTCCGCCAATGAAGAGATTCAATCGGCGAACGAAGAACTGCAATCCACCAACGAGGAGTTGGAGACAACCAAGGAAGAATTGCAAAGCGCCAACGAAGAACTCCAAACCATTAACGACGAGCTTCAACAGCGCGCCGCGGTGCTGGCCCAAACGAGTAACGACCTGAGCAACCTGCTCAACAGCGTGAATATCCCCGTACTCATGCTTAGCAACGCGCTGGAGGTTCGCCACTTCACGCCGCCGATGCAGCGCCTGATCAACATCCGGGCCGGCGATATCGGGCGCCCTCTCCGCGAAATCCGCCTGAACCTGGACGTCGAGGACATCGAACCGCTGCTGCAGGAAGTGCTGGACACACTCGGCTCGCGCGAGCTTGAAGTGCGCGACCGCGAGGGGGCCTGGCTCTTGCTTCGCGCCCGCCCCTATCGCACCACCGATAACAAAATCGAGGGCGTTGTGCTCGTGCTGGTGGATATCGACGAGATCCGCCGCAGCCGCCAGGCCATGGAGCAGGCGCGCAATCTGGCCAACATGCTCATCGAAGGCGTTCCCGCCGCCCTGGCCGTGGTGGATTCCGACCTGCGCATTAAATCGGTAAACGCCGCCTTCCGCGATCTGACGGGCATGGAGAGTGAAGACCTCATGCGCCGCTCGTTCCCAGAGCTTGCGCAGAGCCTCTGGGCCTTTCCGTCGTTACGCGAGCAACTGGCGGCGATGTTCCACCCCGACCGGACGAGCGCCATCTTGTCTCTGGAACACGAAACCAACGAGCCCACCCCTCGCGTTTTGCGGTTGAACAGCCGCATGTTGAAGCCCGACTCGGAAGACGTGATGCTGATCACGGTTGAAGATATCTCGGCCCATCGCCACGCCGAACGCATCTTCGAACAAAGCAAGCAGCGGCTGGAGCGGCAGGTCGATTCCGCCTTGCGGGCCTTATCGAAAACCAGCGATGAACTGCGCGCCCTCACCGCCAATCTGTTTACCACACAGGAAGAAGAACGCCGCCGGATCGCGCGCGAACTGCACGATTCCGTCAGCCAGCAGATTGCCGTCATCGGCTTGGAACTGACCCGCGCCGGCGACATGCCGGAACTGGAACGTGTGCGGGAAGTACTCGCGAGGCTTTCGGATTTGACCGATCATCTTTCCGACGACGTCACACGCATCTCGCATGGCCTGCATCCGGCGGTGCTCGACCAGTTGGGCCTGCCCACGGCGCTGCGCGGGCTGCTCGACGATTTCGGACGGACGGAGAAGATGCCCGTCACGTTCGTCGAACGCGAGGTACCGGCCGGCATTCCGACTATCGTTGCCGGCACTCTCTTCCGCATTGCTCAGGAAGCTCTGCGCAACGTCGCCAAACATGCCGGCCCCACGCACGTGAAGCTCACGCTGGAAGGCTGCCCGGAAGGGATGCGGATGATCGTCGCCGATTTCGGTGAAGGCTTCGACGACTCCGCTGCCGTGCCCGGGCTCGGATTACTCAGCATGAAGGAGCGCGCCCGGCTGATCCAGGGAGAAATCACCGTTCGCTCCAAACCCCACGAAGGCACCACTGTTACAGTGGTCGTACCTTTGGAATTTGGCAAGTAAAGAGGTCAGAGGAAGCCGAATGAAACCAAGAATTGTAATCGCAGACGATCATCTGCTCGTCCTTGACGGGCTTAGAATGATTCTCGAGCCGCACTGCGAGGTTCTCGCAACGGTCACCAGCGCGCCCGAACTGATTCGCGCCGCTCAGGAGCAATCGCCCGACGTCGCCCTGCTCGATATCGGAATGCCCAACATGAACGGCATCGAAGCCACGCGCCAACTCCGGATTGTGGCGCCTGCCGTAAAAGTGATCGTCGTTTCTCAATACGCCGATCATCAGTACATCCGTGCGGCTTTCGACGCCGGCGCATCCGGCTACGTGGCCAAACAATCCGGCGGCCGCGAACTGGTGGCGGCTATTGCCGACGTTATGGCCGGCGAGCGCTACGTCTCTCCATCGCTCGTCACCGAAGCCTTAACCGACTCACTTACCGCGACACCCGTCGCCGGCGCATCCAGCCGTCAACTCACCCCTCGCCAGTTGCAGGTGCTGCAGTTGGTGGCCCAGGGAAAGAGCGCCAAAGAGATCGCTCACGAACTCGGTATTTCACGCAAAACCGTCGAGTTTCACAAAGCGTGCATCCTGCAGACGCTCGGCATGCGAAATTCCACCGAACTGACGCGCTTCGCCGTCAGCACCGGCATGGCGGTTTAGCCCGACTGGTTTAGAGCTGCCGCATAAAGGCGGCCAGGTCGCGCTTCTCGTCGGCGGTGAGCTTGGTGCCCAGCACGATATTGAAGAACTCCACCGTATCTTCCAGGGTCAAACACCGGCCGTCGTGAAGATAGGGCGGGCTGTCTTTGATGCCCCGCAACGTAAATGCCTTGATTGGGCCATCGCCCGGCTCGTTCGCCAGAAACCGTTCGATATGCAGGTCGTGCAACTTGTCGTCAAGAAAGAACGGCGGCGGGTGGCACGACGCACACTGGCCCTTGCCGAAGAACACCTCTTCTCCTCGCAGCTCCGATTGAGTGGCTTTCGTTTTATCCAACCGCCCGGTTGACGGATTCAGTTTCGGGGCGGGCGGGAAGTCGAGCATGTTCTGGAACTGCGCCATGTGGCTCACCTGCACCCGATCGAGGATCGTCATGCCCTTCTTCATGGCATGGATCGGGTCGCCATTGAAATAGGCCGTCCGCTGTTCGAATTCCGTGAAGTCCTCCACCGAACGCAGGCTGCGTTTGGATCCGTGGATCTGCTGATTGAATACGCCGCGGAGACTGGTTGTATCGAGGCGGAATCGGCGTTCCTGCGGACGGTCGTCGGGATTCAAGTGGAACTGCGCCGTGGTGTGTCCGTTGACATGACAATCCAGACAGGCGACGCCCAGGCTCGGTTCACGGCTCTTCCGGTCGTCGGTGGCGTTGAACTCCTCTTGCGGCAGCGGCGTCACAAGCATTCGCAAGCCGTCAAGTTGCACCGGAGTCAGAATGTCTTTGAACAGCCGGTAAAAGTTATTGATCGATACCACCTCGCCGCGTGAGACATCGCCCAACTCCGGACGGTTGGTCAGGAAAATGGCGGGCGGGAACTCGGGTATGAATGCATCCGGAAGGTCGAAGTCGACATCAAACCGCTCCAGGCGGGGGAACATGTCGATCTGGATCTTCGGAAACACCTGCCCGCCGTTTACCTGCAGCGGGTGAGGCAGAGCTTTATAGGGGAAGCTGTCCGCTCTCCGGATCTCTTCGGGCGCCATCGTTCCGAGCCGGTCCCATGTCATGCCGGAAGCCAGCCGGGCCGTCGGGCCGACGGGCAGCGGTTTCCCGCGCGACATCTTCGCCTGTGGATCGAGCTTCGGCTGCAGGTTATATCGCCGGTTGAGCAGTGCCCGCTGCGCATCCATCACCTTCGGCTTGTTTGCCGTTTCCATTTTCACAATCTCATCCGGGTTCTGCATCGGCCGGTCGGCGTTCAGCGGGTCGCGATAAAAGTCGAAGCCTGTGATCTTGCCCTGCTTCGGTTGATCGTTCGTTACCGTCGAATTCGGTTTGGCGTTCCGCGCATCGAACGCCCCAGACCGGTCGTGTTCGCTTTTCTGTTGCTCCGGGCGTGTGGCCGTCACCGCCCGCGGCCGTTGTGCCTCCATCACGGCGTCTTTCGCCGGAGGGGTTCGCGCCGGATTTTGGGCGTATGCCGGGCCGGTCTCGACACCTGTAACGAGCGCCACGCCGGCAGTCGCCAGCAGCATTACTAGTGAGCGCATTACTAGTGAGCGCCTGCCGGCTGCCAAACGGCGGAAGAGGCCAATGGCCTGTGACATATCGAACTCCTTTCCGGACGCTACCGCGAGGCTGGACCAAGCTACACTTGCGGCCTCGTAAGTGGTTAGAAATGATGGATCTGCCTTTTGTTTCAATGGGCGCCGACCATTCAGAAGAATGCCCGGCGCTTTGCCTGGCAACCGTTTTGAGGGCACACGGGGCGCGGCTGCGAACAGGCGCATTCGCATTCGAGCGCGACAAAGGCGGGCCTGCTTCTATATGTTGTTTGACCGAAGCGCCGTAACGGGCCAATTGCGCTTCGAGTGTAGGGACTTAGAGTGTAAGGAAATGAGTTCTTCGACTCGCGCGTGACCGGCGGCGCCGCACGGATGCCGCTGCTTGTCGCGCTCCATGTCCTCGAGTTGCGCCTGCATTCGCCGGAGCCGCGAGAGAGGATCGCGGGAAAGGCCAAGCCGCTCGCGGCGCGCCTGAAGGCGGCGTAGTTTCGCCCTCTCCCAACGGTCGTTCCGGATCATTCTGAACTCGGCGCGCGTCTCACCAGAGTGGCCACGGCTTCGGCCTCCGCCGAGAGTCCCTCGCCTACCGGACCAACCTTCTCCGCGGTCTTAAACTTCACCGAAACGCGATCGACGCTGAGGCCCAGCGTCCTGGCCAGGCCCTCGCGAATGGCCATGCGATACTCTTTGAGCTTCGGGCGTTCCAGGATTACCGTCGAATCGACGTTCGCTATCTCGTAGCCGCCGATGCGCACCACCTGTACGGCGTGATGCAGCATCTGGAGCGAGTCCGCCCCTTTCCACTTCGGGTCCGAATCCGGAAAGTGCATTCCGATGTCGCCCTGCGCCGCGGCCCCTAGCAACGCATCCGTGACGGCGTGCGCCAGCACGTCCGCATCGGAGTGTCCTTCGAGCCCAAACTCCGATTCGATCTTCACTCCGGCCAGCAGCAGCGGCCGTCCGGCAACCGTACGGTGGCAATCCCAGCCCAGCCCCGTGCGCACATCGACAATCGCGCCGGGATAGAGAGCGGTAGGCATCAGTGGGCGCCCTCGCCCACTACCGTCTCCTGCGCCAGCAGCATCCGCGCCATCTCCATGTCGGTGGGCTTGGTGATCTTGATGTTGCGCTCGCTGCCGAGCACCACGCTTACTTCCACCTGCTCCAGCCGTTCCACCAGGCTCGCCTCATCGGTCCCGCTGAACCCGTCCGCCTCGGCGCGCCGGAACGCTTCTTTGAGCAGTTCGAACCGGAACACCTGCGGCGTCTGCGCCAGCACAAGCCGTTCGCGTGGAATGGTCTGCCGGATTTTGTTGCGCTGCACCATTTTGACCGTATCTACCGGCACGATTCCCACAATGGCCGCTCCGGTCTCCGCGGCTTCCTGGATCACCTTGCCGATCGTCTCCAGGTCGATAAACGGCCGCACGGCGTCGTGCACCGCCACCAGATCCGTATCCGGCGCCAACGCCGCCAGCGCGTTCCGCACCGAATGCTGCCGCGAATCGCCGCCCTCTACCACGCGCACCGGCTTGGTAATGCGCGCCCGCGCAATCGTATCGGTCACCCACTTGGCATCCTCGCCCCGCAGCGCCACCACAATTTCGCTTACTTCCGGCGAGGCCGCAAACTTGCGGATCGTGTACAGCAGGATCGGCTCGTTATCCAACTGCATAAACTGCTTCCGGCTGGTGCCGGTCTTCTCGGCTGCGGCTCGTCCCATGCGCGTGCCGAGACCGGCGGCGGGAATGATTACGGAAACTTTCATAGCGTCGTTGTGTCTGGCCTAGCTGCCCGGGTGCGGCGCGGCGGCGGCCTGCTCGCGCGGCCCTTGCGAGCGTTCGCCGCTCAAATGTTTATTGTCGAACACGCCATGCACCTTGTCGTCGAACCGGCCGAATATCATTTTACCCGCCGTGGTCTGCAATACGCTCGTCACCGTGATATCGATTGTCTTCGAAATCAGGCGTTTGGCGTTGTCCACCACCACCATCGTGCCGTCGTCGAGATAGGCGACGCCCTGATTGTACTCCTTGCCTTCCTTGATGATGAATACGCGCATCGTCTCGCCCGGCAGCACCACGGGTTTCAACGCATTGGCCAGCTCGTTAATGTTCAGGACATCCACGCCGTGCAACTGCGCCACTTTGTTGAGATTGAAATCGTTTGTAACGATCTTGCACGTGTAGACCTTCGCCAGTTCGATCAACTTCATGTCCACTTCGCGCACCTGCGGAAAGTCGTCCTCGAGAATCTGCACGTTCAGCGTCGGAATCTTCTGGATGCGCTGCAGGATGTCCAACCCGCGCCGTCCGCGGTTGCGCTTCATCGAGTCTGCCGAATCCGCCACCAGTTGCAGCTCGCGTAGAACAAACTGCGGGATTACCAGAATGCCGTCCAGAAAACCCGTCTCCGCGATATCGGCGATACGTCCGTCGATAATCACGCTGGTGTCGAGAATCTTGAACGGCTGAGTGCCCGCCTTTTCACCGCCAAACAGCCCGCCGAGCGCCGCCAGGTTCAGCATGTCGCCCTTGTTCGCGCCGATTACCAAACCCACGTACCACATCACCAGCAGCACCAGGATCTGGACAAACGCAACCGTGCCCTGATCCTGCGGCAGTGCACGGCCAACCACCAGCGATATGAAATAAGCGCCAATAATGCCGAGAACCGATCCGAATGCGGAACCAATCAGCCGTTTTAAGCTGACGTCGCGCAGGCGGAGTTCGAAAAGTACAATTCCACAGCCTGCCAGTACACCCAGCGCTATGGACATCCAGGAGTTGAGTTGGAACGGCCGGAGTGCGTAGGCTGCCCAGCCGATTATCAGAACAAAGAAACCACGAATTAGGAGGATATCGAGCATGAGAGGGGGCCCGCCCGCATCGAGTATATCATCGCCCGCGCGATTTGCCCCTGCCAAAAAGAGAGGGCTCCAGCTTCCCTGGAGCCCTATTGGAAAGTAACGAATGAAAGGAGAAATGTAGACTGTTCGGAGCGCCCGATCAGGCGAAAACTAAAGTGCTTTGGCGAGTTCTTCCGCAAAGGCGCTTTGCGGACCCTGGCGGCCTTTGCCGTGCCGCGGCGGACGGTTGCCGCCATGCTGGTCGTTCCGGCGGGGCGGACGGTCGCCCGTCCGGGCCATCGGGGGCCGCTCACCCTGTGCGACAGGGGCGCCCGTGGCGGGTGTCGGCTGCCCTTGCGGTCCGGGCCTCTTCGACTTCGGCGGCTGGGCCGGGTTGGCGCGCAACAGGCGATCTTCCAGGGGCGCGCGGTCGAACCGGCGGATGATCGACTGCATCTCCTCTTGGTTAGGCGCTTCGATGAACGCGAATCCCTTCGATTCTTGTGTCTCCGGATTGCGGATCACCTTCACGTCGTCCGCTACCAGATTTTCTGCCGTTAGCCAAGACTTGATGTCGTCTTTCGTCACCCAAGTCGGAAGATTGCCAAGGAAAACAGTGAAACCCATTATTTCGATAAACGCTCCGTGCCTACCTGGTAGGCTAAATTACAACCAAAGGCTACCCGGTGGTCCTAACGCCTGAACCGCGGCCGTTTGAACACACACCGATTGCGGGTGCAAGGGGAGGAGTGAACGGAGCCGGAGGGTGGCGGAACGCGCAGGTGGCGATCCATGGAAGCACTGCCATCGTAACACAATGTCCAGCTGTGAGGAAAGAGGACAGCCCAGGATTTTGATCACAACGTCCTGTTTCTTCTTTGTCCTGCCCCGCTCATGAACTTTTTCTCTCCCATTTCGCGTCTTTCCTCCTGGATGACGGTAGCCGTCTTGCTTCTGAAACCCTCTAGAAGCGAGGCTTCGCGCCAATTTCGGAGGATACGCCCGTAATATGTGGACATTCTGTTTTCTCACTTTCCCGCTCGTCCTGTTTTCGCTTGCCGCACACGCCCGCCCGGCTCGTTTTGCGCTCATTCTCGACCAGCCTGCGCTTGCGTCCGATTCGCAATCGTCTGCCAAACCGGGTGTCGCGCTTGAAGCCGCCGCCACCCGCCGCCTTCAAATCGAATCCGCGCAACTGCGCCTGCGCGCTCTTGCCCAAGCCAACGGGTACACCGTCACTGGCGCTACCCAAACCGTTCTGAACGCCGTTTTTGTCTCCGGTCCGGCCAACCGCGCCGCTCTCGAACGCTTGCCCGGCGTGTCCCGTGTATTTGAACTCCAGCCCGTTCGCCGCCACATGGTCAAAGCGCTCGACCTCGTTCGCGCGCCGCAAGCCTGGCAGGCCCTCGGAGGCATCGACAACGCCGGGCGTGGCGTTCGTATTGCCGTGGTCGATTCCGGGATAGATCAAACCCATCCCGCGTTCCAGGACTCTTCTCTCTCCGTACCCTCCGGCTTTCCAAAATGCAGCCAGGCCGACTGCGCCTATACCAACAACAAAGTGATCGCGGCACGGTCGTATGTCGGCGCACTGGTCCTCGCCGATACACCGGCCGATTCCCGCCCCGACGACCTCTCCCCGCGCGACCGTGTGGGCCACGGCACCGCCGTCGCCATGATTGCCGCCGGCGCACGCCACGACTCCCCGCTCGGGCCGATGTCCGGCGTCGCTCCCAAGGCCCAACTGGGCAACTACAAGATCTTCGGCTCGCCTGGCGTGAACGACTATACGTTCGACGACGCCATTATTCAGGCGCTCGAAGCCGCCGTGAACGACGGCATGCACATCGCCATCCTCGCCATCGGCCAACCCGCTCTGTGGGCGCCCTCCGACCGTGGCATTACCTGTCAGCTTGCCGGCGACACGCCATGCGACCCCCGTGTCGCCGCCGTCGAAAACGCCACCCGCGCCGGAATGCTCGTGGTGACGAGCGCGGGCAACACCGGCGACTCCGGCTACCAGGCCGGGCCCACGCTGAACACCATCGAGTCGCCCGCTACCGCGCCCTCTGCCCTCACCGTCGCCGCCGCATCCAACGCCCAGCGGTACTTTTCCACCGCGCGCGTCACCGGCGACAACGTTTCCGACACCCTGCGCTCTATGCGTGTATTGCTTTCCGAAGACGGGCCGCGTCCGACAGCCGTCTTGCGCGCCCCCGTGCGCGTCCCGGGCTTGGCCTGCGACCCGCTTCCCGCCGATTCGCTTACCGGCGCAATCGCCCTGGTTGAGCGCGGCGATTGTACGTTTCGCACCAAAGTTGCGAACGCCCAGCGCGCCGGAGCCGTCGCCGTCCTCATCGAACAGCGGGAAGGCAACGATTTCCTCTTCCAGATGACCGGGATGACCGATACCGGCGTTCCCAGCGCCATCATCGGCAGCACCGCCGGCAAGGCGCTCCGCTCCTTCCTGTCCGCCAACCCGGACCGTACCCTCGAGATCGACCCCACTGCCGTTCCCGCCCCCGAGGACCCCAACGTCATCGCCTTTTTCTCCTCCTACGGGCCGTCGCTGGGAGAATCGCTCCTGAAGCCCGAGGTTGCCGCCCCGGCTTACGGCCTTTATGTCGCCACCCAGAAGTACGACCCCAATGGCGATATGTACGACCCCACCGGCTTCACCATCGCCGAAGGCAGCAGTTTCGCCGCTCCCATCGCCGCCGGTGTTGCGGCGCTGTTTCGCCAGCAGAAGACCGACGCTACCCCGTCCCAGCTTAAAGCTGCCGTAGTCAACACCGCGGCGCCCGTGGTCAGGCAAATCGACTCCGGCGGCAACATCGTTCCGGCTAGCGTTCTGGCCGCCGGCGCCGGGCTCGTCGATGCCTCGGCCGCCGCGCAGCTCGGTCTCACCATCGAACCCGCCACTCTCTCGTTCGGTGTCGTGAATAACACTGGAGTCAACCAGTCGAAGACTCTGCGCATCTCGAACTTCTCGGGTGGCGTCGCGCAAGTGCGCCTCGCCGTTACTGCCGGCACGACCGACCGCGCCGCCCGCGTCACCCTCAGTGAAACCGCATTCACCCTCACCACCGGCCAGTCCCGCGACGTCACCGCGCGGCTCGAAGGCGCGCGCCCCGCCCCCGGCATCTACGAGGGCGAAATCACGCTTACCGCCGGCCAGTTAACCCTTCGCGTGCCGTACCTCTACCTCATGTCCGACAACGTGCCGCAGAACGCCATCGCACTCCAAAACGCCAACTTCTCGGGCGACGTAAACGGCGCAGCCCAACTCGCCTTCAAAGTCGTCGACGCCTTCGGCGTGCCCGTCGCTAATGTGCCTGTGCAGTTTGCAACCATTCGCGGCGGGGGCCGTGTCAGCTCCGCCGTCGCCCGGACAGACAGCTTGGGGATTGCCGATGCGACAGTGATTCTGGGTTCCTCACCGGGGGTGCAGGAATTCGAAGCGAGCGCCGCCGGGCTCGCCATCTCCTTCGTCGGCATTGCCCGTTCCAGCCCGGCCATCCAAGCCGACGGCATCGCCCCCGCCGATCACCTCGATAGCCTCCGGCCCGCCGCGCCGGGATCGTACGTCGCAATCCGCGGCAGCAACCTCGCCGAACTCACCAAGGTGTTCAGCACCCCCTATCTGCCCGTCTCGCTCGGATCGGTCAGTGTCAGCTTCGATAATCCGGACCGCAAGCTGAGCCTGCCCGGCCGCATCCACTTCGTTTCGCAAAATCAGGTGAATGTGCAGGTCCCCTGGGAGTTGCAAGGCGTGTCGCAGGCGCAGGTGAAAGTGAGTATCGGCAACTCTTCGAGTGCCGTGTACCGGTTGAACCTGGCCGACGCGTCGCCCGGCTTCTTCGAAGCGCCCGACCCGCAGACCGGTCAACTGGCGATTGCGGCGCTGGACTCCGATTACCGGTTGATCACGCAGGCCAACCCGGTCGCGCGCGGATCGATTGCCGTGCTGTATGCCAACGGACTCGGCCCAGTGACGAATCAACCGGCTACGGGGAACCCCGCTTCAGCGGAAACGCTCAGCGAGACGGCGACGCGGCCGCAGGTGACAGTGGGGGGACGTCCAGCCGAGGTCCTGTTCAGCGGCCTGACGCCGGGCGTAGTGGGGCTGTACCAACTGAACGTGCGTATCCCGTCAGACACGGCTACGGGTTTCGAACCCGTGGTTGTTTCAGTCAATGGGGTGTCGTCTCCGGCCTCGGGTTTGGCGATCCGCTAACGGTCCAGTTAGACTACTTCCGCCAGCTTCTTATCGAAGGTGGGGAAGGTGTTGAGGCGCGCGCCCAATAGCTCATCGGCGATCGTGACATACAGGTCGCCCAGCGTACCCGTCACATGCGAATGCAGCCCGGTCTTCATCCCCTTCACATGGCCGGCCAGGATCAGCGCCAGGTTGTTGTTCTTGTGCGAATTCGCTTCCGCGTGCTCGTGGACGAACAGCAGCGCGGTGTTGTCGAGCAGGTTGCCCGCGCCTTCGGGCGTCGCTTTCAACTTGCCCACCAGGTAAGCGAACTCTTCCACATGCCAGCGGCAGATGTCGCGCAAAATCCGGTTGCCGCGCGGTGTTTCGACTCCGTTGTGCGTGTATTCGTGATGCCGCTGCGCCGTATGCCCGAGCCATGGGAATCGCGACAACCCCTGGCACTTGGTCAGCATGTACGACGCGACCCGCGTCTGTCCCGAGGCGAACGCATGTACCACCAGGTCGCTCTGCAGCTTGGCGATCCGGGGCCAATCGCGCATATCGCCACCCTCGGCCGGGCGCTCCACCGGGCGGCGGTATTCCGGCGGCAGGCTCGCGATCGATTGCTCCAGTTCCCGGACAGCCGTCAGATACTCTTCCAACCTCGATTTGTCCGCGGCGCCCAGGCGCGACTGAACGGCCTTCGCTTCTTCCTGCACCTCGTCGAGGATGCTCTTCCGGCGGTTCACCCACGAGGCTTCCTTCACGCCGAACAACCGGTCGAATAACTGGTGTGGCAGCATCTCCGGCGGCAACGGCCGGTCGCGGTCGGCCCAGCTCAAATTCTGCTGGATCGATTCCCCGAACGACTCCTGCGACACGCCCACCTGGAGCGAACGGAACCGGTACCCCTCGCCGATCTGTTGCGCGATCGCCTGATCGATCGACGGTCCGCCTGCCCCGCGCCCGGTGAACGTTTTGCACGAGATCAGCCCGCTCATCGATGGATAGTGGCTGTTGCCGGGGCCCGGCAGCCGCGCGGCCGCCGAATCGAGTCCCGTAATCACGTGAATGTCGTTGCGGTACGGCGCCAGCGGATTCAGGCACGGCGTGAACTCGAAGTTCGTGCCCGTTTCGCGCGGTACCCAATACTTCTCGGGAATACCGTTACCGTTGAACCAGAAGACAAACCGCGACGGGATGGCGGCGCCATTCGCGGCGGCGTAGGCCGTACCGTTTGAGTTGAACATGGCGGCGAGCGGCGGCAATCCGATCCGGATTGTCGATCCGGCCAGCCCGGCGGCTCGCAGAAAGGTACGTCGGCTAAGCGGTTTTACCTGCATCTTCACTCCATACTCCGGAACGTCTCGGACATGGATATCGCCATTATAAGCTCCCGGAACCGGAATCCGGACCGCCGGAATCGCTCCAATGCGGCCTCCACCACCGGACCGTCCTCCGTTTCCTCCCGTCTGCCCGTCGCATACCGGAACAACTGTTTCACAACGCACTTTTGGCAGTTCGGCTCGTTCGCCAGCAGTTCGCCCAACTGGCGTGGCGAGGCGAAGTCGGAATCCACGATGCCGCTGATCTGCCCCCTCGGCTCGATGTCCATCTGATACTCCGTCGGCTTCTCTTTCCGCTTCGTTTTCATTTCATCGAATGTCGGATAGATCACCACCCGCTCCTTTTGGCGAAACCGTCCGATGGCGTCGAATTGCTCCAACCCAAACCCGATCGGGTCCACCAGCAAGTGGCACCCGGCGCACACACGGTTGGTCAGGTGTACCTTCACCAGCCGGTCCCGTGTCGACAGCGGACGCTCGTCGGTCACCGGTGGAAGCGTCGCGTTCAGCCCTGGCGGCGGTGGCGGCACGATCTGGCACAGGAAGTGTTCACGCACAAAAATGCCGCGCTCGGTCGGCGAGGTGTCGCTCGGCTTGGAGGTTAGGGCGAGGAATGTCCCCTGACCCAGAATTCCCGCCCTTACCGAATCCTGTGGAAACTCCACTTTGCCCCAAATCTCCTTGGGAGCCGTCACCTTGTACAGGTTCGCCAGTTCCGGATCGAGAAAGCTGTACCGCGCTTTGAAGAACTGCATAAAATCCTGATCGCCCCACACCAGGTGCCGGAAGAGACGCGTCGTTTCCTGGCTCATCGAGTTCACCAGTTCCGTTGTGAACTCCGGGAACAGGCGCCGGTCTCGAATGGCCGACCGCAGCCGGTCGAAACGGAGCCATTGCGCCAGAAACTCGTCCAAAGCCGGCTGCGCGCGCTCGTCCTTGAGCATCCGCACAACCTGCTTCTCGATTCCCGCCGAAGTGCCCAACTCGCCTCGTTCGGCCGCCTTCAACAACTCCTCGTCCGGCATCGTGTCCCAAACGAAATAGGAAAGCCGCGAGGCGATCGCAAACTGTCCGGTCCCCAGATGAAATAGGAAGTGAGGCGATTGCAGCATCGCCTCGACAACCATCTGCGCCCCCGCCAGTTGATCCGTCTGCGATGCCATCAGCGTTCGATACCGCTTCACCTCTAGATCCGTAAGCGGCCTGCGGAATGCCCGCCTGCCGAAACTCCGCACAAAGCGTTCCGCGCATCCCGGCGACGGCTCGCAGCCCACCAGCTTCCGCTGATCTCCGCCCCGGAATGCATTCCGCGCCAGCCGCTCCGCCGCCTTCGCATAGGCTTCCGCCTGCAACGGCGAGATCGACTGGCCTTCCGCCTGGTTGGTAAATCCGTGAACGTAGTCTTCCTTCGGGAACGCATCCGCGGGCCGGGTCTGGTCGTCCAGCAGATCGGCCACCGTGTGGTTGTACTGCGAATGAGTCAAACGCCGCAGCACCGGACGCGAGGGGCCTAGCTTGCGGTCCGCGCTTTCAAACGCCGCTTCGGGCAGCGTCAACAGATGCGCGATCCAATCCGTCAGTGCCGATTCCCCTGCCGACCCCGGGGCAATGCGCTGGCCCCCCGCATGCGCCACCCGGTTCGTCGGCTTCAGCAATAGCTTCGATTGAAACGGGTTGTTCCGATCTACAAAACGCCGCAGGCCCAGGGAAAACGCCCTAATGTCCGCCGCTGACGCGCTTTCAGGTGGAAACCGTAGCTGGGTCGTCGACGCTACGCCGTTATCGTTGTGGCAAAGCCGGCATTGCGCCTGTTCGAGCACCGGCCACACCGTCGTTTGGAAATTCGGCTGTGCCCGGCACACCGCGCTTACTAAAACAAGGGACAGATAACCCAGAATAATGGACCGCATCTGCTGTGAAGTTATCTTATCTCTCCTCGCCACCTAAGGTTTTTGCCTTTGCCGTCCGATAGAAGCTCAGTGAATTCCGGAATGAGCCGGGAACAGGCCGTCGAGTCTCGACTGGGCCAAATCCTGCAGCGCGGCGACGTCCCAGCGCTACCAGAACACATTCAGGAACTCGCCGCTCGTCTGGCGAATCCGGACATTACTGTCCGCGAACTTGGGCCCATTATGCGCAAAGACATCGGGCTCGCCGTCAAAGTCATTCGTATCGCCAATTCCGCCAGTTTCAATCGTTCCGGCAGGCCCATCATTTCGCTGCCGCACGCCGCCGCCCTCATCGGTTTGGAAGCCATGCGCGACATGATTACCCCGTTGCTCACCAAAACCGACGGCGCGCCCCGCGTGGCCCTGATTCGGCCTGTTGCCGGCCTTGCCATTCTCGACGCGCTGCATACCCGCGCGGCCGCGGTGCACCTGCAATACTCGCAACAGGACGATGCCTACCTGTGCGGGCTGTTTCGCGGCCTCGGCGAACTGCTCGTGGCCGGCTTCTTCCCCGCCGAGTATCTCCAAATCCTTCGCCTTGTCAAAGACTCGCGCATGACTGAGTCCGTGGCCGCCATCAAGGTCCTCCATTGCACGCTCGAAGATCTTGGCCAAGCCGCCGCACGCGCGTGGAACCTGCCCCAGAATCTCATCGCCACCATGCACAGCGAGCCTCTCATGGGGCCCACCGTTCGCACCGATCAGGATCGGCTGCGCGCCGCCGTCTCGTTTGGCCACGAACTCACCGCCGCCAACTATCGCGTCACCGGTGCCGCCCAGCGCGACCGTCTCGCCAAACTGTTTCGCGTCTTCGGCCGGCCCATGAACTTAAAGGCGGAAGATGTGGAGCGATTCTCCTCCGATGTCTGGGAGCAGGCCCGGCACTCCCTCGACATCATTCAGATCACTGAGGCGTCGCTGAAGCTTGAGTTCCAGATTGCCACCGTCACCCCAATCGTGCAGGCGCTCACGCCGGTTGAACCCGAAGTCGCTGCTTCCGATGCTCCTCCCACCGCCTCCACAGAAACGCTCTCCGGCCAGATTGCCGCGCTTGCGCAGTCGGTGCAAAACCTGGGAGCCGACCTCGAAGGCAGCATTCGCCAGGTGCTCTATACCGTCCGCTCTTGCGGATTGTTCGACCGCGCGGTCTTTCTCCTTACGGCTGCGGACCACAGCGCGCTCATCGCTCGCATCGCTGAAGGCGATGACGTCAACAGCCTGGTCAACCATTTCAAAATCGGCATGGCGCGAATGAGCGGACCCGCCGGCAGCGCAATCCTCGCCCGCCGCGACCTGATCGTTTACGACGGCGCGCCGCCCACTCGCGATTGGAGTCTGAAAGTCCCCGCCTGTTTTGGAGTGTTCCCCATCGTAGTGGATAGCGTGGTCGCCGGGTGTATGTACGTCGACCGTAAGACAAGCACGCGTCCCCTGCCCGGTCCGGATATGGAGGCGCTCGGCGCCGCCAGAAAACTCATCGCTCAACTGATCGCCAAACGCCGCTCACTGGCCCGCGCCCGCTAAATTAACCAACGCGTCCGGCTTGCTCTCTTCGTAACAGAAATCCGCCGCTTCTACGGTTTCAGGCGGGGCTTCGGTGTGAATCTCATGTTCCGGGCGGTTGTGATCGATAACCAGCGTCGAGACGGCGATCACCGGTGCATAAGGAAAACACCGCACATGGATCGGGCCCGGTGTTGACCGGCTGAACTCCACCAGTTTTTCCGTCGGCTCCGCCCGCTTCAGATACTGCGGATACTTCTTGATCCATATGTACCCGCAATTGTGCGCCAACAGCAGCCCGGCCAGCGCCGGCGCCATCCATCGCCGTACCTGCATCCCCCGCAGCGTCACCCATGCAAAACCCACCAGCAGCGCCAATACCGCACTGGCCAGATACGTGTGCCGGCTCGGCACACGGCTCATATACGTCAGAAAGCTGTACGGTAGCAGTGTCACCATGGCGGCCGCGGCCATCGGCGCCAGCACCTTCAGCGACCGTACTCCCCGCCCGCGCAGCAGAACAATGGCCGCCACGATTCCCCAGAACCACATCATCCGTGCCATGCTGTGCGACACCGTAGAGAGAAACGGCGCCGATAAAGCGAACGTGCCGTCCTGATAATGCTGGTTATCCGTCTTGCCCAGCAGCGACAACAGCGTATAACCTCCCGATAAGATCGCGAACGGAACCACCGATAACAGGTTCCGAACCCGATTCGATTCGAGTAACGCGACGATTCCGATCACCCCCGTCAAGGCCACCGCCGATTCTTTCGATAGCAACGCCAACACGAACGCCCCAATAGACGCTACCAGCCAGATGGGCCGGCTGGTTTCATCTTGCGCCCACTTCACCCAGGCCAGAAAACTCATCAGCGCAAACAGAAACACAAGCAGTTCCGGAATCGCTGCAAACCAGATCACCGCCTCCTGGTGTCCTTCGTACACCGCAAAGAACACCGCCGCCGCGAAGGCAACGGCCGGTGGAATTCTCCGCCATATCGATAGTCCGGCAAGAAGAACTGTGTTGACCACATGCAGCATCAGGCTCAAAGCGTTCGTCGCTATGGCGTTCAACCCAAACCAGTACTCCACCCAATGCGTCAGCAGAATGGAAGTGGCGCGGCACCGGTAGAGCGGATCGGCTGCCAGATCGGTCCAGGATTGGACAGGGCCGTACTTACGCCCCAAGGCGATCTGCAAATAGTCGTCGCTGATCAGCGGTAAGTCGAACGCACGCCAGTATGCCAAAGCGCATAGTATGGCGAGCGCGGACACACGTGCCGCGTTTGCTCGAAACGTAAACGTTCCCTCTCGTTACGACACCGGGCTCACCCGAGTGCGATATTAGTCGGGCCCACATCACCCTGTGGGCGCCTTTGGAGAGGTTGTACCACGACGTCCCACCGTTCCGCAATACTGTCCGCGCCAATTGCGTACCGGTATTCGGTATGTCTACGGAGTGTTACGCCACAGCCGCGGAAACAATCGCCTTGGCTTCGACGAGCAACTCGTCTAAATGTCCAGCACTGCGGAAACTTTCTGCGTACAGCTTATAAATGTTCTCGGTTCCCGACGGCCGTGCCGCGAACCACCCTTCAGTCGACGCGACCTTCAGCCCACCGATCGGCGCATCGTTACCCGGAGCGTTCGTAAGCTTCGCGACGATCGGATCGCCCGCCAGTGTCGACGCCTTGACAGACTCAGGCGTCAGCTTCGCAAACCCGGCCTTCTCTTCCGGCGATGCCGGCGTATCCACGCGCCGGTACCACGATTGTCCGTGCTGCGCCACCAATTCTTTGTGATGTTCGGCCGGGTCGCGCCCTGTCCGCGCGGTAATCTCCGCCGCCAGCAGTCCGAGAATCAGGCCGTCTTTGTCCGTCGTCCATACCGCCCCGTCGCGCCGCAGAAAGCTCGCTCCCGCGCTTTCTTCTCCGCCAAAGCAAATCGAACCGTTGTACAGCCCCGGCGCAAACCACTTGAACCCTACCGGCACCTCCAGCAGTTTCCGATGCCGCCCCGCTACCACCCGGTCGATCAGCGCACTCGACACCAGTGTCTTCCCCACCGCCGCCGCCCGCGGCCACCCGGACCGGTGTGCCAGCAGATAGTCGATCGCCACCGCCAGATAATGGTTCGGGTCCATCAGCCCCGCCGACCGTGTAACTATGCCATGCCGGTCGGCATCCGGATCGTTCCCGAACGCAATGTCGAAATCGTCTTTCAACTTCACCAGTCCCGCCATCGCATAAGGCGACGAGCAGTCCATCCGGATCTTCCCGTCGTGATCCACCGTCATGAACGAAAACGTCGGGTCCAGTTCCTTCTGCACCACCGTCAGGTTCAAGTCCGCCAGCTTGGCCAGCGGCTCCCAATAGTTGAGCGAAGCGCCCCCCAGCGGAGCCACGCCAATCCGAATGCCCGATGCCGCAATTGCATCGAGGTCGATCACATGCTTCAAATCCTCGACATACGGCGTAATCAGATCGGCCTGGTGGATGTTTGAAGCGCGTAGCGCCTGCTCATAGCCGATCCTCCGCACGCCGGCGTTCCCGCTGCGCAGCAGTTCGTTCGCCCGCTGTTGAATCGCGCCCGTGACATCCGTATCCGCAGGGCCGCCGTTCGGCGGATTATACTTGAACCCTCCGTCCGCCGGTGGATTGTGCGACGGTGTGATTACCACGCCATCCGCCAGTCCGCCACGGCGTCCCTTGTTGTACGCCAGAATCGCTCGCGAAATCACCGGCGTCGGCGTCACCCCGTCACGTTCCTGCAAGATCGTGTCGACGCCGTTTGCCGCCAATACCTCGATGGCAGTCCTCTGTGCCGCCGTCGATGCCGCATGCGAATCCTTTCCCAGGTACAGCGGACCAGCGATGCCTTGCGCCTTCCGGTACTCGCAAATCGCCTGCGTGATCGCCAGTATGTGCGCTTCGTTGAACGTGCCCTGCGGCGGCGTACCCCTGTGCCCGCTCGTGCCGAACGAAACCAACTGCAGCGGATTCGACGGGTCCGGCTGAATGCTGTAGTAGTCGCGCTCGAGCTTCGCTGGATCGATCAGTAGTTCTGGCGGCGCGGGTTGGCCCGCGAGAGCATGCAACATAACCTTCTAGCATACCGATCGCCCCCCCGCCTCACACCCATCATTCTGCTCTACATCCGCTCCACATCCGTATCCCCAATTCGGGGACAGCCCCGCTTTTCGCCTACACTTGCACCACACCCGTATTCCCCAATCGGGGACAGGCCCGCATTTTGCTTACACTTGCACCACACATGTATCCCCTAATCGGGGACAGGCCCGCTTTTTGCTTACACTTGCTCCACACCCGTATCCCCTAATCGGGGACAGGCCCCGATTGGGACGCGATGTCAGCCAAGTCCTTAACCGATGGCTACTCCCGCGCCCGTAGCAGTCGTAGCCCGTTGAATGTCACCAGGAGGGTCGCCCCCATGTCCGCCGCCACCGCCATCCACAGCGTCGCCACCCCGAACGTCGCCATCACTAGAAAGACCGCCTTCAGCGCCAGCGCGATGATCACGTTCTCCCGGATGATCCCCAGTGTGCGCCGCGCATGCCGCAACAGGAATGGCAAATGGTGCAGATTCCCCGACATCAACACGACGTCCGCCGTTTCCAGCACCACATCGAGCGTGCTCCCGCCCACGGCGATCCCGAGGCTCGCCGCCGCCATCGCCTGCGCGTCGTTCACGCCGTCCCCGACCATCGCCACCCGCCCGTGACGCTGCCGCAACTGATCCACCGCCCGTGCCTTGTCGTCCGGCAACAACTCCGCTTTCGTATCGTCCACCCCAATCCGTTCGGCCACGGCCCGGGCGGTCTGCTGGTTGTCGCCCGTCAGCATCACCACATGCCCGATCCCGAGTTCGCGCAGCGCCTCAATCGCCTCTCGCGCCTCTTCCCGCACCGGATCCGCCAGCGAGATCAACGCCCATACTTCCTCATCCGTCCCAAACGCGACCACCGTGCCGCCGTTCGTGCCATTCTGCGCGACCTCGGGCACCCGCAGTCCCTTCTCCGCCATCATCCGCAAACTGCCCACCCAGAACTTCCGCCCGCCGACCTCCGCCTCCGCCCCCCGGCCTCGCTTCACCTGAAAGTGTCCCAACGCCCCCGCGCGTACCCCGCGCTGCTCCGCATACGCCAGAATCGCCCGCCCCAGCGGATGCCCGCTATGCAACTCCAGTGCGGCCAGCCGTTCCAGGACCTCATCCTCCGCATGCCCGTTCAACGGAATCAATTGCCGTACTTCCGGTTCCCCGCGCGTCAGTACTCCCGTCTTGTCGAACGCCACCGCCTGCACCCGCCCGGCTTCCTCCAGAAACGCGCCCCCCTTCACCAGCACCCCATGCCGCGCGCTCGCCGCCAGCGCCGCCACAATGCTCACCGGAGTCGAGATCACCAGTGCGCACGGACACGAGATCAGCAAAATCACCATGCCGTGATAAAACCAGTCGCCCCAGTCCGCCCCCGTAAACAATGGGGGAATCACCGCCACCAGCAGCGCCAGCAGAATCATCGTGGGCGTGTAGTAGCGTGAAAACTTCTCGACAAATTGTTCGCTCGGCGCGCGCCGGTGCTGCACCCCTTCCACCATCCGGATAATTCGCGCCAGCGTCGAATCCGTCGCCGCTTTGGTCGTGCGGATCTCCAGTACGCCGTCGCCGTTCATCGTCCCCGCGAACACGCTTGCCCCGAGCCCCTTGTGCACCGGCAGACTCTCGCCCGTGATCATCGCCTGGTTCACTTCAGACGATCCGGTCACCACCGTTCCGTCGCACGGAATGCGCTCTCCGGGCCGCACCCTGACGCGCGCCCCTACCTGAATCTTGTCCACCGCCACTTTGTGTTCGTGATCGTGGTGGATTACGCGCGCTTCCCCCGGCGTTACCGCCATCAGCGATGTCACTGCCTTCCGCGCCCGCGCCAGGCTGAACGTTTCGAGCAACGCCGCCAGCGCGAACAGAAACGCCAGCGTCGCGCCTTCCAGCCATTCGCCCAGATATACGGCCCCCACCAGCGAGATCATCACCAGTGCGTTCATGTCCGGCTGCAATCGCCGGAACGAAAACCATGCCTTCGGCAGAACAAACACCGCCCCCGTCACGATCGCCGCCAGCGATAGCCACGGCAGCGCCACCGGCGCGCCCGCATGATGCTCGTGCACCAGCAGCGACCGCACCAGGTCGCCCGAAGTCGCCGCTTGCACCGCGATCGCCGCCGCCAAACTCGACCCGCTCACCGCCGCCAGCATCACCTTCGCGTGCTTGTGCCAGAACGATTGCTTCCGCTCCGCCGTCTCGTTCCACGGCTCGCACCGCAACCCCGTCGCCGACACCGCCTGCTGAATCCGTGCCAGTGTGATGGCATGCGGATCGAAATCCACCAGCATTTTGCCCCGGACCACGTCGAAGTTCAGTTCATGCACACCCCTGTATTCGTCGAGCGCACGCCGGATCAGGCTGATCTCCTCCGCGCAATCCAACCCGTGAACCTTCAGTTCTGCCTGTGTCCGCTCCACTACCTTTGAAGATAACAACCGCGAACGTCCTCGTTCGCGATCCGGCCATTCTGACTCCTAACCTGTGACTCTTTCGTCGGAACAACTCCCCGACCGCGATTCTGCGCCGCCTTCTGACTCCGGCAAACGATTGCAAACAAGCACGATCCACGTCACCGAGCCGCGATCCGTTCCCCGCGGTTCGGTAAAACCATTGCAACCACCATCGCTTCCAACCGCTGCCGCCCAAAACGGAGATGGGATGAGAGGGCCGGCCCCCAGCGGGACCCAACAGCCCCGCCAAACGCACTCAATGGTGCAATGAAGGAGACCGACTATGAAGAAACATACCACTTCGGACAAACTGACCAAAACACGG
>JADLDI010000100.1 GCA_020846745.1 Bryobacterales bacterium | reverse complement strand
CTGATTGCGGGGAACGGGGCCTCAAACGCCGGCCCCTTTCCCCGCCCCCTTTCCCCGCTCCATTACCGTCCGGACCTACTATAAGCCCGTGGTCCATTTCTTCTCACCCCGTAGGGCGGGGTAGGATCTTCCTCAAACTGAACTCCCCCACCTCGCACCTCCCCCGAAACGGAACCGCAACCGTCAGGGCGTGAGAGAAAATCCGCTGAATGCGATTTAGCACCGCGTCCCGGGTCCGGTAAACCACTGCAAACACGCACTGCTCCGGAAACAGAACCGCAACCGTAAGGCCGCGGGCCGCATTTTTTCTCAGTCCCATAAGGCCGCGGGCCCAATCTTGCGATCTTTCCTCAAACCGCGCCGCTTCCATCCCCCTCTCGCCATCCGCACTTTCAACCGCCAACCCGCCCCTCTCCTGATACAATCGTCAATTCGCCCATTCATCTTTCTTAACTGTTTATTTATAGGAGCCTCTCCTCGATGAGCCAAGAGCCTGTCTACGCGCCGAATCCGGATTTTGTCGCCAACGCCCACGTCTCCGGTATGGACGCCTATCGCGCCCTCTGGGAGCGCGCCAAAGAGCACCCCGAAGACTTCTGGGGCGAGCTCGCCGAAAAGGAAATCCACTGGTTTAAGAAGTGGTCACACGTCTTTGAATGGAACCCTCCTTTCGTCAAGTGGTTCGTCGGCGCTACCACCAACGTCTCCTACAACTGCCTCGACCGGCATGTCGCCGCCACCCCCGACAAGATCGCTTACTACTGGGAAGGCGAACCCGGCGACACCCGCGCCATCACCTTCGCCGACCTTCACCGCCAGGTCTGCCGCTTCGCCAACGTCCTCAAGTCCCGCGGCTTCCAAACCGGCGACCGCGCCATCATCTACATGCCGATGATTCCGGAACTCCCGGTGGCCATGCTCGCCTGCGCCCGCCTCGGCATCACCCACTCCGTCGTCTTCGGTGGTTTCTCCGCTGAGGCTCTCAAGGCCCGCGTACAGGACCTCGGTGCCGCCCTCGTCATCACCGCCGATGGCGGCTGGCGCCGTGCCAAAGAAGTCCGCCTCAAAGAGGCTGTCGACGAGGGCATCGCCGATTGCCCGTCCGTAAAGGAAGTCTTCGTCTTCCAGCGCACCCAGTCCAAGATCAACATGGTTGCCGGCCGCGACCATTTCATTCGCGTCCACGAATCCCAACCCGTCGCCGAAGGCGGCATCGATGGCGCCACTGCCGGTGACGACTGCCCCGCCGTCGAACTCGACGCCGAACATCCCCTATTCGTCCTCTACACCTCCGGCACCACCGGCAAACCCAAAGGCATCCTCCACACCACCGGTGGTTATCTCACCTACGTCACGATGACCATGAAGTGGGTCTTCGACATCAAACCCGAAGACGTCTACTGGTGCTCCGCCGACATCGGCTGGGTCACCGGTCATAGCTACATCGTCTACGGACCCCTCTCCGCCGGAGCCACCTCCATCCTCTACGAGGGTGCGCCCGATACCCCCAACTTCGGCCGCTGGTGGTCCATCGTCGAAAAGTACAAGGCCACCATCCTCTATACCTCTCCCACCGCCATCCGTGCGCTCATCCGCCAGGGCGACCAGTGGCCCAACGGTTACGACCTCTCCTCCCTACGCCTCCTCGGTTCCGTCGGCGAACCCATCAATCCCGCGGCCTGGGAATGGTATCACCGTGTCATCGGTAAGGAGCGCTGCCCCATCGTCGACACCTGGTGGCAAACCGAAACCGGCGGCATCCTCATATCCCCCATGCCCGGCGCCGTCCCCACCAAGCCCGGCTCCGGCACCCTGCCCATGCCCGGCATCGTCCCCGAAGTCATCGACCTCTCCGGCAAACCCGTCGGCCCCAACCAGGAAGGCTTCCTCGTCCTTCGCCGCCCCTGGC
The DNA here is from genome assembly GCA_020846745.1 of Bryobacterales bacterium. Lineage (GTDB taxonomy): Bacteria > Acidobacteriota > Terriglobia > Bryobacterales > Bryobacteraceae > JADLDI01. The sequence continues at coordinate 2,347 of JADLDI010000100.1, read as the reverse complement.
CCGCCATGCTCCGCACCATTTGGGGCGACCCCCAGCGCTACGCCGACCAATACTGGGGCAAGGTCCAAGGCGTCTACTTCACCGGCGACGCCGCCCGCTGCGATCAGGACGGCTACTTCTGGATTCTCGGCCGCGTCGACGACGTCATGAACGTCTCCGGCCACCGCCTCTCCACCATGGAGATCGAATCGGCGCTCGTCAAACACCCCGCCGTGGCGGAAGCCGCCGTCGTCGGCAAGCCCCACGAAATCACCGGTCAGGCCGTCTGCTGCTTCGTCACCCTCAAAAAGGGCGACTACGACCATCACGAACTCGGCCTGGAACTTCGCAAATGGGTGGCCCACGAAATCGGACCCTTCGCCCGCCCCGAAGAAATCCGCTTCACCGAAGGCCTTCCCAAAACCCGCTCCGGCAAAATCATGCGCCGCCTTCTCCGCGAAATCGTCACCTCCCACACCGTGTCCGGTGACGTCACAACGCTGGAGGATATGAACGTGGTAACTCGTCTCGCCACCCAGCACGACGACGACTAACTTACTAACTCGCCACAACGATGTTAGCCCCGGAAATCCTCCGCCATCACATCGAATATTCGGCCTGGGCCAGCCGCCGCCTCTTAGAAGCCGCGGCTGGCCTTACGCCCGAACAACTCACTCGCGACTTCAACACTTCCGACCGTTGCGTTATCGGCACCCTGGCCCACATCTTCGCTGCCGACCGTGTCTGGATCGGCCGCATTCACGGCAACCCGCCCGCCAAATTCCTAAACCGCGAAACGGAAGTGAATCTCGACTTCCTAACCACCGCCTGGCCCAAAGTCTACGACGAATGGCGCGCCTGGGCTACTGAGCAAACCACCGACTCCATGGCCGCAGTCCTCACCTACCGCGATCTGAAAGGAAACGAGTTCCGCCAGCCCCTCTGGCAACTCGTGTTACACGTAGTCAACCACGCCACCCACCACCGCGGCCAGGTAGCCGGCTTCCTGCGTTCCATGGGCATCGCCCCACCCTCGCTGGACCTGATCGCCTACTACCGCTCCCTGTAACTCCCCCATCACCCTGCCAACCCGTAAATCCGATCCACCGCCTTCGAGATCCGATTGATCTCCTCCGGATCGCCGGCATTATACGTATACTCCGGCGACATCCACCCCCGGTACCCAATCTTCACCAACGCATCCACAACATCCTTCCATGCCACATCCCCTTCCATCAGCGGCACAAACTTATTCGTCTGCACTTTGAAATCCTTTAAATGAATCCGCTGAATGCGCTTGCCGAGTGTCGCTATCCAATCCTGCGGATACCCGAATTGCACGACGTTCCCAATATCGAAATGTGCCTGCAGCCAGGGACTCTTGAACTGATCGACAAACCGCCGCATCTCGAGCGGACTCAGCAAGAACTTATTCCAAACGTTCTCAGGTGTAAGAATCACCTTCGCCTGAGCCGCATGCGGAATCGCCTTCGGTAACTCCTCGCTAGTCCGCTTCCATGTCTCCTCGTACCCGTACAGAAACTTCGCCCCGCTGCCCACCCGCGACGGCACCAATAGGATGGTCCCCGCCCCCAGCACGTGGGCGATATCCACAGACTTCTTGATCACGTCCACGCCCTGTGCCCGCACCGCCGAATCCGGGTGGTTCAACGGACAATTCGCAAACGGCTGCGAAACCGAAATAGTTATGATCGTAACCCCCGCATCCGCCGCGGCTTTTGCCAGCGTCTTCAACTCCGCCCACGGCGTGTCCAACTTCAGCTTCGGACCCATAGTGATCTCAAGCCCATCAAACCCGCCCCGCTTCACCAACGCGAACGCCTGCTCGAGCGGCATCTCCTTCGGAACAATCACGTCGCAGATACCCTTCCGAAACCCTCCACCAGACGTTTGCATGGAAGCGGCTGCCATAGCCGGAAAGGTAAGAAACGATCGGCGATCCATAATGACCCGAGCGGATTCTAGCACGTCCCCACCCTCCCGCGAAAAACGCCGTTCACAACCAATTCAAAAATATATCTTCTTATTCCTCAACAAATCCCTCCCCAATAAACCCCAAAATCACTTGACATCCATGCTACACTCAATTCGAGCCCGCCCCGCGCGGGCTTTTTCATTTTGAGTGGGGCGAACGTCCCCGTTCGCAGCCGGCCTCCCTAAGCTCTGCATCCGCTCGCGGTGCACCCCAGCCCCCGTGTTCATCGGCGTTACCCCGTGTTCATCGGCGGCCCATAAATTCAAAGATTAGGAGATCAAGACCATGGCATCCGATGCCCAAATCAGAGCAAACCGCGAAAACGCGAAAAAGTCCACCGGACCCCGCACCCCCGAAGGCAAGCGCATCTCT
>JADLDI010000099.1 GCA_020846745.1 Bryobacterales bacterium | reverse complement strand
GGACAAGGAATGCCGAACTCTGTCTCAGCCGAGTCCGCAGCATTCCGAAATGAAACTACAAAAAACTAAATTTCCTGCTTGACAACCACCGGCCCTCTCATGGAAGCGGGAGCGTCAGCGACCCGGCCGGCGCACGCAATCCCCCCGAAGCCCAATGGCATGAAAGCCCAATCACCCTCTCCGTTGCACCAAACGACCTCCCCCGTGTGGAGCGAACGTCCCGTTCGCAACCCGACCTCCCGGTCGGCCTCTTCGGATTAGTCCGCACGCCGTTCTGACCCGACGGTCTGCGACGCGTTGCCCCCACGTGCCGCACAATCCGAGTCACACCCTAATTCAATCCGGTCCCCACCGGAGGCTGGGATGACTTCCATGTCCCGAAGGGACCCTTTTCGACCGGCCGCGATACACTGGAGTCGATCCCATGGGGGCCGCTCTCACCCAACGTCCGGATGCGCTCCGTGTTCGCGCTGTCGCGCAATTGGCCGCCGAACCGGCAATCGCCCGCACCCTGGAATGGTTTGCAGCCGAAAAGAAATGGATCACCGAGCGGCACCTCGAACTTTGCCGCATCCCCGCCGCCACCTTCCGCGAGTCCAAACGCGCCGAGTGGATGGTCGTCCAGTTTCGATCGCTCGGTTGGGACGCGCGCCTCGATAAGGCGGGCAACGTAGTCGCCTACCCGCAATCCGTGCGCGACGGGCAGCCTGTCGTGGCGCTCACCGCACACCTCGACACGGTTCTCGAACCCCGCAATGCCGACGAAATCCGGCTCGGTCCCGATGGCGGTCTCCAAGGCCCCGGTGTCGCCGATAACGGCCCCGGGTTGGCCGCTCTACTCGCCGTCGCCCGCGCCGTCCGCGAAAACTCCTTGCTCGCCGGCGCGGCTTTGCCCGTCGTCCTCATCGCGAACGTAGGCGAAGAGGGCGAAGGCAACCTGAGCGGCATGCGCTACCTGTGCCGCCCCACGGGACTGGTTTCCCGCATCGCCTCGTTCGTCGTGCTCGACGGCCCATCGGTCGATCACATCACCAACCGCGCCCTGGCCAGCCGCCGCTTCGAACTCACCTTGCAAGGTCCGGGCGGACACTCCTGGTCCGATTACGGAGTCGGCAACCCGGTGCATGCCCTCAGCCGCGCCATCGCCTTCTTCGCGGAAACGCCCTATTGCAGTGTGAACGGATATCCGCGAACTTCCTTCAACTTCGGCGTTATCGAAGGCGGCACCAGCATCAATTCCATCCCCAATGTCGCCCGCGCCAAAGTCGATATCCGGTCTGAAAGCGGCTCGCGCATCGACGACATGGCCGCGCTGCTCACCACCGCCGTCGAGCGCGCAATTGAAGTCGAAAACGACCGTGCCACCGGCGGCCGCGTCACCGCCAAGCTGCGCGAAATCGGATCGCGGCCCGGCGGCCAGATGGCCGAAGATTCTCCGATCCTCCACTACGTCCGCGCCACCGACGCTCATCTCGGCATCCGCGCCCATCTCGATTGCGCCTCCACCGACGCCAACATTCCTTTGTCTTTGGGCATCCCGGCCATCTCCATCGGCGCCGGCGGCCAGGGCGGCGGCGCGCATACTCCTGCCGAATGGTTCCATCCCGAGCGCCGCGAACTCGGCCTGCGGCGCATATTCCTCACCCTGTGCCAACTGATGCGCGACGTCGACTCAACAGCCGTCTGTGGATAGCACGCGAACCCGCGCGGAAGCCGCCCTCCTCGCCATCACCATCGTCTGGGGCACTTCCTTCACCCTCATCAAAGACGCTCTGCACGACGCCTCGACCCTCGTCTTTCTTACCCTCCGCTTCGGCATTGCCGCTTTACTGCTGATTCCCCTTTTCACCCGCACGCTCATCCGCACCCGCCGCCCCAACCTCGCCGGCGCCATCGCGGCCGGTGTCTCGCTCTACTTCGCCTACCTGCTCCAGACCGAAGGCCTTCGCTTCACTTCCGCCTCCAAATCGGCCTTCCTCACTTCCCTTTGCGTCGTCATGGTACCTTTGCTCGCCTGTTTCGTCTATCGCAACGTGCCCCGTCCGCTCGAAATGGCCGGCGTGGGCATGGCGCTTATCGGCATGGCACTGTTAACCGGTGTGGGCGGCCGCGAATGGCTCGCGGCAGGATTTAACAAAGGCGACCTGATGACTGTCGGCTGCGCGGCAGTCTTCGCGATTCATGTCGTCTTGATCGGCCACCTCGCAAAGCACAACGGGTTCGAGTTTCTCTCCGTTATTCAGGTGTCCACCGTGGCGATTCTTGGCCTGTTGAGTTTCTCATCTCTCGAAACTCCCGTTTTCCGGCCCTCCGGCCGGTTGTGGCTTGCTCTCGCCCTCACCTCTGTCCTTTGTACCGCGCTGGCCTATTGCGTCCAGTCCTGGGCCCAGCGCCATACCACCCCCACCCGGGCCGCGATGATTTTCGCGGCAGAACCGGTCGCCGCCGCCGCCACCGCCTGGGCCGTTGCGGGCGAACGCCTCAGCGGCGCCCCTCTCTTCGGCGCCGCCTTGATTTTACTAGGGCTTGTCGTGGTCGAGCTGAAACCCTCCACCGCCGGCAAGCATCCATAAATTCCGTATATTGCGTACACTATAAGAAGTAGCCAGCCTTTGGGGAGGCATTCGGAAAATGAGTTTGTTAGGAAAGTTGCGCCGCCAGAAATTTCTGTCGTTAATGTTGATGGTCGCCACGCTGGGCGTCGGCATCATCATCGGTACCCTTATCAATACAGGGGTCAAAGCAGACAAAGGCGAGAAGGCAATCACCGATGCGACGCCGCTCGTGATTCCACCCGCCAAACCGATTACGGACAATCTCTTCGCGACTCTCGCTAAGAAGATGGAACCCGCCGTCGTCCACATCAGTACCACCTACGAAGCCAAACCGGCCCGCGCCGAGCGCAAACGCACCCGCCCGCCGCAGGAGGAAGATGAGGATGAAGACGATAGCATGGACCTCTTCCGCCGCTTCTTCCGCGGGCCCATGCCCGATCAACGGAATTTCAAGCGCGAAGGCACGGGTTCCGGCTTCATCGTCGATCCCAAGGGCTTCATCATCACCAATAATCACGTCGTCGAGAACGCCGACCGCATCAACGTCAAATTACACGGCGATCTCACCGAATACCGCGCCAAACTGATTGGCGTGGACATCGAAACGGACCTCGCTGTGATCAAGATCGATGCGGGCCGGGCCCTCCCCTACACGCCCGTAGGCAATTCCGATTCCGTCGAGGTGGGCGACTGGGCCATCGCCATCGGTTCTCCGTTCGGCTTGGACGCGAGCGTCACCGCCGGTATCGTCAGCGCCAAAGGCCGCGACATCAACACCCAGCAGTTTCAGCGCTTCATCCAAACCGATGCCGCCATCAATCCCGGCAACAGCGGTGGTCCGCTGCTGAACATCCGCGGCGAGGTGATTGGCGTCAACACCATGATCGCCACCCAGAGCGGCGGCTACCAGGGCATCGGTTTCGCCCTGCCGGTCAACATGGCCGTCAAGGTGTACAACCAGCTCACCCGTACCGGCCGCGTGGCCCGCGGCTCCATCGGTATCTCCTGGCAGAAAGGCCAGGAAAAACCCGAGGTCCTGAAAGCCCTCGGCACCACCCACGGCGTCATTGTCGACCAGGTTGTCCCCGGCGGCCCGGCCGAGAAAGCCGGCCTTAAGCAGGAAGATATCATCCTGTCCGTAAACGGCAAATCCGTCAAAGACGGTGAAGACCTGGTTGCTCGCGTAGCTGACACGCCCGTCGGCGAAAAACTGCGCGTCAACGTCGACCGCGGCGGCAAGAAGATGGATTTCGATATCGTCGTCCGCGACCGTGCCGAAGTCTTTAAAGACGACCCGCGCTTTGCCCGCACCCGCCCCGCCGAAACTCCCGATAAGGAAGAAGGGAGCGAAGTCAAGTTCGGGATCTACGTTCGCAACTTGCAGCCGTCCGAACGCGAAGAAGCCAAGATCGAAGAGCAGCGCGGCGTCGTCGTCACCCGCGTTCAGGAAAGTTCTTTCGCCGAAGAAATCGGTCTGCGCGAAAAGGACATCATCCTCTCCGTCAATCGCCAACCCGTCTCTTCCGTCGAAGATATCCGCAAGATCCAGTCCACCTTGAAGCCTGGCGATGCCGTCGCTTTCCGTGTTATGCGAGCCAACCCGCTCACCCGTGGCCAGGGCGGTACACCTCGTTACAGTGGTATGTTTCTGTCCGGAACATTGCCAAAGAATTGATCTTCTCGTCACAGCACACCGACGCACATGGCCGGGGCCTTCAAGGGTTCCCGGCCATGTCGCAATTTGAGACCCTGATATACTAAATGATTGGCATGATCCGCAGTACGGCGTGTCTGCTGGTTGCTTCCCTCGGCGTTACGATGGGGGCCGTGGCGCTGAACAACGTCACCCAAAAAGGACCCGCTAAGAAATCTTCCGCCCCCTCCTCCGGTAAGTCCTCATCCAAACAAACTTCGGCCAGGCGGGCGGGCAGCGGCACCGGCGCAAAGCAACTCCCGCATAAGCAAGTTACCGGCGCGCGCACCGCCACCAAACAAGGCGCGGCCAAACAAAGCGCCACGAAAGGCGCCATCAGACAAAGCCCGGCCAGACAGGGCGCCACTAAACAAAGCTCCACCAAATCCGGTGCTCGTACCTCCACCAGCGCCGCTGCCAGGCGGCAAGCCACCACCTCCGCCGCCTCTCGCCGCCGCCGCCGCGCCGCCGTCCCCTCCTGGCGCGCCAGCCAGCAGCAGCCCGCGCCAGAGCGCGTCCGCGAAATTCAGGCAGCGCTCATCAAGCGCGGCTATATGCAGGGCGAAGCCGACGGCAACTGGGGAGCCTCTACCTCCGACGCCCTCAAGAAGTTTCAGCAGGACCAGAACATCACGGCCGACGGCAAAATCAGTTCGCTGTCCTTGATTGCCTTGGGGCTCGGACCCAAACGGACCTCCGCGGCCGCCGTCAAGCCGCCCGCACCGCAGCGGACCGTTCCCCAAGAACCTCCATCGGGTAACCCGCCGCCCGCGGCCGGTCCCGCTTCCCCAGGGGGTGACCTTGCGCATAAGGAGCTCCAATGATTATCGGCGTACCGAAGGAAATAAAGGACCACGAAACCCGTGTCGGTCTGGTGCCCAGTGGCGTTTCCGCCCTCGTTGAGGCGGGCCATCAGGTGCTTGTCGAGGCCGGAGCCGGAATCGGCAGCTCCATCCCCGACCATATCTATGTCCGCTCCGGCGCGCAGATCGTGCCCAATGCCGCCCAGGTTTGGAGCCGTGCGGATATGGTCGTGAAGGTGAAAGAGCCGCAGCTCGCCGAGTACGCTTACCTGCGGCCCGGCTTGCTCTTATTCACCTACTTGCATCTCGCCCCGCTCCCCGAACTCACTCAGAAGTTGGTCGATTCCCGCACCACCTCCATCGCCTACGAAACCATTCGCGAAGAAGACGGGTCGCTGCCCTTGCTCACCCCCATGAGCGAAGTGGCCGGACGCATGTCCGTACAGGTGGGCGCACAGTATCTCGAGCGTCCCAACGGCGGCCGTGGCATCCTCTTGGGCGGTGTCCCCGGTGTCGCCCCCGCAAACGTTGTCATCTTGGGCGGTGGCGTCGTCGGCCTCAATGCCGCCAAGATCGCCGTCGGCATGGGCGCTCACGTTACCATCATCGATAAGAACCTCAACCGTCTGCGCGACCTCGACGACATCTTCAACAATCAGGTCGTTACCCTCGCCTCCAACGCCTGGACCATCCGCGAATCCCTCAAACTAGCCGACCTCGTCATCGGCGGCGTTCTCGTCCCCGGCGCTTCTGCCCCCCGTATCGTCCGCCGCGACATGTTAGCCGACATGCGCAAAGGTTCGGTAATCGTCGACGTTGCCATCGACCAGGGCGGTTGCCTCGAAACCTCGCGTCCCACCACCCACACCGACCCTGTCTATTTCGTTGACGACGTGCTCCACTACTGTGTCTCGAACATGCCCGCCGCCGTGCCGCACACGTCCACCCTGGCGCTCACCAACGCCACCTTCCCCTACGTCCTCCAGATCGCCGGCAGCGGCTTCGAGAAGGCCGTAGCAAACAGCCGTGCCATAGCCGAAGGCGTCAACACCTACCAAAGCCACATCACCTGTCCGGCTGTCGCCGAATCCCAAAACCGCCCATTCCACGAACTCGCCGCCGTCCTGTAACCCAGCAAACCGTGCTCCCTGTGTATAAGCCCTGGGTCCCGTTTCTTCTCAAACCCGAAGCCGTTCAGGCACAGCGCCACACCCGCTGACCGAGCCACGAGCGCGTGCGCTCGTGGTCAACACTACCGAAGCCGGCACTACCTCCCCCGAACCCCCAGCGACCCCGACCCGAGCCGCCGCTCTGCCAAGCGGCGGATGTTCGCCATTGCGAGTCACCCCCTAATTCCGCCTCCGCCAAACAATTGCAAACAAGCAGCATGTAACCGAGCCGCGACCGTAAGGAAGCGGTGTTCGTAAGCGACGGCCCACGCGAAGCTCTCCAAAACGGACCGTGCGCCGCCGCGTCCGCCTACAAAATCCAAGTCACATCCTATTCAAAGGTCGTTGCCGTCCACGATGCAACAGACTTTCTCGCGCATACGCGGCGAACAGGTTGGGTCCTCCAACATCGCGATGAAGCCCGCACGCGTCGATTCGGCCGGAAGCGTTGCCAGCGTCTTCAGCACTGCATCGCGATAACGCCGCGTCGTGTTAGAGCTTTTCACTTCGCGCAACTCGCAAAACAGCAGGCGAGCGCATCCGTCGATATCGAAGCCATGGAGCGCTTCTACGATCGCAGTGCGCCATTCCCAATCATCCGGAGCGGCCGCCAGCAGACCCATCAGATAGATGCCGGCTTCGACGCGTCCGGACTGCCGCATCACCCCTAAAAGGCGCACCGCCTCACGGCATTCGCGCTTGTCGCCGCTGAGGGCCCGCTCCAGCGTCGAATCAAGGGGCAGCCTTGACCCGCTATCCGCCAATGGCGGACAATTGAAGCAAATGGAGCTGATCGAGACTTCCACCTTTACGAGGCAGATCACGGCCCCTGTTGAGTGATGAAGATTACGGCGCGCTCCAGTCCCGGCTGGCAGCGAATCCGGGTCTCGGAGCTCTCATCAAGGGTGGCGGCGGAATACGCAAAATTCGCACGGCGGTTGGGTCGCGTGGCAAGCGCGGTGGCGCCCGCGTCATTTATTACTGGGCGGTCCGAAAAGATGTGATTCTGCTGCTCTATGCATACCCGAAGAACGTCTCGGCCGATCTGACCCCGAAGCAGGTGGCGCAGCTCGCCAAACTAGTTAAGGAGGAGTTCAGGGATGAAACCGAAAATGTTTGACGAACTGTTGGAAAGCGTACGCGAAGGCGGAGCGATACTGCGTGGTCAGAGGAAGGCTTCGCGCCGGTTCGAAGTCGGTTCCTCAGGGATACGGGCGATTCGCGAACGAACCAGCCTCTCGCAGTCTGAGTTCGCGCACCTGATTGGCGTCAGCGTCAAAACCCTTCAGAACTGGGAGCAGGACCGGCGCCGCCCAACCGGACCGGCGGCTGCGCTGTTGAAAATCATCGCGTACGAACCGCGGCTGGCCGTGAAGGCGATCCATCAGACGTAAGCCTGTGGCTTCGCCCATTGGCTCTGGTCTCCGTGCTGGTCGATAAGCAAAACGTCCTTCGCTCTGATGGGAGACGCCGCCCGGACGCCGCCCCCTCCAACCCCGCCTGCGAACTTTCCCCCCTCACCCCCACTACCTAACTAGCCATATGTTCATAGCTCTCCTCCTCTCGGCCGCCCTCTTTGCGCCCGATCCGGCTTACCCCGTCCTGGAGAAGGCCTATGCCGCCCTCGCTGCTAAGGATTACGACGCTGCCGTCTCCCACTTCAAATCCGCCGCCCAACTCGCGCCCGACCGGCCCGACATCTACAAGAACCTCGCCTATACCCTCCTCAAAGTAGGGGATACAACGGCCGCCCGCGACTCCTTTGAGCGTGCCATGAACCTGGACCCCAAAGATCAGACCTCTGCCCTGGAGTTCGCCTTCCTCGCCCACGAAACCGGCCAGACTCGCCAAGCCCGACTCACCTTCGACCGTCTCCGCCAGTCCGGCAACGCCACTGCTCAGGGCGCCTTCGACAACATCGACAAGCCGCTCGCCGAAGGGATCTCCCGCTGGCTCAACGTTTTGCGAAACGAACCCGCCAACTTCTCCGCCCATGAGGAACTCGCCCGCCTGGCCGAATTGCGAAACGAACTCCCCCTCGCCGCCGACCATTACCTCGCCGCCTGGCGCCTGCGTCCCGCCGAGCGCCACCTGCTCGTCTCCTTGGCCAAGGTCCACTTTTTGCGAAACGAACCCAATTCGGCCCTGCCACCTCTTCTCGCCGCCGCCCGCTCCGGCAACCCTCGCGCCATCGAACAGGCCAAAGGTCTCCTCCCCAACCGCTACCCCTACGTCTACGAGTTCGAACAGGCCCTCGCCCTCGACCCCACCAATCTCGAACTGCGCCGCGAACTCGCCTACCTCCACCTCGCCATGAACCAGCCCGCCAAAGCCCAGCGCGAGTTCGAAACCCTCCTCCAGCACGCCCCAAAGGACCGTGCCGCCCAGAACCAGCTCGCCTTATTAAAAGGACAGCCCGTCTCCCCACCCGATCCTTCCGCCGCCGCTGCCCCCATCGCCGCCCCGAAAGCCACCGCCCCACCGCCTCCACCTCCACGTCCCGCCGCAAAACCGGTCCCGCCGCCCCCCGCCACCTCCGAACTCCGCACCCTCGCCGACAAATCCTATGAAAACGGCTTCATGAACGACGCCCTCAAGTACTACTCCCAACTAAACGAAGCCAATCCCAACGACCCCCAAATCCTCCTCCGCCTCGGCTGGACCCTCAATCAGCTCCACAACGACCGCGAAGCCATCCGCTACTTCGACCGTGCCCGCCTCTCCTCCGATGCCAACGTCGCCGCCGAAGCGCAGCGCGCCTACGACAACCTCCGCCCTCAATTCGACACCGTCCGCACCTCCGCCTGGATGCTCCCCTTCTACTCCTCCCGCTGGAAAGACACCTTCGCCTACGGCCAATTCAAAACCGAAATCCGCATCCCCGGCCTGCGCTTCCTCAAGCCCTACGCCTCCCTCCGCCTGATCGGCAACATGCGCGGCGCGATCAACCGCCCTGGCGAGGTCTACCCGCAGTACCTCTCCGAATCCGCCGTCATCCCCGGTGTCGGCCTCGCGACCCCCGTCCACAAAGGCCTGATGGCCTGGGCGGAAGCGGGATATGCCATGAGCTATCTCACCCGCGCCAACTCACAGGACCAGCGCCGGCCCGACTATCGCGGCGGCGTCTCCTACAGCCGCGGTTTCGGCCGCCTGCTCGGCGCCAAGTCCGCCGGTATCTTCTTTGAAAATCATGAGGATGGCGTCTTCGTCTCGCGCTTCAACAACTCCCTCATCTTCTACTCCCAAAACCGCATCGGGTACACCATCCGCAACATCCAGTTCTACTGGAACGCCAACCTAACCGCCGATCCCAAGCGCCAGTACTGGGCCAACTTCGCCGAAACCGGACCCGGCTTCCGCTTCCGCGCCCCCTTCCTCCCGCCCGCTTTGGCTTTCTCCGTCGACGTAGTCCGCGGCCAGTACCTCATCCGCAACGGCAACCCTAACCCGCTCCGCTTCAACGACATCCGCGCAGGCTTCTGGTATGCATTCAGCCATTAGCCTTTTCCTGCTGGCCTTCGTCCTCCAGGCCGCGGCGCCCTACTACCGCATCGCCGGCGACCAACCCGGTAGCTGGCCACGCATCCTCGAATCCGCCGGGTTCCTCCCCAACCCCCAAGCGCCGCTCGTCGTCCTCACCGGACAGGCCGCCGAAACCAGAGACGCCGCCACCCACCTCGCCGCCGCCGGACACACCGTCATCCTCGCCGGCGACTCTCCCGCTGCACGCTCCCTCGGCATCCAACCCGCCGACGCCCCGCCTCAACCCATCCGCAGCCTTGTTGACGAAACGAACCCAAAACTCCCCATCATCTGGGAAAAGCCCGTCGACCAGCCTCCGTTCCAACTCCCCGCCATCGCCAGGGTCCTGGCCCGCGAGCGCTGGACCTCCGCCCCTCTCATTGCCGCCATGCCGCTCACTCCCGGCACTGTCATCTGGCTCGCCACCCCACCCGGCGACAAAGGCTATGAGCGTTACCCGTACCTGCCCCAAATCCTCACCCAACTCGGCATTCGCTCCCCCTTGCAATCCCGCCATCTTTGGACCTTCTTCGACTCCTCCTACCGCCTACGCGCCGACCCCGACTATCTCGCCGCCCGCTGGCGCCGCTCCGGCATTGCCGCCCTGCACATCGCCGCCTGGCACTACTACGACGCCGACCCCGCGCGCGACGCCTGGCTCGACCGTCTCATCGAAGCCTGCCACCGCCGCGCCATCCTCACGTACGCCTGGATCGAACTGCCCCACGTCAGCGAAGCCTTCTGGCAGCAGCACCCTGAGTGGCGCGAAAAGACGGCCATCCTCCAGGACGCCCACCTCGACTGGCGCCGTCTCATGAACCTCCAGAACCCGGCCTGTCGCGATGCGGTTTCCAAAGGTCTCCGCCGCCTCATCACCCGCTTCGATTGGGACGGCGTCAACCTCGCCGAACTCTACTTCGAATCCCTCGAAGGCCACCTCAACGCCGCCCGCTTCACCCCCATGAACGACGACGTCCGCGCCGCCTTCCAAGCCGCCGCCAACTTCGATCCACACGACCTCTTCGACCTCGCCTCCCCACGCCACCACACCCGCGATCCCCAAGCTTTACGCCTCTTCCTGGATTGGCGCGCCTCCCTCGCCGCACGCATGCAAACCGAGTGGATCGCCGAACTCGAATCCATCCGGTCCACGAAACCCAACCTCGACCTTGTCCTCACCCATGTCGACGACCGTTACGACCCCCGCATGCGCGACCTCATCGGCGCCGATGCCGCGCGCCTCCTGCCCATCCTCGACCAACACGACATCACCTTCCTCATCGAAGATCCCGCCACCATCTGGCACCTCGGCCCCGAGCGCTACACCGAACTCGCCGCCAAGTACGAACCCCTCACCAAGAAGCCCCAGCGCCTCGCCATCGACATCAACATCGTCGACCGTTACCAGGACGTCTACCCCACCAAACAGCAAACCGGCTCGGAGCTGTTCCAACTCGTCCACCTCGCCTCCAAAGCCTTCGCCCGCGTCGCTCTCTATTTCGAAAGCTCGCTCCTCCCGCCCGACCTCCCCCTTCTGCCCGCCGCCGCCGCCGTCCCCGCCCGCTACGAACAAATCGGACCTAAGCTCGTCGTCGATTCCCCTCACGGCCTCGGCATCCCATGGCAAGGCGCCGCCAAGGTGAACGGCCAACTGTGGCCCTTTCAGGACCCCCATCATCTGTGGCTCCCGAAAGGCGCTTATGCGGTTGAGAAATCCGACGAGTCCCTGCCGCTAACCATCCTCGACACCTCCGCCCAAATCCGCTCCGTCTCCTCTATCCCGCAAGGCTTCGAAATCGCCTACAATTCCACTTCCCGCGCCTACTTCCTCCTCGACCGGCCAGTCGCCGCCGCTCTCGACGGTCAACCCCTTCCCAGCACATCCACCATCCTGACGCTCCCTCGCGGCCAACACCTTCTGCAACTCCGAGGCGGCGCCCAACTGCCCACCGAGTGAGTTCGTGCGGTTCAATACGCACCCCGCCCGCCGCAGGTATCCTCTACGCCTCCGCGCTCCGTACACTGGTGACCAGGAGGGATGCCGTTGGCGGGAACGGAGCCGTTTCGCTTCTATACTGAACATCGCTTGATCCAGTTGCTCGGTCTCCGGGCCTCCAACCTCACGGAGCTACATCGGTTACTTCACGACGTGCCGGGCGCCTGTATCTTCTACCACACCCACCACCTGTTTCTCGCCCATCACTTCGAGAAACCCGTCGTCTATAACGACTTTGCTAACTGGGTGGACGAAGCCTTGCGGGAAGAAGCCCTGGGCGAACGCCTCGCCGCCATCGACCTCTTGCGATACACCACCATCCGCGGCCTCCGCGAAGACATCATCGCGGTCATCGACCAGCACATGCAGGCCCCCGGCTGGACCGACCGCCGCTGCCCTCCCGGCGACGAATTCTACTTCGCCAAATCGCGCAGCTTCCCCATGCCTCTCGGTCTCGAAGCGCACGATCCCGAACAGTTCTTTCGCACCATCCCCAACCTGACGCCTGCTTCGCTCTACTTCCATTTCCTCGAAGCGCGCCTCCGCCTCGGCCGCCAAATCAACGATTTCTCCGCGTGGATGGAAGCTCACGGGCGCGATGATCTGGCCGCCGCCATCGACCGGCTCGATCCCTACAGCCTCACGCTCCAGGAACTGCGCGACGAGATCGCCGAAATAGGGCACCGCTATGGAATCGCCTAAGCCCGTGCCGTGCCTCGCCGACTACGGCGATGTCGTAGGTCCGGAAGTCATCGAGGAAATCCGTGTCCTCGCCCGCCGTGTGGAAGGCCGCCGCATGCAGAACATCAACTCCACCCCAGTCGGCGGCGGCGTCGCGGAAATCCTTACCCGCCTTGTACCTCTTCTCAATGAGGTTGGCGTGCAGGCTCGCTGGGATGTCATGCGCGGCGACAATGCCTTCTTCGCCGTCACCAAGGCCTTCCACAACGCCCTCCATGGCAACAAGGAAACGATCACAGACCAGATGCTCGACGTCTTCCGCGCCACTACCGCCATGAACCTCCAGCACCTCGATTTGGGCGACGATGTCATTTGGATTCACGACCCCCAACCCGCCGGCCTCGTCGACAAGCGCGATCAGGCCGGACGTAAATGGGTGTGGCGCTGCCACATCGATGTCTCCGCGCCCGACCCGCGCGTCTGGAATTTCCTCGAACCCTGGATCCGCCGCTACGACGCTTCCATCTTCAGCATGCCCGAGTTCGCCCGTCAGCTCTCCATCCCGCAGTTCATGGTCACTCCCTCTATCGATCCGCTGGCCGAAAAGAACCGCGAACTCGGCGCCTTGGAAATTACCGCCGTCCTGGAGAAGTACGGCATCGACCCTCAACGGCCTGTGCTGACCCAGATCTCCCGCTTCGATCGCCTCAAAGACCCCCTCGGCGTTATCAAGTCTTACCAACTCGTCAAGCGCCGTCACGACTGCCAGCTTGTTCTGGCCGGCGGCGGCGCAACCGACGATCCCGAAGGCGCTGAGGTCCTGGCCGAAGTGCAAAAAGCCGCCGCGGACGACCGCGACATTAAGGTCCTGCTGTTGCCCCCGTTCAGCGATTACGAAATCAACGCGCTCGTCCGCGGCTCCACCATCGTGTTTCAGAAATCCATTCGCGAAGGCTTCGGACTCACCGTCAGCGAAGCTCTCTGGAAAGGCGTTCCCGTCATCGGCGGAGCCGTCGGCGGCATTCGCGTCCAGGTAATCGATGGCGTCACCGGCTTCCTCGTCCATTCGCCCGAAGGCGGTGCGCGCGCCGCCGCGCGCCTGCTGGAAGACGCGGAACTACGCCGCCACATGGGCGAAAACGGCCGCAGCCATGTTCGTCAGAACTTCCTCATCACCCGCCACCTCAAAGACTATCTGCTCGTCATGCTCGCCCTCGAATACCCGGAAGACGACGTGGTGACTTTGCAGTGAGCGACAAGCCACGCCCCAGCCGCGTTCCGGTCAGCACGTACCGGCTGCAACTGAATAAGGACTTCCCCTTCTCCGCCGCCTTGGCTCAGCTCGACTATCTGCAGTCGCTCGGCATCACCGATCTCTACCTCTCTCCCATCCTGCATGCGCGCCCCGGCAGCGTCCACGGCTACGACGTCGTAGATCATGGCCGGATCAACCCCGAGTTAGGCGCCGACGACGATTTCCGCGCCCTCGCCCGCGCCGCGCGCGACCGCAACATGGGCGTCATCGTCGACATCGTGCCCAACCACATGTGCGTCGCCTGTCCCGCCAACACCGCCTGGTGGGATGTGCTCGAAAACGGCCCCAGTTCCCCCTATTCCACCTATTTCGACGTCGATTGGGAGCCGTCAACGCCCGGCTTGCGGAATAAAGTCTTGCTCCCTGTTCTCGGCGGCCAGTTCGGCCGCGTCCTCGAAAGCGGAGAGATCAGGGTCAAATACGAAAACGGGCTGCTCTACCTCACTCTCTACGGCAATCGCCTGCCAATGGCTCCGCGCAGCTGGACACACCTCTTAGAACCCCTTGCGGCTCGCCTCGAAGCGCAGCTAGGCCCGGCCGATAACACCGTCATGGAAGCGCAGAGCATCCTCACGGCGCTCACCTACCTTCCGGAACAATCCGAGCGCGACCCCAATCGCGTCCGCGAGCGGTATCGCGAGAAAGAAGTTGTCCGCCGCCGCTTCGAATCGCTGGTCCAATCAAGTCCCGATGTTCAATCGATACTCGACACGGTCATCCGCGAAGTGAACGGCCAGCCGGGTATTGCCGCCAGTTTCGACCTCTTGGAGCGCCTGCTCAACGAGCAGGCATACCGCCTGGCTTTCTGGCGTGTCGCCGCCGACGAAATCAACTACCGGCGCTTCTTCGATATCAACGAACTGGCCGCCATTCGTGTGGAAGACCCTGTCGTATTCCAGGCCGCCCACGAAGTGATTCTTCGGTTCATTAGCGAAGGGCTGATTACCGGTTTGCGTGTCGATCACCCCGATGGTCTGTACGATCCCGCTGGATACTTCGAGCAGCTCCAGCAGGCAGTGGCGCAAGCCTCTCCCGAAGCCGCCCCTTTCTATGTCGTTGCCGAAAAAATTCTGACCCACCACGAGCACCTGCGCCCCTGGTGCATCGAAGGCACCGTGGGCTACGGATTCCTCAACCTGCTGAACGGCCTCTACGTCGATATCTCGCATCGCAGTGCGTTTGAACGGCTCTATCGCACCTTCACCGGCAGCCACGATTCCTATCCCGATCAGTTTTACGACGCAAAAAAGCTGGTGCTGCAAGTGGCGATGTCCAGCGAGTTAAACGTACTAGCGCGCCGCCTGGACGACATCGCCACCGAGCAACGCTACTCCCGCGACTTCACTCTTGAGAACCTCCGCCACGCCTTACGCGAGGTGATTACCTGTTTCCCGATTTACCGCACCTATATCCGCGAGAGTACCGAAGCGCCCGACCGCGAGGACGTCCGCCACATCCGGGCTGCCGTCAATGCCGCTCGCGAACGCAACCCGGCGCTCAGTGAGGACGTCTTCGCCTTCATTGAAGACCTGCTCCTGTTACGCGATCCTCCAGGACTTACGGCCGAACAGCGCCACCGCCGCCGCCTCTGGGTCATGCGCCTCCAGCAGTTCACCGGACCCGTCATGGCGCGCGGCCTCGAAGATACGCTCTTCTACCGCTATGTCATGCTCGCCTCTCTGAACGAAGTCGGCGGTGAGCCGCCACGGTTCGGCACGCCGGCCGCGGTGTTTCACGAGCGCAATGCCATCCGCCTGCGCCACTGGCCCAATGCGATGCTCGCCTCGTCCACCCACGACACCAAACGCGGCGAAGACGTTCGAGCGCGCATCAGCGTGCTCTCTGAAATCCCACAGCTTTGGGCGGCTGCTGTCCATCGCTGGCACAGCCTGAACCTTTCACACCGTTCCCGCGCCGGCGACATGATGGCCCCCTCGCCTAACGATGAGTATCTGCTGTATCAGACCCTCATCGGCACATGGCCCGCGGACCCTCGCCCGAACGGCTATGAACAGCGCATTCAGCAGTACATGCTGAAGGCCATTCGTGAAGCTAAACTGCACTCCAGTTGGATTCGACCCAATGCAGCCTATGAAGAAGCTGTCGACCGCTTCCTCGACGCCATCCTCCATTCCGAAGACTTCCTTGCCGACTTCGCGCGGTTCCAAACGCCTGTTGCCGAAGCCGGTTTGCTGAACTCGCTTTCGCAAACCGTCCTGAAGCTGACTGCGCCCGGCGTCCCCGACACATACCAGGGCAACGAAATGCCGGAGTTCACCCTGGTCGATCCGGATAACCGCCGCGCCATCGATTACCAACTCCGGCGCGATACGCTGCGGGCCCTTGATGAGGCGGCGGCGCCTGACGACAAGCACGCCAAGCTTTGGATCACCTCGCGCCTGCTGCGCTTCAGGCGCGACTTCCACGCGCTGTTCTCCGCCGGCGCCTACGAACCCATCCGCGCCACCGGCCCACACCGCCACCGCCTGATCGCGTTCGCCCGAACATATTCGCGCCAAGCCGCCATTGCCATCGCCGGCCGTTTCTTCCTCTCCTCCGACGGAGGGCTCACCCGCGATGCTTCCTCTTGGAACGGCACTGATCTCCTGCTGCCTCGCTCCCACGACAGCACGACGTTCATCGACGTCCTAACCAATCGAAAAGTGGCTGCGCACAACCGGCGCATCGCCGTCTCCGAAGCTTTCGGACCATGGCCTGTCGCCGTGCTCATGCGAGAGAATGCTTAAACATGCGGACGCGTTACGGAGCCCAACCCAATCCCGCCGGCGGCTTTGACTTCCGTGTCTGGGCCCCCCGCCAACGCTCCCTCCGGGTTCGCGTTCAACACCAGGAATACACCTTCCGTCAGGAATCCGAAGGCGACTTCTTCCTCAACGTGCCCGATGCCGTTACCGGTCAGGACTACTTCCTCGTCACCGATACCGGCGCCGATCGGCCCGATCCCGCCGCCCGCTATCAACCCAAAGGTGTCCACGGGCCGTCCCGCCTCTGCGATGGATCGGCCTTCAATTGGACCGACAGCTCGTGGAAGGGCCTGCCGCTAAAAGACTACGTCTTCTACGAACTCCACACCGGCGCCTTCACCGACCGTGGAACCTTCGACGCGATCGTCGAACGTCTCGACCATCTGGCCGACCTCGGCATTACCGCCATCGAGTTGATGCCCATCGCCGAATTCCCCGGACGCCGCAACTGGGGCTACGACGGCGTTTCCCTTTATGCTCCGCATTCCGCTTACGGCGGACCGGACGGTCTGCGCAAACTGGTCGATGCCTGCCACGCCCGTAACTTTGCCGTCGTCCTCGACGTCGTCTATAACCACCTCGGCCCCGAAGGTAACTACTTAGGCGAATTCGCCCCTTATTTCACCGCTAAGTATCAAACCCCCTGGGGCGACGCCCTCGATTACTCGCGCCCCGAAGTCCGCCGCTTCTTCGTCGATAACGCCCTCTACTGGCTGAGCGAGTTTCACATCGATGCCCTCCGCCTCGACGCCGTTCATGGCATCTTCGACGACAGCCCCAAGCACATCCTCCAGCAACTCAGTGAAGAGTTCACGGCCGCCGCCCAAGTCCTCGGACGCCAGGCCTGGCTCATTGCCGAAAGCGAAAGCGGTGACGTCCGCGACCTCGGGATCGATGCCATCTGGCACGACGAATTCCACCACGCCCTCATCCCCATCCTCACCGGCAACCGCCGCGGGTACCTCCGCAAATACGGCGACACCAAACAGGTCGCGCAGGCCGCCACCGAAGGCTTCGTCATTTGGGAATCCAGCGGCCCGTTCCATCCCACCGAGTTAGTATCCTTTATCCAGAATCACGACCAGGTCGCCAACCCCTGCCTCGGCGACCGTCAGGGATCGATGCTGACTTTCCGCCAGCAGCAAGTAGCCGCTGCCGTCCTCTGCTTCTCCCCCTGGCTTCCGCTTATCTTCATGGGACAGGAATACGGCGAAACCAACCCGTTCCTGTACTTCGTCAGCCACACCGACGCCGCCCTGGTGGAAGCCGTCCGCACCGGCCGCCGCGCCGAGTTCGCCTCTTTCTACGAAACCCGTGAGTTCCCCGACCCGCAGGACGCCCACACCTTCTCCCGCTGCCGCCTCGATTGGACAAAACTCAACCAGCGCCCCTACCTCGAACTTTTCAGCACGTATCGCGACCTGCTCGCCCTCCGCAAACGCCTCACTTGGCCCGCCAAAGGTCAGGTCAAAGCCCGTTATGCCGAAACAAGCGGCTGGCTCGTCCTCACCCGCCCCGACGCGATCTTAGTCGCCAACCTCAGCGACTCGCCCGTCGACGTAGACCTTGGCGCCGCCCGCGGTGAACTCCTATGGAGTACAACTCCCGCACCCGTCATCGCGAACTCCAACTTATCAATCGAACCCTGGTCCGCCGCCATCTACACCTCGAGTTAGCCTGTGACTCGAGCATCGGAAGCACTCGCGCGAGTATCCCTGTCGCACCACTCCCGACCCTGAGCCCGAGCGTAAGGGCGTGAGAAAAAACCCGCTGAATGCGATTTAGCACCGCGCCCCGGGTCTGGTAAACCACTGCAAACACACACTGCTCCGGAAACAGAACCGCAACCGTAAGGGCGCGGGCCGCGTTTTTTCTCAATCCCGTAAGCGATGGGTCTCGGCCCACTGCGACCGGACGAAGGCACCCCCACTTCGCGTTGCACTGACCCTATGTGGCCAGCAATTCTTAACACCGCCGTCAGCCATGCCACGATCCCCGCAACCGCGCCGCGGCCCCTCAGATGCCGATCTCCTGATCGTATTGAGCGAGCAGCTACTTCTCAAACCCCCTGATATACGGGATCACCGGCGGCCGCGGACCCGTGTTGAACATCGGTCCCCGCGTCGTGCGGTACGCCATATCCATGTACGGCGTCTGCACCCGACGCCCCACCGCAGAGTAACGGCCGTTTTCCCAGTTCGATTCCTGGTTGAACGAAGTAATGCCTGTCGACAGCAGTAGCCGCTCCGCGTTGTACGGTTCCTTGCGCGTCAGCATCATCTCGACAATCCAGTGCTCAAACGCATTCGCCGCGTGGTATTGCGAATAGGGCCCAGGCCATCCAAGCATTGAGACGATTGCCGGATCTTTACGGCCTTCGATGTCGCCGGCGTAGGTCCAGCCGGCCCCGCGCACCGAATAGATCGCCGCTTTCGTTCCGTCCCGATACTCCACGATAGTGACAGTCGATCCGCGCGGGTTTTCCCGGAATTGTTCCGGCTTCAGATTAAACGTTGTCCGCACAGCCTCCAGCAGATTGCCCGCCCACGGATTGCGGTCGCTCCACGTCCAGGTCTCCGGACCGCGAATGCATTGCACCGAGGCAACGCCCGTCTCACCGCCCTTACGCCTTTCCACAAACGCCTGCAGCACGTCCACGCAATGGAAAAGGCTCCCCTCATCGCCGGAACCTCCGGCCACGATGGAATTCTTGATCGGTGTATCGATATCGAGTTCAATCTCCGGCTTGCGGTAATAAAACGGTATCGACGAACCGCCGAACAACGGGAAGTTCAACTCGCGAGACTTATCGAACATCCACTTGGCTTCGTCCCAACTGGTGGATAGGTGCTTGTCGTTGAATACCGGTACCGACCGTTTGCTCTGCTCGAAAACACGCATGATTTGCTGGTACAGAAACCAGCGCGGATAGTATGTTTGCCCTTTGAGATTGCGGTGGTAAATCCCGTGCTCCCCCACCAGCACCACGCCATCCACCGCCAGTTCCTTCCCTCCGAGCGTCAGCGCCTCGGCCACCGTGTTGTAGATCGGAATGCCTTTCGACTTGCAGACCTTCTGACCCAAACCGCTTTCCTGCAGTTGGTGGATATAGGCCGATACCACGTCCACTCGCGACGGCGTATGCGCGCCCTTCCACCAATAACCGTCCAGAAGCTTGGTAATGATCCAGTCCGCATGCGACCCCGGCGCCGCCCAATAGGTGACCACGCAGGCAATCCGCGGCCGCTTCTGCTGGGCCGCCGCTTGCGAAGCGGACCCGGCGGCCATGCCGGCCAACGCCGCCTTGCTCGACGTTTCCAACATCTCCCGTCGCGTGAACCGTCGATTGCTTTCAGTCATTTCTGACTCCTAACTCCTAACTCCTAACTCCTAACTCCCATGCCCCGAATCTACGTCTCGATCCGGAAACACACCCCAAAGTTGAACCCAACTGGATTCGCAATCCGAAACAACAATTGCGTCTTCTTCGACGGATGCGGTCCGGCCGAAATCGATCCGCTTGGGAAATCGCCGTTGCTTGCCCAAAGGGTCGCGGAGACGAATGCTTTGCTGACGTCGAGCCCCGTCACGTCGATCTGAAGCAACGTGTCCGACTTACTCACCACCTTGAAGGCGCCACCCGCGCGCACGGTCTTGCCACTTTGATCCACAATGCCCTGAATAACGGCCATATAGCTCCTCCACGAGCCTCGAAGTGAATCATAACAAACCAGTTCTTCGAAGTCGTGCGGGCTGCTTCACCCCCCTTGCGTCTTACTCGTGCTGGTCGATCGGCGTCACCGGATCGATAAACGGCCATGTCAGCGTACCAACCAGGTACACGCCCGCCATCACGTACAGAAACGTGTTCCAGTCGTTATTTGTGTACCGCAAGATGTAGCCGCCGAGCGGCGGCGCCGTGAATCCGGCCAGGTTGCCCATCATGTTCATCGATCCGGAAAGCGTGCCCGCGTAACGGCCCCCTACGTCCATGCAGGCCCCCCACGCGCCGGGCATCACCAGATCGTTGAAGAAGCTCGCGAACCCCATGGCAACCATCGCATACAGCGGATCGCGCGTGTTGATGCTCACCACCAGCATCACCGCCGCCCCTAGGAACCCGAGCGTTGCCAGCGTCTTGCGCGCCTTCGCCACCGATCCTAACAACCGCGCCACACGCGCCGATACCAACCCGCACGCAAACGATCCCAACCCCCCGAAAAACAGCGGCAGAATCGCATACTTCGCGGCAGTCGTCTCGTCCAGCCCGCGCCCTTGCAGCAAATAGGTGGGCAGCCACGTGATGAAGAAGTACCAGGGGAACGAGAGGCAGTAATATTGCACCCACAGCAGCCACACACTGCGCGACGAGACCAGCCGGCCCCAGGGCACGTTTCCGTGGCCCCCGGCCATCTTATCGGCATCGCGCAGCAACGCCAGTTCCGCCGCGTTGACGCTTTTGTGGTCTTTCGGATTGTCGCGGAACCAGATGTAGAACGGAACCGCCCACAAGACGCCCAGGGCGCCGAACAGCATAAAGGCGGTACGCCAGTCCGTAAACGTGAACACAAACGCCACCAGCGGCGGCGTGAACGCGCCGCCCCACCGCGCAAACGTCCACATAAAGCCCTGTGCGCGCACCCGTTCGTCGGCCGGAAGCCATGTGGTGAACGCCTTCGTCAGGTTCGGGAAGCAACCCGCTTCGCCCGCGCCAAACAGGAAGCGCACCGCCAGCAGCGCCGAATAACTGCGAACCACGCCCGTCAACGCCGTGAACGCGCTCCACCACACCACGATCCGCATCAGCACCTTCCGCGGACCCATCCAGTCCCCCAGCCACCCCCCGGGTATCTCAAACGCCGCATACGCCACCGCGAACGCCGAAAACACCCACCCCATTTGCACCGTGTCGAAACCCAGGTCCGCCCGCATGCGCGGCGCCGCCATCGCGATCGCTACGCGGTCGATGTACGCCAGAATAGCGAGCGTGACGGCAAATACGATCACCCAGTACCGGGAACGCGTCGGCTTCTGGGTCTTGACGGCTGAAAGGGCGGATTGCGTGGCCATTAGCTCTGCTATCACATCACGCACTGAGGTCGCGCCGCAACCCCTTCTCAAGCCACGCCAGATATGGTTCGGCTCCATCCACGATGGGGAGCGCCACAATTTCCGGTACCTCGTATGGATGGATTTTCGTCAACTCCGCCCGTAGCGCCTCAAACAGCGGCCGGCTCGATTTGATCACCAGCAAAAACTCCGAAGCCTCCTCTACGGCGCCTTTCCATCTGTACACACTGGTCGCGCCCGGGATGATATTCACACAAGCCGCCAGTTGCTGCTCCACCAGGCGGCGGGCCATGCGCCGCGCGTCCTCCATCCCCTCGCATGTCGAAACCACCACGATTTTATCTGTCATTGCTCTTACTTACTGGACCCGAAGACCCAATCGGGATTATAAAGGAGAGTAGGATGGTGGGTGGCCTTCCCAGCGCTGCCCCTTTTCATGCACACGCGATGACCACAGCTTCACGACGGCTCGCATTCGGTGCGCTACTCCTTGTGGCGGGCTGCTATGCGGTGGTTCACCTGCGCGGTCCCAACGGGATTCCCGCATTGCTCGAAAAGCGGCAACATATCCGGACGCTCGAGGTTGAAAACGAAAAGCTGCGCGAATTGAACGAAACGCAGCGCCAGATCAATAAAGACCTGCTTCATAACGAAGACAAACTCAAGCAGGAAATCCAGAAACGGCAAAACAAGATCCCGCCCGGCTCGATCGAGTTTCGCGTGGACGAATCCGCTCCTGAGCCGGATCCGCCCAGCAACTAAACTAAACGAGTTTCCGGGCCGTGGCGAACAGGCTGTCGGCCCGCTGCCTCGTGCGCGCCTCCACCGCTATCCGTACCAGCGGCTCCGTGTTCGAAGCGCGTACGTGAACCCATCCGTCGGGCCAGATCAGCTTTACACCGTCCGCACGGTCGACCACGGGCGCCGCCATACTTCGCTCCAACTGCTGCATCACTTGTCCCAGCCGCCCGTGCTCAAACGCCACCTTCCCGCTGTGCCGGTAATATTGCGGTAGCGCTGCCGCCAACTCCGCGGTTGTCTGTCCCGTCTCCGCCATCCGGTCGAGCAGGAACGCCATCCCGGTGTAGCTGTCGCGGCAATAGTGTACCCGGGGAAAGATAATCCCACCGTTCGAACCTTCACCGCCGATCACGGCCTCTACCGCGCGCATGCGCTGCACCACATTCGCCTCGCCCACCGGCGTGTGGAACACCCGCCGCCCGTGTCGTGCCGCTAAATCGTCGATCGCGGCCGATGTCGTCAGGTTCACCACCACATCGCCCGGTAGCCGCGACAGCACGGCATCTACCGCCAGCGCCAGCACGTCGTCGTTGTCGATCGCGCGCCCCGTATTGTCGACGATCGCCAGCCGGTCTCCATCCGGATCTTGTGCGAAGCCCACATCGCACTGCCGGTCGCGCACAATCCCCGCCAGTTCCCCCAAAACCTCGGGCCGCGGCTCTGCTTCCCGCGGAAACGGCTTCGCCGGGTCCACTGAAATCGCGTGCAGCTCGCACCCAAGCACGTCCCGCAAAAACCGCACCGACACCACCGACCCCGCTCCATTCACTCCGTCCAGCGCCACACGAAATCGCCGCCGCCTGATCCGCTCCACATCCACGTGCCGTAGCACGCGTTCAAAGTGAAACCGCACCGGTTCCTCCACCTGTCGCGAGATCCCCCGGATCTCCGCATTCAATGCATGCCGGAACTCGCTCTGGTGATAAAGGTCGATCAGTTCGCTGCGCTCGTAGTGGTTGAAAAACAACCCGTCGCGATTGAACAGCTTCAGCGCGTTGTATTCCGGCGGGTTGTGCGACGCCGTCACCGCGATCCCGCCCCGCGCTCCAATCGCGTCCACATAAACCTGGATCGTCGGCGTCGGCAGCACACCCACGTCCACCACCTCGCAGCCCGCCGCCAGCAATCCGCAGCAAACCGCGTGCTGAATCATCTCGCCGCTCGGGCGTGTATCGCGGCCCACCACCACCCGCCCGCCGCCTACATAGGTTCCAAACGCCTGCGCGAAGTTCCCCGCCAGCGCCGGCGTGAGAAACTCGCCCACCACGCCGCGAATGCCCGATACGCCGATCTTCAGCCGGTGCTCACGGGTTCGCATCTATGCCAGTCTCCGCACCCGGTCCAACAGTTCGTCGAACAACTCTTTGGGCTCGCTTCCGCGCCGCTCGCAAATGACACGCACTACCGATTCGGTTTGCGACACCCGCACGTGAAACCACCGGTCCGGCCAGTCCACCCGCACGCCGTCCACCGCGCACAATTGCCCATTGCGGTATGCCTCCTCCAGTTCCATAAATAACTCGGGCACCTTCGGCGAAACCAGCGGCACCTGGCCCTTCAACATGCAATACCGCGGATACCCCGCCAGGATTTCCGACAGGCTTTGCCCCCGGCGATCCATCATTGTCAAAATCGCCAGCATCGACGCGATACCGTCGTAAATGAACCGGAACCGCGGCATCATCACCGCTCCCGTCCCCTCGCCCGCCACGGCGATCTCTTCCGGCGGATACGTCGCCAACGCGTCCATCGCCGCCGCGCGGCCCACCGGCACGCGTATCACACGGCCTCCATGTCGCGCCGCCACTTCATCGGTCAGTGCGGTGGACGACAGATTCGTGATCACCAGCTTGCCCGGCCCTGTGGGCAATAGATGGTCCGCCAGCAGCGGCAGGATCATCTCTTCCGACACCGGGCGCCCTTCTTCGGTGGCAATCGCCAGCCGGTCCGAGTCCACGTCGAACAGGAAACCCCCTTCCGCACTCAATGGCTTGATCAGCGGCGCCAGTTGCAGGCTCACCGTTTGCTGGTTCGTGATCGGTTCATGGGCAAACCGGTCGCCTTCTATCCGCTCGTTGATGAGGATGAACTGAAACCCATACCGTTCGTTCAACCGCCGCAGAATCAGCGACGAGGTGCCGTTCGTACAGTCCACCACCACCCGCTTTCGCCGCAGCGCGTCAAAGTCGTACTCGCCCGCTAAGCGGTCCAGATAGGCGTCCAAGGCGTCCGTTTCCGTTCGCACGCCTCCGAGGTCCGTGTGCGCTACGAACGCGAACTTCTTCAGATGGTAAATATCCAGCAGCTCCGAAGCCTCTGCCGTCGACAGATACGTCCCGTTCGCGCCGAAGAATTTCAGCGCGTTCCATTCCGCCGGGTGGTGGCTCGCCCCGATCGAAATGCCGCCCTGTGCCCCGATGCGCCTGATTTCGTGCTGGATCACCGGCGTCGATACCAACCCTAGATCGATCACCTGGTGTCCGCATGCAACCAGCGACGCTATAACGCCCTGCCGGATCATCGCTCCCGACGACCGTGGATCGCGCCCGATCACCACTGCCGACCGCGCCTCGAGAAACGTGCCGAAAGCCGCCGCAAAGTCCACCACGTGCGACGCCGTCAACCCCTTGCCCACCACCCCACGCAGCCCCACGTGCGAGATCCGCAGCGACCGTTCCATGCTCCTACTTTGCCAGAATCATCCGCCCGAACATCTCCGGCGTGTGGTGCGACCGGTTCTGCGTAGGCGTCCACATCGTCGACTTTCGATTCGCATTCTCGCCCGTTAGCCGGTAGATGTTGATCGGGAACTCGGCGCCCGCCTCTCCGGGCTTGCCGCCGATCGATGAAAACGGAATCTTCATCGCCCCGTACCAGACCTTCTTGTCCCTATCGATCTTCGCCTTCACCTCAAACCCGGAGTTCCACTTCCAGCCGCCCGCCGCTCGTGAATTCTTTCGGTCGATATCGAGATCCACCCACTCGCCTTGCGGTGAAACCTGCAACTCACGGTACTTGTAAACGTTCTCTCGATCGCCCGCGATGAACACTTCCGCCACGTCCCACTCCCACAGCTTGTTCGTTTCTTCAGCCGTTGTTGGGTTCGGCTTCAGCACCAGTTCGCTATAGGGGCAGGTGAACAGAAAGTACAGGTTCGCCGGTGTCCACAGCGCCTTGATCTCGAATTGATTGCCGGCGCCCGCCGGTTTCCCGAACGGGTCCACGCTCGCCGCTACGGCGCGCGCCTTCCGCCATTGTTTCGCCTCAACCCTCAACTCAAAATCGTCCTTGGTTCGCTGCGCCTCCATCCGGGCCCCCGGATCCGCCATGATTGGCAACGCTGCCGACAGCGTCAGGACACTTACATTCAGTAGTTTCGCCATGAACTTCTTCTTCTTTCGAGCCTATCACTCCGGGCCAGCTGGATCGGTTGGTTTGGTACTCTCAGGTTGGTACACCCGCGGCGATGCCCAAAAGTTCCGTACCAAAGGTCACAAGATCCGTTATTTCAGCCGTTTGGATACTTTTTCTTGACGAAACGGTTGACCTGGATCCGCTTCTGCGCAAAAATCGGGTCAACCGCTGATTTTCGAAGCGGACACGCTGGGACCAGCGGCCCACATCCTCCGAGGCGTGTCCGCGCCTTTATTTATCCCCAAGTCACACCCTATTCAATCCCGCCCCACCGACCATCATCAAGCCGCAGGGCCCGCCGGCTTAGACTTCAGAAACACCTGGCGGCTTTCCACTACCAGCCGCCGCGCTTCTATCGGACCGCCCCAGCGCTCCACCTGCGTTTGCTTACCTTCCAACTCTTTGTAGATCGCGAAGAAGTGCTCAATCTCCCGCCGCACATGCGAGAACACCTGGTCCATCGTGTGGATCTGGTCGTAACGCGGATTGCGGTTCGGCACCGCCAGAATCTTATGATCCGCTTCCTGGCTGTCGATCAGCACCAGCACACCCACGGGCCGCACCTCAATCAGGCACCCCGGAAAACTCGGCTCGCTCACCAGCACCAGCACATCCAGCGGATCGCCATCCTCAGCCAGCGTCCCTGGAATAAACCCGTAGTCGCCGGGATAGTGTAGCGGCGAATAAAGAGCCCTGTCTAAACGAAATACCCCCAGCTTGCCGTCGTACTCATATTTGTTCGGCGAGTTCTTCGGAATCTCAACGATCATCCGCACGATCTCGGGCGACTCAGGACCCGGATCGAGTTCATACAGATTCAACATGTACACGGTATGATCGCACGCCCCGCTCTCTCCGGCGTGTGCAAAAACGCCGCGAATACAAGCAGAATCTAACCGAGCCGCGACCGCGAGGGAGCGGTGTTCCGGATTTTTGCACACGCCCTCCGCCCCGCGGCGTCAACCCCTACCGCTTCGTCAAGTCGCGGATATATATGTCCTTGAACCGCATGTTGCCCGCGCCGCCGGAGTGCAATTGCAACGCTATGTACCCGTCAAAGGACTTCGGCGTCGGATCCGTGAAGTCCACCATCTCGACGCCGTTCAGGCGCGACACGTAGCGGTTGCCTTCCACTCGCAATTGGTAATCGTTCCAGTCGCTCTGCCTGACGACGCCTTCGTTTTCCGGCGCCGGCCAGACGATCCACTGCCGCCCATCGCCATAGATACCGGCGGTGTGCTTGTTCATGGTGCAGTCGATTTCGAATTGCAGGCCCTGGCTTACATCGGCCGTGCCGGGCTTGAAGTCCACATGGAAGAACACGCCGCTGTTCCCGTCGCCTTCGCACTTGAACCGCATCGACAGATGGAAGTCTTTGTACTTCTTCTCCGTCTGCAGATAGCCGTACGAGTTGCTGATCGCCAGGCCGTGAATGGTCCCATCTTCAACCGTCCACTTCTCCTTGCCGATTTCCACCCAGCCCGTCAGGTCTTTGCCGTTAAACAGCTTGATCCAATCTTCGCCCGGTTTCACCGGTTTCTGGGCCCACATCGTCGAGCCGGCAGCGAGCAATAGAAGTAGAGCGTTTCTAAGCATGTCTCTCAAAGTAGCATAAGGGCCGCATCCGGTTGAGCGATTTGCCCCTCTGCTAGCATGGCGAAATGTGCTCGCCACAGATATCCACGAGGGCTGGCACAGTAAACACAGCATGCCGACGGTAACACCTGATACGAATATCGAACACGGAACAGAACAGGAGCACACGCCGCTCTATAACGTCGTGCTCCTTGATGACGACGACCACACGTACGAATACGTGATCGAGATGCTCTGTCGCCTATTCGCCATGGGTACCGGACAGGCATATAACCATGCTGTTGAGGTGGATAGTACCGGCCGGACCATAGTAATAACCTGCGAGCTCGAACACGCCCAGTTCGCCCGCGACCAGATCCACGGCTACGGCGCCGATTGGCGCATGCCCAAAAGCAAAGGCTCCATGTCCGCCATCATCGAGCCGGCGGCTTCTGAGTAATAGACAGCACCAGTTCCGACGACCGCAATCCGCCCAGGTGGACCTTATTGGTCGCCGCCGTCGGATTCACCTCCACTCGCGGCCAGTTCGATGACGCCACATCCAGCCGGATCCGGTGTCCCTTTGCGAACAGGTTGCTCGTCGTGCCCAAGTCGATGACCGCCGTTTTTGTCTGACCTTTCTGGTCGAACTTCACCCGGCGCACCCCGTCCAGAATCGTCATCGCAAACCCGTCCGGATACACGTCCACCAGCTTGGCCATGAAGTCCGCCTCCGGCGCATCGGAGGAAACCACCAGCTTCGCCGTCAGCCGCCCCGTCACTTCCACCGGTTCCATCAAATTTTGCGAAACGAACTGGAGCACATCCTTCCGCCCATCGAGCGGCCGCTGGTCCTGCGCACACGGCGGCAGGTTCGGCACCATGTTGTACCGCCCGCCCCGCGTCGGCACCGGATTGGCCGGATCGTGCCTCCAAGACAGCTCCCCTTCCTTCTCCGGCCGCGACCTCACCAACGCGCCCGTCGCATCGAGATACCAACTCTCGGTCGTCGTCCCAAACGGTGGCCACGCCATCGCGTCCACCCACTGGCCGCCATGGTTCCGCCGCCCTTGCTGATCAGTCGACCCATCTCCTCCGCCCATCCGAAAATACCGTATCGGCATCACAATGCCTACCGTGCCGGTCGACCCTCCCCGGCGCGACACAATTCGGCTCGGCTTCGCCCGTTTCAACGATAAGTTGAAGAATTCAAACGCTATCTCCTTCGGATCGAGCGCCGCCGACACACCGAAGTTCACCTCCCCGCACGCCGCCCCGCCGATCCCATGCGGCCACGGTCCCAGCCAAAGCATTTGTATGCTCTGCTGCTGGTGCCGCATTGCGGTGAAGTTCTCTATAGCCCCCTCAACAAAATAGTCGTACCACCCCGAAATAAAGAAGGTAGGTACGTCCTTCATCTCCTTCCACCCGCCCTGTGTATAAAACCCTTTCTGCCGCCACAAGCCATCAAAGGTCGGATGCGCATTGAAGTCATAATACATCTTATGATGAGCGGGGAACCCTTCGAATACCTTCCCCCGCTCGGAAATGGAGGAACGAAGCCAATTCATCGGATCTCTTAGAACCGCATTCAGCTCGTCCTTCGGCGCCGGATAATTGCTGGTCTGGGCCGACTTCACGATCCAAATCGCCCATCCAGGGTTCAACACGCCCCCCGGATACGCGAACTCGTCATAG
The DNA here is from genome assembly GCA_020846745.1 of Bryobacterales bacterium. Classification (GTDB taxonomy): domain Bacteria; phylum Acidobacteriota; class Terriglobia; order Bryobacterales; family Bryobacteraceae; genus JADLDI01. Next base: position 129,657 of record JADLDI010000099.1, on the reverse strand, counting down.
AAGTTGTTCCCCCCCACATTGGCAAACATCGCCTTCAGGTGCGGTGGCCGGTACATCGCCGCGTGGTACTGGTCCCACGCGAGATACGATGCCCCGTCCGTCACGACGTTCCCATCTGACCACGGCTGCTTCGCCGCCCACTCGATGGTGTCGTACCCATCCGGACCTTCGTTCACAAAAGCATAGAAGTCGCCGCCTGACGCGAACCGCCCCCGAACATCCTGCGCCACCACGGCATACCCGCGCGCCGCGAAGAACTGTCCCGCCGACTTCTGTCCAGCCTTGTTATACGGCGTCCGGTAGACCACCGTCGGATACTTGCCCGGCGCGTCCGGCAGATACAGGTCAGCCGCCAACTCGACCCCATCGCGCATCGGCACTTTCACGTTTTCGGTGACCTTCACTGAGAAGGTCTGCGCCCTCAACACCAATGCGGAAACAAGCAACACATTTGGTAAACGCATCTGGTTGTCCGGCAGGATATCATGTCGGGATGATGACCCGCCGGACCTTCCTCGAAGTCGGCTCCACCCTACCCGCCGCCGCACAGCCCGCAACCGCTGCCGCATCCGAGCGGCTGATCATCGACACCCACCTCGAAGTCTGGAATTACGACCCCAAGTTCCCGTTCAACCACCCCGAGCGACCGGAACTCAAGCGCGTCCCCATTCAAGGCCCGATCGAGAACCAGGTGGAGCAGATGAAGGACTTCGGCCTCAAGTACGCGGTGCTCGTCAACCCGCGCTACTACGGCTGGGACAACTCCTACATCGCGCACTGCTGCAAGACCTACCCGAAGCTGTTCGTGGGCCACGGATTGATCAACCCCCTCGACCCCAAGGTCCACGAACGCCTACGTTATTGGGTCACCGAGCACGGCCTGCAGGGCATGCGCTTCAGCCCCATTTACCACCCCAAGGACACCTGGCTGAACTCCAAGGAACACTACCCGCTCTGGAAAGAGGCGGAAAATCTGAAGGCCTGCTTCAACTTCTACATCCTGCCCCACCAGATGCCGATGCTCGAGGACATGTGCGGCCGCTTCCCCGGCGTGAACGTCGTGGTGGACCACGCCGGAAAGCCCGACCTCAAACTCCGCGACCCCTGGCCCGAATTCAAGAAAATGTTCGCCCTCAAGAAGTTCCCCCAGGTGTACATCTCAAATTCCGAGCCCTACGAAATGTCGGAGATGAAGAGCTACCCGTACCCCGACACTTGGCCATTCTATAAGGCGATTTACGAGGAATTCGGCCCCAAACAGCTTGTCTGGGGCACCGGCTATCCGCGCCCGCGCTGGGAACTGCCGATGGACAAGGAACTTGAATTCGTCGACAAATACTGCTCGTTCTACACACCCGAAGCGCGCGAGTTGATGTTGGGTAAGAACGCCCTACGCATCTGGCGATTCGCCAGCTAACGTTCTCCAACGATGAGCCCAGGCCGCTCCGGCTCGCGCGTCGTGACATTGAACTTCGCCCGCGCGCACAGCACGTGCAGGTTCACGTTGAACAGGCACAACGTCGGGTCGTGCTCGGGTTCAGACGCATTGGTATAGGTGATTGACGACCCATCGGCGACATACACCGCGCCGGACCCGACCACTTCAAAGCACTCGTTGCGGTGCACGATGGCCGTATCCTCATCGATGCCGACCCCCAACACCGCCGGGTTCTCGGCGATCGCGCCCAACAGCCGCTCGATCCGCGCCCGCTGCGCAAAGTGCTGGTCGATCACCATGTCGGTAATCAACCCCAACCCGCGCGCCATGATAAATGCCCGGCGCACCTTGTGCTTCTCCGACCCTTCCGCTTGCGCCGACATCAGCATCATCTGCCCCATCGCCGCCGCCCCCGCCGAAGTGCCCGCAATCAGTCCCTTCTCTTTCGTGTAGATCTCCAGAATGCGATCGTATGCGTCCGTACCGCCCAGCTTGGTGGTGATCTTCAACTGGTCGCCGCCCGTGAAGAACACCGCAGTCGCGCCTTCGAAAGTCTTCAGCACACCTGGTTTCGACGCATCTTCGCGCGTGTCGGCGGCGAAGTGCTGCACGTCTTTGAGTCCCAGGTCCTTGAACACTCTCGAGTAAGTGGACCACTGATACGCCGGTTCCTCGCTCGCCAGCGAAGCCACCACCAGGCGCCCTTTTCCGGCATGCTTCACCAGCGTGTTCAACACCGCGCGCTCGTTCGCTTTGTCTTCCGCCCCGCCGATCATCATCAGCGTTCCGCCCGAGGTGGTTGTGGCTTTACCAGTCTTCTTCACCGGCATATTGGGCTAGTGGCCATCCTCACGCGTATGCAGCACGGCCGCACCACTCCCTTCGATAGTTCGATTGCTCCCGCGCAAGAACTGTTGCTTGTGAACAACCGCGCCGCCTTGCATCATTCACTTCCCCCGTGCGATCACCTCCCGCAGTTCGAACCCGTTCTTGGCGATCACCAGATGGCGCCGCCGCTCAACAGGACGGGCACACGCTCCAGACGCCGGCCCGTGAAAACTTCGCCGTTCTCGATGATCGTGAACATTTTAGGCCGGGATCCGCAATCGGTGACGGAACAACGTGACGAGCGAACCCAGGTCCGTCAGCGGCCTCACCGGCTGAGTTTCCAGCCATTCCGCCAACTTCTGCTTGTGCTCGCAGAACGCCACGACGGCTTCACCCGGACTCATGCCGCGCACCACCCATTTGAAGGCCTCCAACTCGTCCGGAATCACCTGTACTTCGCATTCCGGACATTCGGCTGCAATGGCGCGGCGCATCAGGTTGAGCATCTCGCCGGGTTGACGCCCGCGCAAATCCTTGTCTTCCCGCAATACCAGCCGGTCGAAATGCCTGGCCGCTGTCACCGCGGTCATCTCGATCAGTTGTTGCGCACGGTCGCCCGGCAAACCCAGCACCGCCGTCGTGCGGTCGGCCCCCAGCCGCGACAGCATGCGGCCAATCGCCTGGATCGCCATTGGATTGTGCCCGTAATCGAGCACCACGGCGCTGCTGCCAAACGCATATATGTTCAACCGGCCGTCGTTATGTGTGCCGGTATTGAAGTTCATCAACGCGCTGACGATTGCCTTCTGCGACATCCCGTAGGCGCGGCACACGGCAATGGTAGCCATCACGTTGGCGATCTGGAAATCGGCGAACCCGCCTACCGTGCACGGCAGTTCCGCCGCGCGCACGATCCGCTTCACAGACCCCGCCGATATCTCCTCGATCCACTCGCCGTTCAGCACATACGCCGTACCGCCCCGGGCTACATGCTCGTCAACGATCCCTCGATTCTCCCCCAGCGAGAAGAACACGATGTTACGTGGCAACCGCGCGATCCGCTCGTTTTCCGCCAGTGTTGCCAGCAGCGGATCGTCGGCGTTCAGCACGATTGTGCCGCCCTGCCGCACACGCTCGGCTACCAGCGATTTGATGCGCAGAATGTCCTCCACGCTCTCGATGCCATCCTGCCCGATATGGTCCGGCTGAATGTTCGTGATCACTCCGATATCGGCCCAATCGTACCCCAAGCCCGACCGCACAATTCCCCCGCGCGCCGTCTCGAGCACCGCCACTTCTACCGACGGATCGCTGAGCACCACGCGTGCCGACCACGGGCCCGTCATGTCTCCCGTGGCCACCTCGACACCGTTGATCCGGATGTTGTCCGTGCTCGTGGTGCCGACCACCTTGCCGGTGGACCCGATCGCGTGCGCGATCATGCGCGTGGTCGTGGTCTTGCCGTTCGTCCCCGTAATCGAAATCAGCGGAATGCGTCCGTCCGATGGCGGAGGGAACAGCATGTCGACGATCGCCGCTGCCGCCCGCCGCGGTTTGCCCTCGCTTGGGAACTCGTGCATCCGAATCCCCGGCGCCGCGTTGATCTCGATGATGCCGCCCGTGCCGTCCCATGCCTGCGATATATCCGGCACCACAAAGTCGATACCGCAGATGTCCAGCCCGATGGTCCTGGCGGCGCGTTCGCACATCCGCGCCATCGTCGGATGCACGGCATCGGTTACATCGCGAGCTTCGCCACCGGTCGACAGGTTCGCGCTTTCGCGCAGCCAAACGGTCTCACCTGCCGCAGGAACCGTATCGAGCGACCGGCCGTGCCGGCGTAGGTACGCCTCCATAACAGGGTCGACCTTGATCGAACTCAGCGCCTTCGAGTGGTGCTCGCTTCGTCGCGGGTCGCGGTTCGTGATGTCGATCAGTTCACGAATCCTGTGCGTACCGGTCCCAATCACGTGCGCCGGGGTCTTCTCGCTTGCGGCCACCATGCGACCGTTCACCACCAGCACCCGGTAATCTCGGCCCCGGAACAGTTCCTCGATCACAACGCGCCGGGAATGATCACTCGCGCACTCGAACGCTTCCGCCACCTCGTCGGCGGTCTGGAGGTTTAGAAAAACTCCGCGGCCTTGATTACCATCGAGCGGCTTCACAACAACCGGCGCGCCGATCTTTTCAAATGCCGCCAACGCTTCCTCTCGTGTGGTCGCCACTTCGCCCATCGGCGCCGGGAGTCCGGCTTCGCGCAACAACGCCTTCGTCAGGTGCTTGTTCGATGCGATGTCCACCGCCACCGCGCCTGTCTGCCCCGAGATGGTTGCTTCCACATACCGGCTATGAATTCCGAATCCGAGGCGGCATAGGCTCGATTCGGTATCGAGCCGCGTCCATGGGATGTTTCGCGCATCAGCCGCATCCAAGATCGCCTGCGTGCTCGGACCGAGCGACGATCGCTCGGCGAGTTCGCGCGCTTCCGCGATCTTCTCGTCCAGCGGATACGGCTTGTTGTCGACCAGCGCTTGTACCAGCTCCACCGCTGTCCGCAACAGCGCCCGCATTGCCGGCTCAGACTGGAACGCTACAGCGACCAGGAACTTCCCTGGTTCGCCTGCCGCTAGCGTCTTCCCGCGATTCACCGGGATGCCTACGGCATCGGTCAGTTCCAGCGCGACATGCTCGACGATATGCCCGAACCATGTGCCGCCCTCCAGCCGCTCCACGAATCCGCCGCGGCGTCCCAGGCCGCACACGTGTTCGTGGACCCCAGGCAGCAGACTGATCAGCCGGTCGTTAAACCCCGGCAATTCATAGCTTTCTTTGCCCGCCAGATCCTCGAGATCCAGTTTCATTACCAGGACCGGCAAGCTGCTATATACGTTTGGACCATAAATAGCCCGGATGCTTTCGACATGCATGATTCCCTCTTACTTTGAGCCGGCGAAACTGCTCGCCTGAATGGCTTAGAGGGATGCATGTATTCGGCCAATCAGGAAAGCGGCGATAAGCGTGATGCCTCGTACGTTCGGCGCCTGTTCGCTCTATCGGGGCGTTCGTGCGGCGAGTAAATCCTTCCGGTGCCGGCTTCCCGCCCGCTCAAATCCTGCCGCGTCCTACCCGACAGCTTGGGCCAGCAGCTTCAGCTTGTCCGCCGGCGTATCGTTTGGAACCGAACATCCCGGCGTCAGAATGAACTTCGCGCCAACCTCCTGCCTCGCCTTCGCTGCCTGCGACTTCAGGTCCCCTATCGACAACTTTGGATACGCATCCTCGTCAATCCCACCGGCCAACACACCCGCGAACTTCTTCCGCGTTGCCGCCAGCGAAACCTTCGTGTCCGACACCGAATAGTTGATTACCGCCTGCGGCCATCCGCTGAGGAAATGGTCCAGGTAAACCTTGTCTCCATGGATGTGCATGACGTTCAGCGGAGCCGAACTCGCGGCGGCCAGCACCATCCGGTCAAACGGTTCGCTGAACTTGCGGTATTGCTCGAACGTCATCACCGCCGGGTCCGCATTGGCGATCGCCAGGAAGATCCCGCTCGCGCCCTTCTGCAGCGCCAGCCGCGCGTGATTCGCTTCTGACTTCGCGATCGCCTCCAACGCATTCAGCAGCCGTTGCGGATTCTCTGTCATCATCCGCTTCACTTCTTCCTTCGACGAGATCTTTTCGGCCTGATTCCACGGATTGAAGATCGTCTCCACGAAGTGCGCGCTGCCGCCCAATTGCTTGTTGATGATCGTCAACGCCTCAAGCTGCGGCGCAAACGGACTCTTCTGCTCCTTCACCTCCCACCAGGCGCCGGCCGCGGGTTTGGGGAACGGAAAGTCGCTCATAACCTTTACCAGGTCGGTCCGATTACTCCGATGAAAGGCAAGCGTCGCTTCGGCATGTTTCGCCGGACCCTGCTTCTCCAGGCCAAAGTGATGCCACAACGAGATTGGCGGCCGGTCCACCGGTTGCCCGGCCAAAGCACGGTCCACGCGCTGGCGCGGCGTCATTTTCGTCTGCGCCGAAACAGCGGCAACGGCGGTTGCGGAGAGGAACAGGCGGCGAGTAAGCATGGCTCTATTGTGCGCCAACAAGCTTTGGTATGGTGGTTGGCTGACATGAGGCGACTCATTACCCTCGCAGTTATCCTGGCCGCCGCCCTGCCGGCGGAAGTTTTGGTCCGCGTTACTTCTCCCATGGCCCCGCCGCAATGGGCACTGCTCGAACGCCAACTGCTTAAGTTCAACTCCATCGGTGTCGAGAAGTTTGCTGAGAAATATCTGGACGAGCGCGGCTACCTGGCGCACACGCCGCGCTGGGGGACGCTCGACGGTCCGGACGATGCCATCGAGACTTACTGGAACTGGACGTTGCTGCACGCCATGGGCGGTTCCGACAAGGTGCTCGAACTCTATAAGAAGGGGTACGAAGGTCACCTCAAGCAGTACGGCGATCTGCGCACCAAGCTAACGGAACTCGCCACCAACGGCGCCTATAGCCGCGAGTTCATCACACAGTCCGACTGGTTTCATACGGCGGAAGGCATGCGCGCTGTCCTGCTGCAAGGCCTCTCTACTCCCAATGACGAACTCTACAAAGCTCGCATGAAACGCTTCGCCGAAATGTACACCGGCGAAGATCCCGATGCGCCTAACTACGACCCGAAAACCAAGGTGATCAAGAGCATGTGGACCGGGAGCAAAGGCCCCATGCTCCGCCGGGCGACCACTTACGATTGGGTCGGCGACCCTGTTCCTGGCCTCTTCCATCTTCTTCACAACCCTGCCGGCCGCGGCAAGATGCTCGACCTCATGGCCAATTACAAGCGCATGCTCTCGCACTGCGACGAATATCTCGATAGCGTCGGCGACATGCACCTCAACCTTGCTTCCACCATCCTCGGCCTGAACGCCTATGCGCTCACCGGGGACGAGAAATACCGGCAGTGGGTGCTCGATTACGTGGGCGCATGGCGCGCACGCACGGCCGAAGCCGGCGGCATGATCCCCAGCAATGTAGGCCTCGACGGCAAGCTCGGCGGCGAGCATAACGGGCAATGGTGGAAAGGCACTTACGGCTGGAACTTCACCATCTTCGATGGCGAACTACAGCAGATCGCCCACCGCAACTACTACAGCGACGGATCGTGGCCCGGCTTCGCGAACGCCCTCCTGATGAGCGGCGACCAGGGCTTTGTCGATGTCTTACGCAAGCAACTCGACCTTATCTACGCACAGAAGAAGGAAGAGAACGGACGCACGCTGTTCCCCCAAATGTACGGCGACCCCAAGGGCTACAAAGGCACGGGCGCTCCCAGTTGGTATCAATATGGTCCGCTGTTCCGGACCGACCGTCAGATCGAAGTCTACTTCTGGTCGATGAACCGCAAAGACCTGGAACGTGTCCGCATCGCCACCGAGTTCCGCCCCCGGTCCGGCCGCGACGGCTACAGCGAGCCTGACCGTGGCGAAGAGTGGCTCGGCTACCTCGAAGGCAAACTGCCCGGCTATCCCGAAAAGGTCCTGAGCGACGACCTGCAGCGCGTCCGCAAGAAGATGGAAATGATCCGCACCGACAACACCACGGCCGACTCGCGCCTGGCCGACTATCTGCTCGACTTCAACCCCGCCACCACCAACGGACTTACCAACCTCATGCTCGGCGGTTACTTCGCCCGCGGCCGCGTCTGGGTGCTGCACAGCCGCTTCCGTTACTTCGACCCTGTGAAGCGCCGCGCCGGGTTGCCCGAAGATGTCGGCGCGCTGGTCGAAAAGCTCGGTGCATCGTCGGCCACCGTTTCGCTCGTGAACGTGAACCCGATCGACGCGCGTGAAGTCGTCGTGCAGGCCGGCGGCTACGGAGAGCACCGGTTCGATTCCGTCGCGGTCAACGGCAAGACGGTCAAGATCGACGGTCCGGTCGTCACCATCCGCCTCGAACCCGGCACGGGCGCACGCCTCGAGTTCGCCATGACACGCTACTCGAACAAGCCCACCTTCGCCTTCCCGTGGGACCGCGCCTGGTACGGGAAGCAGTAACACCATGCTTCGCCGGACTTTTCTGGGTGCGGGCATCGGCACAGTAGCCTGCGCGCAACAGTCGCCGCGGTATCGCTGGCGCGAGGTGAACGGGAAAGCGGCGTTCGCCGCGCGCGACGGGGCGGGCGCTCTCTCCTTTAGAGGCCGCATGTATCTGATCGGCGGCTGGAATCCACAGGACAAGACGCACTTTCCTAGGATCTGCAGCAACGATGTGTGGTCCTCCGCCGACGGCCGCGACTGGGTGCAGGAACGGCCCAACACGTTTCGCGATGCCTCGTTTGATGCCGCCGCCGATTGGGAAGGTCGCCACACCGCCGGCTACGCCGTCTTCCGGAACAAGATGTGGATTATCGGCGGCGACGTCAACCAGAAGCACTATCAGAACGACGCCTGGAACTCCTCGGACGGCAAGCGCTGGACCCGCGTCACCGGCAGTCTCCCCTGGGCTCCCCGCGCGTTGCACTACACCGTCGTCCATCGCGGTTACTTGTGGGTGATCGGCGGCCAGACCATGCCGGCATTCTCCGAAAGTCCCGAGACGTTCTACCGCGATGTCTGGCGCTCGCGCGACGGCGTCACCTGGGAGCAGGTGAAACCGAAGGAACCCTACTGGTCCCCGCGCGGCATGATCGGCGGCGCAGCCGTCTTCCAGGATCGTATCTGGATCTTAGGCGGCGGCACCTACGACACTCCCAAAACGCCCAAGCGCAACTTCTACAACGACGTCTGGAGCAGCGCCGACGGCATCGCCTGGAAGCGCCACACAGGGGCCGCGCAATGGGCGCCCCGCCAGTATCATGATGTCGCCGTGTGGGACAACCGTCTGTGGGTGATGGAGGGCTACGCCCAACCCGGCGGCAACCGCAACGATGTCTGGCATTCCGCCGACGGCGTCAACTGGCACGAGGTCGAAACCCCCTGGAAACCCCGCCACGCCGCCAGCGCCTTTGTCCACGCCGGAGCGCTCTGGATGGTTGCCGGCAACAACATGGAACCCGACGTCTGGCGTCTCGAACGCATCGCCTGAGATGCCCGACCCGAGCCCCTGTGCAACAGGCGGCTTGGACGCCCCACGATCCTCTCTTACAATTCGGACGCCCAACTCTGCGCAATCGCTAACGCGGCGTTCGTCGCGCCCGGGCCCGCTCGGTACAGCAGCTTCCAGAGCGGCGCGCGGCGCTCATCCGCCGGATTCACAAACACCAGTTTGTTACCTTTAGCCTGCGTCGCCGCTTTGAAATCCACTGTCTTGCCGATCGCGATAAACCGCTGCAACTTCTGTTTCAACACGGGCTTCAACCGCAACCGGTCGTAATTGCGTTGTTGCTCCTGTTTCTTGTCATCGCTGTTGGCCGAGGCCACTGCAGCCTCGTCCTTGAGTCCAGCGGCCAGCAGTAGCGCACTCTTGTAGGTGGCGCGAGCTTTGTTGATGTCCGCCGGCGCCGTCTTCTTCACCTCCGCGAGCATTGTCTTCGCCTTCGCGACATTCGCCTTCTCCGCGGCGCTCGAAGGCGTCGCCATTTCAATCATGCTCACATCGGCGTCGACCATAAATCCTATCGTCTGTGCGTCGAAAGTCCCGATCTGCGGAATCTTCTGCTGCACCATCTTCCGGAACGTGTCCCGCATCATGTTATTCGTCGCCGCATCCATCGCCTCGACGTTGCCTGACGCCGCGGCGGCGTTCATCGCCGCGGATGCATCTGCCACGGGCTTCACGCCGTGGTTCACCGCATTGTGGGAGGTCTTCAGGTACTCGTCGTACGCGGCCGCAAACGCCGGCGACATCACCAATGACTTTGCCGTTGCTCCCAGTTCCTTCACCGCCGCGGCGCGTCCACTGTCGTTCAATGCCAGAAACGCGCCAGTCACAGTCCGCCCTGCCCACGGCAGTCTCGGTTCCCCTCCGGAATCCCCGGCCATACTGTACACGTACGACCGTATCCCCTTCTCAAATACCTCGCGAGTGAGTTTCAGCGTGGCGAACGAATCCTGCCAGGCCAGCGCGGCCAAGGCGAAAGAACCCGAGGCTATCAGATATCGTATTTTCATTAGTTCATTCCCGTTTGGGTATTGCGCTGTTGTAGCACAATCCTTGTCTCTTGATATCTCGCGTACAATCTTGTCACTTTGGATCTAGACTGGAATCAAAAGTAATAGTCCTCTACCATGGATGCACTTTACCTGTCCCGTTTTCAGTTCGCGTTCACAATCATGTTCCACTACTTGTTCCCGCCGCTCACTATCGGCATGGGGCTCGTGCTGGTCTACCTGGAAGGCATGTACCTGCGCACGAAAGAACCCATTTACGAAAGCGCGGCGAAGTTCTGGACCTCGCTCTACGCCGTAACGTTCGCGATGGGCGTGGCCACGGGCATCGTAATGGAATTCGAATTCGGCACAAACTGGGCCGTTTATTCGCGTTTCGTCGGCGATGTCTTCGGCTCGGCGCTCGCGGCCGAAGGCATCTTCGCGTTCTTCCTGGAGTCGGGGTTTCTCGCCGTGCTCGTGTTCGGGTGGGACAAGGTCAGTCCACGGTTCCACTTCCTTGCCACGACGATGGTCGCGCTCGGCTCCACGTTTTCCGCTGTGTGGATTATTGTCGCGAACAGCTGGCAGCAGACTCCCGCCGGACACAAAGTGGTCCCGGTCCTGAAGGAAGGCCAGCCGTGGCTTGTGAACGGCCAGCCCATGATGCGTGCCGAAACAGCGGATTTCTGGACCGTGATCTTTAGCCCGTCAAGTCTTGACCGTTTGGCGCATACGCTCATCGGCGCCTACATCGTCGGAGCGTTCTTCGTAATCAGCATCTCTGCCTGGTATCTGCTGAAGCGTAAGCATGTCGACTTCGCGCGCCGTTCGCTTACCGGGGCTTTGATCCTCGCTACGTTTTGGAGTTGTGCGCAACTCGTCTCAGGGCATTCCAATTCGCGCATGGTCGCCAGCCGGCAGCCCGCGAAGTTGGCGGCGTTTGAAGGGCACTTCGAAACAGGACCGGCCGCGCTCCACCTCATTGGCATACCTGATGCGGACGAACGCCGGGTAAAGTATGGCATTGCGATCCCTGGCATGCTGAGCTTTCTCGTACACGACGACGTCTCAAAACCCGTTTGGGGACTCGACAAGATCCGCCGGGAGTTCTGGCCGCCTCTGGTGACCACGTTCATGAGTTACCACCTGATGATCGGCGTCGGCATGTACCTGATCGGGCTCACGCTATTCGCGAGTTTCCTCCGCTGGCGCAATAAGCTGTTCGAACAGCGCTGGCTGTTGTGGGTGCTGGTGGTGAGCATTATCGGACCCGTCGCCGCCAACGAAGCCGGGTGGGTGGCCGCCGAAGTCGGCCGTCAGCCGTGGATCGTCCATCCTCCCCTTGTACGCGATGTGGCCGGCCAGCCGGTTCTCGACAGTGCGGGAATGCTGCAGTACATGCCGAATGAAGGGCTGCTCACCAGCAAAGCCGTCTCTGAAGCCATTCAAGGCGAGCATGTCCTCGCCTCCATCATCATGTTCGGAATCGTCTACGCGTTGCTGTTCTTTATCTGGATCTACGTACTGAACGACAAGATCCAAAAAGGTCCGCAGCCAGTGACCATTGTCGAAGGCGGCGCCGCCCACGGCTGGCTCGATGCCGCGTCCGAGCGCACCGCTCATCGCGGAACCATGTCGGAAGCCAAAGACGAGACCGCCGGTTAGGAGAACGACACAATGGACCTCCACGCGATCTGGTTTGTACTCCTCGGCATCCTGCTCACCGGGTACGCCGTGCTCGACGGATTCGACCTCGGCGTCGGCATCCTCCACCCTCTCGCCAAAAACGATCATGAGCGCCGCCTGTTCATCAACGCCATCGGACCCATCTGGGACGGCAACGAAGTCTGGCTCATTGTCTTCGGTGGCGCGCTCTTTGCGGCCTTTCCGATGGCTTACGCCACCCTGTTCTCCGGCTTTTACCTGGCCTTCATGCTCTTGCTGCTGGCGCTCATCTTCCGTGCCGTCTCAATCGAATTCCGCAGTAAGATGAAACACGCCGGCTGGCGCAAAGCTTGGGATTTCGGCTTCTCCGCGTCGAGCCTGTTGGCGGCGCTACTGTTCGGCGTAGCTGTGGGCAACGGCATTGTCGGCGTACCGATCGACGCCGAAGGCGTGTACCGCGGATCGTTTCTCTCGCTGCTGAACGGCTATTCCCTTATGGCTGGAATGGTCGTGATCGCCATGTTCGCCATGCACGGCGGTCTGTACCTATACCTCAAACTTCCGGATGGCGAGGCTCGCGAACGCGTCCGCAGTTGGATCTGGCACACCTGGGGGCTCTTCCTCGTCCTCTACATTCTGGGCAGCTTCTATACCCTCGTCACCTTACCCCGCGCTACCGCGAACTTCAAACACTTCTCGTGGGCCGCCGGCATCGTCGTCGTAAACGTCCTCGCCGTAGCTAACATCCCGCGCGCCGTCTACCAATCGAAACCGGTGCAGGCCTTTGCGTCTTCCGCCCTCACGATCGTCGCTCTGGTGGCGCTGTTTGGTTTGGCCCTCTGGCCCAACCTCCTCACCGCCAGCAATAACCCCGCCCACAGCCTGACGATCTACAACGCCGCTTCCAGCCAGAAGACGCTGTGGATTATGTTTGTGATCGTCCTGATCGGCATCCCGTTCGTGCTCACCTACACCGTAGCGGTCTACTGGACCTTCCGGGGCCGCGTCGTGCTCGGCGACCACAGCTATTGATTTGGCAAGCCTCGCCCGCTTTGCTTTAGTTCATTGGATTGACGCGCGTCGTTTGATTGGGACGCTTTTGCGATGCGGCCCCACAAATCTTCTGGAGAGCCAAAGCCCCAAACTCGAACCGAAGCTGGCCGCCGCGCATCCGTGATATCGTGGCGAGGGTTGCACAGGGAGGAACGCGAGCGATGACCGACGGCGGGCACTGACGGACAACGCCATGGGAAAGAACCGGCTGGAAGCGTTCAGCGACGGGGTGCTGGCGATCGTCATCACCATTATGGTGCTGGAGTTGAAGGTTCCGCACGGGAACGACCTCCACGCATTGTCCCCGCTGGTCCCCGTGTTTCTGAGCTACGTGCTCAGCTTTATTTACGTGGGGATCTACTGGAACAATCATCACCACACGTTGCACACGGTGCAGCGCGTGTCAGGACCCGTGCTGTGGGCTAATCTGCATCTGCTCTTCTGGCTGTCGCTGTTTCCGGTTTCGACCGGGTGGATGGGAGAGAACCACGCTGCGCCGTTGCCGACGGCGCTTTACGGGGTGGTGCTGTTCATGGCTGCCATGGCGTATCTGATCCTGCAACGGCTCATCATCGCCGCGGAGGGCGAGCATGCGGTGCTCAAGCAAGCCATTGGAGGGGACTGGAAGGGCAAGGCGTCGGTGGCCGGCTACCTCACTGCGATCAGCGTATCGATGATCTGGCCCTGGCTCGCGCAGGCGCTCTACGTGGCGGTCGCACTTTTGTGGCTGATTCCCGACCGCCGTATTGAGCGCGCGCTCCAGTGATGGCCACGTCCGTTGGCGATCTCAGCGTTCCATAAGTAGAACGCCCTTCTCAGGTTGTTGTTTGGAATTTATAATAGCTCCGAGAAGCCACCAAGGAATATATGAAAAAGGTAACGGGTGTCTATAGTGCGCCCCGACAGCATTGGGTCGGCGATGGTTTTCCGGTGCGCTCCATGTTCACGTACAACAATCACGGAAAAGCGTTGAGCCCCTTCTTACTGCTGGATTACGCCGGCCCGGCGGAGTTCTCGCCGACGAGCCGGCCGCGAGGGGTCGGGCAACATCCGCATCGCGGATTTGAAACGGTCACGATCGTCTACAAAGGCGAGGTGGCCCACCGCGACTCCACCGGCAAGGGCGGTGTCATCGGACCGGGCGACGTGCAATGGATGACGGCCGCGTCCGGAATTCTCCACCAGGAGTTCCATTCGGAGGCGTTCACACGGTCCGGCGGCATTCTTCACATGGTGCAGTTGTGGGTCAACCTGCCCGCAAAAGACAAGATGCGAGAGCCGGGGTATCAGGCCATTCTCGATGCCGATATCCCTGCCGTTGCGCTTCCCAATGGAAGTGGCACGTTGCGCGTGATCGCCGGAAAGTACGACGGACACGCCGGTCCGGCACACACATTTTCGCCTCTCAGTGTATGGGACCTTCGCCTTCGCGCTGGAGCCAGCCTGGAATTACCCGCCCCCGACGGTTGGAACACGGCGCTAATTGTTCTCAGCGGAGCGGTTCAGGTGAACGGCGGCGTCACCGGACGCGAGGCTCAGATGGTTCTGCTGGATCGAAGCGGCGAAGGCCTATTCATCGAGGCCACCGAAGACGCGTCGCTATTGCTGCTCAGCGGCGAACCAATCGACGAACCGATCGTGGGGCACGGGCCCTTCGTGATGAATACGGAGAAGGAGATCGAGCAGGCCTTCGCCGACTACCAAGGCGGCCGATTCGGTCAGATCGCCCGTTGAGTACACACCAGGTGCAGGAACCTGTTCGTCGAGACAGGCGGGACGGCGGGGATTCAGTTCTCCTACGACCGCTCCGAGTAATCTGGCAATCATGGGCGGGCATAGACGAGGCAAGATCGTCCTGACGATCCACAGGCCAGAGTTGAGGTGAAAGATGGCAGATTCACAAGTGACAAACAATCAATCGGCGCACCAGTTCGAGTTGACGGCCGACGGCGAGACAGCCGTGCTGACCTACCGGCTTCAACCGGGCTCCATCACGTTCGTACATACGGGCGTACCTGAGAAATTGGAAGGCCGGGGCATCGCCAAACAACTTGCCGCGGCCGGCCTGGAGTTCGCTCGCGAGCACGGGCTGACCGTTGTACCTTTATGCCCGTATGTCGCCGGCTACATCAAACGGCACCCCGAGTATCTCGACCTGGTCCGCCACCCGCCTAAAGACTAAAGTTGCAATTCCTCTCCGTTTACGGCATCCTAGGAGGTTTTCACGTTGAGTTTTCATGCGGGTTCGAGTCCTCTACCATGATCACTGTTTCGACGGGGCAGCCTCGGCCGCTTTCTTTTCCCGATTTGCGCGGGAAAAGTTCTACGGCGCCGCGGACTTTTCCTACCTTGGCATGATGCACATGCCATCCCAGACTTGGGATGAAGCGGTGTTCGACGGCGACGTCAACGCCATTGTCGATTTCAAATATGCCGCCACGGAAAAGCTGACCTGGTGGTTCGACCATCACCAGAGCGCCTTCCTTACGCCCGAAGATGCCGACTACTTCAAACGCGCCAACCGTCCGTGGCACTTCTTCGACCCGCACTACCGGTCGTGCACCAAGTTCATCTGTACGGTCGCCCGCGAGCGGTTTGGTTACGAAGCCCCAGACCTCAACGAGTTAGTCGAATGGGCCGACATCGTCGACGGCGCTCAGTATCGCGATGCGAAAGAGGCGGTGGAGATCGAACTGCCGGCCACCAAACTCGTGCTGGTGATCGAAGGGGCCAAGGGGTCGGAGATCGTCCACCACATCATCCGCCTGATGCAGCGGGAACGGTTGGAGGCGATCGCCGAAAATTCCCAGGTGCAGGAATGGTTCCGGCCCCTCTATCAGCAGCACGTTCGCTCGATGGACCTGATTGAACGGCGCAGCCACTACGACCGTGGCGTTGTGTTTTTCGATCTTGCCGACGACGGGGTGGAGGGCTACAACAAGTTCATTCCCTACTATCTGCATCCGGAATCGATCTACACGGTGTCGGTGATGACCGCGAGCTTCCGGACCAAGATCTCAGTGGGCTCAAACCCCTGGGCAAAAGGCGAATTGAAGCACAACCTGGCGTCGATTTGCGAACGCTACGGTGGCGGCGGGCATCCTCGCGTTGGGGCGATCAGCCTGCCCGTAGGCGCCTTGGCAGAGGCGCGCCGCGTGGCCGCTGAGATCGTGGAAGAACTACGGTCCGACTATTAGCACTAATGCGGCTCGATTAGAATCCGTGCATCCCCATGCACATATCCCCAGTACTCCGAACCAGCCGCGGCGGCAACGCCAGAAACAGGTTCCGCCGCGCTGGCGCGATCGCCCACGGCGTCGAGGGGCCGGCTGGCATCGCGCGGCTCTTTGACGACCGGCACTGCCCGTAATGGAATGTCCCGGCCATTTATGGCCTTCACGTTATTTAAACGCAGCATCACTTTCGGACGTCGCGTGATGAGCGATTTGCCCACCTCAGCGACTGTGGCTGTCACCGGCGCACCCTTGGCGATCAACACGGTACCAGAGACCAGGACCGGCGCGGCGACCTGTAGCGCCACCTGCGAGCCTCTTTCGATACGGTCGGGGATCGCATTCATCAGTACCAACCGCACCGGCGTCGCATCGCGAATCACCGACTCTTTGGGCGCCGGCTTGGCGGCGGCAGGCGTTTCTTTGGGCGGCGGCGGGGCCGTTGGGACAGGCGCGGCAGGCGCCTGCTGTTCGGCCGGTGCGCCGGGGGGCGCCGGACGCAGAACCACTGGTGCGGCGGGCGGCGGCGACACAGGGGTCTGGGCGTTAGTTGGCGGCAGGTCCGGCGCCGGCCTGGCGGCGGCTCCGCGAGACGGCAGCAGCGTACCGAGATACACGCCTAAGGCAAGCAACGGGATGGCCAACAAGGCGAAGATCCACCAAAGGGTCCTGGGTATTCGATGGGACTGAGCCGCGGTGGGCGCGACGATCACGGTTGGGGGCTCTTCCATCAACCGCGGCAAGGTTCCCGATGCGCGCGACAGTGTCTCGTGCGCGGTGCGCAGCTGGGCGAGCGTCGTGTATACCTCGCGCATGGTCTGTATCCGGTCCGCCGGGTTCTTGCGTAAACACAGCTCAACCAGACGCTCCACCTCGGGCGGCGCCGCCGTCTTGATCTCGTTGATCGGACGGGGATCGTCCCGGAGTACCTGCGTGAGCGTCGACAGGATGGTGGACGCCTGAAACGCCTTCACGCCCGTCAGCATTTCGTACAGCACAACGCCAAACGAAAATATGTCGGAACGCGCGTCCACGGGGCGCCCTTCGGCCTGCTCGGGCGACATGTAGTTTACGGTGCCGAGAATGGCGCCGTCGGTGGTGAGCGTAAACTTTGTGGCGGTTTCGGCGGCCAGCTCTCCCGTGAACGCCGGAGTGAGTTTCGCCAGCCCGAAGTCGAGAATTTTGACAAGCCCCGAATCGGTCACCATGATGTTGGCGGGCTTCAGGTCGCGATGCACGATACCGGCTTCATGCGCGGCCGCCAGTCCGGCCGCGACCTGGGTGGCGACCAGGAGAGCCTGGTCGGTTTCCAAGCCGTTGCGCGGCACAATTTCGCCGAGGTTTTTGCCTTCGATATGTTCGAGCACGAGGCAGATGGTGTCATCGGTTTCGACGATGTCGTACAACACAACGATGTTCGGATGATTCAGGCTTGACGACGCCTGGGCCTCCTGGATAAAACGGCGGCGCCGTTCCGGATCGGAGACCTTGTCCGGCGGCAGAATCTTTAACGCCACAAACCGGTTCAGCCGCGTATCGCGCGCTTTGTAAATGGTGCCCATGCCTCCTTGGCCTAACTTGTCGGTGACGAGGTAATGGGCGACGCTGGAACCAATCATGGGCGAACTCTGAACGTAATTGGGGCATCTTGAATGCCAAAGCATCCGGGTAAAGCGCGGCTCGGGTGACGCGCGGCTCGGGTGACGCGCGGCTCGGACGGAACGGCGCGAGCGCGGGAAGGAGACAGAAATCGAGGCATTTCGTCTCGCACTATTCTGATTTCAAAGAACTTATCGGGAGCGAAGTCAGGCTGCGCAGTTGTAGATCGGGGCGGCATTGGCGCCGCAGTAGCGCTTAAACTTGAGGCCGGAGCCGCAGGGGCAAGGGCTGTTGCGACCTACTTTGCCGGGATGGGAGTTCGTTTCGCAAATTGTTGATTTTGTGGGTTGGGCCGGAGTCGCGGGAGCGCCGGCAACCCCTTCCTGACGGTCGGAGCGCGCGTCGGAGTCCCGGAGGGGTGGCGGGGGAGTTCGTTTCGCAAAATGTTGCAATTGTTGGAGATTGGCCATGGGCGGGGGCGGGTCGGCGGGGTTGGCGATGGCGCGGGCGGTTTGGAGAGTGCGGAGTTCGCGCATGGCGCGGTTGTAGCAGGCTTCCCAGCGGAGAGCGGTTTTCTGATGCGGGGCGGCTTCGTCTGTGTTGGCACGTTGAATGGATAGAGCGATGAAGCGCTCAAAGTGCCACCAGGCTCCGGCGAGGCGTTGAACGGCAAAGCGTTCGAAGATGCCTTCGGGGCGAGCGGCATCGTGCATCTGGTGGAGGAGCTCGATTGCGCGGGCTTTTCCGTCTAAGAGGGTAGAGTTAGTTTCACTCATGCCCCGGGAATAGCACGAGGTGGACCGGAACCCGCATCAGCGGAGAAGGATCGGGAGGGGCGACATAGCCCATAAGCGAAAGACAGCTATGGACTTAAAGTTTATTCGAGGTTTTTAGAATCAGTTGTGAATGGATTTTTTCAGGGTTGGCGAAAAATAGGCGTAGATAATAATGAAAGAAGTGGCGAAGGAGACGCCGCCTGCAATTATTTCGTACTCATGGGGTTTTTCTCTTTGTTCGCGGGCGGCTTCGAACCGCTGCGAAGCCTCCCTCAATTTTTGTTTGCAAAGCGCCTAAGCTAGTAAGGTGACCGTCCGTTCTTTACTCCTGCTGGCCACGCTGGCTGTCGTGCCGGGGTGGGCGCAACAGGCGCCTGGCGTACAGATTCGCGTAACGGGCGAACCGCCGCAGTTCCGCGTGGAAGGCTCAACGATCCTGCGGCGGCTGAACAACCCCAACTTAGCGGCCATGTTCCAGTTGTTTGTCGAGGGGCAGCCGCAACAACGGGTGGTGGGCGACTATGAACTGGATGGCGGGGCGCTGGTGTTCCGGCCGAAGGCCCCGCTTGCGCCGGAGGTCACCTACCGCGCCGTTTTCTCGCTGCTCTCGGAAAAGGCTGCGTTCAGCTACACGGCTCCACGGCCGGTAATCCAGCCGACGACCTCGGTGGAGCGAATCTTTCCTTCCGCCTCGGCTTTGCCCGAAAACCAGTTGAAGTTCTATATCCAGTTCTCGGCTCCGATGAGCAAGGGCGAAGCTCGCGGCCGGGTCCATTTGATCGAAGAGGGCTCGGCTGAGGTGAGGCTTCCGCTTAACGAAGAGCTTTGGGACCGAGACTCGCGGCGCCTGACACTGATGTTTGCGCCGAACGCCGAAGCCGCGTTGCCGCTCAAAGCCGGGAAGGCTTATAAGCTGGTAGTCGATAAAGAATGGCGCGATGCGCAAGGATTGCCGCTGAAGCAGAGCTTCACGAAAGAATTCAAAGCCGTTGAGGCGGACCGGACGCCGCTCGACCCCAAGCAGTGGAAAGTCGTCCCGCCGGCGGCTAACTCGCAGGCAACCCTTGTCATCGACTTCCCCGAAAGTCTGGACGCGGCTCTCTTGCTGCGCTTCATCGATGTAGTGGACCCCGCGGGCAAGCCGGTTCGCGGTAAGGTTTCGCTCGATAATGAAGAGAAGCGCTGGATCTTTTCTCCTGACGTCGCCTGGCAACCGGGCAAGTACACATTAGAGGTCCTGTCGACGCTGGAAGACCTGGCGGGCAATAAGATCGGCCGAGCCGCCGATGCGGAGCGCGCGGGGGAGGCTGCTCAAGCTCCGGTGGGCGAGTCCGTCACCATCCCGTTCGAGATTGCGCAGTAGCGAACGGCACCACCCAGTACAATCGTAGAAATGTCGTTTGCCACGCCGGAAGGGACCGCGCGTTACGCATCCCGGTTTTCACAGTTTTCAGCCAACCGGTTCTACCGGACAGCGCAAGGCCTGACTGTTTCATCGCTCGGCATCGGCACCTATCTGGGCGACACCGCTTATACGGACGCAATTCTAGAGGCGCTCTCATCGGGTATCAACTTCATCGACACGTCGCTCAACTATCGCAACCAGGAATCGGAACTTGATATCGGCCGGGCCCTGCGGCACACCCCAACGCCACGCGAAGAGTATGTGCTCTCGACGAAGGCCGGTTATCTGGTGCCCAACGCGATTCCGGTGAATAAGATGGGCGCCGCCGACATTGTGGGGCGGATGCATTCCATGGCCCCCGCGTTTTTGGAAGATCAACTCGGCCGCAGCCTGGCGAACCTCGGCGTGGACGCCATCGACGTCTTCTACCTGCACAATCCCGAGACGCAACTGCAGTACGTGAACATCGAGGAGTTTCTGCGGCGGACACGGACGGCGTTTGAATGCCTGGAACACTGCGCGGCCGACGGCAAGATTCGCTGGTACGGCATGGCCACCTGGAACGGATTCCGCACCAAGACCGCCGACGAAGGGTTGCCGCTGCGGCGCATCGTGAGTTTGGCCGAAGAGGTGGGCGGCCGCGATCACCGGTTCCGCTTTATCCAACTGCCGTTTAATCTGGCGATGATGGAAGCGCTGACAATCGACCGCGAAGATGGATTGTCTGTGCTGCAACTGGCCGCCGAAAGCGGCATCACAGTGATCGCGTCGGCGTCATTGCTGCAATCGCGGCTTGCGGAAAACCTGCCCGATCAAGTGGCCGAAGCGCTGCCCGGGTTGCCCTCCGATGCCTTGCGATCGATCCAGTTCACACGCTCGGCGCCGGGCATTGCAACCGCGCTGGTGGGGATGAGCAATGCCGCCCACGTGAGAAGCAACATGGCGATCGCCAACCACCCGCCGGCCGACCTGTCGCGATGGTTCCGCCGCTAACGATCCGGTGCGGTGACGGGTTCGCGGAGGCGCTTGCCGCGCTGCCCCAAGCGCAGGCCGTTTACCTGGTTCATCCGAAAGAAGGCCGGCCGCACCTGGGCCGCACTAACGTCTTGCGGCGGCGCATTTCACGTCTATTCGAGCGCTGGAAACTGGCGGAAATCGCCGAACGCGTGGACTACTGGCTGACGGCATCGCACCTGGAACAATGGCAGCTATCGTACACGCTGGCGCGGACGCACTTTCCGGACGAGTATGACCGGATCTTGCGATTGCCCAAGCCATCGTATGTGCGGCTGTTGCTTGCGAACCAGTTTCCGCGAACGCAGGTGACCACCCGATTGTCCGGATCGCGCGGCGTTACGTACGGACCTTTTCAATCGCGCGCCCGGGCCGACCAGTTTGAAGGCGCGTTCCTCGACCTGTTCCAACTGCGCCGTTGCCAGGAAGACCTGATGCCTTCGCCCGAACATCCCGGCTGCATCTACGGCGAAATGCTGAAATGCCTGAGGCCGTGCCAGGATGAGGTGACCGCCGAGGAGTATGCGTCTGAAGCCGGACGGGTGGCGGAGTTCCTGTCGCATCGCGGCGAGAAACTGCTGGACGCGACAGCACTGGCGCGTGACCGTGCGTCGGAGGAGCTGAACTTCGAAGAAGCCGCGGCGCAACATGCACGGCTGGAAAGAATTCAATCGATCGTGAAGGTCTCAGGCGACCTGGCGCGCGACATCAGCCTGCTGCATGGGGTGGCGGTGACACGGTCTGTGGAGCCGGAATCGGTGCTGCTCTGGTTTATGCGGGAAGGCGCGTGGGCGGAGCCACACCTGTTTTCTGTCGCACCTGTCGGCAGTAAACCGCTGTCGCTCGACACGCGATTGCGCGAGATCGCCGGCAGCATTGCGGCGAGGAAGCTGACGTTGACCGAACGCCACGACCATCTGGCGCTGCTCGCCAAGTGGTTTTACTCGAGCTGGCGCGACGGGGAGTGGCTCGGGATTGACGAGTGGCCCGATGTCGCTTACCGGAAGCTTGTCAATGCGATCCACCGCACCGTGCGCGCTGGTCGGTCTTCCAGTTAGTTGGGGGTGGGCTGGCTGGATGTTCCGGGCTGTTTGCATGGAAGTCAGGAGTCAGGAGTCTGGAGTTAGAAGTTAGGGGGGGCGCCGGCCGGATCGCTGACGCTCCCGCTCCGTTTCTGTTTCGGGCGGCGGCGGTTGGAAGCGATGGTGGAGGCGATCGGGCTAGAATGGCCGAGGCGGAATCCTACTCATAACAGACTAAGGCTGCTGCACTCCCCCAGGCAGCACGATCGCCTTGCGCGCCGTAGTTGGGGTAACATCTAACTGCTTCATCTCGCCCTGGCGCCAGACGCCATGAATCACAATGCCACCCGGAGCGTGTAACTTGAAATCGACATCCCACTCGCGGGGCCAAGCCGGTAACAGGTAGATTTTGCTCGGGTCGTCGGCCTGCAGCAGCATGCGTTGCAGCGCGATCATGTTGGCATTGCCGTGGTCCTGGTCGGGTATCCAGTCGAAGTTCGGCCCCCAAAACGCCGGAAACCGGCTGCCCGCGTGATGTTTGGCGAAGTTACGCTCGACATACTGGCGAGCTTCGGCGGTCAGCCCAAGATAGGCGGCATCGATCGGGTCCTGCCGCCAGCCGCCCACGTCGTCCTTCACTCGCCGCATAAAGTACGTCTTTTGCCCGAGTTCAAGCGACGGCTTGCCAACGCCAATCAACCGGAACGGGAACACAGCGTACAACTCGGGATTCTCTGAGTTCTTCGGCTCTTCGAGCACCTTGACCGCGGGCTGCAAAATGCCGTTTTTGATGGGCAGGGCGGGTAACTGCCGCCGGAATTCATAGAAGTTACTATCTCGCAACCGGCTGATCACCCAATGCAGTCCGGCCACGTCCGGCATCGGGTTCACCGTCTTCTGGTAAGTCTCCAGCGCCTGCGAAGGTTCCATTCGCAGCACCTGTTCATCGTCAAGCAGGTAATGATTATCGAAGAACCGTACCACATCCCTAGCGATGGGCAGCATCGTCTTTTCTCGAAACTCCTGGTCGGCCGTGTGCAGCCAGTAGTCGTGCATCATCGCCACTAACTCGAGCCCGCTGTTGTAGTGATACCGGATGTAAGTGTTCTCGATCCAGTTAGGGTCCTTACCTTCGCGGTTCCACCCATAGTTCGAGTTGGCATAAGCGCCCCAGAAATACATCGTCTCCGGGAAGAATGCGCCTTCGTGCTGGAAGTATACCTTCGTCCTGACGCGCGACAGCATCAGCGCGTCGGTGTACATTTTAAACAACGGCCGCATCAAATCGAAGTCGCCCGCCGCCAGCATGCCCCAATACGGCAACCGCGTGTTTTGAAACCAGTAGGGGCCGCCCCACCGGCGGTAATCCGCATCGAAGTGCTCTTTGGGTTCGCGTGCATCCACGTTGAAAATCGACCCGTTGAACTTGATCGGATACGCGCCGCGCCCGGCAGCCGCGTTCATGAACCGCTGGAGCGCATACCCTTGGTTCACCGTCTCTGCCGACGCCGAACCCGATATGCGGATCCAGCTGCGGTTCCAGAAATCGGCCCACCATTTTTGATGCGCGGCATAGGCGCGGTCGACCGGAGTGGCTTCCGTGTGCTCGATAGTCTGATCCAGGTAGCGGAGCCAATCGTCGGGGGTGGCGGTCTGCGCCGTCACCGCGTGGATTGAGACAATGTTCGCTCCCCACGTCACGGCCCCGCCGAAAGTTCTGCCGATCAGCGGATCGTTTACCTTCCCCACCAGCGTCGCCAGCCCTTGGTGGCGCAGCGTGAACGGGAAGATCGACTTGGGGTTGCGGTGATACCACACGAGCTTGCCGTGCTTTTCCGGCAGCACCGTGTCCGGTTCCACAACGATCGGTTCCGGACCGCCATCCATCCCGTAAGCGCTGACCGCTTCCTGTGGACCCAGCGTTCGCCGCTGGTTGCGCCACACCTCGAGGCGCGGCGTCAGCACCACGGGCTGCGGACTGGTGGTCTGAATCCGAACCACCGGGTTGTTCGCGTCCACCCAGATGCGCCAGTGCAGGCCGCCCTGGTCCACGGTAATCTCACCAGACTCGTGCTTGAGTTCCTGCCGGAACGCTTTGCCCGCGCCCGTCTGCTTCGGCCACGCCGACACACGCACACGGCCCAACTTCACCAGCCGCCCGTTCTCGTCCCAGGCGTCGGTCTTGGAGATATAAAGGAGAAGGTCGCCCGAAGGCTCGAACCAGACGTTCACGCCGATATCGCCGTTGCCAAGCGGCATGGAGCCCGACGAATCCGTACTGGGGGTGTTCCAGACCACATTTGCGAAGGCGGGAATGGCGAAAAGCAGCACCACGATGAGCCGGTGCAAATGAGCGCTCACGTCTATACTAGAAGTCGGAAAGCGATGAATCGTTTCACCTACCTTGCGCTATTCGTGTCCAGTTTCGCATTGGCGCAGCCGCCTGAAGTCAAAACCATTTTTCAGAAGAAATGTTACGCCTGCCATAGCGTAGCAAATCAAATGAACGGGTTGCGGCTCGACGACGGCGACGCCGCACTCAAAGGCGGCTACTCCGGTGTCGCTATCGTCAAGGGAAAGTCCGCCGAAAGCAAACTGGTTGACCGCATCGCGAGCACCAAAGACGGTTTTAAGATGCCGCCCGCCGGCGCTCGCCTAAGCGATTCGGAGATCGCCACCATCAAGTCCTGGATCGACGCCGGCGCATCGTGGCCCACGACAGGCAAGCCGTCGTCCGCCGCCGCGGCGCCCACGTTCTGGTCCTTCCAACGCATCGCCAAGGCAGCGCTGCCGCCGGTGAAGAACGAATCCTGGGTGCGCTCTCCGCTCGATCGCTTCGTGCTGGCCCGCCTCGAAAAAGAGTCCATCACTCCGTCGGCTGAAGCGAGCAAGACCACTCTCCTCCGCCGCCTGTCGTTGGATCTCACCGGTTTGCCTCCCACCCCGTCCGAACTCGAAGCTTTTCTGCGAGACACCCGTGCCGACGCCTACGAGCGCCAGGTGGAGCGCCTGCTGCAATCTCCACACTACGGCGAACGATGGGCACGACACTGGCTCGACCTTGCTCACTACGCCGATTCCGACGGCTATGAGAAGGACCTGCCGCGACCCTGGGCCTGGCGGTATCGCAACTGGGTGATCAACGCATTTAACAACGACATGCCGTTCGACCAGTTCACCGTCGAACAGATCGCCGGCGACCTGCTGCCGAAGCCGACCACCGAGCAGATGGTCGCGACGGGTTTCCTGCGGCAGACTCTGACGAACCGCGAAGCCGGGGTCGATCGCGATGAAGCACGCTTTGAGCAACTCGTGAATCGCGTGAACACCGTATCCACCGTCTATCTCGGCCTTACGATGGGTTGTTCCCAGTGCCACAACCATAAGTACGATCCGATCACCCAGAAGGATTATTACTCCCTGTTCGCTTTCTTCGAACAGGCCGAAGAGCAGGAAATCGACGCCCCTGTGGCTGGTGAGTTAGGCCCTTATCTCGCGGCGCTGCCCGAGTACGAGAAGAAACGCGCCAAGTTGCTCGAAGAGTATGAGGTGCCCACGCTGATGCCGGTGTGGGAAGGGCATATGCGCGTCGCCATCACCGACCCCGGCAAGGTGCCCGAATGGGACTTCGCCCTCACCTCGATGAAAGCGATGTTCGACCATGCCGTGCGCACCTTGATGACGCCGGCCGAGAAACGCACCCCGCGCGACCAGAAGCGACTTACCGACTACTTTGTGCACCGTAACTTCACCGCCGTCGGCATGGATAAGGCAAAGATCGACCGTCTGAAAGAACTCCGCAAGAAACTCGACGAGTTAGATAAGACTCTGCCGCCGTTCACCCAAGCCTATGTTCTGGTGAACGATCCCAAGCCGAAGCAGACCACTATCCACATTCGCGGCAACTGGAACCAGAACGGCATTCCGGTCGAACCCAACACTCCGCAGTTTCTGCCTGCGTTGAAGGTAGACGGCAAGCCCAACCGGCTGCACCTGGCCCGCTGGCTGGTGTCGCCCGAAAACCCGCTTACCGCCCGTGTCTTCGTCAATCGCATGTGGC
This sequence comes from Bryobacterales bacterium, assembly GCA_020846745.1. Lineage (GTDB taxonomy): Bacteria > Acidobacteriota > Terriglobia > Bryobacterales > Bryobacteraceae > JADLDI01. The sequence goes on along the minus strand of JADLDI010000099.1, from coordinate 103,486 downwards.
ACGAGTTCTTCGGCCGCGGCCTGGTCAAGACCAACGAAGACTTCGGCAAGACGGGCGAACAGCCCACCAACCCGGAGTTACTCGATTACCTGGCCACACAGTTCATGACTAACGGCTGGAGCATCAAGGCGCTGCATAAGTCGATCGTCATGTCTGCCGCCTACCGGCAAAGCTCCAAAGCCCGGCCGGAGATCGACGCCAAAGACCCTGAAAACACCCTGCTGGCCCGCCAGTCGCGCCTGCGGCTGCCCGCCGAGTTAGTCCGCGACAGCGCCCTTTATGTCAGCGGCTTGCTGAACACCGACATTGGCGGAAAGAGTGTCCGTCCGCCGCAACCGGCAGGTGTGGCCGAGTTAGGCTACGGCGGTATCAAATGGAACACCGATAGCGGCAAAGACCGTTACCGCCGCGGCCTGTACGTCCACTTTCAGCGAACGACCCCCTATCCGATGTTGATGTCGTTCGACGCGCCCGATTCGAACGTGGCCTGCACCCGCCGCGCCCGTTCCAACACCGCGCTGCAGGCCCTGAACCTTCTGAATGACGAGGTCTTTTTCGAAGCCGCCAAAGCCATGGCGTGGCGCTTGGAGAAGGAATCGCAAGGCGACCTGTCCGACCGCATGAATTACGCCTTCCGCCTCGCCCTGTCGCGCGACCCGAGCGACCGCGAACGCCAGCGCCTCGCTCAGTTCCAGGACAAGCAGGCGCAAATCTTCGAACAAGAGAAATCCGACTTCGGCGCCTGGCTCGGCGTCAGCCGTGTCTTATTGAACCTTGACGAATTTATCACCCGGGAGTAACCGCAATGGACCTACGCGACTACAAATCACTGCGCAACCGGCGCTCATTTCTAACTGACGTAGCCTGCGGCATCGGCTCCATGGCTTTCGGTGACATGCTCCATGCCGACGGCCGGACGCCCGCGGCCATGCCGAATCCGATGGCGCCACGCAAGCCCCACTTCGAGGGCAAAGCGAAGTCCGTCATTTTCCTCTTTATGGAAGGCGGACCGTCGCAAATGGATCTCTTCGATCCTAAACCCGAGTTACAGAAGTGGCATGGCAAGCCCGCGCCGGAATCGATCGTCAAGCAGTTACAACTGGCGTTCACCAAGCCGAATGCGGCCGTACTCGCCAGCCCCCGCGAGTTCAAGAAGCACGGCCAGTGCGGCATGGAGATATCGGACTGGTTGCCCTATACGGCGCAATCCGCCGACGATATCTGCCTGGTCCGCTCCATGCAGACCGACGCGTTTAACCACCACCCCGCGCAGCACCTGATGTTCACCGGATCGCAGGTATTCGGCCGTCCAACGCTCGGCGCGTGGACTGTCTACGGACTGGGGAGTGAATCGCAAAATCTCCCCGGCTTCGTCGTCCTGGCGACGGGGAAGGGAACCAGCGGCGGCGCATCTAACTTCGCGAGCGGCTTCTTACCCTCCACTTACCAGGGGACGTTACTGCGCTCCAGCGGCGACCCGATTCTCTACTTATCGAATCCAAAGGGTATCAGCGCCAACTCGCAGCGTGCCGCCCTCGACGCCGTGCGCGACCTCAACCAGGACCACCTCGAATCTATGGGCGACCAGGAAATCGCCTCCCGCATCGCCTCGTACGAACTCGCCTATCGTATGCAAACCGCGGGACCCGAGTTAGTCGACTTTTCCAAAGAATCCCCCGCTACCATCGATATGTATGGGATCAACGATCCCAAGACGAAGGAATACGGCACTAACCTGCTGCTGGCGCGGCGCCTGGTCGAACGCGGCGTCCGCTTCGTGTTAGTGATGAACGCCTCATGGGATAGCCACACCACGCTCAACAAGCGCCTGAAAGAGAACTGCGACTCTACCGACCGCGGCACCGGCGCACTGATCAAAGACCTGAAGAGCCGCGGCCTGCTGGACTCGACGCTGGTGGTGTGGGGCGGCGAATTCGGCCGCACGCCTGTCTGCGAAATCCGCAACACCGCCGAAGCCGACAACGCCGGCCGCGACCATCACCCTATGGCCTACAGCATGTGGCTAGCCGGCGGCGGCATCAAAGGCGGCCAAGTGATCGGGAAGACCGACGAGTTAGGCTTCTTCATCGCCGAAGACAAAGTGCATGTCCACGACTTACAAGCCACCATCATGCACACCCTCGGCTTCGACCACACCAAACTAACTTACCGCCACATGGGCCGCGACTTCCGCCTGACTGACATACACGGGAACGTCGTAAAGAAAATGCTGGCGTAACGCGGGCCAGTTAGCGTACCGCTACAACAGAAACACCAAGGCGGCGGGCAATGTTCGCAAGCCCCTTGTCCGCCGTGAGAAGTTTAGCGCTTTCGCGGCGGGCAAGCACTACGTAAAACAGATCATAGACCGGTCGCTCAAGCAGAACGCCGAGATCAAAGGCCTCCGACGCAAAATTGGACACGGTCCGAAATTCGTCCACAAGTCCTAATGCCTTGCGGAATCGCGCGGCAGCTTCCTCTTTAGAGAGGAGACCGGCTCGCGCATATTTCCAAAACGCATTCGCTACTTCAGCGCCAAACAGTTCAGGAGCCAGAACGAGGTCCGCATCAATGATGATCGACTCCCACTTTCGATCGTCCGAATCATAAGCAGCCCGCACAGCGGCGCTCGCGTCGAGGACAACAATCAACGTTGACGGTCCTCTCGGATCAAATCCTCTGGAGCGAATCCTGGAGGGAACTTGAACCGCTTGCCGGATGAACGAAGATCGGTCAGGATCGCACGCCTACGTTCTCGATTGGACTCTTTGAAGCCAAGCGCTTTAGCCAGGAGAACCGTTGCCTGCTGCGCCAAACTGCGGTGTTCGCGCTCAGCGGCTTGCACCAGTTGTTCATAGATGTCAGGCGGCAAGTCCCGGATCTGTAGAGTCGGCATCTTCCAATATGTTATCGCCTAACGTCATACGCATGCAATTCTACTCACAACGCATGCTCCGTCAACCACTTCCGCCCCAATCACGAATTCATCGCCGTTGGTGATTTCAATCCCCCCGTTCCCAAACCGCACCCGCGTCATCGCGAGCACCGCATCCACCAGGCCCGGCCGCGACCGCGGCACCTGAAACCGCCACGCCTTCGGATCCACGAAACCGAGCTGCTCTGCCCGAAACCGCGCGATGTGCTCGGCCGCGAAGCGCGCGTCTTCGGTCACCTCGCCGCAGTACATCTCCGCCTGCATCAGCAGCGCATCGCGAATCGCCTCCCTGCTCGCCGCCTTGCCTATCTGATAATTCCGCGCGCAATAGATCATGTCGCGCGTTACCAGGTAAGGCTTGATGTCCACCACCAGCGTCCCGTCGATAAAGTCCAGCCGGTCGAGTTCGATTCGATTGCCTTCGCGCGACAACACCCGGGCCGCGGTGAGCCCGATCGGCGTTGGCCGCGTAGGCGACCGCACGCTGAACACGCCATGCAGCCCTTCTTCACCTTGATCCTTCACCCCGCGTGGGGTAACCTGCAACGCGTCGCGACCCACCTTGTCAAGCCACCCAAACACCCAGATATGGCTGTGCTTCTCGAACCGCCACAGCGCGGGCGCGAACTCTGCAAACACCTCTACCGCTGCCGGCACACCGAGCGGTGTCATCGCCGGACGGTCCGTGATTGGACTTCGTACCACCCCGATGGCGCGGCAGGCCATCTCAATCATCTCAATGGATTTCGTTTCATTGGCCATCAAATTCGAATATAATTCTTCGGACGAAGGACAATCCAAGATGAACTGGCCAAAACTTCCTGCAACCCTGCTGTGTCTTGCCGCCCTCCTTTCCTTGTCCAACCCGGCTGCCGCGCAGCGAGCAACTGCGTCGGTCGCCGGCATCGTAACAGACTCGACGGGCGCACCAGTGCCCGGCGCCGTGATAACTGTCAAGAACACCAGTACCGGCATTCAACGGTCGGTCACGAGCAACGATACGGGTAACTACACTGTGACTGCGCTCGCAGCCGGACCTTACTCGATCACCGTAACTAAAGAAGGGTTCTCCACCTTCGGAATCCCGGAACTTGTACTTCAGGTAGACCAGAACGCAACGGCAAACGCACAATTGCAACTAGGGCAGGTGAGCGAAGCGATCAGTGTAGTTGGGCAAGCCGCCGCCGTGGATACGCGTGGCGCAACGTTGAACACCGTCATCACCAAAGAAATGGTGGCGGACCTTCCCCTGAATGGTCGCAACGTTCTGCAATTGTTGCGAGTCACACCCGGAACTCTCACCGCCTCGGGCACATTCAACCAGGCCGCTACACGGCCCGAAGCAGGCAGTGAGTTGATCTCCGCCAGCGGTGGGCGCGGCAACTCAACCACATTCGTCATGGATGGCGGCATTCACGAGGATCCGTATACCGAAGTCGCCAACGTTCTGCCGAACCCGGATGCCGTGCAGGAATTCAGCTATCAAACCAATAACTACGGCGCCAAATTCGCCGGCCGCGGCGGCGGCGTTGTAAACATCGTAACTCGCTCGGGCACTAACTCATTTCACGGCTCCGCGTTTGAGTATCTCCGCAACGCCAAAATGAACGCCCGCAACTTCTTTGCTCCGACTAACGACGGCTTGAAGCGCAATCAGTACGGGTTCGCCTTCGGTGGACCTGTCGTAAAGAACCGGACCTTTTTCTTCGGCTCGTGGCAAGGAACCCAGATCCGTTCGCGCCCTTCCTCGTTAACCTCCATTGTTGCGACGGCGCCGCAACGGCGCGGCGACTTCTCGGCGCTGCGCCAGGCGCTTATCGATCCCCGCACAAACCAGCCAATCCCCGGCAACATCATTCCAGCTTCTCAGCTTGATCCCATCGCATTGAAAGTTCTGGAGTACGTACCGACGGCCGCTTCCGCCGACGGTTTAATCTTCTATGAGCGCGGCGAAAAGCAAACTGATAACCAGTATCTGTTCCGCATCGATCACCAATTCTCCACCAAGCACCAGTTGAGTGGCCGATTCTTTTACGACGGACTGAGCGTACCGGCGATTATCGACAAAACCAACATTCTCACCGCCTTGCCGGACCGCCGCTGGCAGAGCCAGAGTGCCGTCCTTAACTACACCGGCACGCTCTCACCCACGCTACTCACCAATACCACGCTGAGTTACAACCGCGCCTCTAACATCGCATACGGCCCGGATGAGTTCCCCGGACACCGTGAGCTTGGAATCAATGTGCCGACGCTATCTGCTACCACTACGTTCCGCATGTCGATCAGTCAGTATTTCAGTCAGAGTTACAACGCTCTTTATCGTGTCCCGCGCAACCAGTACAACTTCCAGCACGGCTGGACTTGGATCAAAGGAAAACACGAATTGGAGTGGGGGTTCGACGTCCTGCGTGAGCAGAGCATTCTCGATCAGGACTTCCTCTCCGACGGCTCATACACGTTCGGCGGCCGGTTCTCGGGTGACAATCTGGCTGACTTCATGGTCGGCAAGCCGAGTGCATTTACTCAGATCTCGATGCTCTATAACAACCTGCTCCGGAACCTTTATGGGTTGTATGTCCAGGATAACTTCAAGGTGTCGCGCCGCCTGACCGTCAACTTGGGGCTGCGCTGGAATCCGTTCATTCCCTTCTCTGACATTCCCGCCAACCAGATCTCGCAGTTCAACGATGAGGCGTATCGAAGCGGCGTGCGGTCCCAGCGTTTCCCGAACCTCCCGCCCGGGCAGTTGGCGGCTGGAGATCCTGGTGTTCCCAGTTCCGGAGTCAACGCCGCCTGGGGCATTGTCGATCCTCGGCTTGGATTCGCGCTCGATATCTTCGGCAATGGCAAAACGAGTATCCGCGGCGGTTACGGCCGTTTCCACGACCAGACACCTGCGCTCACTTACAACCGCCAGGTCACATCGCCGCCTAACTCGGTGCGAGTCGATATCACCGCACCCTTCAGCACACAGGATCCTTATCGGGGATTCACCAATCCATTCCCGGTGTCGCGGCCAATCGCGCCCTCGCAGCGGTTCCCGACCCCGTTCCTGATTGTCGGCTTCGACCCGAAGTTCACTTACCCCAACATCCACCAATGGAACTTCACCCTTGAACAAGCCGTGCCCGGATCGATGGTATTCCGGGCGGCTTACCAGGGTGCGGCGGGCCGCCGATTGTTTCATGCGGCCGAACTGAACCCCGCTGTCTTCGGCCCTGGCGCGACGATCGCCAACACCGACCAGCGCCGGCTGCGTCCCGAATTCACTCAGATCACTTTCGCCGGCACTTACGGCCGTTCTAACTACAATGCTCTCGTGCTAAGTGTCGAACGCCGGTTCAGCGGCGGGCTAACCTTCCTCGCCGGCTATAGCTGGCAGAAAAGCCTGGACCTGTTATCGAACACCGCCTTCGAAGGTAATGGCAACACCTACCCCTACGACTCAATTGAAAAGGATTACGGGCTGTCCGCTTTCGACCGTGCCGGACGGCTAACTGCCTCGTTTAACTGGGTGCTACCGTTTAAGCTAAGTGGTCCAGCGAAGTACCTCCTGGGTGGCTGGCAGACCAACGGGATCATCACGGCGCAAACCGGAGGTCCGCTGACGATCTCCAACGGCGTGGACATCTCGCGTACCGGCATCGGTCTCGATCGAGTAGATATCATCGGAAACCCCGCCCTGGCGGGCGGCAGGTCGCGTGGCGAGCAGATCCTCCGCTGGTTCGACACAGCGGCGTTTCGTGAACCCGCACCGGGTACATTCGGCACGATCGGGCGCAATACGATCAGGGCGCCGGGATCCTCCGGCATCGATTTTTCCGCGTTCAAATCCTTCGTCATGCCGTACTCGGAAGGGCACAAACTCGAGTTTCGGGCCGAGTTCTTCAACCTTCTGAACCACACGACTCTGGGTAGCCCGAATACGAGCCGCATCAACTCCACCTTCGGTAGAATCACCTCGGCGGGATCACCGCGCATCGTTCAACTTGGACTGCGGTATGCGTTCTAGGCTGGCCGCTGGTGTTCTGATCACCAGTGCGGTTTGGGGCCAGGCGGACGTGCGCCGCCTGCGCCCCGTCCTCGAAGCGCAGTTAGTGGCGCCCGAGGTCGTGCAATACCAACTGCAGCGCTATCTAAAGACACGCGTTCCCACTCTGCCTGCCGGGGCCTCCGCCGCCGACTGGACACGCCAAGCCAGTCAACTCCGGCACGACATCCTCGACAATATCGTTTTTCACGGCTGGCCGCGCGATTGGGTGAACGCGCCGCTCAAGTTTGAGGACCGCGGCTTTGTCGAGGGTACAGGCAAGGGCTACCGGATTCGCAAGTTACGCTACGAGATAGTCCCCGGCATGTGGACCTCGGCATTGCTCTACGAGCCTGAGCAGGTTACAGGCCGCATCCCCGCCATCCTCAACGTCAACGGACACGTCGGCCCGCCCGGTAAGGCTGTGGAGTACAAGCAGAAGCGCTGCATCAACCAGGCGCTACAAGGCATATTCGCGCTTAACGTCGAATGGCTTTCGTTCGGCGAGATGGATAAGCCCGGTAACGTCCATTGGTACGGCGCACACCTCGACTTAGCAGGCGCCAACGGTGTCGGTTTGTTCTATCTCGCCATGCGCAAAGGTCTCGATTTTCTGGCGCAGCACACGCAAGTGGACCCCAAACGCCTGGGCGTCACCGGGCTTTCCGGTGGAGGGTGGCAGACCATCGTACTTAGCGCTCTTGATGAACGTGTCGCCGTCTCCGTACCCGTGGCCGGCTACTCCGCCGTCACCGCTCGGCTGGAGCGTCCCGGCGACATCGGCGATATCGAACAGAACCCAACCGATTTCCTGGTGGGCCGCGATTACTCACACCTCACCGCTATGCGCGCGCCGCGGCCGACGCTGCTCGTCTACAACGCGGAAGACGACTGTTGCTTTCGGGCCGCGCTGGTGAAACCTGACATCTACGACCGTGTTCGCCCGTTCTTCGCCCTTTATGGCGCTTCTGAGAAACTCGCGTGGCACGAAAACTTCGACCCCGCCGACCATAACTACCAACTCGACAACCGCCAACACTCTTATGCATTCTTCACACGCCACTTCGGCCTCAAAGAAACTAACAAGGAAGTTCCCGTCGATGCCGAAGTGAAGACAGTCGACCAGTTACGAGTTGGATTACCAGAAGATAACCGTACCATTGCCGGCGTCGCGAAGGAGTTAGCCAAACGTCGCGAGACCGGCCAGGCCACTCGCGACCGGCTCCGCTCTGTCTTGCGGTACTCGCCCGTAACGGTCGAGCACGCATGGGCCACCGGTAATACGCGCAGTAAGGGCGTGGAAACACGGTCGTACCGGTTCGATTTCAAAGATGGACTCAGCGCCACGGCTGTTCTTACGCAGTCGCTCACCGCGGCTGAACACGCGCCCGCCACCATCCTGCTCGACGACGGTGGCCGGCGCAGCATGGTGGACCCCGTTGCCGAACGTATTAATCGGGGCGAGCGTGTGCTGGCGGCCAATCTTCTTTTCAGCGGCGACATGACGCCGAAGCCCGTTTCTCCGATGGGGTTCTCGCAATTGATCGCCACTATGGGCCGGCGTCCGCTCGGTCTGCAGGCCGCGCATTTGACCGCGCTCGCGGCGTGGATGGGCGGTAAGGTGCGAGTCCATGCGTCGGGCCGCCGGAACACGACGCTCGCGCTGGCCGCGGCAGCAATCGAACCCGAGCGCTTCGCCGGCGTGGAGTTATCGTCCGCACTAACCAGCTTTCAGGACCTGCTCGATGGCCCGGTGGAATACCGCGATGCCCCGGAACTGTTCTGCCTCGACCTGTACCGCTACTTCGACATTCCGGATTTGCGCAAGCTGGCCGGCGTCCGTTAGTCTATCGCCGCTTGAGGCCCGACGGGTCCATCTGGTCCCCCAGTTGCCGCATGGCCGTCCGCAGATGCGCGCGCAACTCGTCGCGCAGCAATCCGTGACTCAGTGAGTCCGCCAGGTTGTTCGATTCCTCCGGGTCGAGCGCCAAATTGTAGAGGTGCGTGATCGTCAGTTGCCGGTCCACGACGATCTTGTCGAACCCGCGAATCAGTGCACGCCACTCACCCGGTTCGCCTAAGCGGCCGTAGGCGAAAACCAGTTCCCGCGCGGGCCCGCTCAGGCTGCGGCCTTGCATGTTCGGCGGAATGGCAACGGTGGCCGCAGCCAGCAGGGTCGGCACGATGTCGGTGAGTGAAACCAGCCGTTCGTCGGACGCAGGTGCGAAGCCTAGACCGCGAATCCAAAGGGGGACGTGGATGGAAGTCTCTGTCGGTTCGTCGATCGCCTCCCCCGACGCCGCCGTGACCACGACAAGCGCGGTCGGCCCCGTCTGCGGCAACGCTCCGCCGCGATATTCCCGAATCGAGACAGGCGTGGGCTTCAGCAACTCCGCAACGGCTGGCTTGCGCGCGGATGCATGTGGGTAGCAGCCCGTCGTCAACGCCGCTACAGCGCCTTCCACCGTCGGCCGTGCCGCATAGGCTCTGTGGAACACGCGAAAACCGCGAGGCGGAACGGGGGGCAATCGCGCCGCCGCGGTCGCGTACAAGACAACGACTTCGGATGGGTGCAACTCAGCCCCTTCCATCGGGTTTACTAATGACAAACCAGCCATGCCGGCCTGCCGGATCAACGTACGCCGCCGCACAGCTACAATTTAATATCTAAAGGAACCACCCGTGGGATCTAGTTTCCGTCCGATGCCGCCGCGTCCCGGTGGGGCGCCCGCTGGTCCGCCGCGCTCGGCCGACCGTATCTTCGAACTCAAGTCCGAAGTCCACCGCAAGCTGATCGGCGTACTCGACCTCGACCGGGTGTCGTCTCTACCCAAAGACCGGGTCCGTTCCGAAATCGGCCGCGTGGTGGAACGCCTGCTTGAAGACGAGCGCGTCCCGATGACCACCGCCGAGCAGAATAAGATTGTAGAAGAGGTGCTCGACGAGGTGCTGGGCCTCGGCCCGCTGGAACCCCTTCTTAAAGAACCCTCCATCTCCGATATTCTCGTCAACGGCTACAATCGCGTTTACGTCGAACGCCAGGGCAAGCTTTCGCTCTCTCCGGTCCGCTTCAAAGACAACACCCACCTGCTGCACATCATCGAGAAAATCGTGTCGCTCGTAGGGCGGCGCATCGATGAAGCCAACCCCGTGGTGGACGCGCGCCTGCTTGACGGTTCGCGCGTCAATGCCATCATCCCGCCCCTCGCGCTTGACGGACCCGCCCTCTCTATCCGCCGCTTCGGCCGCCACGTCATCACTTCCGACGAGATGATCGGCAACAAGACGCTCATGTCCGGCATGCTGCGCTTCCTCGCCGCCACCGTCCAATCGAAGGCCACGGTGCTCGTCTCCGGCGGAACCGGTTCCGGTAAGACCACCACGCTTAACGCGCTCTCGCGCTTCATCCCCGAAGAAGAGCGCATCATCACCATCGAAGATACGGCCGAACTCCAACTCCAGCAGCGCCACGTCATCAAATTCGAAACGCGTCCGCCGAACCTCAACAAACAGGGCGGCATCAATCAGCGCCAACTCGTGCGCACGGCGCTCCGCATGCGGCCTGACCGTATCATCGTCGGCGAGTGCCGCGGCGCCGAAGCGCTCGACATGTTGCAGGCCATGAACACCGGTGTCGAAGGCTCTATGAGCACGATCCACGCCAACTCGCCCAAAGACGCCTTTTCCCGTTTGCAGGCGATGGTCCTGATGGCGGACTTAGAACTGCCCACCCGCGTGGTCGTCCAGCAGTTAGCCAGCGCCATCAAGTTAGTCGTCCAGATCTCCCGCTTACAGGACGGCACTCGCAAGGTAGTCTCCATCGCCGAAGTAACCGGCGTTGAAGACGATACGGTATCGCTCCAGGAAATCTTCACTTTTGAACGCTTGGGCGTGAACGACGCGGGCAAGGTGCAGGGCCGCTTCAAGGCGACCGGCGTCGCACCAAAGTTACTCGACCGCTTCCGCATCTACGGCGTCAAGGTGCCGACCGATATTTTCGACGAAGTGGTGGATGTCAATTTATAACCGGGGCTGGTCAACAACGCGAACCGGAGCCGGCACTACCTCCCCAATCGTCCCCCAAATCGTCCAATGCCCCCCGGCCAGAGCCCGGAGCACGACCGACGGGTTGCCCCACGCGAAGCCCTCCAAAGCCCTCAGAAAGTGAACGAACACAGGAATTCCACTTGGTTCGCCGCGGTGCTGGCCGATCGCACAGTGCCTGCTGGATCTTTCGCCCACCGCGTGTATCGCAGTACCGGGCTGATCTTCATGGCCCTGTAGCTTGTCTCGATTCCTCCGCCGGCAGTGATGCCGAAGTGCGACGGATTGTAACCATTCAGGTTGCCCGCCGCGCGGAACGACGGACCGGCCTCAAGCACGGGACGGACCTTCGACGCGGGCAGCAAGCGGTACTTCGCAAGAGCGGGGAATTGCCAAGTCACGACCGTGAACTCGAAACCATAATCGCTTGGAATAAGAGCGCCGGACGGGTCGAATTGAGCGCCGTAGCTGCGAGCGCGAAACGGACGATACAGGCCATTCACTTCAATCGACACACGGCGGCTCAGATCCAATTCCACTGCGATGCCGCCCATGTAGCCCTGCTCCTCGTCGAGGCGTTCGGGCCGGCGCAGTTCCTTTAGCCCACCGGTCAGTGGTGTGCCGCCGACCAGCCCAAGGCGGAGCTTTCTTTTCCCCAGTTGCCAGGACGGGATGGAAGTCGCGTAACTGATGCCGGTAACAAACTCGATCTGATCGCGCTTTGTCGCCGCTCGCGGAAAATCGCCGTCGTACTGCCATCGCGTATACCGCAGCGCCGGTGAGACCTTGAACCGGCCAAACCGAAACTCGACGCCCGTCCCGGCCGTAGCCCCAAACTGCGACGGTTCCGCCGGGACCTGGTTATGACGGGTTCTGAACGATGGTCCCGCCTCAATGAATGGCCGCACGGCCCCACGCACTGGTAGCCGGTACTTTGCCAAAATCGGCCACTCCCAAGTGCTGGGAGTGACCTCGCCCAGATACTCCGAAGAACCGTTGGGAAAGACGTTTCGCCTCTGAAGGTGAAGGGTACGGTGCAAGACGTTCCCTTCGAGAGAGATGCCCTTGCCCAAGTCAATCTCTACGGATAGGCCCGCAAGGAAAGTTCGGGTATCGGAGAACCAGTCGAAGGCGATCAGATCATTCGAGATCTCCGGGTTCGTGTAAAACATTCTGGTAATCGGGAAATCGCGCGTAAGCGGCGTGCCTCCGACGAAACCAAACGACACGCGCTGCCCCAGCACACTCGACGCGCTGCACAAGGCGAGCGCCGCCACCGCTACAATTTTCGTCGTCCTGTTCATCACCGGCTCCCAAAGGTAATTGACACGAGAAGGTCTACCTGATTTGCTTGGGTGCTGAGCGGGAAGGCCGGGTAGATGTTGTTCATCAGCCAGCGGGTGTACCGCAATTCGGGTGAGATCCGCACAGGCCCACTGCCCAGTTCAACTCCGGCCGAAGCGACGAGTCCAGCGATATTCTTGCGCTTCAACTCATCCACCATCTGCTTGGAGATGTGCCTGTTTGGCTGACCCAGGAATTCCGCCTCGGTCCTGGTGGTGAACATGCGGCGCAACGCGGCCCCGCCACCCAGGTACGGACGCCAGCCCGCGCGTTCGAATCGGTGTTTGAGAAGTGCACTGAAGTCCCAGGCGCCGGACCGCACGGTGATGAGATAGGGGTCTGACGGGTCGCTCCTCTTGGTGTCCCACCCGATCCGGCGGTATAGAGCAGTGGCCTCAACACCGAGGCCGAGGATCGGCAGGCCGATCTCGGCGGTCGGGCCTACCGCGTAGCGCCGTGTAACCGAAGACTGCGTGATCTCCGGATAACGTTGATCTGTCGAGAAGGCTTCGGTAAGCGGTACGCCTCCCTTTACCCCGAAGGAAATAGACTGCGCAAAAGTTGGAAGTGTAAATGCGGCCAGCGCAATTGATAGAACAGTTTGTTTAATTCGCATAATAACCTATGAATAGCGGCTGCGTCGCGACCCCGTTGTTCATCTAACGACCGGCGCGGCTGGGCTTGCGACTCGCCATTACTGCGCCCTCGTGGTCGATCCCGGATCTTCGGCGGCCCAGTACCCAGGCCGAGCGCGTAGGCGAAACTCCCCCGGACGAGCAAGCCGGACTTCGATGGCGTGATACCCGGGCGGAGAGGCCCCCGGCACAAAACTGAGCAGGTACTGCGAGTGCAGGTCAGATCCAAGTTTCTGGATGGCCTCCTCAAGCGCCTTCTGCTTGGTAAAGGCGAACGCGGTGCCACCGGTCGCTCGTGTCAGAACTTCCGTGGTGTTGGCCTTATGAAGCCGCAGCAGTTCGCCAAGTCCACCGAGAATGTCGACCCGTTGCTCGGGCGGAGGGAGAGGAGGATTCACCAGACCCGGCGATTGACCATTTACCGTACCCGTCTGATCGGTAGGCCGCTTCGGGCGATTCGATTCGGGCGGTTGGTTAAGCGCGCGCTTGGATGTGAATGCGGTCTTAAAAGCCGAATAGGTAGCGGCGTAGACGGCCACTCCCGCGCTTTGCGCCGCGATAGCGACGGACTCAAGCGAGGTCTCGCTGTTGCGGTCGCGCGATTCGGAGATCAGCAGCAGCACGCGCCGCGCATTCGAATGCTTGCGCAGGTGCGCGATAGCGGAGTTGGCCGCGTCGAGCATGCGCGCATCCTTAGGCCGGCCTGGCCTAAGGTCGTACAAAGCACGCTGGAACAGATCGGGGTCCTTTGTGCATTCCTGGAGCCATGTCACTTTCTCAGCGAACGAAAGCAGTCCCGCGCAGCCTCGCTCCCCGGTGACTAATGTCGGGATTAAGGACCCGATTTTCTCTACCTTTTCGAGTACCGCCGACGAGATACCCGATGACTGCACCGCGACGACTAATGCGACAGGGGCGATTCCTGTATCGATTGTGTCCACCATCGCCTTCTGCGGATTGCCGTTGTCCAGAACGATGAAGTCATCCGCCCGTAAGTTGGCGACGTCACGTCCTTTCATGTCGGTTACGTTTACCGGAACCAGCACGAGCCTGGACTGCGTCGCGAACCGGGAGTCCTGCGCCAACAGGACGCTCGTGAACATGGCAGCTAAAAGATAGCGAACCATTCGATCACCGGCGCCCAAAATTGAACACGAGGCCTGTCGAAAGGCGCACGTTACCGTAGGCGCGAACGCTGTCAAATTGGTTGGTGAACGTCACCGCCAGGTCGGGCTGAATGATTCGATACGAGAGGCGATCCGTGATTCTGTAATCAACGCTCCCGCCCACGGAGGCTGCAAACCACCGCTTGCCGCCATAGCTGAGTTCCGTTAGCGGCGGCGGCACATTGCCCAGCAGATCCGGCGGCTGCCGGTAGGGTTCTCGTAAAGGGAAAACGCTGCGGCTTGTGAGCGCCATCCCCGCTAATCCATGCACGTTGACGGTCAACCGGGCGCCACGGTGAACGCGGATTTCCGGCCCAAACAGGAGCGTGTGCTGGTGGATGTTGGCAGGCTCAGGCACGATCTGAAACTCAGTCTGCGCGGCGGAGTTCCCGCTGAACCACGGAGCGCCTGGCCGATCACTGATCACTCCACCCGTGACTATTGATAGCGGCCGCATACCTCTCTTGCCGTATTGGCCTCCGAAGTCCGCAAGCAGGCCGATTCTCGACGACAGATTGTATTTAATAGAACCATTCCAGCCGTTGACATTGGCGGCCTCCATCGCTGGGCTCGACCGAGTGGAAAGGCTCATAAATGAATAGCCGCCGAAAACTTCCAGCTTCGGCGTTCCCTGTGCCGCAACAGTGTGCGGAAAAAGCAACAATAGCAGGTAGCCAAATCTTTTTGTATGCATTTGTATCCATCGCGTAGTAGCCATCGCGTTTTCTGTTCAAGCACACGATCCGCCAGTTCACCAATGCACACGTGTACCTGAGGAACGCGGACCACTCGACCCGAAAGCAGTTATCGGGGTTTTAGACGCGCGCCGGAACGCACGGGTTCCGTGTCCGGTGCTACTTGTGCCGTCACCGCGGAGCTTTATGTGGCGACCTGCTGCGCAGGACGGTAGTTTCTTCCGACTTCAGTCTTCCGACTTCTGTCTTCTGTCGCTCGCGCCCGAATCCCCAACCCCGGCCGCCTGGGCAACATCAACTTCCCCTTTTCGACCGTCACCCCTTCAAACGGATCGTTCCTGATCAGCAGGTTCCCATCCAGATCCGCATAGTCGAGCAACGGCGACAAGTGCGCCGCGGCGGTCACTGCCACCGACGACGAAATCATGCACCCCAACATCACCTTCATCTTTAGTGACCGTGCCATCTCGATCATCCTGAGCGCCGGCAGCAGTCCGCCGCACTTATCGATCTTCACGTTCACGCCATCGAAGTACGGCGCGAGCTTCGGCACATCGCCCGGCTGCAAACACGCCTCATCCGCCAGCACCGGGATGTGCACCTTCGCCCTGACGTACTTCATCTCCTCGAGCATCGCCGCCGGAAGCGGTTGCTCCACCATCTCCACGCCCTGCGACTCCAGCCAGTTGATCTTCCTGACCGCTTCTTCCTTCGTCTTCCACCCTTCGTTCGCATCCACCCGCAGCGGCTTCTTCGTCACGCTCCGTACGGCATCGAGCGTCGCCTCATCGGTATCCAGGCCCACCTTGATTTTCAGCACCGGATACGGCTCCGCCTCGCGCACCTTTTGCCGCGTCATCTCGGGGTTATCGATGCCGATCGAAAACGTCGTCAACGGCGTCCCTGCGGGGTCCAGCCCGAACAACTGATAAAGCGGAACGCCCATCTTCTGCGCCACCCAGTCGTGTACCGCAATGTCCACCGCCGCCTTCGCCGCCCAGTTGCCTGCGAGCGTGCGGTGTACCTCGTCGAGCACCTTGCGATAGTGCCGCCAGTTAGACTTCGCCAGCACCGCGCGCACCGCCTCCAGCGACCGCACGCCCTCCGCCGCCGACTCTTTGTACCGCACAATCGGCGCACCCTCGCCATGCCCCGTAATGCCGTCCCGCGTAACGGCCGTGTAGATCACGTCGCGGTAATCGCTCGACGACATCGTCGTGGTCCACGTATGCCGCAAGAACAGCCGTTGCGACCGCGCCTCAAACTCCGCTGTGTTTGCGGCGGCCAGTGCCACCGCGGGCGTAGCAAGTAAACTGCGCCGTGTCATGAGGGCCTCCGGCACAGAACGAGCAACTCCGCCCAATGCGGATCGTCCAACCGGCTCACCTGGATCCGCGGCAACTTCCACGCCGTCGCGTGGATAAACTCGCCCCCGCCGATATACATTCCCGTATGCGTGATCCGATCGGCCGTCTTCCCAAAGAACACCAGGTCACCCGGCCGCAAGTCCGACTTCCCGATCGCCTCCAGCGCCTTGGCCTGCGGCCGCGAATCCCGTGGGATGTTGATCCCTCGGCGCCGGCACAGCATCTGCGTGAACCCCGAGCAATCGTAGCCGAAACTCGACGCGCCGCCCCACGTATACGGCAAGCCCAGAAAACGCCGCGCCAGCGCGATCGCCTCTTCCACCGTCAGCGTCCGCCCGTCCACCAGCGTGTCGCCCCGTTGCAGCCACGCCCGCGACCCGTCCACCAGCCGCACCTCCATCCACCGCCGCTCCTCGTCGTCGGGTTCCGCCGTCACCTCCAGCGCCGTTTCATACGGCACCGTTAGCACCGGCGCGCGCTTCGTGATATCCGCCTCGCGATACAGGTGCGCCGCCAGCGCGTCGATCCGCACCGTGCGCCCTTCTCGGGCATAGGGCTTCTCCAACTTTCGCAATGCCGCCGCCGGAATCCACCCGGGGTAATCCTCTTCGGTCCGGATCTCCAGCCACTCGGCCTTCCGCGCGACCTCCCGTACGGGAACCCCATACAGGACCTGTGTCGCCACGCCCGCCTCCACCGAGGGCTCGCTATACACATTGGCGACCGGCTGGTTCACCACCCACACCGCCAGCGCGCACAACCACATCATGTCTTCAGCGTATCAGCCGCCATCCCTATTCCATGCATTCCAATATGTAGTACTTGCGGCCGTCCGGCTTCATGATTTGCCCCACAATCACCCATTCCCGGCCATCGGCCATATACACCCTCCGGTACGAGTCATACTCCAGACCCTCCTGGCGTTCGATGCGCCAATCCTCTATTTCCCGCCGATCGCCGGGCGACCAGTTTGTCTTCACCACCTGGAACGGATTCACGCCCACATTCTAATCAACCGCTAAAGCCCCGTACGATTCCCGCCGATACGAAGGGTGGTGCAGTACGCAGACGAGCGTCGTGCCTGGCTCGCCTCCATCCAGAATCCGGATGGCGGTTGGGGCTATCACCGCGGCAATTCGTCGTGGCTGGAACCCACAGCCTGGGCCGCTCTCGCCCTGATCGATTCGGAGGCCTACACTGAGCGCTGTCGGAGGGCGCTCAGTGTTCTCCGATCGTGGCAGCACGCCGACGGCTCTGTCCGTCCCCATGCCACCATCGACGAACCCTCCTGGGCCACCTCTCTGTTTGTAACGCTCCACCTTGCTTCGGCTACCATCGATGGTTCCGTCGACCGTGCCGCCTGTTGGCTTGCGCAAACGCGAGGCGCCGAAGGCTCCCTCTGGCGTCGCCTGCTCACCCGCATCCAATCCGGTGGCGTGCCCGCCGATGGCGGTTCGTTCGGCTGGGCCTGGGTGGCCGGAACCAACTCCTGGGTAGAACCCACCTCGCACGCTCTGGTGGCCTTGCGCCGCTACCTTATCCTGAGCCGCCATCGCATCAGCCGCACCCACGAAATCGAATACCGCGTGCAAACGGCCGAGCGCATGCTCCTCGGCCGCCGCTGCCCCGATGGCGGTTGGAACTACGGCGCTCCAGAGGCATTGGGCATCCCGCTCGAATCGTTCCCGGAAACCACCGCCATGGCCCTCATCGGCCTGCAGCAAAGCCCCAAGCCCGATTCGGCCCTCAACCGCTTGCGCCAGTGGCCCGTCGAACAGGTTTCTCCACTCGGTGCGGCCTGGCTCCGCCTCGCCCGCCAACTGCACAACCTCCCCTCCGGCCCGGCGCCTCTAGCGAACCGTTCCAACGACGTTCTCCTCACGGCGCTCGAGTGCCTCGGCGAAAACTCCAGATCCTGCCGCCCCCTTTCCTTGCGAGGTCTCACATGACACGCCGCAACTGGTTCCGTTCCGCCGCCGCGCTCGCCACCACCGCTCTATCCGGGTGCGGCCTCCGCCGCGGTGCAACCGCAACCGCCGCCCGCCGTCCCTCGGCCGTCGCGATCGTCAAAGCGAACGACTACTCCGTCGACCTTGTCGCCACCCTTCGCCAGGCCGCCAAACTCTGTGGCCTCGACCTGCGCGGCAAACGTGTCCTACTCAAGCCCAATCTCGTTGAATTCGACTCCACGCGGCCCATCAACACCAGCGCGCTCACCGTCGCTGCCGCCGTCGAATTCGCCAAATCGATGGGCGCCGCCGACGTCCGCATCGGCGAAGGGCCCGGCCATCGCCGCGACACCCTCGGCATCGCCGAACAAGCCGGCTACTTCAAACACATCCCCCATTTCGAAGACCTCTTTACCGACCTGAATCGGGACGAGGTCGTCGCGCTGCGCTCGCGATTCCCGGCAGGCAAGATCTATCTGCCTCAAACGGTCCTCGCCGCCGACATCGTCATCTCGCTGCCGCGCATGAAAACCCATCACTGGGCCGGCGTCACCCTGTCGATGAAAAACCTATTCGGCCTCATCCCCGGCTCGGTTTATGGGTGGCCCAAAAACCCGCTCCATTACGAAGGAATTAGCCGGTCGATCCTGGAAATCAACCGCCTCGTTCCGAACACGGTGGCGATCGTCGACGGTATCGTCGCCATGGAAGGCAACGGACCCATCCAGGGCTCTGCCAAGCCCGCGGGCCTCATCGTCATGAGCCGTGACGTCGTGGCAGCCGACGCCACCTGCAGCCGCCTCATGCATATCGCGCCCGACCGTATCGATTACCTGAGCGCCGGAGAACTCCCGGGCGCCTGGCGCGAGCAGGACATCGAACAGCGTGGTGAATCTATTCGTCACCTCGCTCAGCCGTTCGACTTACCACCCGGTCAAGAACTTCTACGAACGGAGGGTACTACGCATTCTTAAATGGATTCTTTAAGGGTTTTACTCGATTTAGCGCGTAAAGCCCAAATGTTATCAATGAGTCAGACATACAAAAACCCTTTTGTAGGGAGAGGAGAAAGAGATTATGAAAAAGCTTACTAGCATCGTTTGGAAACTGCGGATCTGGAAGGATACCCGTGGTCAGGACTTGATTGAATACGCGTTGATGGCCGGCTTCGTCGCCGTTGCCGCCGGCGCAATTATGCCTGGTGTCGCCACCAGCATCACCACCATCTTCAACCGTATCGCCACCCAGATGTCGCAGGCCGCCGCGCAGGGTTCTTAATCCCGCGGCCCAAGCGCCACAAGCAGCGATCTTAACCGTTACAGCCGGGGGGAGTACCGCCTCCCCGGCTGTTTCGCTTTTCCCCCGCACCCCGTTTGCTAGCCTGTTCAGGTGCGCCACCTGCTCCCGGTCACGCTGCTGCTGACCGCTCGCTTATTCCCCCAGCAACCCGAACCCGCCACCCACCAGAAACTCATCCCCACCCTCTGGGTTCAAACGGCGCCCGAATGGCGCGGACTCTGCCTCCAAACCTATCGCGCCGCCACCACCGCCCTTAGCCGCGCCCTCAAAGATAAGAAGTCCACCGCCGCAATCGAACAGACCGGCAACTTTAGGAAGCTTAAGCCCGCCATTATCCTCGACATCGACGAAACCGTCCTCGACAATTCCCCCGGCCAGGCCCGCCAGGTCGTCACCCACACCGATTTTGATCCCAAGTCGTGGGACCAGTGGGTAAAGGAACAGCAGGCCGTCGCCATCCCAGGCGCCGCCGAGTTCTGTCAGTACGCCGACCGGCGCGGTGTCAAAGTCTTCTTCGTCACCAACCGCGACCAGAGCCAGAAATCCGCCACCCTCGCCAACCTCAACAAGGCAGGCTTCCCCGCCAGCCCCGAAACCCTCCTCTGCCGTGGCGACCGCCCCGAATGGAACACCAGCGAGAAAACCGCCCGCCGCCAGGAAATCGCCAAAACCTACCGCATCCTCCTATTGATCGGCGACGACCTCGGCGACTTCCTCCCCGGCGTCCGTACCTCCATCGAACAGCGCGCTATCCTCGTCGCGCCTTACCTTGAAAACTGGGGCCGCAAGTGGTTCCTCCTGCCCAATCCGGGCTACGGTTCCTGGGAAGAAGCGCTTTATGCCCCCAAACGCGCCGCCGGTCCTGCCGACCGCGTCCGCCAGAAAGAGCGCTGGCTCCAACCCAAACAGCCCTAAGCGCCTACCTCCGCTGATACCCTGAAATCAGCCGATGTCCAGCCGCGCTAACGGGACCGTCAGCCACTTCCGCGAAGTCCGTATCGAAACCTGGAAGGACTTCCGCGACCAGCTCGAAACCGACGAATTCCGCAGTTGGGCCTTCCGCGGCACCGCCGACGCGTCCTGGCCCATGTACAGTTCCCTCTCGCGCTATCTCATGGCGTATGGCGTCCACCGCGACGTCTGGTCCCGCCAGGAACAGCGCATCGTCCGCATCTTCCGCCGCAAGTCCCACCTGTTCCTCGAAAGTCCCCCGGCTGAAGACGACACCTTCGAATGGCTCGCGCTTATGCAACACCACGGCGCGCCCACACGCTTGCTCGACTTCACCTGGTCGCCCTACGTCGCCGCCTTCTTCGCCCTCGAACGTACCCGCACCGACGCCGCCGTCTGGGCCATCTGCCCGCCGCGCCTCTCCGAACAGAGCATCCAAATCTCCGAGGACGGCCAACCCGTCGAACTCGAACGAATCGGCCCCCGTACGGTCGGCAACTACGAGCGATACTTCCTCCCCAACACGCACCCGGTGGTAGTAATCGGGGAACCCCAGCGCATGAACCAGCGCCTCATCGCCCAATCCGGCACCTTCGTCATGCCTGGCGTGTTAGACGTTTCCGTCGAACAAATCGTCGCTGAACAAGGCGGCGAGAACGCCATCGTGAAATTCACCCTAACCTCCAACTCCCTTCGCACCGCCGCCATGCGCGACCTCTATCAAATGAACATCACCAATGCCACCCTGTTCCCCGACCTCGACGGCCTCGCCCGCTCCCTCGCCTACGAACTCGAATTCCACTGGGCCTACGACCCGCTATCCAACCGCCCCTTCCCCTCGTTCCGCGAATGAGTTGCGCTCCGTGTAGTGCGAACCTTCTGGTCTCAATCCTTCGGCACCCGCGGAATCGTCACCACCCGCACCCCTGCATCGCGGACCGTCAATGCCTGCATTTTGTACGGCCTCGCGCCCGGATCGAACGTCACGCGCGCCCCCTTCTGCACAAACCGCAGCGGCTTCGTCCCGTTGATTGCCGCCACCAACTCCGGCGTTGCCTTCAGCCCCAATCCTTCCATCAACTTCTTCACCACCCGAACGAACTCCGCCGTCCGCTCCTCCACCGTCCCCGATTCGTGCGTCAGGTCCAGCACGAGCTTCACCCGCTTCACGAGCAGCGGATCGTCCCCCGAAACGTAGTAGTCCAACCGAAGGTTCGTCGGCGAGCAGCCGTATCCAACCGCCGCCGGAGCCCACTTCGCATTGCGAAACCCCTCCTCTACCAGAAGGTCGCAAACCTTCTCCGGTTCCGCGAAAAGCCCGACCAGCTGGCCGAACATCCGGCCGGCGATCACACAGCCAACAACCGCTGTCCGCAGAAGCATACCGCCTCCTAAGTGATAATCTCGGTCACCACCCGCGCCGGAAACTCATCCGTAATCCTCTCCCCACGGCCTTCCCGCTGGAACACCAAATTCCGGTGATTCAGCCCCAACAGATGCAGCACCGTCGCATGGAAATCGTGGATCGACACACGGTTCTCCGCCGCCCTGTACCCGATCTCATCGGTCGACCCGTACGCCGTCCCGCCCTTCACACCCCCGCCGGCCAGCCATACCGAAAATCCCGAAGGCCCGTGATCGCGACCCGCTTTATCGCCCGGCGCCTGGGCAATCGGCAGCCTGCCGAACTCGCCGCCCCAAACCACCAGCGTCGAATCCAACAGCCCGCGCTCTTTCAGATCCCGCACCAGCGCCGCCGCCGGCTGATCCGTCTTCCCGCACGCGTATTCCAACCCCTTCCATATCTCGTTGTGGTTATCCCAAATCTGCCCCTCGATATAGATCTGCACCAGCCGCACGCCGCGCTCCACCAGCCGCCGCGCCATCAAACAGCGCTTCCCGTAGGAGTGCGTCCGCTCGTTGTTCATGCCGTACGCCTCGCGCGTCGCATTGGACTCTTTCGTCAAATCCAGCGCGTCCGTCGCCGCAATCTGCATCCGCGCCGCCAACTCATAATTGGCGATCCGCGCCTCCAACTCCGCATTCCCCGGGTGCTTGTCCCGATGGTCCGCATCCATCCGATGCAGCAGGCTCCGGCTCATATCCACAATCGTCGACGGATACTCGTTCTTCGCGTGCAGATTCAAGATCGGCGACCCTTCCGCCCGCACACGCGTCCCCTGAAACACCGCCGGCAGCCACCCCGCCTGCCAGTTCTGTATGAAGTTCACCGGCGGACCCTTCGGATCGTCCAGCACCACATACGCCGGCAGGTTCTGATTCTCCGACCCCAATCCGTACACGATCCACGATCCCAACGTCGGCCGCGTCGACAGTATCCGCCCGCCGTGCATCAGAAACAGCGCCGCTTCATGCGCGAGATGCGTCGTATACATCGACTTGATGACGCATAACTCATCCGCCACCTTCGACGTATGCGGCAGTATCTCCGATATCTCGAGTCCCGACTTACCGGCGCGCTGGAACTTATACCGCGAGGGCATCAACCCGCCCGTTTCGCGCACCGCCCTTACCTCGGCGGCTAAGTCCCGCGACGGCGGCTGTCCCGCGTACTTAGTAAGTGCCGGCTTCTGGTCGAACAGATCCACCTGCGACGGGCCGCCGTTCATAAACAGTTGGATCACCGCCTTCGCCTTCGGCTCATGGTGCGGCTTCCGGGGTTTCAAGTCCGAAGGCGCGGCAGCCGACGCCAGAAGATCCTTCCCAAACAGCGAAGCCAAGGCCGCACCCTGCAGCCCATCCACCATCCGTCCAAAGAAATCCCGCCGTTGCATCTTCCCGTCAATCGACATATTGGAACTCCGCTGAATTCAGAATCGTGTGGCAAACCGTTGCCAGGGCAAGCCAGTCCGCGCGCCCGTCGAGCGGCTCTGGCGTCGGGTTCGCATCCAATGTTTTGCGCCACTCCCCGCGAATCGCAGTCATCGCGCGCCGCGCCTGCTCCGCCTCCGCATCCGTCGGTTGCCGCGCCAGCGCCACCCGATACGCCCGCTCGATCTGCGCCTTCTGGTCAGCCCCCGCCTGATCGATAATGCGGCCCGCCATATACTGCGCCATCTCCCGCAGCAAATCGCTGTTCATCAGATGCAGCGCCTGCGACGATACAGTCGACTGTCCGCGTTTCACGCAATTCGGATTCAGGAACGGCGAATCGAACGCATCGAGCAACGACACCGGCAGCGTTCGCCGCTGAGTCGCATAGATGGTCCGCCGGTAGCCGTCCTTGGCAGGCTTGCCCACCACCTCGCCATCGGGCTTCGTCTCAATCGCGTCCGGCGCCCCGAACATCTTCGGTGTGAGCCGTCCCGCCACCGCCAGAATCGAATCGCGCAGCGCATCCGAATCCAGCCGCCGCGGCGCGCCTTCCTGCTTCCATGTGGCCGAAGTCAGTATCAGCCGGTGCATCGCCTTCATGTCCCATCCGGTTTGCACAAACTCCGTCGCCAAAAAGTCGAGCAGCGGCTGGTTCGCCGGCGGCGTGCCCATCTTCCCGAAGTTACCCGCGGAACTCACGAGCCCCTCGCCAAAGTGATGCTGCCACATCCGGTTCACCATCACGCGCGCCGTCAGCGGATGCCGCGGATGTGTCAACCATCGCGCCAGCGCCAACCGCCTGCCGGTCGTCTTGGTCTCATACCCCGGCGGTTCCGGCTTATACGCGGGCACTCCCACCGACAGCACCGACAACACGCCCGGCTCCACCAGCGCTCCCGGCGAATTCACATCTCCTCGCAGCAAAATCCGGTTTGGCGGCGGGTCGGCCCCCAAATCGAACAGCGCGCGGATCTTCGGCCGGTCCTTTAGCTTCCCCTTCTCCTTGCCTAGCTGTTCATCCAGTTCCTTTTTCTTTTTCTCGTCCGTCGCCGCCTTCTTCGCCGCTTCCAACTCCGCGATCGCTTTTTCGATCGGCGCATTGTGCGCCATCACTTCGTCATACTCGCGGCCCGCCCGCAGCAGAATGTGCCGCTGCCGCTCGTCCTTACAGTTCGCGCCCACGCCCAGGCACGTGTTCGGCGACAGCCACGCATACGGGTCGTACGCCGGCGTCAGGATCGAAACCAGTTGATAGTAGTCGCGCTGCGGAATCGGGTCGTACTTATGGTCGTGACATCGCGCGCATCCCACCGACAATCCCAACACGGCCGACCCGAACACCTCTATCTGGTTCGCGATCACATCCATCCGCTCCGGAATGAAGTTCTGCTCCGTCGAATAGGTCGAATCCGGCGCCATCCGCCAGAATCCGGTCGCCGCCAGCAAATCCAATTGCTCCGCCGTATACTCCCGCGTAGCCTTGTAGTCGAACAACTCGTCGCCGGCGATCTGCTCGGATAAAAACCGGTCAAACGGCTTGTTCACGTTAAACGCCCGGATCGCGTAGTCGCGATACCGCCACGCATGCGGCCGCACCGAATCGGCCGACGTGCCGCCTTCCGAGTCCGCATAGCCCACCGCATCCAACCAGTACCGCGCCCACCGCTCCCCATAACGCGGCGATTCGAGCAAGCGGTCCACCAGCCGTCGATACGCATCGGGCGCCGTATCCGCCAGCGCCGCCGCCATCTCGTCCGGTGTCGGCGGCAGTCCAATCAAATCGAAATACAACCGCCGGATCAGCACCCGCCGGTCCGCTTCCTTCCTCAACGTGCCCTTCGCCAGCGCATCGATCGGATTCGCCGCGCCCGCCGGAATCGCCGGCCTCTGCGGAGCCTGAAACGCCCAGAACTGCCGGTCCTTCGCCTTCACCAGCGGATCGTTTTGAACGGCCGCCGTCACCGGCTTCTCATCGTCCAGCGGCGCGCCCGCCGCAATCCACGCTTTCACCGTCCGCAATTCATCCTCGGTCAACCCGCGCACCGAATACTCTTCCTGCAGCTTCGGCGGCGGCATCTCCTGCTTCGCAATCCGCTGCACCAGCAGGCTCCTATCCGCATTGCCCACGGCGATCGCCGCGCCCGACTTGCCGCCCTTCCGCATCGACGCGACGGTCCGCAAATCGAGACCCGCCTTTTGCTCCCGCCGGCCGTGGCATACCCAGCACTTTGCTGCCAGTATTGCGTGCACGTCGCTCTCGCGCACCGGCTTCAACGCCGCTTCCTGTTCCCCCGCCCGCAGCGCCCCGCCCTCAATCCACCGCCGGATGGTCGCAATCTCGTCGCTCGTCAGCTTCTGGCCCGCTTTCGGCATCGTCCCCGCCGACACCATCGTCAGCAGCAGGCTATCGCTTGGCTTCCCCGGCACAATCGCCGCGCCGGACTTGCCGCCCTTCAACAAGCCATCGCGCGTGGCAACAGACAAATCTCCCATCCGCGCCCGGTCGTTATGGCATTCCGCGCACCGCGCCTTCAGCACCGGCTCAACCATCTGCTCAAAACGCGGAGAGTCGGCCCGCAGAACAATCGCGATAGCCGAAAAGCTCAATAAGCCCAACAAGTTTTGAAAGCGCATTCCCGTTTGAATTGCTTCTATCTTATATGCTCCCGTTGCATCCTCGCCCACCCGCCCTGCATCCAACGTTTAGACCTCGCGTGGCCATCATGGCTGCGCATTGTATTCTGGACTAGAGTAAGGATTTGGGCGAGCGCCGCCAGCCGGAATTTGGGGGGCGGACGCAGCATTTCAATACGCGTCCTGGCGCGGCATGCTCGCCAATCGGGATCCGCAAAGATTTTCTTCAGGAGTTATGACAACATGTTAGGTGTAGGTGATAAGTTTCCCACGTTCTCGGTGAAGGCTACTGTTACAACCGACAGCCTCGACTTCCCCACCATCACGGACCAGAGCTACGAAGGAAAGTGGAAAGTCTACTTCTTCTGGCCCAAAGACTTCACGTTTGTTTGCCCGACCGAAATCTCCGGCTTTGGCGAGCTGAACGGCGAATTCTTGAAGCGCAATGCCCAGGTGCTCGGCGGCAGCACCGATTCCGAGTTCGTCCACCACGCCTGGCGCCGCGATCATAAGGATCTCGCCAAGCTTCCGTTCCCAATGCTCGCCGACGTCAAGCACGACCTGTCGGGCGCCCTCGGCATCCTCGACAAAAACGAAGGCGTCTGCCAGCGCGCCACCTTCATCGTCGACCCCGACAACACCATCCGCTTCGTCATGGTCACTGACCTCGCTATCGGCCGCAACCCCGAAGAAGTCCTGCGCGTCCTCGACGCCCTGCAGACCGGCGGCCTAACCCCCTGCGCCTGGAAAGCCGGCCAGGAAACCCTCAAAGTCTGACCCTTCCCTTTTTAAATCAGCGGCGGGTCGTCCGGGCCCGCCGCCGTGGCGCACGCCCCCATGCCGTGTCCACACCCATGTGGACACAAGCTGGCCCTCCTCCACCCCGCAACCGCCATCGTTCAACCGGTCGAGGTCGCTCCGCATCCCCTTATCACAAAGGTCGCGCGTCCTGATATACCGATGCCCGGATGTCCGGCCGGATCCAACCGTCGCTGGCGATTTCCACTTTCCGCCCCAGCAGTCGTTCTAGCTCGAGCATCAGCGCGGCATGATCCAGCAAACTCGTCCCCGGTCTCCACTTCACCAGAAGGTCGATATCGCTATCGGACCGCTCCTCTTCGCGCGCTACCGATCCGAAAACCCTGATATCGAAAGCCCCTCGGGCAGCCGCGGCCCGCAATACCACCTCGCGGCGTTCCTGTAGCAGTTTCAGCAGAGTCACAACTACGATCATTCTGCCACACGCCAACTGCGTACGCCGTGGCGCACGCCCCCATGCCGTGTCCACACCCATGTGGACACCTTCTGAACCGTATTTCACCACGCCCTTAATTAGTGGACCCACCGGCGCTCAACCAGTCCAGCCGATCCGGCCGCTGCATACCGCCCCGGACCAGCCAGCACAATCGCCGCCAGCAGTCCAATCAAGGCCAGGTTGTACTCATAGCCCATTTTGGGCGAGAGAAAGAACCCATTCTCCCAATGGACCGTCGCAATGGCCCCTAACATAATCACAATCAGCGCCGCTGCGGAGAAGCGCGAGAGAAACCCGACAATCAGGCCGAGCCCGCCAAAGAACTCGCCGATCGAGACGAGGTAGCCTACCGGACCCAGCATGCCCACCATTGCCGTCAATCCCGGTCCGCCAAATGCACCAAACAGCTTTTGCGCCCCATGCGCCATGAAGATGATTCCGGCCACCAGCCGGATCACCAGTAATGCCGCATCAATGTTTTCCGCCTGAATCGGTCTTAGCATTCCGCTGTCCACATAGAGCAGGCCAGTGCGCGGTGCGTTACATTTCGCCCGTCCATCCCCACCCAGCTCATCCTTTCAGCATGATTTCACCACGCTTTCACCATGCTTTCACTGGGCCGCAGAATCTTCCGACCAGGAAAGAGCCCGTTCTCTGCCGCGCCGTGCGATTGTCCGTGTTTTGCGCCGTGCTAACTGTTTTGGCGGGTCGTACGGCACATGCTCCAAACCGCTTCGTCTCGACGGCGCCTCTTCGCGCTTCTCACGGCCGCTCGCTTTCGCTATCGCCAACTGCTTGTTCTCTCGCCACTTGCGTCGCATCCTGTTGCTCGGGGCCGGGAACGCCGGTAGTTCGCGCTCCATCCGCAGGCTTTGGATGGCCAACTTTGGTATCGAACCTGCTATTACGCTCGTGCCTGCGAACGAAGTCTTTTTGATCGGGAGCTTTCTATGGAGTCGATTCGCCAGATTGTCGCGCGTTTGATGCCGGACGAAGATCGAGCGCTGTTTGACGTGTTCCACAGTGTACTGGGTATGAAACGACACCCCGTGCCGCCCAAAATCCTGGTGCTCGATGAGTCCGCGCGCGAACGCTATCGCCAGAAGCACTGCAGTCGACCGGTGCCCGCCTTTCGTGTCCCCTCTCTCGATTCGGCCTGTTGATCTGTAGCCCATTCGACAGAGATACAAACTCTAGGCTATTCTCGTACTATTACGTCTGACCGTCACGGTCAGTACCAAAACCAGAAAATCTCTGGTATGATCTCGCGTGGGTGGCTCGCTGTTCAGCGCCACTCTCTTCGGTAGCAGCCTCGCACCCCTTAACCGTTGTCCGCTGCGGTTTTATACGTTCAGTCCCCTGCGGCACCGGTTGTCCGCAGGTCTCGTACCAGAAAGGTACTCGTATCATGTCCGCAGCTGCTTCTACCGGGTTACTCATGCCGCCCACAGCGCCCTCCGACCCAGATCCGCAACCGCCCACTCAGTCCTCTGGCACGGACAATCCCAATCCCAATCTGCAAACTTTCGATCACTCCCGCTGGATCCGTCTCGTTGAACTTGTCCAATCCAACGAACAAGCGGGACTCGAAGAGCTGTATAAGCTGTTTCTCCGCGGTGTCCGCTTTTATTTGTGCCGCCAACTGGGTCCGCAAGAACTCGACGACAAGATCCACGACGCCTTTCTTGTCGTGGTAAACGCGATCCGGCGCGGTGAACTGCGTGAACCCGCACGCCTCCCCGGCTATATCCGCACCATCGTCCGCCGCCAGGTCGCCGCCCAAATCGATGTCGCCGTCCAGACGCGGCGCGATCAGGCCGACATGGAAAACGGCTATAGTATTCCCGACCGCGCATCCAATCCCGAAGAAGCCGCCATCCAGGAGCAGCGCGCCGCCATCATGCGCCAGGTTCTCGACGAGATCTCTGAGCGCGACCGCGAAATCCTGACCCGGTTCTATATTCAGGAACAACCCCAAGAGGTCATCTGCGACGAGATGGGCTTGTCGGAAACCCAGTTCCGGCTGTTGAAATCGCGCGCCAAAACCAGGTTCGGAGAACTCGGCCGCCGCAAACTCGTTCGCAAAGCCATGGGCCGCTTCTTTCGCCAGAGCGCCTAACCCGATCATTTCTGGCCGCCCACTCGTCAGAACGTACGAATCTATTTGAAGGTCTGAGAATTTTCCCCACCACATAGCACTTCTCATTCAGAAGTTTGTTTTAGTCTCCCGGATGGGATCCTGGGAGGCTCGTTGCAGGACATTTCTCGCCGGAAAGGGCGTTGCCAATGATTACTTTTGAATCACATATCGAACCAGAACAGTTGGAACTGTACGCAATGGGTCGGATGTCGGAGGAGCAGTCGGTTCGCGTCGAAGAGCATCTTTTGCTCTGCGCCGATTGCCAGGATCAGCTTCAGGAATTTGATGACTTCCTGCAAGCACTCCGGCATGCCGCGGTCAAAGTACCTACCGTCCAGCCGAGCCTCGGCGCTCGGATCCGTGAGTTCTTCCACTCTCTTGTACCCGTCCGGCCGACGTACGCCTTGGGCGCCGTCGCTGCCGGGGTCCTCGCTATTGTCATGCTTGTACCGCGCCCCGAACAGCAGGCGCTCGGAACCTATGCTGTCAATCTGGAATCGACGCGAGGCGATAACGGCATCGGCGTCACCGCCCCTGCCAATTACCGGTTGCAGCTCTCGCTCGACCTGCGCGGTATCGCGGAGCGGGAAAATTACTCGGTCACGATTGCTACCGCTTCGGGCGATTCCGTCTTCACGACGCGCGCTACGCCCGCTGGCGCACGCCTCCCGGTCCTCGCCGACCGGCCGCTCCGTCCCGGTGAGTACTGGGTTCGGGTGAGCGAACCGGCGGCGCCGCATGCACTGCTTCGCGAGTTCAGCTTAACCGTTAAGTAATGGCCTCACTCTAAAGCTGTAGTTTTTTTCGTCGATAGAAAGCGGCTGGAATACCCATAAAGGGGTGTTCTGGCCGCTTTGTTTTTTTGGATCTCAATTTTTTGAAGAAAATATATTGACAGCATGATACTCATATTTTATATTGAGATTGTGAGTAAGATTTCTATGGAGGTTAATCACTAACATGCTTATCAAATACCGTCCCCTCGATTCTGCCCACGCGGACCTCGCGCCCGCTTTCCAGGCTTTCGATTCCCTCGTCGACCAGTTCTTCTCCAACGGCGGCAACCTTTCGAAACCCTGGACCCCGCCCGTCGACATCGTTGAAACCCAGAACGAACTCGTTCTCAAGGCCGATGTTCCCGACGTGAAGGCGGAAGATATCGAAGTCAGCTTCGAAAACGGCACGCTGACCCTCAAGGGTAAGCGCGAGTTCGAGAAGAAGGATGAGGGCAAAGGGTATCACCGCATCGAGCGCGCCTACGGTTCGTTTGTCCGCGCGTTCACGCTGCCCGAAACGGTCGATCCCGAAAAATTGAACGCCGACTACAAAAACGGCGTACTCACCATTACGATTGGCAAAAAGGAAATCGCCAAGCCGAAGTCGGTGAAGGTAAACGTACACGCCAATTAAATCGACAACACTCACCCAAACGGTCAACCATTCCTCCACGGCGAAGCCCGGGCCCATCGCGCGCTCGGGCTTTTCGTGTCTCAGCCTGAGCCTGAAGCGGTTTCCGATTCCTGGAACCTTGCCGCCTGTCTGAGGAATCAATGAGAATGAAAGAGTAGTAACACAAAGGATCTCGCTATGAATGGTTTGAAGACGGTGTTCCTGCTAGGACTGATGTCCAGCATTCTCCTTTTCGGAGGCCGTGCCATTGCCGGCGAAAAAGGACTCTACGTCGGCCTCGCCATGGCCATCGGCATGAACTTCTTCTCGTATTTCTTCTCCGAGAAGATGGCGCTCATGATGTCCGGCGCCCAGCCGCTCTCGCCTTCCGAAAATTCAGATATCTACTACCGGGTTGCGCCCTTGATCGAACGGCTCACCCAGCGCATGGGGTTGCCGATGCCCAAGCTTTGGGTGACCCCGGAAGATTCGCCGAACGCTTTCGCCACCGGCCGCAATCCCAATCATTCTTCCGTCGCCGTCACCGCCGGCCTGGTCCGGCTCATGAATGAAGAGGAACTCGAAGGCGTCATCGCCCACGAGCTCGGTCATATCAAGAACCGCGACATCCTGATCTCGTCCGTCGCCGCCACCATCGCTTCCGCCATCTCCTTCCTCGGCCAGATGGCCTTCTTTTTCGGCGGCCGCCGCTCCGACGACGAGGACGCTCCCAACCCGATCGCGGCCATGTTGATGTTCCTGCTCGCGCCCATTGCCGCTATGATCATTCAGATGGCTATTTCGCGCACCCGCGAATTTTCAGCCGACGCGACCGCCGCCAAGTACACCGGCTCGCCTTATGGTCTGATCAATGCGCTCCGCAAACTCGATTCCTGGGCGCAACGCATCCCCATGGACGCCCCTCCGTCAACCGCTCACATGTGGATCATGAAACCGTTCGGCGGTGGCGGCATGATGCGCCTGTTCTCCACTCACCCCGCGACGGAAGAGAGGATTGCTGCTCTCCAGCGTCTCGCATGAACTCTGTTCGGATCAGCCGCCGCGCGGCCCAACGGTTCGCCGGCGGCCATCCCTGGATCTTTTCCTCTGATATTACCGATCGCGGCGCCGCCCAGCCGGGCGAATCAGTTCTGGTCCTCGACCATTCCGCCAAGCCCCTCGGCGTCGCTCATTATTCCTCCACTTCCCAAATCACCCTCCGGTTCCTCCACAACAAGCCAGTCCCGGTTGATGCGGACTTCTACCGCCACCGCATCGCCGCCGCGTTCCACCTCCGCCAGCAGATCGTCCATCGCTCCAACGCTTACCGCCTTGTCCACTCCGAAGCCGACCTGCTCCCGGGCTTGATCGTTGATTCCTACGCCGGCCACCTCTCCGTTCAGTTCCTTACCCAAGGCATGGATCGCGACACGCCAGCCATCGTCGAAGCGCTCAACGCGACCCTGCAGCCGATTTCCATCACCGCCCGGAACGATAGCGCGACGAGGCGTCTCGAAAACCTTCCCTCCGAAAAGAAAACCCTGATCGGCGAATTGCCCGACCTCGTTCCCATCCAAATGAATGGCCTCACCTTCTATGCCGATATCTTCGGAGGCCAAAAGACCGGAGTCTTCCTCGATCAACGGGAAAACTATCAGGCCGCGGCACGCCTTGCCGAGGCGTTCCACCCCAAACTAGCTTTAGACTGCTTCACCTCGACGGGTGGCTTTGCTTTGCGCTTAGCCGGTCACGCGGAAACGGTGGAAGCGATTGACGCGTCACCGGCGGCGCTGGGGACGGCGCAACGGAATGCGGCGGCCAATTCAATTCGAAACGTTTCGTTTAAAGAAGCCGACGCCTTCGATGCCCTCGCCCGCTTCTCCACCTCCCGCCGCCGCTTCGACCTCATCGTCCTCGACCCGCCGGCCTTCGCCAAATCCAAACAGAACGTCCGAGCCGCCCTCCGCGGCTACCGCGAAATCAACCAGCGCGCCCTCCAACTCCTCTCTCCCGGCGGCATCCTCATCACTTGCTCCTGCTCCCACCACGTCTCAGAGGCCGACCTGCTGGGCGTCGTCGCCGAGGCATCGCTTGCCGCCAATCGCACCGTCCGCGTCCTCGAACGCCGCACCCAATCGTCCGATCACCCCATCCTGTTGACCGTCCCCGAGACGCTCTATCTGAAGTGCCTGCTCCTGCAGGTCCTCTAAAACAATTCTGAAACAATATGGAACGGGATGCCCACTACTCCATTGAGGGTCATGCTCTCTTCTCTATTCGGGATACTGCTCGTCGCCGCCTCCGGTCCTGAATTCTTTAAGGCCGAAGGCGATAAACTGCTGGCCGCCGGACAGCCTGCTAAGGCGTTCGATGCCTACACCCAGGCGATCGACTTGGGAATGAAGCACTCCCAGGTCTACCTCGCCCGCGGCAATGCGCTTACCGCCATGCGCGAGTGGGAGCGCGCCGTCGCCGACTACGACGAGTCCATTAAGCTCCGTCTTGATAACCCTGTGGCCTACCGCAATCGCGGCTACGCCAAGGCCGAACTCGGCCGCTTCCAGGATGCGATCGACGATTACACCGCCGCCCTGCAAATCAAACCCGATTTCTGGGATGCCTGGCTGAAGCGCGGCCAGGTGAACGGAAATGCCGGCCTGTGGGACAAGGCCATCGCCGACCTTAATGTGTTTTTGCGAAACGAACCCAATCACGCCTACGGATTGGGCCTGCGTGGCGCCGCCTATGCCAGGATCGGTGAGCCGGACCGGGCCCTCGTCGATCTCAACGCCGCCCTCGAACTTGAGCCCAACCTCGTCAAAGCCCTGCTCGCCCGCGCCGCCATCTACGCCGGCCGCGGCCGGCACGACCAAGCCCTGGCCGACCGCGAACGAGCGGTGGCCGCCGAACCCGAAAACGTCGAAGCGCTGGTCGCCCGCGGCGGCAGCTACCATCAACTCGGCCGGCACGACAATGGCTTGGCCGACCGCACCCGCGCAATCGAGCTCGATCCCGGCAATCCGCTACCCTATGCCGCCCGCGGTAACGCCTACTTCCTCCTGAAACGGATGCCCGAAGCCGTCGCCGATCTCCGTGCCGCGCGCGACCGCAAGTCCCTTGACCCGACGTTGCCCGACCTGCTGGCCCGGGCCGAAGCCCAGCTTCGCGAAGTCCAGGTGGGCGACGCCCAAGTCAGCCAAGCCCAGGTGGCCGAAGCCCAGGTGCGCGAAGCCTCCGGAACGAAGCCAATCGAGGCGGCCTCAGCAACGCCTCCACCGCCTGTAACGGTTGCCGCCGCGCCCGTACGGTCCTCCGCGGAACGCGACGTCCCGTCCCTTTCCGGTCTGTCGCCGAACCGTCCTCCCGCGCCGGCACCGGTTGCCGAAACGAAGCCCAAACCCATCCCCGCCGAACGTCCGGCCACTCCAGCCGCCAACGTCGAAGCAAGCCATCAACAGGCTCGCAAGTTGCTGGCCGATCGTAAGTTCGCCGACGCGATCCCGCTCCTCGACCAGGTACTAGCCGCCAACCCGAACCATGTGCTCGCCCTGAATGCCCGCGGCTACGCCCGCATGATGCAACGCGACCTCACGAACGCGATCGCCGATTTCGAGGCCGCCCTCAAGCTCAAGCCCGACTACGCCAACGCCCAGCACAATCTCGCCACCGCCAGGCGCCTCGCGAAGGTGCAATAATCCGTTTGATGCGGATCTTTGCTTTGCTCCTCGCCGCGGCCGCCGCGCTGCCGGCTCAAGTGGTGGCCCCGAACTCGCTCGGCATCTCCATGGGCCACATTCACATCGTGACCCAGAACCTCGATGCGCACCGCAAACTCTGGCGCGACCTCATGGGCGGCCAACTGCGCAAAATGGGACCGCTCGAATACTACATGTTCCCCGGCGTACTGGTTGGGCTGCGCGAAGGCGCCAATACCGGCGGTACCGACGATTCCGTCATCAACCACCTCGGCTTTCTCACCCCCGATCTCGACGCCACCAAAGAGGCGCTCAAGAAGGCAGGCATTCCGATCGTGAAAGAGATGCCCGTCACGCGCCAGTTCTTCTCGATGTTCCCCGACAACGTGAAGGTCGAGTTTTCCGAAGACAAGACGATCAAAGCGCCCTATGTGCACCATCACGTTCACTTCGCCTCGCATGAAGTGGAGCCCATGCGCGCCTGGTATGCCAAGGTGTTCAACGCCATCCCCGGCAAGCGCCTTAAGTTCCAGGCTGCCGACCTGCCTGGCGTGAATCTGTCCTGGAACCCCGCCGACAAGCCCCAACTGCCCACCAAAGGCCGCGCCGTCGACCACTTCGGATTCGAGGTAAGCGACCTGCAGGCCTTTTGCAAGAAACTCGAAGCCGATGGCCTCAAGCTCGACATGCCCTACACCGTTCGCAACGATCTCGGCGGCCTCAAGATCGCCTTCATTACCGACCCCTGGGGAACGCGCGTCGAGTTAACGGAAGGCTTAGCGTCGATTAAATAACGGGTCAACGGCCGGTAACCCGGCCAGTCCATCCACCCTAATCCGTGCCCACCGGCACCGAAATCCGCTCCCCCGCCGTCCGCCGCCGCCTGCGAACCACCGCACCCAAATCGTCGAAGATCGAGTACGCCACCGGCGTCACGATCAGCGTCAGTAGCAGCGACAGCGACTGTCCGCCAATCACGATAATCGCGATCGACCGCCGCTCTTCCGCTCCCGGGCCCGTCCCCAGCGCCAGCGGCATCATGCCCGCCACCAGCGTCAACGTGGTCATCAGAATCGGACGCAGACGGTCGCGATTCGCCTGCAGAATCGCTTCCAGCCGCGGCATGCCTTCCCTGCGCAGGTTGTTCGTGTGGTCCACCTGCAGAATCGAATTCTTCTTCACCACCCCAAACAGCACCAGAATGCCTAGCGCCGAATAGAGGTTCAGCGTCTCATTGAAGAACCACAGCGAGATAAACCCGAACGGCACCGCCAGCGGCAGCGACAGCAAAATCGTCACCGGGTGGATCACGCTCTCAAACTGCGATGCCAGGATCATGTACATGAATACGACCGACAGCGAAAACGCCAGCAGAAACTCGCCCAGGGTGCGTTCGAATTCGCGGCCCCGCCCGATGATCGCCGTCGAATAGGCAGGCGGCATCTGCAGGGATTCGGCGTGCTTATAAACCAGGTCCAGCCGGTCCGCCAGCGCGTACCCAGGCGCGACGTTCGCGCGAACGTTCACCACGCGCTGCCGGTCCAATGCCTCGATACGGAACGCTGTAAAGTCTTCGCGCAGGTTGACTACACTGTCCAGCCGGACCATGCCGCTCTTCCGCGACGGCACATACAGCTTCGACACCGTCCCCGGCGAATTGCGATCCGTCCCCGTCAGCCTGATCTCGACGTCGTAGTCTTCCGCCTGCTTGTCGTCGCGGAACCGCGACACTTCGTCATCGCCTCCTACCATCAACCGCAGCGACTGTGCGATGTCCGTCGCATCCACACCCAAATCGGCCGCACGCTGCCGGTCGATCAACACCCGCAGTTCCGGCTTGTTCAAGCGCAGCGTCGTATCCACGTCCACCAGTCCCGGCGTATCCAGGCTCAGCTTACGCAGCTTCTCCGAGTAGCCGTTCAACGTAATCAGGTCCGGCCCGCGGATCGCGAAGTCGATATCGTAGGGCGCTGTCCCCTGGTTGATCGTCTGCAGGTTGCCCACCCGAACGCGCAGCTCCGGATACTGCGCCTTCAACCGCGCGCGGATCGTCTGCATTACGTCGCGCTGCGAATAGATGTTCGTGAACGCCTCTTTCGGATTTCCGGCAAGCGTCGCCTTCCACAAGCGGCTCAATGAGAACACACGATCCTCGACGTCTTCAATCCGCACATACATGCGCGCGATATTCACCGTCTGCAGATAGCCCGTGCCCACCATGCAAAGCACGTGCTTCACGCCCGGCATGACGCGAATATCGCTGTACAGCCGGTCGAGCACGTTTTCCATCGATGCCAGGCTCGTGCCTTCGGGAGCGTTCACGCTCATCTCAAACTCGCCTTCATCGACGTTGGTCGGAATGTACTCCTGCCGCACCAGCTTATAGAGCGGCACTGTAGACGCCACCACGATAATCGCCATCGCGGCCACAACGGCCCGGTGACGCATCGCCCACGCGAGCATCACTATATACGCCCGCTCGACAAATCCGTAAAACCCGCGCCGCGAACTGCCGTGCGACGTTACCCCTTCCAGCCGCAGCAGCCGCGAACTCATCATCGGCGTCAAACTGAAGCTCACCACCAGAGAGACCATGATCGACACCGCGGCAGTGAATCCGAACGAGTACAGGAACCGTCCCGAAATCGACGACATGAACGATACCGGCAGGAACACGACAACCAGCGAAAGCGTTGTCGCCATAACCGCCAGCCCGATGTCGCGTG
Source organism: Bryobacterales bacterium (assembly GCA_020846745.1). Taxonomy (GTDB): domain Bacteria; phylum Acidobacteriota; class Terriglobia; order Bryobacterales; family Bryobacteraceae; genus JADLDI01. The sequence goes on along the minus strand of JADLDI010000099.1, from coordinate 66,394 downwards.
TCGCCATTACCGCCGCCTGCGCCGGAGGCAGCTTCTTCTCTTCAATGAACCGGAAAATGTTCTCGAGCACGACAATCGCGTCGTCGATCACCACGCCCACCATCAGCACCAGCGCGAGCATCGTGATGTTGTTCAGCGTGAACCCGAGCCACCGCATCGCCCCGAACGTCGCAATAATCGATGCCGGAATCGCCACCGCCGCAATCACGGTCGCCCGCCAGTTGCGCATGAACAGCAGCACCACCAGCGACGCCAGAATCGACCCGAGAATCAGGTGCAACTGCACCTCATGGAATGCCGCCTCGATATATCGCGACTGGTCTTGCACCATCTCGAGCGTCAACCCCGGCGGCAGCAACTGCTTAATGCGCGGCAGCTTCTTCTTGACGTTGTTGATCACCTCGATCGTGTTCGCGCCCGTTTGCCGCCGGATCTCGAGCGCAACTGAGGTCTTGCCGTCGTACCGCGCGCTCGTGCGCTGTTCCTTGTGCCCGTCCTCGGAATACCCAATGTCGCGGACCCGCACCGGCGCCCCATGGATCGTCGCCACAACCAGATCGTTAAACAGCTTCGGATCCGGAAACCGGCCCAGCGTCCGCAACACCACCTCGCGCTGGCCTTCATCCACACGTCCGCCCGGAACATCGGAGTTCTGCCGCGCAATCGCTTCGCGTACGCTCACGATGGGAATCTTGTACGCCGCCAAACGGTTGGCATCCACCCACACGTTGATCGCGCGCTTGGCGCCGCCGATAATCTGCACCTGCCCGACGCCGCCTACGGATTCAATCGAATCCTGCACTTCGCGGTCGGCTACCTCATATAGTTCGCGCGGCGTCCGTTCGCCTGTCAGCACCAACGTCATGATCGGCGACGCATCCGCATCGAGCTTCTTGATCAGCGGCGGCTTCGCATCCCGCGGCAGCAGCGAAATCACCGTCGCCACCGCATCGCGAACATCCTGCGCCGCCACATCGATGTTGCGGTTCAGCGAGAAGTTCACGCCCACGATTGATGCCGACTCGGTGGAGGTCGACCGTATATTCTCGATGCCTTCCACCGTTGCCACCGCATCTTCGATCCGGCGCGTAATCGTCGATTCCACCTCTTCCGGCGACGCTCCCGGCAGCGTAGTCCGAATGCTGATGATCGGCAGGTCGACGTCGGGAAAACGGTCCACGCCCAACCGCGTGTACGATACCCCGCCCACCACCACCATCGCCATGATCAGCATGACGGCGAATACGGGGCGCGCAACGCAGATTTCAGCCAGTTTCTGCATACGGGTTTAGTTCACACTGACACGCTGGCCGCGCACCATCCGGTCCGTCGAGTTCAGCACCACCACATCGCCATTCGCCACCCCATCCACAACCTCCACCCGGTCGTTCGCCAGGCGCCGTCCGGTCTTCACCACCTTCTCTTCCAACACGCCTTTGTTCGCCAGAAACACGCGCTCGGTACCCGCAAACGTCAGCAACGCATTGAACGGCACGGAGACGCCCATCGCATTCGGGTTCACCGTCACCGTACCTTCCACAAACGACCCTGGCCTCAGCGCGCCGTCCTGGTTCGGAATCTCGCCTTCAATCAATAGCGAACGGTTTGTCGCTTCAAACGCCGGACTCAACCGCGCCACCCGGCCCGTTCGCGTTTTATCGGTTCCCTCCAACTTCACATCGATCTGCTGGCCCACGCGAACCTTTAAGGCTTGCCGTTCCGGTATCTCCAGGCGAATCCGGATCGGATGCTGCCGCACCAGCAGGATCACCGGAGAGTTTACCGCCAGATACTCGCCTTGCGAGGCCTGCCGCCGTGTCACGGCCCCGGAAAATGGCGCGCGAATCACGCTGTCGCCTAACTGTTGCCGCGCCAGCGCCAGTTGCGCCCGCCGTTCCGCCAACTGCGCGCGCAACTGCATAATCTCTTCAATCGCGGCCTGGTAGCCGGCCTCCGCGCCCTGTGCCCGCACCTGCGCTTTCTCAAAGTCGATGCGCGATACCACGCCTTCTTTGGTCAAACGCTCGGTGGTTTGAAAGATAAACCGCGCCTCCTTCAGTGCGGCCGCCGCCTGCCTCACCGTAGCGGTCTCCTCCGGATTGACCTCGTCGGTGTTCTTGTCGAGAATCCCCAAACGCGCCCGCGTCTGCGCCACCAACGCCTCCGCCTGCTTCACCCGTACGTCGTAATCGTCTTTCTCGAGCTCCGCGATCACTTGCCCCTGCGTCACCTGCGACCCCAGGTCCACGTATAACTTCGTCACACGGCCTGGCACTTTCGCGGACACGGTCGCCAGTTCTTCGGCAAACAATTCCCCTGTGGCGACGATCACTTCAGGAATGTTCGACACCGCCACGCGCTCCACATTCACGCGGAGCGCCGGGCCATCATCTTTCGCGGCGACCTTGGGTTGGGAATAAGGACCACTGCATGCCGCGAGTGTACACACTACAACGGCGACAGCAGCAGTATAAACTGCGCGCATAAGGGTTGTGGCGCCCATTTTCGCATATTCGTTACGCCCAGGCGCCAATTACGAAGGCTCTTTAAGGCAACCCAGACTATAGCGATATGTCGTTAACCGGCATCATCAGTTCGAACCACTGCTCCCCACCGGAGCGGGAGCGTCAGCGACCCGGGCCGGCGCACCCAACCGCCCGAAGCGCAACCGCCATCTTCGTTGCACGGCTTTGTCTCGATTTCCGAGGGGGAGCGTGTCTGGCACTCTACCCCGTGAGGGCCGCTACCGCTTCCCCGCCTGCTCCTTCGCCAGCTTCACCCGCCCCGATTCCAGCTTCTTCTGCACCTTCGCCACTTCCTGCGGATCCTGCTCGCTCGGCGAACTCACCTGCCATAGCTTCAGTGAGATCTCCCACTGCGTCACGGCCTCTTTCAGGTTGCCGCGCTTCGCGTACACATCTCCCAGGTGATCGTGCACCGTCGGATCTTTCGAAGTCTTCTCGATCGCCTGCTTGAGGTACTTCTCCGCTTCCTCCAGTTTCCCCATCCGGAAATACGCCCAGCCCAGGCTGTCGAGATACGCGCCGTTCATCGGCTCCTGCTCGACGGCTTTGCGAATCATATCTAACGCTTCCGGCACGCGGACATTCCGGTCCGCCAGCATATACCCCAGGTAGTTCAGGGCGCTCGCGGAGTTCGGATTCATCGCCAGCAATTTCTTGAATTCCGCCTCCGACGCTTCGTGCTTCTTCTGCTTCTCGAGCATCGCCCCGCGCATGAAGTAGATGGCTTCCTTCTCTTCGTTCGTGGTCGACAGCTTCTCCGCCGCGTCCACTTCCTTCGCCATCTCGGTGTAGTTTTTGCCCTTTTCGTAAATCTGGGCCAGTGTCAGGTGACCTTCGCGATCGTTCTTGCCGTCGAAAGTCTTTTTGATCTCGGCCACGGCTTCATTCGTCTTGCCGACATCCGCCAGCAGATTGGCGCGGACCACCCGCAGCGTCCGGTCCTCCGGCCACTTCTTCGCAGCCGCTTCCGCCTCGTCTTCCGCCTTCTTATAGTCGCGAGCCTGCCGCAGCGTATCCACCACCTGCGCCGCCGCACGCGCCGCCATCGATGCATCCAGATTGCCCAGCTCGCGGAACGTCTGGTTGGCTTCCTCGTACTGCTCGTTCTGCCGGTACAGCAGACCTAACCGCTCCAGCAGCATGGCCCGGCTGTTCTTCTCCGCCGCCGAGTAGGTCCGTTTCGCCGTCTGGTCCACCACGCTCTTCAGCGCCTGGATCGCTTCCTCCGTCTTGCCTTCGGCCTCGTACAGCCCCACTTCGTTATAAACGATCTCAACGCTGTCCGGAGCCAGCTTCTTCGCCTTGTCGCTCGCCTCGCGAGCCTTATCGAACTTCCGCTGCTGCCGGTAAATCTGCGACACGCGCAACAGCGACTCAACATCCTTCGGCTCGTCCGCCACCAGATCTTCGTAGATCTTCAGCGCATCGTCGTACCGCTCGCTGCGCAGCAGGTTCTCCGCCAGTGCCCGCCGCAGGTTCGCATTGTCCGGAGCCAGCGTCATCGCCTTCTTCAGCGTCTCCGCGGCCAGGCTGTAATCCCGCATCTGCTCATATGCGCCCGCCAGCGAAGTGAGCGTGCGAAGATTCGGACTCTTTTCCGCTACCTTTTGCAGGAGCTCTGTTGCCCGCTTGTTATCCCCAAGATCTGAATACACCATCGCGAGGCCCGTCATTGCCTCTTCGTTCTCAGGCTCGATATCGAGCGCCTTGCGGAACGACTTTTCCGCTTCCACTGAGTTGTTGGCGACCTTATACAAACGGCCCAGCGTCATCCACGAATCGAGGTCGCGAGCATCGCTCGAAACGATCTTCGTGTACTGCTCGATCGCCTTCTGCAGCATGTTCTCGTTTACTTTGCCCTGCTGCGTGTCGCCCACCAGCCGCGTGTAGATGCGGCCCAGGATGCGCCGGGCATTCAGATCGTTCGGATTGTCGCGTACGGCGGCTTCGTTATCCGTAACGGCTTCGCGCAACCGTCCGGCCTGCACGTACAGGTCCGACAGTTCTTCGGCGATAAACGTGGCCGTCGGATCGGCCTTCAATGCCGACCGGTAATGGTCAATCGCCTGGTTCAGATATTCCCCGCGGTTACCGTACGCCCCGGCCAACTCCGCGTAGAGATGGCCCATTGAAAAGTTGTAGTAAGAGGAAGCTTTGTCGGCCGGCTTCGGCTGCGGGTTTTGCGGCAACGCCGGCAGTGCAATGGCTGCCGCGATCGCCACTATTCGAAAGACACGATGATTCAGCATGTACACCTACCACGTTCCGCCGGCCCAGGTAATAAGAGGAGCGCGCCAGGACGCCTTTCTCAAGTCAAGTATAGCCCGCAAACTACTCCCCTCACGACGCGTAGCGCCGTCCTGGGCATTGTTTACGGCCAAAGGAGACACTAATGCCATCCTTACTATAGAAGACGATGCCGGAGACCCCGGAAGTTGCACCTTTGTTGGTAATCGCGGGCCCCACCGGGTCCGGCAAAAGCGATTTAAGTCTTTCGATTGCTGCGGAATACGACGGTGAGGTCGTCAACTGCGATTCCGTACAGATCTACCGTTGCTTCGACATCGGGTCGGCCAAACTGCCCGTATCCGAACGGCGCGGCATCCCGCACCATTTGATCGACATCTGCGAACCGGACGAGGTGTTCACCGCCGGCGACTACTCGCGCCTCGCCCGTCGTGTGATCGGCGGCATCGCCAGCCGCGGCCGCCTCCCAATCGTAGTAGGTGGCACCGGCTTCTACTTGCGTGCGTTTTTGCACGGGCTCTTCGAAGGTCCGCCGCGCGATGAACACCTTCGGGCCCGCCTCGCCAAACGCCAAATCCGCCGGCCAGGCATTCTTCACCGGCTGCTCCGCCGTCGGGACCCTGTTGCCGCCAAACGAATTCACCCCAACGACGTCAATAAGACAATTCGCGCGTTGGAAGTCGTTTTCACCGCCGGCCGTCCGCTGACGGAAATGTTCGCGGAAGGGAGCCAACCGCTCTCCGGTTTCCGCGTATTGAATATTGGGCTGAATCCACCCCGCGAGGCTTTATATGAGCGACTCAACCGCCGCACAGAACGTATCTTCGAACTCGGCATCGTCGACGAGACGCGTTCGATTCTCGCGCGCGGCTATCCTGATACGGCAAAGCCGTTCGAATCGCTCGGCTATGCCCAGGCGCTCCGAGTCGTTAAAGGTGAGTGGACTGTTGATGAGGCCATTGCCGCCACCCAACTCGAAACCCGCCGCTACGCGAAACGCCAGTGGACCTGGTTTCGCCGCGAGCGCGATATGCACTGGATCGACGGCTTCGGCGACCAAGCATACGTCCAACAACTTGTCTCCCGAACCGTCACCGGATTCCTACAAATTCCACCAGAAATTTTGTGAGGACTCCGGAACTTTTCCCGCTCTCGTTCGTATATACCCGTGAGTGATCGCAACAAAGGCCGAAGCACTCACAAACAAGAAAAACTGAGCCGCCGGGCATCCTGTCTGCGCGTCGATTAAAAGATAAAACCAAGAACTTTGAGGAGTACCAAATGAAGAAGCTATTCGTGTTGTTTGCCGCCGCTATTTCGGTTGCTGCCGCTGCGGAAACGCATCGCGTCACCCTCTATCAGGAGTCGATCGTCAACGGCACCGCGCTCAAAGCCGGCGATTACAAGGTGACCGTCGAGGACAACAAAGTCGTAATTGCGAAAGGCAAGCAGAAAGTAGAAGCGCCCGTCACCGTGCAGACCGCCGACAACAAGTTCGACGCCACTTCTGTCCGTTATGCCAATGGCGACGGCAAGTACCGCGTCAAGGAAATCCGGATCGGGGGCACTACCACCAAGCTGGTTTTCAATAACTAACAAGCTGCGTAGTTGAGAAGCAAAAAAGGCCGGGTACCCAGTTGGGTCCCGGCCCTTTCTATTCTTCCTGTCCCTTTTGCCGCTGAGCCGGAGGGACTCCGACCCTGATTGAATCCCATTTAGCCCTACCACCCCCTTCGGCTTGCCGGCCTTCGAACAATTCGCATTGTCTTGTGCGCCGTGGGGCTGCTATCGCTGATTGCATTTACCGGTGCGTCTTATCAGGCCATCGCCCGGCGCGCGGATACCAAACGGGTTCCGCGCCCAGGCCGGCTCGTCAGTGCTATAACAGCCGGAAGTTCACTTCGATCGTCGCCATCACCGGCACTGCCTGCCCGTTCAACGTTCCTGGGCTGAAGCGCCACTGCCTCACGGCCTCGACAGCTTTGTTTTCCAGACCCATTCCAATCGGCCGAATCACCTGAACGTCGTGCGCGCGGCCGTCTGTCTCGATCACTACCGAAAGGATCGCCGTGCCGTCCAATTTCGCGATCCGCGCCTCTTCCGTGTACTCCGGTTCCTGCTTCTTCACCAGCTTCGGCGCTCTTACGTCGCCCCCAATTCGATGCACATCGGAACGTGTGCTGGACGCGCTCCTCGATCTGCCCGCGTAGCTCTTACGCGCTGCCTCTGCCAACTGCGCGGCGGCCGTCGCGTCCTCTTTGCGATTCTGACGCAAGAGGAATTTCGAATAGACCAGCCCGGCCACGGCGGCGTCGCCCGAGTCCGGCTCAACCATCGATCGGGCTTGTTGATACAACGCGTCCGCCTCGTCAATCTTGTTCTCTCTCTCCCGCACGATCGCCATCCACAGCTTCGCTCGCGAAGCGTACTCAGGTGCCGCCTGCTCGGCGCGACGGAAGTAATCGGTCGCTTTACCCAACTCCTTGTCGCCGATTGCGAACACCCCCAACGCCAACAACGCCCGCGCGGCGTCGCGCCCGCTCGGCAGTATTTCGAGCGCCTGCTTATACTTCTCCTCTGCCGCTTGCCTGTTCGATCGCCACTTCTCGAAGTCCCCCTGCTTCACCAGCCCTTCGGCGTACAACTGGCCGCCTGCACCGCCCACCTCAGTGCGCACACGCAACCCCGCGGTCAGCAGCCGCTGCGCAACCTCATAGAGACCTTGGCTTGAGGCGGTCTCCGCAATCTGCTCCAACATCCTGTAATCGCGCTGCCCCGTTGCGGCGACAATGGTGGCTTCTACGTCAGCCGGCATTGCTGCCGTTTCATCCACCGGCGCCTGCGCCTGCGCTAGCACCTCCATCGAGGCCAGCGGCGCAAGCAATGCGGCACTGGCAAGCACCGTTGCCCATATGGCGCGCTTCCCAGGCGTTACACGGCAAATGCTCTTATCAAGCACCGACTTCAGCCTTCCTTCCATTTCGGAGGGCTGCGCCATGGCCACTGCGCTCCAGGCGATTGCGGGCGAGGCCGCGTTGCGGAACGCCCGCGCGATTTCGAGCAGGTGGCCGGCGTATGCCGAAGCATTCACGCCCGCACGCAACACCGCGTCATCGGCCGCTCGCTCCCGCTCCGATATCAAAGCCCGCCAGGCTCGCCACATCAACGGATTCCACCAATAAAGGCATAGCGCAATATTGGCTAGACCCTGTATCGGCACGTCGCCCCGCCGGACGTGCGCAAGCTCGTGCGCCAACACCAGTTCCCGCCGTTCCTGGCTCCAATCCGCTGCCTCCGCTGGCATGATAATCGCGGGCCGGAGCACGCCCACTGTTATCGGCAGCGCGGCGTCGCCGGATTCGAGCACCGGCACGCCATCTAGCGTCCCCACTGGCCACGCGTTACGGCGCATGCGGCGCAAACTCATCCACGCCAACAGCACGCGGCACGACAACACCGCTGTCCCTATCGCCCACAACACCCATACCCACTTCGTCCAGTCCACCCGCGGCATCATTGCGGCGTTGGGCTGAGTCGCCCGCAGTCTTTCCTCAACCGGAGCTGTGCTGACACTTTGAGCCGGCCGCTCCGCAACGCCAACCGCCGCCGTTTTCATTGAGAACAACGTCTCACTACCGGGCAAATCCCACTTGGGCAGCGACACCGACAACAGCGGAAGCAGCAGCAGCGTCGCCATTGCCGCCGTCCAAACCATGTGCCGCGCCGCCGCCGAACGGCTCCCCGGCAGCCGCGCCATCAGCGCCGCCACCCCGAGCACCGCGAAGCTTTTCCAGGCAATACCGGTCAGTATCGCTAATGTCATCTACCTGCCCTCCTTCTTGGCTTGTTCGATCATGGTGGACATCCGGTCCAGATCTTCGTCCGTTAGGCTCCGTGCCTCTACGTCGAGCAGCGCAGCCACGATCTGTTCGGCCGATCCGCCGAAATAGGTTTCCAGCAAATGCTTCACTGCCGACCGCCGCGCGGCTTCCCGATCCACCGTGGGCTTGTAGACGTATTTCAATCCATCCGCGCGATGGCTCACATGTCCCTTCTGCTCAAGTACGGCCAGCAAGGTCCGGACCGCTGAATAGCTTGGCGGGTCGGACATCGCTTCGCGCACATCTGAAACGGACGCGCTTCCGCGCTGATAGAGAATCTCGAGAATCTGGCGCTCGCGCCGGCTCAGTTTTGCCGCGTTCGCCACGGCGGCACATCCTGCCAAAAAATTAGCATCATGCTAAATATTTAGCAGGAGCGGGTCCCCCTGTCAAGCGGATTCTTCAAACCTCTTGGCGCCACCTGAGGCGCGAGGTCAGGGGTGGCGCCGTTTTTGCTAGATCCAGAAAATGGCCAAGAATATCGGCTGCCCCGTCCCCGAACTTCTCCTTCGCATGGCCCGCTACGCCTGGAAAAACAACAATCACTAAACCTTACCGTTCTCCCCTAAAACACCAGCCGTAGCGCAAACTGAATTTGCCGCGCCTGCTGTGTCGACGTGATCGTGCCGAAACCGCCATTCGACCGGTTGGTGTCCGGCAGGTTGAAGTTCGTCTTGTTCAGCAGGTTGAACGCTTCGCTGCGGAACTCCACTCGCGACTGTTCATTGATCCTGAAGTCCTTGTGCAACCCGAGGTTCATCTGGTAGAACGACGGGCCGTAGAGCGCATTTCGGCCGGCGTTGCCAAACGGCTGACTCGGATCCGTAGGAATCGTGACAAGGTTCCGGTCAAACCATGCCGCCGGCGACCGCACGCCTTCCGGCAAGATCGGGTTGCCGAGGACGTTCGGCCGATAGTTCGGCGCGCCCGATACCTGGAACTGCGAGGAAGGATTGTAGGTCAGGTTCATCGGAATGCCGCTGGTCATGAAGTTGATCATCGTCAGGCGCCAGCCGCCCACGGCGAAGTTCGCAATCGGGTTCATGCTCGAACCCCACTTGCGCCCCTTGCCCACCGGCAAATCGTACAGCAATGTCGTCGTATTGTTCAGCCGCTGATCGTACCCGGAGGGGCCCTTTTCGGCGCGCAGGTTAAGGTAGTTCACGCGTGAGTTGTCGCCGTTCTGCGCCTCCAGGTGGCCCGAAGCGTTATCGATCGCTTTGGACCAGGTGAACGAATTCAGCACGTAGAAGCCGCGCGAGAAGCGGCGTTCGAGCTTAGTTTGCAGTGCGTGATAGTTGAGGAAGCCGCCGTTGAAAGCGGCCTGGATGTAGCCGAACGTCTGCAGCGGACGGCGCGCCTGCAGCGACAGGTTCTCCGCCGTGCTGCGGTTCGGCCGCGCCTGGTTGTAATCGCCCAGAATCATCAGGCCCACACTCCGGTTGCCGACATAGGCGATATCGGCCACCAGGTTCTTCGCGATCTCGCGCTGAATAGTAAAGTGCCAGCTCTGCGTATACGCTGTCCGCAGGTCCGCCGGAATGTAGTTCGTGCGGACGTTCACCTGCCGGATGTTGGCGATCGACAGGATGTTGTCGGGATAACCCTGTTCGAAGGTGCGGAAACAGGTGCCGGGGGCCTGCGCAGTGCTGGTGCAAATTGGCAAGCCGTTGTTCACCGCCGGAGCCAGCTGGTCCACGATCGGGTTCAGAATGTACGGCAGGTTGTACGACAGCATGTTCTCGCCACCCATCCGGTTGAAGTGGATGTAGCTGATCCCATACGCCGACCGGATCACCGTGCGCGGCGTCACCGTATACGCAAGGCCGACCCGCGGCGCGAAATTGTTGCGATCGGGATGAACCAGCGCGCGATCGTAGATCGAGCCATCCTTCGCCGGTATGATCGTGTTGGTGGCCGGGTCGAAGTTCGACAGCCGGTTCTGGTCTTCCCACTGCGGTGTGGCGAACTCATAGCGTAGCCCGAGATTGAGCGTCAGCTTGCGGTTCACCTTGAAATCATCCTGCAGGTACAGGAAGTGCATCCGTTGCTTCAAACTCACGATCAGCGAGTTGTTCAACTGATATTGCGACCGCGCGCCAAACAGGAAGTCCGCCAGAAACTGCCCATCGTTGTTCGCCGTTCCGGGCGCCTGGCTGAAGCGGCCGGCATAGCTGCTCGATCCGTACTTCGGATTGAAATCGTCGATATCGGTGATAATCGCCTGGTACTCGTAGCCGGCCTTTATGGAGTGTTTGCCCATCAGCCGCGAGTAGTTCACCTTGGGGTTCCATACGAACGGGTTCTGGAACTGCGGATTGCTGCCTTGTACACCTAACTGCGAAAACCCGTTGATGCTCTGCTGCGGGATACCGCCGGTGAACCGTGGATCGTTCGGGATGTTGGGAATGCCGAAGCGTGTGCCCACCGTCGGCGTTCCGACAAACATCGGCGATTTGCCGCCTTCGCTCTTCGATACGCCCATGCGGAATTCCACCAGCGAGGTCGGGCTGATGGTGTAGGTGGCGCCCGCTACCCACTGCTGGTTCAGCACGCGTACGTTGCCGTTGGAGTTGCCGCCGGAGGCGCCCGGGATGCTCGGCGCTTCAAAACGTTCCTGCAAACGGTGGCTGTAACGGCCGAAAACGGTCCACTTCTGGTTCAGGTAGTAATCGGTGCGGACATCGCCCTTGTTGAACGCGTCGGTCCAGCGCGGCTGGAACTCGAAGTTGTTCGCCGTACCCGGACGGTTCGGCGCCGGCAGATCGGCCAGCACCGCCGCCGCGAACTTCGTGATCTGCCCCGAAGGAATCACGCCATCGCTAAATACCTCACCGGTAATCGGATTGCGGACCGGAACGCCGAGACGCCCCGCGCGCTGGTCCATCGTCGGCAGCGTCGAGAACTGGATCTGCTTCGAAATCACCCGCGAGCCTTCATAATCCGCAAAAAAGAACAGCTTGTCTTTTTTGATAGGACCGCCGCCCGCCGCCCCAAACTGGTTCCGGATGAACACCGGCTTCTGGTTGTTCACCGGCTTGAAGAACCCCGTCGCGTTCAGCGACGTGTTGCGCAGAAACTCCCAGGCCGACCCGTGAAACTGATTGGTTCCGCTGCGTACGGTCGCATTGATGACCGCGCCGCCCGCGCGCCCGTATTCCGCGCTGAAGTTGTTGGTCTCGAGCCGGAACTCCTGCACCGCGTCGGGCGTCAATTGGACCACTTGGTTCGTGAAGCCCTGGTTCGACGTGCCGTAGTAGTTGTTGTCCACGCCGTCCACCATGAAGTTGTTCTGCGAACTGCGCATCCCGTTCACGTTGAACGACCCTTCGCGATTGGTCGATCCATCGTTATTCACCGCGATACCCGACCGCCGCACGCCCGGCGCCAGCAGCGCCAGGTCCGAATAGCTGCGGCCGTTCAAGGGCAAATTCACCACCTGCTGCGTGCTTACTACGGTTCCGCGCGAACTCGTCTCAGTCTCCAATGCCTCTACCGCGCCCGTGACCGTCACGCTTTCCGTTACCTGGCCCACTTCCAGTTTGAGGTCCACGCGCTGCCGCGCGTTCACCGACACTACAAACGGTTCCGCCTGCGCCTTCTTGAACCCGGAGGCTTCCGCCGTCACCGTGTACCGGCCCGCCTTCACCGTCAAAAACTGATAATTGCCATTCGTATCGGTGGTGGTGTTGACCTGAATGCCGGTGTCGGCATTCTGCAAGCTGACCCGGGCGCCGTGGACAGCCAATCCCGAACCATCACGTATAGTACCCAGAACAGAAGCCGTATCGAACTGCGCCCAGACAGCCACCGCGCACAAAACTAGTAAGATCGGTAATCGCAACATGGTTTCAACGAGACTCCCTGGTCTACCGTATCCTACAGCGGTAACGATTTCATGACAAGCTCACGACGGCGCCGTGTCAAGGCAAAGTCACCGTCGGGCGCTCCCGCTCGAATCCCCAGAAACCAAAGGCGAAACCAAACGCGAAACCAAGAGTTGACGAGCGGGTTGCCAAGGCTTACCATTTGGATGATCCATGAAACCCCGTCCCGACCCCATCGTGGGAGAACAGACACAACCGATCATTCCGGATAAGCTGTACTTCCGAATCGGCGAGGTAGCCCAGATCGCGGGTGTGGAACCCTATGTCCTGCGGTACTGGGAAACCGAGTTCCCTTCGCTCGCGCCCAAGAAATCCGGTACGGGACACCGGCTGTACCGACGGAAGGAAGTGGAGACCATTCTGGAGGTGAAGCGCCTGCTGTACGAAAAGCGGTTCACGATCGAGGGAGCACGCCTCTACCTCGAACAAAACAAAAAGAAGGCTGCCAAACCTGTCGTGAAACCCGCCGTCGTTGCCGAGGCTCAGCAAGGCACCCTGTTCGGCCTTTCGCCCCGGGTTCTCGACGAGATCCGTAACGAAGTCGCCGATATCCTGCGCGTGTTCCGCTAAAACAAACAGCATCTAACCGAGCCGCAACCGCGAGGGCGTGAGAAATAATCTCCCGAATGCGATTCAGCGCCGCCCCACAGGTTCGGCAAATCGCTGCAAGCACGCATTGCACCGGAAACAGAACCGCAACCGTAAGGGCGCGGGCCGCATTTTTTCTCAATCCCGTCAGGGCGCGGGCCGCGTTATTTCTCAATCCCGTAAGCGACGGGTCTCGATCCACTGCGACCCGACGAAGCCCCCCCACTTTGCGTTGCACTGACCCTATGTGGCCAGCGATTCTTCACACCCGCAACCCGTGCCGCGCCGCGTAAGCCCGCGGTCCATCCTGGACCGTATGCACTACCTCCACCAATTCAACCGCTGCCGCCCGAAACGGAGCGGGAGCGTCAGCGACCCGGCCCGGCGCACCCATCCCGCCCCAAGCGCAATCACCCGCTCCGTTGCACCAATCCAGTAACCTGCAATCCAATCCGGCCCGCGCCGCTGGCAGAGCTGACTTCATGCTTCCCCACCTCCCGCAAAATAGCAAGAGCCAAGCCCCTGGCTAGAACGTATCGCACGCGCGATAGGCCGCGATCACGGCCATCTCGCCTTCTTTGCCTGGCTTCGAGTTGCCATGCTCCATCCCGACGATGCCGTCGTACTTCTTCACCTTGTAAAGCCACTCGAAAATCTTCTGGTAGTTGATCTCCCCGGTGGTCGGCTCTTTGCGCCCCGGATTGTCCCCCACCTGGATGTAGGCGATCTCGTCCCAACCCTTCTCCATATTCGGGATCAGGTTCCCGACATCGATCTGCTGATGGTACAAATCGTCCAGGATCTTGCACGAGGGTGAATTCACCCCTTTGCAGATGGCTACCGATTGCGGTACCGAGCGCAGGAACAATCCCGGATGATCCTTGTACCAGTTCAACGGCTCCAGCACCATCACAATGCCCGCCCGCTCGCAGATCTCCGCCATCACGCGCAGGTTCGTGATGCAGTTCGCCGTCTCATATCCCGGGTCGAGCTTCTGGCTGACCGTCGACGGCACCACCGTGTGCCATTTCGCGTTCACCCGCTTGGCGCATTCCACCGCCTTGCGCATCGCTTCGCGCAGCTTGTCTTGAAACTCGCGATCGGTCCGTGTGACGAAATCGGCGGTCTTGAAGTCGGCGTACGACACAAACACACCCATCTTCATGTTGTGCTTCGCGAGCGCCGCGCCGATTTTGTCCTGCATCGCCGGCTCGCGGCTCATCGCACCATTGTCTTCCCAACCGGTAAACCCCTGGTCGGCCGAAAACTTGATCTGGTCGATGATGTCTTCACCCGCCGAATGGCGGAACATGCCCGGGTGCGGCCCATAGCGCAGCTTGAACTTGGGCGCATTCGAGGCTGCGCCCAACGGCAGTGCAGCGGCCGATGCGGCGGTAGGCACGGAGGCTAGAAAATGACGGCGTCGCATAACTCTCCACTTTATCAATCAGAGCCGATTATCGAAAAGCACGAGTGAACAGATAGAACAGCACGATCAGCGCCGCCAGGTACACCGCTACCGCCGTGTATAGCCTCCGCCACGTTGAGAAGAACGGCGGCCGCCCCTCGTCCGTCATCGTCACTGCGTCACCTTATTGGCCGACAGGAAGTTGGCGAAGATCCGGTACGCACCGGGCACGCCCGCGGGCAACTGGCGGAACCACGACATCGGCGTAAAGATGTACACGCCCCTGCCGTACCGCGCGTAGAGCGTTCCGCCTTGCGTCGGCTTCTCTTTCGGATCGGCCATTTCCCACAAGGGCTTATATTCCGCATCCCACTCCGACGCGAAGTACAGCCCGCGCTCCTGCACCCATCCCTCATAATCGGCCGCGGCGATCCGGTTCGGCGCCTGCAGCAGCGGACTATCCGGATTCACCACCTTCACCGGCGAATCCTCCACCGTAATTCGGTCCCGCGACAGCTTCAGCGGATACGGACCCACCTCAAACGACACCGCCGTGCGTCCTCCAAATCCACCCTCCATCACGTTGTACTGCACAATGTAGGTGCCCCCGTTGTTCACATACTCCATCAGCCGCTTATGCCCGGCCCGCACATCGGCACGCGTGTTGTACGCGCGAACCCCGGCCACAATCGCGTCGAACCGCGACAAATCCGCTCGAGCCAAATCGTCCGCCGCGAGCAGCGTCACTTTTGCACCCAACTGCTCGAGCGCCTGGGGCACATCGTCGCCCGCGCCCATGATGTAGCCGATATCGTGCGAGAGCAGCTTCGCGTCGGTTCGCACCAACGTCACCGCCGCTGTCGGAAACAGCGTCTGCGGCGGAATGTGTTCGTAGCTGATCGTGCGAATGCCGCGTGCGCCCGGGAAGTCCAGCGCCGCCGTGCCTCCTTCTGCCGGTGGAGAAACCGTGAACGTCCGCGTGACTTGCTCGCCTTCCTTCTGGAAGGCTACATCGATCGATGCGGGCTCGATCCGCCAGCCGGCAGCAACGGCCGGCTTCAGTTGAATCGCAGCATTCGCCAGGTTCGCCCGCACCTCCACATCCACGGTCCGCGGATCGGAGTTCGGAAATACCAGGCTCCGCGTCGCGAAGTTGATCGACGCCGGCGGAACCACAATGAATGGCCGCGTCAGCTCGCCCCTCACCGCATCCACATACCGGAACACCACCGGCCGTGTCAGTTCCATTAACTGGTCGCCCACCCGCAGCCGGAAGTGCGCCTGCAAGATCGCCGGACCCTGCGCAACGCCGATCATCTTCTGGTCGTCGATCGTATAGCGGGTTTCCGACGGCGCTTCGCGCAGCCAGAAGGGTTGCGACACCGGCTGGTCCGCTGGAATCGAAAAGTCGAACGCTCGCGTGTACGGCTTATTCTCGTTCAACGGCATCGGTTCGGCCGAAAGTTGATCCGCGCCGGTCATCCCCGAAAACCGGACATCCATCAGTTGCACCGATGCGGCCGAGCGGTTTACCGCCGCAACGTTCAACCGTATCTTCGACCCGGGCGACACAGCCGACCGGTTCGTCGTCGCGTCCAGCCATAACCCCGCCGCTTCCCCGATCACCTTCTCGATTTCTTTGCGCTTCAGCGCGGCCCACGGATGGTCGATGGCCGCCATCAGCTTGCGCGCTTCCAATAGCCGCGGCACGCTCTTCGCCGGATTCCCCAACTCAAACTCGTCCATCGCCTTCTTGAGGACGTCACCCACGGCCGCTCCCCCCGGTATCCGGCCCCAGCTTGTATCGATATTCTCGAACGGATCGTTCGTGGCCGGCTCGCCCCCGCGTAGCGTCAATACCTGCGGTTGCGACCCCTTCCGCTGTGCGGCTCCCATGCCCTGCGACCGGTGCATCGACCGGCTCATCCCCGCAATCTCTCCATACGAATACCCCAGCTCCGCGTTGTACTCGCCCACATCCACCGTCACCTTGTTCGGCATTTGCAGCGCCTGCCGCTCCATCTCGGGCGTAAACGCGAAGGCATTCCAGAACACGCGCCGCGCCTTCCACGGCTTCACGTACTGAAGCTGCTCCGGAAACCGTGCCGGGTCCGCAGCCGCCGTAAATGCCTCTAACCCCAGAATCGCTGAACTCTGATGATGTCCATGCCCATCTCGCGGCGTACCCGAGAACCGCAGCACAATGACGTCAGGCTGGTACCGCCTGATCGTCCACACAACGTCCGCGAGCACCTGCTCGCGCCCCCACTTCCGCAGCGTCTCATCGGCGGTCTTCGAAAATCCAAAATCGATCGCACGCGTGAAGTATTGCTCGGCCCCGTCTAAATGCCGTGCTGCGAGTAGTTCCTGCGTCCGGATCACGCCCATCAGCGCGCCCTGTTCCGGCCCGATCAGGTTCTGTCCACCCTCGCCGCGCGTCAACGACAGGTACGCGGTTCGATAGTGGCGCCCCAGCGCAAAGTACGAGAGCAAGGCCGTGTTCTCATCGTCGGGATGCGCCGCAATCATCAGAACGCTGCCCAGCCGCTGTAGCCGTTCCAGGCCGAGCTTAACCGCCAGCCCGCCCGCCGGCGGAGCCTGCGCCAGGGCATACGCATACAGAACAAAAAAGGGGACGGCGCGCAGAAAGGCACGTCGATACATGACTTTTTCCAGTGTACTCGCCCGCCTCCCCTACCGCGATCGCCTCGCCATTGCAGAAAAGATCAGATGTTTACAAACCCTTAAAATTCAACGTTTTGCGAAACGAACTCCCCACTACGCACCTCCCCCGAAACGGAACCGCAACCGTAAGGGCGCGGGCCAAATCTCTCCCCAGAGTCGACATCCGACGACATCCTCACCCACTTCCCCCATCCGTAGCCGCCGAAATCCTCGATAGGCTACCAGACCGCCCTCGAAGAATCCATGCGGAACGAACCCAATTTGAACCCCATTAAGACATGGCTAAACCTTAATCCAGGTAACCGGCCACAAACATCCCCTAAAAGAACAAGCGCAGACCCAGGTTCACCCGCCGGGGTTCGATGGCCTGGCCGGTAACGACGCCGAAGCTGGTGGGCGCGAACACGCTCAGGCCAGGGTCGGCGGGATTGAAGTGGTTGAAGAAGTTCAGGAACTCGAAACTGAGGGTAGCGCCGATGCCTTCCTTCACCAGGAACGTCTTCTTGATGGCCATGTCGACGTTCCAGCGCGGGAATCCGCGAATCATGTTGCCCCAACGCGTGTCGACGCCCAGAACCATCGGGCGGTACCCGTCATACACGGCTTGCGGGTTGGCGAACATATTCAGGCCGGAGCCGCCGCGGGATGGGTTGCCGTCGCGGCCGGCATTAGTGGTGACCTCAAGGTTCTGGTGGGCGCTGTTGCCTCCGTTGAACTTCGTAGTTTCGACGGCGCAGCCGCCGCTCCAACTGCCGAACGTTTCGGCGCCGGTTCCGATGCACAGAGGGAATCCGCTTTGGGCACGGAAGAGCGGAGCAAACGACCAGCCGCCGAGCACGCGCCCGGCGATGCCGCGCTGGCTGCGGAAGTAGGGTAGTTCGTACAGCGCGTAGAGGTTATACACCCACGGCACGTCGTGCCCCAGCGGCCGGTAATCGGTCTGCAGGCGGAACGTGTCCATGCTGGTGATGCCGTTCTGCGTCGTGCCCCCCGTTCCAAGCGCGCGGCTGAAGGTGAGGTTCGACGTAGCCGTTACGCCTTTCCAGTCGAACAGGCTCATCGACAGGTACACCGCGTTGTAGTTGGACCACGCGCCACTCATGTTCGACGGTATTCGGAGGGTCTGAACGGGGTTGGAACTGGCGAGCGTGCGGCCAAGAGTCCAGCCGGGGGCGGAGTCAAGTCCGGACCAGACGCGGCGCACGTTCGTGTTCAGGATGTCGGCGCGGAGCTTTGTCGCCACCGCAACCGTGCAGTTGGCGTAACCGGTGCAGTAAGGTGACGTGGGGCCGCCCATGGCTGCTTCGAAGAAGGGCTGCGCCTGCGGAGTTCCGTTCCCGTAAAGCGCCTGGAACGTGTTGGCGAAGGCGCTCGAAAAACTCTGGCCGTTGAGCGTGGTCATGTACGGCACGGCGTTGAGCTCAGCGCGCCACATTTCGTTGCGGCTGATCATGCCGATGTAGCCGAGTTCGAAGCGGGTCTTGGACGTCATCTGGCGTTGGATCGAGAAGGTGAACTGATCGGTCCGCGGCGGGACCAGCTTCGTGTCGAGTACCCACGTTTCGCCCAGCGAGGCGTTACCCGCGATACCGGGAAAGTAGGGCTGGGCGAGCACGCGGTCGACGGCGGGGAGTGGAGCGGTCATCCCGTCGGTGCCGATGCGGAAAGCGGTTGCCGGGTCGACACCATTGGTGCCCGCGCACTGTCCGGTGCGGGAAGCGCCGATGCAGGCTACGGCTTGCCCGATCCCGGTGCCCTGAAGGGGGACCTGGACGATGTTGATGCCGTTAACCCGGCCGTAGATGCGGGCGTAACCGCCGCGCAGCACCGTCGTGTTTTTGCCGAACACTTTGCCGAGCACGCCGTCGGAAAAGTGGGGGTTCCAGGAGGCCGCGACGCGAGGGCTGAAGACGCTGTAGATCGGGTCGAACGGATACTTGCGGCCGCCGCCGACGTTCCGGATGGTGGAGAAGCCGACGATCGGCTGGTAGGTGCCCCCGCCGAGGGCTGCTCGTTCGCGCTGGGCCAGATAGTCCGCCGATGAGAACGAATTGTTGGCGGCGTCGACGATCATGGGCTGGTTGCCGTTCTTCTCATAAGGCGGCATCTGAACCTGGTAGCCCAAGCCGTAGATGAGCGTGAACGTTGGCGTCATCTTCCAGGTGTCGTTGAAGTAGAAGTTGTAGTGGTGAACGATGGAGTCTGACTTGATCGACGTTCCGAAGGGCTGCAGGACGCCCCCTTTGCGCGGGTAGAAGACGCGCGTTTCGGCCACGAACCCGAGCACCTGGGAATAGAGCGAGTTCCAGTTGGCGTACTGGTTCGCGGGAACGGTGGACGGGATGTACGCCGTGGGTGTCGCGATGCCTTCGCCGGTTCCCAGCAGGTAGGTGGGCGTGGTGGTCATATTGAGGCCGTTGTCGTTGCGCTGATGCTGGAGATACCAACGTGTCCAGGCCCCACCGAACTGGAAGAGGTGGTTGCGGTGCACAAGGCTGAGGTCGTCTTTAACCACCTTGTCCTGCCCATTCCAATAGCGGGACAGCGAGTTATTGCGGTTCACCTCATACGGTAAATAGGGCGAGTCGACCGCGGCAGTGAGGCCGGGCAACTGCGCGGGCGCACCGGCCGAACCCCATTCCCAGGAGTTTCGGGTATAGTTTGCTCGGAAATCGTTGATAAGGCGGGGTGAGAGCACGCTGGTGAGTCCGGCGACGTAAAACGACGGGGTCTGGGGACGGTCGGTGAGAGCCTTGGGCTGGCCGAGCGTGTTGCCTGGGAAGAAGCCCCCAATGTCCACCTGGGAGGTAGTGAACTGATACAGGTGGTAGTAGCGATAGCTGAGCATCAGCCGGTGTTTCGACGTGAGGTCGCGGTCGATGCGCGCCACCGCGAAGTTGGAACTAACCGGCAGCGCGACCTGCGAGAAGTAGCCCTGCGTGTTGTAACGGTCGCCGGCCTCGGGGTTGTTCGGCAGGGGCATGTACTTCGTCCATATGTCGTTCAGGACGGGGTTGAGACCGATGGCCCGTGGGTCGCAGCTATTAGTGCCACACATCGCGGGCATGTACGTAGTGCCGTCGACCGTGACGGGCCGCGGATTGAGGTTGTAGGGGCGCCAGGCGCCCGACGCATCGGGTACCTGGATCACGCCGGCGCGCATGAGCTTGGTCGGGACCGCGCGCTGGTAGTTGATCACCTGCGGGAAGCGGCGGCCTTCATAGTTGAAGAAGAAATAGGTTTTGTGGCCGCCGAGTTCAGGCGTGAGCGGGCCGCCAAGTGCGGCGCCGAACCGGTGCTCGTGTGTCTTGGCTAGCTGTTGGTTGGTGCGGTTGTTGGCCCATGTGTTGGCGCTCAGGTTTGAACCGAAGAAGTACTCGTAGGCAGACACGTGGAAGTTGTTCGTGCCGCGCTTGGTGACCATCTGGACTTGTCCGCCTGCGCCGGCATTGAAATCGGCCGTCTGGTTGTTCGTCGATACGCGAAACTCTTCAACGCTTTCAACGGGGGTGGGTACAACGCCTGACGGGTCGCCGCCTGACGTCCGGGCAGTCGATCCGCTCGATAACGTGTAGTTGCGGTAGTTGCCGTCCTGGTCGGAGGAGATGTTGCCCCCGTCAACGGAAAAAACATTCTGATCGTTGGCCTTTCCGGCTACTTCGCCGCCCGGGGCGACGCCGGGTTGGAGAGTGACAAAAGCGTTGGCGTCACGGCCCAGGTTGGGGAGCGTCATTAAAGCGGGACCGAGAATCGTAGTTCCAGGTGATGCCGTAGTTGTTTGGAGTTCCGCGGCTGGGGATGCTTTGACGTCGACGGACGTGGTGGTGGAGCCGACCTCGAGTGTAACGTTGAGGGTCGTGGTACTACCGACGAGCACCTTCTGGCCCGGCAGCCGGGCCTGTTTGAAACCCTCCATGCTGACCGTCAAGTCGTAGGAACCGGACGATACGTTCAAAAAGATGTACCGGCCCGTTTCATTGCTGGTAACAGTCTGAGTGCCGCCCGTGGAGGTGTCTTTCAAAGATACGATGGCGTCTTTGATAGCTGCGCCAGACGCGTCCGTAACCTGTCCGGAGACGGAGCCGGCCGACGTCAGTTGTGCCCTCACCGGCACGGTGGAAAATGCGATGAATACCATCGCGGCCGCGCCCCAAGCATTCAGACGCGAAAAATAAGACTTCGTGGTCATCCCAGTTCCCTTCTCTCGAATTAGTCCGGAAACAACACGCCTCTACGAGCGTGATAATGCAGCCGGTGATTTGCCCTGTCCGGTTGAAAAACCGGTTAGGGAGCCCAGTGGAAGGGATTATATATCAACCAAAACCGTGATAAAAGGGAAAACGCTTAAAATGCTCGGCAGGGAGATATTCAACTGCCGAAACGCCTGATTGATTCCGTCGGCAATTCCGCCCGGTAAGCGTTTGCTAAGAGCGGGGACGCCGGTCGCTTCGGAACCCGCCGCTACCGCTGCCGCGCCGGTCGCCACCTGGCGAACTGCGGCGCTCGCCACCGCCGTTCGGTGTCATGGGCCGCGCCTCATTGATCACTAGCGTTCTCCCCATGAGGTCTCGTCCGTTGCACGCCTGTATGGCCGCATCTCCGGCTGCGCTGTCGTTTATGTCGACGAATCCAAAGCCGCGGGCCTCGCCGGTGAACTTGTCTCGGACGACCGTCACTGCATCGACTGCCACTCCGGAAGCCGCGAAGAAATCCTGAATATGTCCTTCCGTTGCCTTGAAAGGAAGGTTCCCCACGTACAATCTCATACGATCTCCTACCGTGCTCCGCGACTGCGAAGCGCGTTGATCCTACTAACTACCCTGGAGGAGATGCCCAACCGGGACTCGGCCTTCAGAGCGGAACTTGCGGGCAACTCAAAAGGCGAGGCGGTCTAGCAGGGATCGAGCCGATCTCAGACCTTTCAGTGCCACTCCATGTTGCCAGAAGTGTTATTCGAAGTAAAGATTCATCTGCTCAGTTTCGAGCCGCGCTCGGTGGGGAGACCACTATGCCAGCCAACCCAATCTGCTGCATGGAACCGCTTCCTGGAACTCCGAACCAGACTGTTCCGTACTTATCCCGACCGAAGACAGAAAACTGCCCGGAAGTGTAAGTCGGAGAGAAGTCACCAAAAATGCCTAGCGGAACCAGGGATCCCGGCGTAACGGTCGATTGATTAAGGGTCACCGGCAAGTAATACAGCGTCGACCAAGGATCAACCAGACTTAGATAGGCAGTCGAAGTCGAGTTCGCCAGAATCACTGGGTCCGCGCCGGACAACCCAGGCATTTTCTGCCACAGGCCGGAGTAGTAGACGTAGTGACCACCGTAAGTGTCGCGTGCGGCGATGATCGGACCGCTGGGCCCGGCACCGATCGACGGCTTGCCGGCAACAACTCCACCGACAAATTGCCAGGACAACGCAGGTGTCGCGCCAATCGTATACGATGCCATCCAAACGGTGTTGTACTTGTCACGTCCAGTGATGTAGTAGGTTTGGCCGATCGCCGTGATGGACGGATCGGACGCAAAGATGCCGCCGATATAGATCCACGAAGAGAACCCTAAAAACCCAGAGTAGGTCCGGGCCCAATACGCACCCCAGTTGTCCTGAGCGACGATCATCGGAGTTCCGTTCGAATTCAGTGCGATTGCGGGAGTACCCTGCACCCATCCTCCGGCTGAAAGCCAGGGTCCCCAACTCCGGTTCGAAAGAAAGGACCGCATCCATAAGGAGCCCCCAGGATCGCGACCGACGATGTAGGTATCGCCGTTGCTGTTCGTCGCAGCTGAAACGGCGCCGCTGAGGATTCCGCCTCCGTTATAAACTTCCCCGCTCACGCGATCATAAATGCCAAGCGCACCAAAGCGATCGAGGAATACGACACGCGTTGGCCGAGGGTCGTTGATGTTCAAGGTGAATGTTGTGGACGGAAACGAACCCGATTGGGCCGTTGCCCGCACAAGAACTTGGCCCGCCTGCGTCCCCAATCGCACACCGGTGGACGCCCGCCCTTGTGCATCGGTGACCGACGTTTGGGTGGTGAGAGTGGCGGTTCCCTGAGTCACCTGCCACGAGATCGTCACATTCGGAACCCCGGTTCCGGTGCCGTCATCCAAGAAGACCGTCAGTGGCGTGCTGAGCGCAAGATTGGCGCTCCCGGTTTGATTGTTGCCGCCTGCAATCTTCAATTGGGATGCGCCCGCCGGTAGCGCGTTCAGCAGGATATACGGATCGTTTCCGGTTGTGTAGCCTCCGCCGAGTTCCAGGTATATCGGTATCAGCCCCGACCGCCCCGTGATCCGCAGATCGCAGGTCGCTACGCCCAGCGAATCGGAAAGGACTATCGGTCCTTGCACGCAATCGACGGTCGGGCCGCCCGGTGCGCCAATCACCTTCATCCCGATGTTCGGAAGGCGGAGCCCTCCTTGCAGTCGGCTGGTGTTCGTGAACTGGTATTTGATGGCCCCGGTAATCACCTGGCCCACTTCACCTATTAATGTCGGCGGAGTGTTCGCCGGGGCTATGCGGGTGGCAGACGGGAACGGGTTGGGAAACCCATCTACCTGTCGGGCAATTGTTGTGAAGTTCAGCGGAGCCGTGATCCCAAGAGCGCTGGCCGAAGCCGCCGTCTGCTTGAATGAGTTACCCAGGCCCAAATACTCGGGAGCCACAAATGCGTTGCTGCTCTCTCCGTTTGCGTCTGTGACAGATAGGGGCCCATCCCACCATCGACCCTCGAAATTAGGAACGCTCCACGTAACGGGTGTATTCGGGACGCGATTTCCGTTCGCATCAAGAACGCGGATGACGGTTCGCTTCGGGTAAGTCTGTCCCGCTTTTGCGAACTCACCCTCCTGCAAAACCTGCCCGTTTCCATCCAGAATGACGATCTGGGGACCGGCGGCGAGCGCCATGGTCACCGGAAACGCGACTAATGGCAGCAGACGAAACATTACGAGTTCAATTACTCTCATCGGCAGAACGGGTGGGGCACTTTAGCCGCCAGCCAGGTGAAACTTCGACATGATGGAAGAAATGGCGAACCAAGGCCGTAACTACGTGGAAGAATTGCGTTGCCGGTGATGTGTGCAGTGTCGTACAGCTCTCCGCCGCCCTCGGGCTGCGTTGCATCGTGGGCTGATCAGACACGTCGCTTGTGGCGCGATGACCCAGCCGGGTCCGCCTCAATACAGCGGTTGCTTGGCGGGATCGAGTCCCGTTTTGTCCAGTTGCCGAAGCAGCGGACGGGCCCCGTGGCCCATCATGATCAGGTCGGACGGACCCTGAAAAAAGAGGAAGCCCTCGTCCAGATACTGCTTGATCTGTTCAGGCGACGCTGCCGGACGGCCAACCGGCACACCGTACTCGTTACCCGCATCCACAACCTTTCGGATCGCATCCCGCACTACCGGCGAAGAGAGATCGCCGCGCTTGCCGTAGGAAAAGCTAAGGTCGTTTGTCCCGATGAACAGGACATCCAAACCTGCGGTAGATGCAATCTCGTCTATTTTGTCGATAGCTGCAGCCTCCTCGATCATAATCACCGCCATGGCATTCCGGTCAGAAAAGTCGTAGTAGCTTTCAGGACCAAGCCACCGTAAACTCGCCAAGCCTGGACCGGCGCCGCGGCGGCCGGCTGGAGGGTATTTGACGGCATCGACAGCCTGCCGGGCCTGCTGCGGAGTCGCCGTAAACGGATAGATAACACCCAACGCACCGGCGTCGAGCGCACGTTTGGCCGCCCACAACTCATTGACAGGCACGCGAATAAAAGGAACGGCTTTCAATCCGCGGGTGGCCAGGATCATATTCCGCGCCGTCTCGAGCGTGATCGGCGAATGCTCCATTTCGATCCACAGAAAGTCGAAACCCATGTTCGCCGCCGTAGCCGCAACGTCGGGGGACGCCACTGTAATTGTGGCGCCAATGACGGGCTTGCCCTCCCGAAGTTGCTTCTTCACAGGATTCTCCCAAGTAGTTTGTGCTTGCAACCTGCCTCCTCGAACCAGGATATCTATCATTTTCCTGAAAACACCCTAATGGATCTGGGCTGTTCGACCGAAGGGATAGGTAAGGCCATGCAATCCACAAATGGTTTCTGCTTATCGTTTCTTTTGGCCACGGCGCCGCTTTTCGCTCAGGCCTCCGACGGCAACATCGCCGGCCTGGTCTTAGATCCGACGGGCGCGAGCCTTAGCGGTGCTCAGGTTGAACTACACCACCCGCAAACAAACACAAAGGTTGAGGCGACGTCCGCGGTGGACGGCAGTTTCCGGTTTCGGAACATACTCCCAGGAGCGTACGAAATTTCGGCTTCTATGCAGGGGTTCAGCTCCGCACGGCTGTCGAACGTTCTCGTCGAGTTGAACCGGACGTCCACAGTCAATCTGACACTGACCGTTGGCAGCATGTCAACGAATGTCGATGTGACAGAGGCAGTGCCGCCGATCGACACCACCACCCAACAAGTTTCTTCCACCTACGACAATCGTTACGCCCGTGATCTGCCGCTCGGCGCCAACGTAACCGGCGCCAACAACTACGGTGTGTTGAACCTCTCGCTATTAAGTGCCGGCGTCACGACACCAGGAGGCATCGGGTCAGGGGCAGGGCCGTCCGTCGGTGGACAACGTCCGTACAACAACAATTTCACCATTGACGGAATAGATAATAACCGGCGCGACACAACCGGACCGATCAGCTACGTCACGAACGAAGCCGTTTCGTCCTTCACTCTCATTCAGAACGTCGCATCTCCCGAATTCGGACACTCTTCCGGCGCCGTCTTTAACACGACCGTGCGCAGCGGAACCAACCAGCTACACGGCTCTGCGTACGATTATCTGAACAATCGATACCTGAATGCACTCGACGCAGCATTCAAACGGCAGGGTATTTCCGATCGTCAGCGGCTGGATCAAAACCGTTTCGGCGGAACACTCGGCGGAGCAATCAGGAAAGATAGGCTCTTTTACTTCGGCAGCTACGAACAGATGGCCTATGGAATGGCTAGCACCGTCTCAAGCACCGCCTACACCCCGACTGATGCGGGTTACGCCATCCTTGAGAGAACCGCGGGAGTAAACACCACGAACTTGAACGTTCTGCGGAAGTATGCACCGGCTGCGTCGACCACGGTCGCCACTACAAGCGTCGCCGGGCAAACCGTTCCGCTGGGTGTGCTGCAGATTGTCGCGCCTGCCTACCAGAACGACTACAGCGCCATTATCAGTGTCGATTGGGAGGCGTCGCAAGCGAATCGGCTGCGGGCACGGTATATCGGTAACCAACGCCGGAGTATAGACAATTCTCCGTCCCTTCCGGTGTTCTACGGGAAGAACCCATCAAACGCCTACAACACCAACGTGACGTGGTTCAGTACGCTGTCCCCAAACTTCGTTAACGAACTCCGGGGCGGCTACACCCGGTACTTTAACGATACGAGCGCAGGCGACGCGGCTTACCCCGGATTGAGCATGTTTCCGAACATCGTGATTGCGCAGGATCTGAACTTGCAGCTAGGACCCAACCCATATGCACCCAACGCTGCGTCGATCAATACCTATTCACTGGTTGAAAACGCCACTTGGGCTTATGGCCGCCACACGTTGCGATTTGGTTACGACGGCCGCCGGGTGATCGCGCCGCAACTGTTCGTGCAGCGCCTCCGCGGAGACTATCAGTACTCCAACCTGGATCGCTTCCTGCGCGATTTAACTCCCGACATGTCCGCGATGCGCGCCTTTGGTTCGTCCACGTTCTGGGGCAACCTATGGTCGCACTACGCGTTCCTGCACGATGAATACCGCCTTCGGCCGAACCTGACGGTGAATGTTGGTCTACGGTATGAGTATGTGGGTGTTCCAGATGCCAGCAAGACGCAATCGCTCAACGCCGTCGCCTCCGTCCCAGGGCTGATTGATTTCCGCACTCCGTCTGCGCAAGGCGGGAATTGGGCTCCGAGAATCGGTTTGGCTTGGACGCCGGGCAAGCAGGGTGACACGTCGGTACGAGCCAGCTTCGGTATGGCCTACGACCAGGTGTTTCAGAACCTCGGTTTATTAACCCTTCCGCCGCAGTTCTATACGTTATTTGATGGGACGGCCGGTCCGGGAGACAATGAGGCAGGTTTCCTGGCCGGTGGCGGAATCGTCGGACCGGCGGGAAATACATCAAGCATGACAGCCGCCGAGGCGCGAGCGCGTACAGCCAGCTACGTGCCGGACCAGAAGCGTCCTTACTCTGTTAACTGGACCTTAGGCGTACAGCGAATCGTAGCCCGCGACTACACGGTGGAAGTGCGGTATCTTGGCACGCGCGGCGTTCATCTGCCCATCCAGGCGCAGATCAACCGTAGGACTGTTGTTACGCCCACCAACAGCCTGCCGACCTACCTGGCACGTCCATCGCAAACCGAGCTGGATAGCCTGAGTTTGACGTTGCCGGCTCTGTCCAGCCAGGTGTCACCGATTTCGCAGGCGTACCGGTCCGCCGGCTTCGCGCCTCCGATTACGGCCTTCCTGCCGGCTGGCAATTCTACGTATCACGGGCTCGCGCTGCAGGTAACCCGCCGCATGTCACGCAATCTGCAGTTCACCAGTGGATATACATGGAGCCATAACATCGATGACAGCACGGTGCCGATCGCGAGTTCGCTGATGATTCCGCGCCGGCCGCAGGATTTCTATAATCTCTCGGCTGAACGCTCCTCCTCTGCGCTCGACCGTCGACAAA
This sequence comes from Bryobacterales bacterium, assembly GCA_020846745.1. Lineage (GTDB taxonomy): Bacteria > Acidobacteriota > Terriglobia > Bryobacterales > Bryobacteraceae > JADLDI01. The sequence continues at coordinate 38,435 of JADLDI010000099.1, read as the reverse complement.
GGTTGACGGCGGCATGGGTGTATGACACACCGTGGTTCCGCCACAACCAGAACTGGGTGGCTCGGAACGTTCTTGGCAACTACACGTTCTCGGGTGCCTACATCGCCGAGTCCCCCGCATATGCCGTGGTGCAGAGCGGACGTGATTCGAACTTAAACGGCGATTCAGCGGGCGATCGGGCCATCGTCAACCCTGCAGGCTCCGCGCTACGCGGGTCCGGCGTTTCCGAATTGCGGAATTCCAGGGGCGAAGTAGTAGGCTATCTGGCAACCGATCCGACGGCGCGCTATATCGTTGCGGGAGCGGGTACGTATCCAAACGCGGGCCGGATGACGCTGCCTCTTGCGGGAATCAACAACTTTGATCTATCAGTGGCGAAGATTGTGCGTGTCTCGGAAACTAAGACGCTCCACTTCCGGGCCGACCTCTCAAACGCTTTTAATCATTCACAATACTCGGCGGGCGCCACCAACACCGTCGCTCCAGTGCCGCGGGTTCAAACGCGCAACTACCTGATCCCGAGCCACCCGGACTTCGGCCGGCCCGACACCGCGTTCCAGAACAACGCACGGGTTATCCAGTTGGTCACTCGATTCGTATTCTGAGCAAGCGTAGACGGCACCAGGACAGGCGCGATCACGCCGCGCCTGTCCTGGTGTGAATGAACTCGAGGATTCCCTTCCATTTGCGGTGTATCAGTTCAGCAATATTGAGCAACACCGCTGCGCCGAGAAGGCCCGGCCAGAGATTGACAGAGGTAGGGATTGAGCGGCCGGCCGCGTCAAACACCTGACTTGGCGCGGGATTGAAGTGTCCACCCGTGAATCGCGACACCTGTCGCAGTAGCGACTCGTTATTGCCGTACTCCGTAAGTTCCTCTTCCTGCCGGTAATACCCGATTTCAGGGAAGATGCGCGACTCCTCCAACGGGCGTACGCGGAACAGGCCTCGCCGGCTACCAAGCGGAATCGTACCGCGATAGGTGCCTTGCGCGACCTTGCGAACCGGTAGCGGGCGGCGGAATCCTTCGTCGCCTAAAACAAAAATATCCGGAATCTTCGTGGGTTCCGGAACATGGCGCGCGAGATGATATTCCGCCACCAACTCTCCGGTTGAAGGATCAAAGCTAAGGGTCGACTCCGCTGCCTGGGTATGTGGCAAAAGGTCGCGCATAAGGTTCGCCCAGAAGCGGTCGTACCCTTTCCAGTTCACCCAGTCGGCTGCCCAGCGCGCTTTGGCGTCCGACGCAAAAACGGCGGAACGGCCAAGCCCGTACTGCCAGCGAACCAGCAACGGGTCTTTCTTTTCCATCGTAAGAACCGTATCGGCGGAAGGCTTGGAAATAAACCGGACATATCCCTTAAGCGCAGGCGCCGTGTCCATGCCGACACCCTCCAGGATCTCGGCTTGCTTAGAGATTATCGGGGTAAGCGGTTTTTCGATAGCCGTCGTGCCAGTGTGCTCCATCACGTCCCGCAGCAGAATTTGCTCGAGGCCTGATGGATCGACAAGAAAATAGGATTTCCCTTTGGCGAAGCTCGCGACCTTCTCAAGATAAGCGCGATTAACGTCCTGGCCAAGGCCGACCGTCGAGATCGTCACTTTCTGAGCTGATGCCTCTTTGGCCAGAGCGATCGAGTCGCCTTCCTCTGAGATACCGTCCGTAAGCAGCACAACGTGCTTAAAGGTCGCCTGCACAGGCACAACTTTCTTGTAAGCTTCGGTAAGAGCAGGTGCGATCTGCGTTCCGCCGTCCGGAGTAATGCCGGCGATGAGCCGCTTGATCAGAGGACGATCCTCGGCTTTGCGAATCGGTACAGCCCATTGGAACGAGTTGTCGAAGATGAGCACGCCGACCAGATCGATGGGCCGAAGGTTCTCCACCACGCCGATAGCGGCCAAACGGGCCAGCTCCATCTTCTTGCCTTCCATCGACGACGACTTGTCTACGATCAGGACAACGCAGGTCCCTTCGGGTGATCGTGGAGGAGCGAGCTTAGCCGGCAGCAAGCGATCTAGTGCGTCTTCGGTCTTCTTGTTCTCGACGTATACGTTCTTTTCACCGCCGATCACAACCACGCCGCCGCCCTCTTGGACGAACTTCTCGAACTCCTCTTTGCGTGACAGGGGAATACTTTCGAGGTCCCAGTTGTTGAAGGCGACCACTTGAAACTCGTCCAGAGGCTTCGACGGTATCTCCCGGGCCGTTGTGACTTCAAACTGTGCCGCGTTCAGCGCTCCCAGCAGATGAGTCTCAACGCCGGCTGGGTCTTGCGAAATGAACAGCAAACGCGGCTTGCGCAAAGACAACGACTCGGCAAATCGAACGTCACCAAGGCCCGGAGCCGCAACGACTCCGGCCATCTGAACAGCACCGACAATCGCTATGCTCGCGTGCAGGCGGACCAGGTTCGACCCAGCCTCCAGTTTTACGTTGCTGGTGCCGAGAGGTTTTCCTTCGGCCGACAGTTCCACTGTAGCGTCGATAGCGCTTGGAGATGTGACTGTAAGCTCGATGGCGAATCGCTCGCCGGCAAAGACAAGCGACGGAAGGTGGACCGATTCAAGCCGCAAGGCGGGGTGAGGGCGCCCAGGAAGCGCGTACGTGTCGAGCGGGATACCGATTTGGCGCAACTGCCACGCCGCTCGCGCAACGCTGCCGCGGTTCTCTTTCCCGTCGGACACCAGGACAACGCGGGGCACCATTCCCGCCGGAATACTGCCCACCGCATCGCGCACCGCCGCCTCAATATCGGTGGACCGCCCGGCATCTCCACTCGTTGGCCGGAAGCGAAAGGCCCCGGCCGTCTCTTCCGGCGTCAACTCGCGCAATTCGCGCGCGAACGGGAAAACGCGGGTCCAATGGCGTCCGCGTTCGCGCTCAACCGAACCGACAATCTTCGCTGCACGGTCCAGTGAATCCGCAGGTAAGCTAGCCGAGGTGTCGACAAGCAGGGCAACCCCTACTTTGGTTTCGTAAGATGCAATCCGCGGTTCGGCTAGGGCTAGCAAGATCGCCAGGAAACACAGTGCTTTTAGCGTCAGCGCTAAGCGGCGCGGTGCTGTCCGCCACTCGCGCGCCAGCCACAGCATGGGCAGCGGCAGCAGTAGAAGGATCCAGGCGTGTTCAAACGTCATGAAGCCCTCCGAAGCACTGCCGGCGCTTCGGCCGAACGAGTGGGCCCAAGCCTGCGCTGAGCACCAACCCGCGGCGCGTAGCGGAGCCACTCCACCAGAAGGAGGATACCTGCGAAGGCAGCCAGCCAGTACCAGATATCCTGCGACGAGGGCGGCGCCGGCCTCGGGCGAGGCACGCCGCGCCGGGCGGTGCCGGGAATTGTCCAGGCGCGATCGGGCACAGCCGGAATCGCAGGCGAATAAACCTGCTCGCGGTCACCGTTGATGACACGGACAGACCCGGGCCGGCCCGCGAAGAACCGAAGCGTTTTCTGTTCAGCTGAGAAAGGTAGTTCGGTGCCATCGTCAGCCACAACCCGGATATTCGCTCTGTCGCGGTCGCTGTCGAGGGGCACAGTGACGATACCAACGCTGGCAGCATACAGTTCCGAGCGGCGGAAACTATCCGGCGCCAACCAGCGGAGCATGTTGGCGAACAGCAGCGGCGTCGTGAGTTCGTAAGGCAACGCACGGGCCGGATGGAAGCCAAGCACCGCCACCCGTTCCTTGTCGCGCGCAACCATGATCGGGCCTTCGTTCGATTCCGCAATCACTACATCGCCCGGTGCGGGCGTGAAGACGGTGGCGCCGATGATGTTCAGGCCGGTAGCGCGCAATCCAGCCCCTAAAGGATGTTCGGGCTGCCAGCCCCGAAGAGTGACACTCGCGGCTCGGATCTTCACGGGGATGGGCGAGGCAGCCGCGGGTGGTTCGATGTAAATGCGCGCGGCTGATGCGGCCCGCGACGGTTGAGCCCGGTCAAGAATCGCGAGTCCGTTGTCCGGCGGATTGCAGGCCGCGGCCGGTTGATACTTTGCTTCCACATTGGCGTGGGCTTCAAGCAGCGGGCGAAAAATCGCGGGCTGATCGGTGCAGACGGTGATGGGCACCACCGGCAAAGGTGGCAACTCGATCACCGCGCGGTCATCGCCCGGGAAGGTGTCCTGCGCGGAACGGATACGCGCTTCCAGTAATCCGGCCGCGCGAGTGCGCAGTTCGAACGCCGCTTCCTGTTCAGCCTCGGCGTTCACCGCAATAGTCCTGCTGCCAACCGGTGCGCCACCGAACTGTAGACCTAAATCGACGTTTCGCCGGCGTCCACCATAATTGTGGACAGAAACGTAGATTTGCCACAGGTCCGCCTCCGCGGATGACCGCCGTAATCCGACCTTGCGCAGCCCCACGTTCGGCCCCATGGCGGAAACGGCAAGCACACGCAGGTTTGGCGGAATGTTGAGATCGGCTTCCAGGTCAGCCGTTCGTCCGGCGCCCGCGAAGACGATCTCGCCCGCCCGCCGGCCTCCGATCTTCTGCATACGTTGAGCGAAGTCGAGGGCCTGACGTAGATCGAGAGCGGCGTTTCCGGGTTGCGCCTGCTTGATTGCGGTTTCGATCTTTCTCCGGTCGGAATCGAAAGAGGTCACCGGGGTGGCCAGAGCATCAGCGTACAGGACAAGGACACGATCGGAAGAAGGGATTGCCCTCACATAGCTCAGCGCCTGCGCCTTGGCTTGGTTCATCAACGGCTCGGCGTTCGGTCCGGACTGCGCAGCCATCCAGGACGAAGTATCGAGAATCAATACATGATCCAGAGAGGTTTCATCCGGCGAGCCGATTCGCAGCTGAGAAAGCGCGAGCAGCAACAACGTGATGGCCACAAGTTGCAGCAGCAGCGAACCCCACTGGCGGATGCGCCGTCGCCGCGTGGAGTCTACCGGACGATCCGTGTTGCTCCAGAATCGAAGCGTGGCAACCACAAGCTGGCGCCGCGACCGGTCAAGCAGATAGAGCGCCGTCACCAGCGCCGAAGCGGCCGTAAAGAGAACGAGGAACTCGCCGAGGCCCAGATTAAAGAAAAACACTAGGCAACTCCTTGTGCCCGGCTGAGATGGCCGAAAATCGCCTCTTCAAGAGACGTGGACGTGGACACTCCAGCGTACCGCCCGCCGTGCCGGAACGCCGTACGTTGCACCTGACCGGCAAACTCGTCAAATGCCTGCGTGTAGCGTTCGCGCGCCTCCGCGTCGAAATCCACCTGCAGGCGTTCACCGGATTCGGCGTCAGTCAGGTCCAGTTCTCCGTCCCATGGCGGTGTTCGATCTTCGTCTGCCCATAATTGCACCAGGAAAAGCTCGTGGCCCAACTCCGCCAGATACTGCATGGGACGTTCCGGCTCGGATTCGGATAGGAAATCCGACACGATCACCAGCAGCCCACGGTTATTGTATTTGGTGACGAACTGGCGTGCCACCTCAAGAAAATTCGTCTTGCCCGATGCCTCCAGGCGAGTGAGGAAGTCAGCGGCGGGAGCGAACCGGTGGCGGCCGCCCGAACAACAGTGCGAATCGCCCAAGATATCCGAGAACGGGTGGATGATGATCGTATCCAAACGAACCAGACCAATGTAGGCGAGTGCCGCCGCCAGACGGCGGGCGTAGTCGAACTTGTTCATCTCCCCGGTGGTCATTGACTGGCTGGTGTCGAGCAGCAACCGCACAGGAACACGCGGTTCCACCTGGAACATTTTGAGGAACAACTTGTCCAGGCGAAGGTAGGCGCGCCAGTTGACGGCCCGTAGATCGTCACCATGATGAAAATGCCGGTGGTCGAGAAATTCCTGGCCTGCTCCGGCAAAGCGCGATTGGTTGTGGCCGCCAATCAGGCCGGGAAACGACTTTCGCCAGCGGATGGTGAGACGCTCGAGCTTTTCGAGGAACTGCCTGTCAATCAGCGGCTCGGTGGCCACATGTACTCCTTCTTTACTTTGAAACGGGGGCGAGAGCGGCCAGGATCTCAGAAAGGATCGTATCTACCGTCTGTCCTTCGGCGTGCGCGTCGAAGTTCAGGATGACACGGTGGCGTAGTACGGCCGATGCGACACGGCGAACATCATCCGTTGAAAGGTTCAGCCGGCCCTGCATCAGGGCATGTACGCGCCCGCACTCTACCAGCGCCTGCGCGCCACGCGGCGAACTGCCGTATCGGATAAACTTTCGCGACAGTGGGTGCGCCTCCGGCGTGTTGGGTTGCGTGGCCATCACAAGGTCTATGGCGTAGTCTTGCACGTGCGGGGCCACCAGCACCTGTCGGCAAACACGGCGCAACGACAGGATCGAGTCCCGGTCCGCCTGCATCGAAAGTTCGACTTCTTCCCTTTGTATAGTCCGGTCCACAATGACGGATAGCTCCTCACGAGAGGGGTAGTCTACAAGCACCTTCATGAGGAATCTATCGAGCTGCGCCTCAGGGAGCGGATAGGTGCCTTCCATCTCGATCGGGTTCTGCGTAGCCATTACCAGAAACGGCGCGTCCAGTTGATGCGTGGTGGTGCCGCTGGTTACCGTTCGCTCCTGCATCGCTTCGAGCAACGCAGACTGCGTCTTGGGCGTCGCGCGGTTGATTTCGTCCGCCAGTACCAGGTGGGCAAAAATCGGACCCGCCTGGAACCGCAGTGACTTACCCCCGCGGTCGTCCGTCTCGATGATCATGCTGCCGATAATGTCGGCGGGCATAAGGTCGGGCGTGAACTGAATGCGCGAATACTTCAGGTGCAGCACACGGGCGAGCGTGCGAAGCAGGGTTGTCTTTCCCAGCCCGGGCACCCCCTCCAGAAGCACGTGTCCGCCGGCGAGCAGACAGATAAGTACGCCGTCGACAACATCCTGCTGGCCGACGATCACTTTTCCGATCTCGCGGCGGATCTGGTTCAACTGGTCTATCGATTGTTGCGGAGCTTCAGCGGATGGCACGTACCCATTCTATTGCGCGCGCCGGTCTATTGCGCGCGCCGGTCTATTGCGCGCGCCGGTCTAATGCGCGCGCCGGTCTAATGCGCGCGCCGGTCTAATGCGCGCGCCGGGCGATTGCGCGCGCCGGGCGATTGCGCGCGCCGGGCTAATGCGCGCGCCGGGCGATTTCCTCCGGGCCAAATACCATACCGTTTGGATCGGTGTGATGGACAGCGCAATGCTCGGCATACAAAGCGCCGTACGACTTCGCAATGTAGTCGGATTCGACATAGCCAAGTTCCGCCGCGGTCCGATCGATCCACTCTGGCGGACCTTCCAACTCGACGTAGGTGCCGATCGGCGTTTCGTCCAGTGTGGCAATGCCCGGTTCGCCTTCGCGCGCATACTCGGTCCGATACTTTTCGTAGCGAAACTGCGGCGTGTAGCCCAGGCGTTCGAAAATCAACGGCAGCGGCGCGCCCGGTGGAATTTCGAATTCCAACTCCTCACGAGTTTTGTGCTTGCCGTCGGAACCTGCACCTTTATACGTGATGACATGTTTCGCGCCATACTGCCTGATGCGTAGGATGCGGCGGGTGCGCCGAAGGGCAATGTCCGGTGTGTCGAGCAGCGTGTTGCTTTCGAAAGTGCGTGGATGGTGGACTACAAATCCCGCGTGCTCGAGTAGCGCAGCGGCCGACGCCGGATCGCTAGCCGGCAGTTTGATTTCTGTTTCGACACTGGACATGCCGATTTCATGGTAGTCTTTTTGGGGAGTTCGCAACCAACTCCAGATGGAACTGAAGGCGCCCGTAGCTCAGCCGGATAGAGCGACTGGCTTCGAACCAGTAGGCCGGGGGTTCGAGTCCCTCCGGGCGCGCCAGGCCTGCTTACATGCTCTACCGCGAATACAGAATGTACAACCCAGCCATTGCGTCGACAGGCGCTTGCGTCGGGTTCTCGTACAGCGCCGAAACCCGGAATTTCTCGCCGGCCTTCACCGGATAACCCTCCGCGCTCGAATACACCTCCATGGTCAACCCGCCAGGTTTCATGCTGCCCCGCCAGATCGTCTCGCCGCCCTTCTCCAACTGCACCCAAACGCCATGGGGATGGATGTGCGTTCCCATAAAATGGATGCGCCCGTCGAACGGCAACTGAAACTCCGCGCCGCGTTCGTCCTTGCCCGGCTGCACGAAGTAGAGGTGCGGAACGGCCACACTGCGCAGCGTGCCATATAGCTGCTTCAGCGGCTTCTTGACGTCCCTTTGCCGGATTATCGACAACTCCACCTTCATCTTCACGCGTACAATCGTTTCCGCCCGATTGTTGAACATCGGCATCCAGTGCAACGTCTCGCCCGCCGGTAGCAGTACTCCGTAGCCATCGGGCAGCACCACTTCTGGGGTGTAACCGTCTGAGTACAGCCCCCGCACTTCCTGATCTTCGGTCTGCATCACGCGTTGGTCGCCCACGAACGTATGGCACAGATAATTCTCGCGCGGCGCCTTGCCCTGCTTATCGGCGATAAACGTCTTGTAACCCACCACCCATACGGGTTCTTCGAAGTGGAAGTGCATCATCGCCTGCGGCAGGTGCAGCGCGAGACTGCCCGGCTCCACGTCCATTAGCGTCGTCGCGAACTCCACCATGCTGACCGTCCCGTGGTCCGACCGTCTGGGCGACGGCTTGAAGTTCGTCAGCGACTCTCCGCAGAGTGTCGCCGCAACCACCACAAACACCACACTGCTGCGCATCATTTCTGTAGCTCCGATTGCTTCTTGTCCAGCTCACGCGCAGCGTTCAACTGCGCCGCGGACTCGGCCTTCTTCCCCGCGCGCGCGTAAGCCAGCCCGAGTTGATAATGCGCCGAGGAATTGTCCGGCATCATCTCCACCGCACGTTCCAATCGCGATACCGCCTCAACCACCACTCCACGCGTCAACGCGACCTTGCCAAGTTCCAGCAGCACCTGCCCGTTATGCGGATTCGACTTCTCGGCCAGGCGATACTCGCGTTCGGCAGCCGCCGCATCGCCGTTTTCGCGATACACAATCGCCAACAACAGATGCGAATCCTCCACACCGCGCGCCGCCGCTTTTAGGAACCGAGCGGTCGCCTCATCCGTTTTACCCTGCTTGCGATAGAGCAGCCCTTCGGCCAGCAACACGCGCGGACTATCCGGCTCTACCTCGCGCAAGTTCCGCAGCGCCAGCGGATTCAGCGGACTTTCCGCGACATAGTAACTCGCCAGCGCGAACAAATACTGGATGTCGCCGTTATCGGGAAACTTCGCTTGCGCCCGTATGGCCTCCCGCAAGGCGGCCGTCATCTGGTCCGTGCCGATCAGCGTCGTAATCAGAAAGTCCCAGTGCTGCGGATTGGCAGGTTCCCGTTCCAGCGCTTTATTGATCGCCTCCAACGCCTGCCGATATCGCCGCACGCGTGCATTCGCGAATGCGCTCACGGCATAGTACTGCGCCGCTACGCTCGCATCCGGCGTCCCGGCCTCCGCCAGGTGCTGCAGGGCCTTATCGGACTGATTGGCTTCGTTTTCTGCGAATGCCAGTTCCACCAGCAGCCGCTCGCGTTCGGGATACTTGCGTTCCAGCGCCTTGGTGAATAGCGTCGCCGCTTCCGCCCACTGCTTCTGATAGAGCTTCGCCTGGCCGAGGTAGAAGTACCCGTTCGGATCCTGCGGTATCACACGGATCACCGTCTGGAAATGCCGGCCCGCCGCCACCCACTTCTGCTGCTGCGCCGCGATCACTCCAAGAATCATATGCGCCGCCGGAGCGTTCGCGTCCTGTTGCAACGCCTGCCGGGCTAGTGTGGACGCACGATTCACGTCGCCTGCACGGAACGCCGCTTCCGCCTGCTCCAGCACGTTCGGCTGCAAGGCCGGCAAGTACCCGGCGACGAATGCAACAGCAAACAGCAGCTTCATAGCACCATCACCGCGATACGCTGCCAATGGTTCTGCTCATATTCGTCCGCACGATTGGCCGGGCGCTCCGCCGGCTGCGTTCGGCCCTGATCGTCAATTGCGCGGACCACCAGTTGATGCTCGCCCGCCCGCGCGATCTTCCATTCCCTCTGCCAGTGCACCCAACAATACTTCCGCGCCTCGCCAACTAGTTGTGCCGCCATCCAGCTCTTGCCGCCGTCCGCCGAAACCTCAACACCCTTCACCGCGTTCTCGCCGGCCCAAGCCGCGCCGCGCATGATAAACTTCCTCCCGCTCAACACCGCCCCATCCAGCGGACGTGCGAACACTGACTTTACCTGAACCTCCGATACCGGATCGCCCTCCGTCACCCCCGCCAACAACGACCGTGTCCGCCGCCGGTAGCCTTTCAGCGCCGGCATTTCGGCTACAAACTCCAGCGACCGCACCCACTTCAGCGAATCCACGCCATACCAACCAGGCGCCAGCATCCGCGCCGGTCCGCCATGCTGCGCGCCGATCAACTGCCCGTTCATCCGCAACGCCAGCAGCGTGTCCGGGTGCTTTGCCTTTTCGAGTGGAATCGCACGCGCAAAGCCGTCCGCCGCCGTCATCAGCAGGTAGCGCGTATCAGGCTTCGGCTGCGCCTTCGCCATTAGTTCGGCAACTGAAACGCCTTCCCACGAGGCGTGGCTGACCAACCCGCCCCCCGCAGGATTCTCGGCGCATTCAATCGTCGCCGGCACGGTCTTTCGCGGCATCGACAGCAGTTGTTCGAAGCTCAGCTCTCCCACGCCCGCAACCGCCACCGTCCACCCCTGCGCCGAAATTGCAGGTGCCGGAAAGTGCTCCCGTATGAAAAACAGTTCCGTTGGCGTCTGCCACTGATCGAGTAACGATAGGTCAAACGCGCTGACCTCCGCCTGCCGGCTATCCGCTGCTGCAAAAGCGCTTCCGGCGGCGGAAATCAGGCTAAACCAGTGTCTGCGCGTCAACTCACCACGCAAGCTTGAGCGCCATCTGTAGGATTCTCGGATCACCGTCGGTACTTGTAATCTTCCCAAAGTTGGGGTTGGTCAAGCCGGTAATCGGGTTAGCCAGATGTGTCGCGTTAAACAGGTTGAACGCCTCAAACCGGTATTCAACCAATCCTCCCTCGCCCAGAAACGGCAGTCTCCAATTCTTGGTGAGTGAGCTGTCGAAGTTCGCGAAGCCGGGCCCCCACAGGGCGTTGCGGCCAAGCGTGCCGAAGGTGTTCGGAGCGGGGTTGGCAAAGCGCGTCTTGTCGAAGTAGGCGGCCAGTATCGCACCCTTCGAACGGCCCGTATCGAGTACCGGGTATCCGCTGCCGATCAGGTCCGCGCGTGCGCTGCCCGCGCCTGCCGTCGGATTGTTGGCTGCGCCGACCGAGAACGGCCGGCCCGATTGCGCGATGTAGATACCTGAGAATCGCCAGCCGCCCGCTACAGCCTTAACCGCCGCATGAGCGTTTGGCAGCTTTGGCAGATCCCATACAAACGATCCGACAAAACGGTGCGTCCGCGTCAGGTCGGAATTCCCGCGTGAGAAGAAAAAGTTGAACGGATTGTTGATGCCCCGGCTGCCGCCGAATCCGTTGCGCGACGTGTAGTCGAGGTTCTTTGCCCAGGTGTAGGAAGCGTTAACCGTGAAGTTGCGCGCATAGCGCTTGTCCACGCCGGCTTGGAAGGAATGGTAGATCGAATTGTGTCCGTGCATCCAGCGCGAGATGGTCTGGAAGTCTTGCACCGGCCGGCGGTCGTCGATCGTCGCCCGGTTCTGTGCCAGTGTTTTGGTGGTGTCGTAGATAGGCGCGTTCTGGTCGTACTCGGTCTTCAGGTGCGTCGCTTTTGTGCCTACGTATCCCAGGCGAACCAGCGTTGCCGAAGCCACTTCCCGCTCCACCGTGAGGCTCCAGTTCTGCGTGTACGGCGTGATGAACTTCTTATCCAGCACAATCGTATAGAGCGGCGTCGGGAACGGCACGTCGTGGTTGGCCGCGCTTACCGGGAAGATGTTCAATTTCTCGCGCCCCAGGAATGGCTTGTCGAACGATCCATCCGTAAACTCCACGCTGTAGCTGAACGGTGTCACGTTGTTCGCGTCGTTCTGCGCGTTCAACGACGGTCCATCGTAGAAAATCGCATATCCGCCGCGGATACTGGTCTTGCCGTTCCGGAACGGATCCCAGGCGAAGCCGATGCGCGGCGCCAGATTGTTGTAGTCCGGGTCCGTCACAGTGTCCCCGAAGGTATCCCCGCCGCCGTAACCTTGCGGACGCTTGTCGCCGTGATAAAACAGCCCCGGCAGTGCGTTCTTAAACACAGTGGACCGTATACCCGCGCGGTTCGCGGCCAGGTCGAACGTTTGGTTGCGGTCCAGCACGTCGCGGAAAAGGCCGTAGGGTTCGTACCGCAAACCGAAGTTCAGCGTCAAGCCCGGCTTTACACGCCACGTATCGCCCACAAACCAGCCGGTCTGCGTGCCGCGCCGGCCCTCGAATTCGCCGCTGTTTTGCGTAAAGAAAGAGAAGCCGCCCAGCAGAAAGTCCGCCCGGTCGTACCCGATGTTGTTGTCCGATCCCGTCACGTGGCCGTCAAACTGGAACTGCCCCGACGAGTGGAACAGCGTATTGTTGTTGAACCGCTTCCGGACTACATTAAAGCCCCACACCAGCGTGTGATTGCCTTTCAGCTTCGTCCAGTCGTGCTGTAACTCGATGCTGCCCCGCCCAAACCGGATCGCGTGCAAAGGTGCGCTGAACGACACGCCGCTCGACACCATGCTGATGTCGATATGATTTCCCGTGGGCGTCAAGGCGACACCCAGGTCGGCGGTAGTGTACGGAAAGTCGGTGCGAATGTCGGCGATGTTGTGCGCGCCCGTCAATTGCGTGTGCGCCACCGTCGTCGGGCTCAATATCCACGTGTGGCCCAGCGTTGCCGAACGCGAATCGCGATAGCCGCCATACCGCGCCGCATGGATGTTGTCCTTCGGAGAGCTGAACGGCGTGTTGCCGTCGCTTTCAAATACGCGGAATACAAAGTTGTGCTTTGCGCTGTGGACGTAATCCAACTTGCCGATACCTTGCAAACCGTTTTCCGGCTGCGAAATCGTGTACCGTACAAATCCTTCGGAATCGGGTAACGGTGAAAGCGACAGTAGCTTTACGGCGGCCGGAGAGAACCGGTTCGAAGGGATTTGGTTGCCCGGGAACGGCTGGCCCGTTAGCGGATCGTAGATGTTTCCCTTAAACGCCGAGAAGTCGCCCCGCCGCTCGGCCGCGGTGAACGTCAGGTCGCGGCTGTTGCCGGCCGCCTGCCGGATCATCAGCTTCTGATATCCCGCAAACCCAAACAGCTTGTTCTTCACAAACGGACCGCCGACCGTAAACCCGAACTGATTCCGCTTCAGCAGGTCTTTTTCGCGCGAGAAGAAGTTACTCGCGTTCAACTCCGTATTGCGTACGAACCAGAACGCATCGCCGTGAATCGAGTTTGTGCCGGATTTCGTGACAATATTGAGCACGCCGCCCGAAAGTCCGCCCATTTCCACGCCCATATTGCTCGTCTGCGCGCTGAACTCCTGCACCGCATTCGGGAAGGGAAAATCGAGGTTCCCGTTTACCAGGTCGTCCATGTTCGTTCCACCATCAAGGGTGTAACGCAGGTTGTTGTTGCGCGATCCGTTGACTGTGATTTCTTTCTGGCCTTTCGGACGCCAGGCGGCGCTGCCTACGTCGCCCGAGTTATTACCCGCGCCGGAAGCTGTACCCGGCACCAGCAATACTAAGTCCGCCGGGTTGCGGCCGTTCAGCGGCAACTCGACAATACGCTTGGAATCAACCACATGGCTCACCGTGGCGGACCGTGTGTCCACCTGCAGCGCGGCCGCCTCCACGCTCACCGTCTCCTGTACGTTGCCTACCTGCAGCGCCACATCCACGCGGATATTCTCGTTCGCCTGTAGTACGATTCCGCGCTTTTCGCTTTTGCGAAATCCCGGTTGCTCAACGGTTAGATTGTAGGTTCCCACCGGCAGCAGCGTTAGAACAAAGCCGCCGCTTGAATCCGTTGCCGCCGTTCGGGTCAAACCCGTCTGTGAATTCACGATTGTGACCGGCGCGGCCGGAACTACCGCTCCCTGTGCATCCGTGATCGAGCCGTAAACCGACGCTGTGTCGCGGGCCTGCCCGTATGCGGCTGCCGTCATCGCGAGCATTGACGCTAATCCCAGAAAGAAAGAACGCAAGCTAACCCTCCCGAATACAATTCACGGTCGAACAGTTACCATTCGCCTTGCGCGGCGAGACTTAGCAATCGGCTGAAGCGGACGCGCACTTACGATAAGGTCCCAATGCGGAGCGACGATCTTGTTTCCTGGAATTCCCGGGAAGACACCGAATCCCAGTTACGACCAGTTACGACCAGTTACGATGGACCCGTAGAACCTCAGTTCCGTTGAGAATATGCAAATTCCGCATATACGTCAAGAGTGCGTGCAATGAATTAGCCTTCATTTTTCTTAATTCATTCCACTCGCCAGTCGATTCGAATCGGCGCCTCCTGAGCGGCACAATTGGCATATCATGATCCGGATGCCCTCGCGGCGCCAGATCTTACTTCTCGCCCCACCCATCGCTGCCGGTTGCCGGTCCCGCGCCCGCAAGCTCATTGGCGTTGTGCCCAAAGCCACCTCGCACCTTTTTTTTGTAGCGGTCCATGCCGGCGTCAACCAGGCCGCGGCCGAAACCGGTGTCGAAACCCTTTGGAACGGGCCGAACGAAGAGACTGACCATGGCCGGCAGATTCAGATAGTCGACGCCATGGTGGCGCGGCACGTCGACGCGTTGGCGATCTCGGCTACTGACGAACGTGCACTCGCCCAACCGGTCGACCGGGCCCTCCGCACAGGTATCCCGGTCAGCATCTTCGATTCCGGCGTGAACGTTGAAGGTTACGTCACCTTTGTGGCTACCGATAATCTCCAGGCGGGTTGCACTGCCGCGCGGCGCCTTGCTACCTTGATCGGCAATCACGGCAAAATCGGTATGGTTATGCACAAGCCCGGCGGGCTTTCCACCGTTCTTCGCGAGCAAGGCTTCGAGCAAACCATTACCAGGGAGTTCCCGGGTGTCACCATCGCCGCCCGCCAGTTCGGCATGTCCGACCGTGCCAAGGCACGTGCCGCCGCCGAGAATATGTTGACCGCCCAGCCTGATCTGGCCGGTCTATTCGCCTCCAGTGAAGCCAGTTCCTTCGGCGCCATCCAGGCCCTCACCGCCCGCGGCCTGAACGGTAAGGTGAAGCTTGTTACGTTTGACACGAGCGATCTGCACGTCACCTCGCTCAAGAACGGCACGGTCGACGTCATGCTCGTCCAAGACTCCTTCCGCATCGGCTACGAAGCCGTCCGCTCGCTCGCCGATAGACTCCACGGCCGCACGCCGCCCCACCGCATCGATCTTCCCGTTCGCATCATTACCCGCGGCGACCTCGGCAAACCCGACGTCGAAGCGCTACTCTCTCCTAAGGTCGCCTGACATATATGTCTTCTTCCAACCTTCGAATCGCCGTGGCCGGACTCGGCCGCATGGGCGTGGTCCACGCCCTTCACTGCGCTGAACTCGCCCGCGAAACCGGCAACTGCACGGTCACCGCCCTCGCCGACCCCGTCCCGGGACGCGCCGCCAGATGCGCCGCCGACATCGGCTGTGACGCCGCCGTCTTCGATTCCGTCAACGATCTGGCCGCCGCGAAGGTTGCCGATGTGACAGTCGTCGTCACTCCGACGGAAAACCATCAGCAACACGCCGCCGTGTTAATCGCCGCCGGGCAACGCGTGCTACTCGAAAAGCCGCTCACCGGGACCCTCGAAGGCGACCTTACCTTTGCCGCTGAACTCGACCGCGACCATCCCAATGCCCTGATGCTCGCTTTCCAGCGCCGCTTCGATCCGCCTCTCCAGTACGCTCGCGAACTGATGCAATCGGGCGTCATCGGCCGCGTCTTCAAAATCTACTCGGCGCTCGAAGACTCCAACCCCGCCCCCGACGGGTACAAGAGCGGCGGCATCCTGCCCGACATGTCCGTCCACAATGTCGACGAGATTCTGTGGCTTACCGGCCAACTCCCCGAAGCCGCCCTCGCGCTCGGCACCCGCATCTACAGCCACGCCTACACTACATGCGATGAGGATTTCGACGACGCCCTCCTGTATATGTGGTTCAAAGATGCCGTTGCCCAGGTCCAGGTCAGCCGCAATCACGTCTCCGGCTATCGCGTCGAAACCATCATCTTCGGCGAAAAGGGCCAGATCCACGTCGGCCGCTTCGACCAGCGCCCCTTTGAAATCACGGTCGAAGCCTACGCCAGGCGTCACACCGCGGAGCCGATTGCGCACAAGGCGTTCACCATGCGCAACTACGGCAAGCCGCTACCCGAGTTTGTTGACCGCTTCGGTCACGCCTACAAAGCCGAAGTCGCCGCCTTCATCGACAGCTGCCGCTCCGGCTCACCGTTCCCGACTTCCCATCGCGACGGCGTCCGCGCCCAGCAAGTAATTTCCGCCGGCATGCGCGCCATCGTCGGCCGCGAACACGCCGCCCCCGTTTAGGCGAACTCTGCTTTACCCCCGGGTCCAGTACCCCCCCACTCCACCTACCTCGCAATCTCCCGCAACGCTGCTTCCAAGTTCTTCGTGGAGAACCCATAAGGACCCGGCGCGCTCTTAAACGCCACCGCACCCTTCCGGTCGATCACAAAGATCCGATCCGGCCAGGCCGTATACGCGCGCTCCGTCCCGTTCTCGATATAATCCAGCACCGCCGGCACCCGGATTCCGAGCTTCCGCACGCATGCTGAAGCTGTCCTCGTCCGCTCTTCATCCGACCGTGGTGACGCGAACAGCACGTCATCCTTGATGTTCGACGGTAGCTGCCACAAGTCCGTCGGATGCGCTTCCTGGATGTACACGATGTAGAATGCCGCGCGATCTCCATACGACTCGTACAATCTGTTCAGCTCGGGAACCTCCCGGCGAAATGGCGGTCAAGTGTAGCTGCCGAATACAAGCACCACCGGCCGCTCCCGCCACTCGTCCGATAGCTTCACCTTGCGGCTGCCATCCGCCGTCGGCAGCACGAAATCAGGCGCCGCATCGCCCACCTGCAACTGCCCGCCCCGCGCCGACATCCACAGCGGCCGGAACGGCAACACCATCATCGCCACCATCGGGACCTTCGCCATAATCGCCCCGAACCGTTCCGGCGGCTGGCGCATCGCCGCGTAAAGCGCAGCCGTCGCCGCGATGTATAAGCCGGCCAAGCCCGCCAATGCGATGCCCGCCAATCTCACGATGCGCACTCAACACCCCCGATCTCCCGTCTCTTCTCAGCCGGATACGCAGCAAGAAACAGCCTCGACACCGCCGCCGCCAATGTCACCGCGGCCGGCGCCGCCAATGTTACCGAAGCCGGCGACGCATAAGATTTGGTCACCTCGAACACCTTCCCCCTCATCACGCTATTTGCGGACATACCCCTGCATAGCCGACCGCTTTCCTCCCTCACGATGCGCCTCATCCGATAGCGCATGAACGCCACACGCATCAATCCACCGGTTGTAGAAATTGAACAGCGCACACACGGTGATCGCGAAGTAGATCTCCTCATCCGTCCACCCAACCGCGTATAGCGGCTGCATGTCCTCAGCCGTGATCCGTGGCGAATCGCGATTCACTTTGTCCACAAACCGCAACAGCGCCTTCTCCTTCTCCGCCAGCGGCGAGTTCTCGAGATCTCGCAGGACACTCCACACCAGCTCTTCACTCCCTAACAGTTCCACCGCGACCGCGGCGTGCGACTTCAGTCAAAACGGGCAATCGTTCCGATACGACGTATAAGCTGCAATCAACTCCCGCAGCCCAGGGCTGAGTGGCGCCTCTTCGCGCATGATCTCCTGCGTGAATCGCGCCAGGTGTACCGTCGCCGTTGGATGAAACCCAAACAGATGCCAGATCTGCGGATACTCGCGCCCCGCCTGCTGCATCATTCGCACAACATCGGCGTAAGGGCCGGGCTTCATGTTCTTCTCCACACCGGGCAGAAACATGGCTTCCATCGCGTCTCTCTCTCCCTCCAATTGAGGCTCAAAACAGGATCTTCAGCGCAGCCTGGAACACCCGTGGCGATCCGGCCTCCAGGATCCGCCCGAAATTCGGCGACACCAAATCGTTCACCGGAATCCCGAAATTCGCGTGGTTCGCGATATTGAATGCTTCCAATCGGAACTGCGCCTTCCAGCGTTCCGAGAGGCTGAAATTCTTGAACGCCGACAAATCCACCGTACTCTGCCCCGGACCGCGCACAACATTCCGTCCTGCATTCCCAAACCGCCCAGCCTCCGTCACCGCATTCAACCGCCGGAATGCTGACGGCGATACCCACCGTTCCACTGTCCGCGGTCCGCGATTCGGATCGGAAGTCAAATCCGGCCGGCTTCCGGCAAACCCGCTAATCTCCGGATGCGATCCCTGCTGCGCCACATTCCGCGTATCGTAAACCGTAAATGGCGTGCCGGACGAAATGTTGACAATGCCGTTCAACTGCCAAGCCTTGAATACCGTCGCCGCAGAGCCCTTTAGCGTCTTCCCGAACGGCAGCGCCCACGTGGCGTTCGCTGTCCAGCGATGCTTGGCATCGAATAGCGACGGCCCGTGTTCGGCCCGGAGGTCGAACGGATTCTGCGCGATATCGTTCTCGCCCGACACTAGCCGTGGAGCGGACCCGGCCACGTTCATCGACGAAACGTAATCGAGCGTTTTCGAGAACCAGTACGACGTGCTGAACGCAAGCCCGCTCCGGAATCGCCTCGACAGCGTCGTTTGCATCGCGTGATAGGTCGAGTTCGTCGAATAGCTCACCAGCCCTATCGACGCGAAGTTGCATACGCCTCCTGCCGCCGGGCACCCGGCATGAATTCTGCGTGCATCGACGCTAGCCTGCGAGCCGGGTATATACACCGACGGGTTCGCCTCTACGAAGCGCGGAATGCGTGTGCCCTTCGCGCCCACATACCGAACCTCGAACATCATCGCCGGACGTAGCGCATGCTGCACCGACAAATTCCACTGCTGCACGTACGGCGGCCGCCCCGTCGCTTCCTCGGTCAGCATCGTCACCGGCTTCGGGAACAAGCCGGACCGGAACGGCGCCCCACTCGCTCCCCACGGGTCCGTATAGTTCAAAGCCGGCGGACCGATCTGCACTGCCTGCAAAAACGGAATCGCACTGACGGCCGCCTGCATCGGCATACTGGTTCCGTTCGAAAACGAATCGTAGAAAATCCCATACGCCGCGCGAATACTCATGCGTCCATTCCCTGTCGGATCATAAGCTAGTCCGACACGCGGCATCACGCCTTTGTAGTACATGCTGAGAATCCGCTTAGCCACTCCTGGGTCACCCGGAAATAGAATTCCCGGCGGAGCCTCCGGCGCCACGCGCGATTGCTGCCCTGGAGCGAACTGGTTCAACCGCCCGCGTATCTCGGAAAACGGCGCGCTCACTTCGTAACGCAACCCGTAATTCACAGTCACTTTCGGCGTCACACGCCACTGGTCCTGCGCGTATCCTGCGCCTTCGAATGTCCGCAACCCGCGCTGAAAATCTCCGCCGCCCTGAAAGAACACCACTGGAAATCCGATCAGGAAATTCGCAAACGGATTGTTCGTCGGAAAGGGCGCAAACACGAAAAAGCCATTCGCCGCGATCCCCTGGCTGATATTGATCTGCGTGCGCCGGAAACTACCGCCCACCTTGATACTGTGGGCCCCGCGCACAATCGACAACGCGTCATAAACTTCGTAGTCGTTCTGCGCACTGATTCGTGGACCCGTAATCGGATTCCCCACGCTCGAATACCCGTTCACGATAAAGAACGGCGGACCCAGCGCCGGTTCAAACGTGTTGTCGTATTTAAACCCCAGTGATCGCGGTGTCGTGTGATTGAACCGCTGATCGAAGAAAAAGGTCTCGCGGAAATACGCGACCCTCACGTTATTCAACACGCTAGGGCCGAACAAATGCGTATGCGAAACGGTCGCCGAATGTGTCCGCAAATCATCCCCTGTCGGGAACCCCGGCACATCCGCCCCGCGAACCGATAGTGGATTGAAATTCGAACCCGACGAAACCGCATACCGGATTGCAAGCTGATCCTGCTCCCGCAACACCGCATCGATCCTCACTCCACCCTGGTCCACATCGTTGCGCTGCACCTGCGTCGCTCGATAGAGCGATGGCGACACGTTCCCCAACGGAAAGAAATCCAGCACACGCTGCGACACTGGATTGAACGCCTGACTCGGAATCCGGTTCCCTGGAAACGGCTGTCCCGTCAAAAAGTTGATCAGCATGTTGTTGGTCGTCGGGTCCTGTAGCGCGCTGAAGTCGCCAGCCCGCTCAGCCGGCGTCGGCACGGTTGCCGTCTTCGTAATCCCCTGCCGGTTGCGAAAGCCTTCGTAGTATCCGAACGCGAACAACTTATTCCGCCGGATGGGTCCGCCCACGGTCGACCCATACTGATGCTGCTTCAGCGGCTCGACCTTCTCCGAAAAGAAGTTCCGCGCATCCACGGCATCGTTCCGCCCGAAGTAATATAACGACCCGTGTACGTCGTTTCCGCCCGACCGTGTGATCACCGAAACCGAAGCCGCCCCTGCCGAACCATACTCCGGGGGCGCGGTCTGCGTCAGAATGCGAAACTCCTGGATCGCATCAATCGGTGTCCGGATCGCAAACCCTCCATCCATCCGGTTCACATTGCGCACGCCATCAAGTAAGTAGTTATTCGACTCCGGCCGCTGCCCGTTTACCGCAAACGCCTGCGTAGCCTTAATCGTTCCGCCGGCGCTCACCAGCCCATTGGTAAGCGGCACAACACCTGCTTGCAACAAACCCAATTGCGTAAAATTGCGCCCATTCAGCGGCAAATCCAAAATCTGGCGGCTGGTCACCGTCTGCCCCAAAGTGTTCGAATCCCGATCTACATGCTCCGCGGCAGCCAATACCTCAATCTTCTCCGTCCCCGTAATTGCCAGCTCAATCGGCAGCCGTACCGTTCCGCCAATCTCAACACGCACATGCTCAATCCGGTGTTCCGCAAACCCACGCGCGGTCACCGCAAGCTCATAGTCCCCAGGCGGCAGCGAAGGAAACGTGAACAACCCCGAATCCCCGGTAGTTTGCCGCTGCGTGAGCGCCGTTCGCGGGTGAGTAAGAACAATCTGAGCGCGCGGAACCGTAGCACCCGACGGGTCCGTAACCGAGCCGCTGATAATCCCTGCCACGTCCTGCGCACAAGCTCCGGGTGTCAGCAGACAACAAAGTATCAAAAACCGTTTCCAGCGATGAACCTGCATCCAGATCCAAAAACGTTATCACTCTCCACGCCACCGAACAACAATTGATTTCCCCTACTGCACCCCGCCCCCGTTCACCATCGCCCATTTACCGCGACCGCCGCGAGACCAGGTACAACGTGCCCGGGCGCGTACCGTGCTCCAACACTTCGAAACCCGCCTTGGTAAGCTGCTGCGACCACCAGTCCGCTCCCCGCGTGTGACCATGCAGCAGCAAAGGTCCAAACGCAAACTTCAGCCACACATCCGGGTGAATAAGCAGGTGGCCATAGCTCAACCACCAGGGATAACCGAAGTCCAGTTGAGCGTTCATCGAGTCTGTGTATTATACGGCTCGAGCAGGCGTTTATCGTGGTACGGTCAGAGGCCAAGTCGAACCGGCGGTCAGTCCGCCATCGGCCGCAATCACCTGGCCGGTAATGAAGTCGGACGCCGCACTCGCGAGGAAGATCGCAATCCCGATCAGGTCTGAGGGTTCACCCAGCCGGTGTGCGGGTGTGCGCGCCTCTACCCAGTTGCGCATTGTCGGGTCTTCCCAAAGCTTGCGATTCAGGTCGGTGACGATAAACCCCGGAGCGATTGCGTTCACCTGAATGTTGTGTGCAGCCCACTCTACCGCGAGCGCGCGCGTCATTGATCCAATCGCGCCCTTGCTCATCCCATAAGCGCTTACGCCGGCCAGGCTCTGCAGCGTATGGAGGCTCGCGATGTTGATCACCTTGCCGCGCTTCTCCTCCACCATCACCCGCCCGCAGGTGCGCGCCATCAGGTAGTTGCCCTTTACGTTGACATTCAGGATGTCTTCGAGCTTGTCGGCCGGGAAGGTCTCGGCGGCATGGCGGAAGTTGATGCCGGCAACGTTGAACAGCACGTCCAGCGTTCCAAACCGCTCAACGATCGTTGAGACGCACTGTTCCACTTGAGTTACGCCGGTCACATCGCAAACGACATAGGGGAGCCCTGTTGCTTTCAATGTGGCTTCGTCGCGCGAACTCACCACCACTCTTGCGCCCGCCGCCGCGAACGCCTCCGCGATCGCCCGGCCAATGCCCCGCGACCCGCCGCTCACGTGAACTACTTTTCCGGCTACTGAAAATAAGTCGTTCATGGGCGTTCTCTTCCTATATGGAGATCATCACCTTGACCGGGCTCTCCTGCCCGTCGAGGATGCGCTGAATCAATTCAGGAGCCTGCTCGAGTTGTACGCGGTGCGTGATCAACGGTGTGGTTTGCACCGCGCCCGACGCCACCAGTTGAATCGCCTCCTCAAACGATGCGTCATAGAGGCGGCTGGTCACGAGCGCGACATCTTTCGAGAACGCGACCCGCAGTGGGAACGTAATGTCGCCCGGCGGGACACCATACACGACGACCCTTCCTCCGCGCCGGCAGGCCGCGAGCCCATCCCTTACCGTCGCTTCGTTGCCGACGCCGTCTATGACAAGGTCGAACTGCTTTTCAACCTTCTCCATCGGCATGCCGCTGCTCACGTTTATCGTTTCGTCGACGCCAAGCTTCGCGGCCATCGCCAACTTATCCTGCACCAGATCCGTCACGGCCACGTGAGCCGCCCCTAGCGCGCGTGCCACCTGGATAGCCAGCAAGCCAATGTTGCCCGCGCCCAAGACCAATACACGCTCGCCCTTCTGGATTTCACCGCGGCGGAACGCACGAACCGCCACATCCACCGGTTCGATCATTGCCGCGGCTTCCTCGTCGAGGCCTGGCGGTACCGCACGCGGCTGGTAGTCTTCGAGAATGACCTCTTCGGCGTAGGCGCCGTTCCGCGACACTACGCCTAGCACCTCAGTGGAATCGGAGTGATGCACGCGGCCGGCAGCAAACATCGGGTCCTGCCGGTTGCACAGAATCGGGTGGATCACCGCCCGGTCGCCAGCCTGCCACTGCGATTCGCCAGCCACCTCCACGATTTCGCCGGTTGCCTCATGGCCCGGCACAATCGGAAAGCGCGTAAACGGGAGCTTTCCCGCGATGCTCGAATAATCCGAGCCGCAAATGCCGACTTTTGTGATCCGCATCCGAACCTGTCCAGGTTGGAGCGCGGGAGAAGGAATATCCACGAGTTTCAGGTCCCGTGGACCGCTAAGAAGAAGAGCTTTCACGAGCGACACCTCACAAGCCGCGACCACAGGCGGCAACACTCCAGGTTACGCCGATTGCGCGTGGGCGGCTAGCGGGAGCCGAAAATCATCCGGAAATCATCTTTAAGATGGTCGCCGAAGAGTGGTGCCCGGGGTGGGACTTGAACCCACACTCCCGTTGCCGGAAAAAGGATTTTAAGTCCTTTGCGTCTGCCGATTTCGCCACCCGGGCACAATTAAAACAAACAACTTACCGGATTTCTGCCCTTCTTCGCGGTTTTGACTTTCGGGGCTACTTGGGTACCTTTCTCTCCCGAAGCTCGCCGCGATTCAGCTTTTCCAGTCGGCTCACAGCCCGCTCGCTGTGGCCCTTCAACATCCTAATTGTAAACGCATCGGCCCCCGCTTCGCCCAACCTGGTACCGTCGTTCGGGCGGCAACGAGTGGGGCACGAACTCCGTCGGCGCGGGCTAATCCACTGCACCCCAATAAGAGCGTTACACCTGCGCCAGATCGCGGACGGCGCCCGTGTCGGCGCTGGTGGTTAGCGCGGCGTAGGCTTTGAGGGCGCCGCTGACGACGCGGTCGCGGTTGGTGGGCTTCCAGGCGGCCAGGCCTTTGGCTTCCATGGCGGCGCGGCGGCGCTCGAGCTCAGGCTCGGTGATGGCGAGGTGGAGTTTGCGCTTGGGGATGTCGATTTCGATGGTGTCGCCTTCCTCGATCAGGCCGATGTTGCCGCCGGCGGCCGCTTCGGGTGAGGCGTGGCCGATCGAGAGTCCCGACGTGCCGCCCGAGAAGCGGCCGTCGGTGAGCAGGGCGCACTGCTTGCCTAATCCCACCGATTTCAAATAAGACGTCGGGTAGAGCATCTCCTGCATCCCGGGCCCGCCTTTGGGACCTTCGTAACGGATAACCACGACGTCCCCGGCTACGATCTGGTTGGCGAGGATCTTGTCGACTGCCTCTTCCTGGCTTTCGCACACCCGGGCGCGGCCGGTGAAGACCAGGATGCTTTCGTCCACCCCGGCCGTTTTGACGATGGCGCCGCGTTCCGCGATGTTGCCGTAAAGTACGGCGAGGCCGCCATCCTGCGAGTAGGCGTGGGGCTTGTCGCGAACGCAACCCTTTTCTCTGTCGTCGTCGAGAGCGGGATAACGCTGGGATTGCGAGAAGGGCACAACCGTTGCGATGCCGCCGGGCGCGGCACGGTAGAAGTCGAGCACCTCGGGTGTTGGCTGGCGCTTGATATCCCAACGGTCGATGGCATCGCCGATCGTGGCGCTGTGTACCGTTAACGCCTCGCGGTGGATGAGCCCGGCCCGGTCGAGTTCGCCGAGGATAGCCAGGACGCCGCCGGCGCGGTGCACATCTTCCACGTGATACTTCTCAGTAGCCGGGGCGACCTTGCACACGCAGGGGACGACTCGCGACAGGCGGTCGATATCGGCCATCGTGAAAGGGACTTCGCCTTCCTGCGCGGCGGCCAGCAGGTGGAGCACCGTATTGGTGGACCCGCCCATCGCGATATCGAGCGCCATGGCGTTTTCAAAGGCGGCGAATGTGGCGATAGAGCGCGGCAGGGCGGTGGTGTCGTCCTGTTCGTAATACCTCCGGGCGAGTTCGACGGCGGTGCGGCCGGCTTCGAGGAACATGCGCTTGCGGTCGGCATGGGTGGCGAGCATGGTGCCGTTGCCCGGCAGCGCGAGTCCCAGCGCCTCAGTCAGACAGTTCATGGAATTGGCGGTGAACATGCCCGAACACGAGCCGCAGGTAGGACACGCTGAGCGCTCCATTTCGGCCACCTGCTGGTCGGTGTTCTTCGGATCGGCGGCCTCAATCATGGCATTGATCAGGTCGACGTGCCGCTCGCTGCCGTTCCAGTTCACCTTGCCCGCTTCCATCGGTCCGCCGGAAATGAAGATCGCGGGAATATTGAGGCGCAGCGCGGCCATCAGCATGCCGGGGGTGATCTTGTCGCAGTTGGAGATGCAGACCAGTGCGTCGGCACAGTGGGCGTTGACCATGTACTCCACCGCATCGGCAATGAGTTCGCGCGAGGGGAGCGAATAGAGCATGCCGCCATGGCCCATGGCGATGCCGTCGTCGACAGCAATGGTGTTGAATTCTTTGGCAACGCCGCCGGCCTGTTCGATTTCGCGGGCGACCATCTGTCCCAAGTCCTTGAGATGCACGTGGCCGGGGACGAACTGTGTGAAGGAGTTGGCGATGGCGATGATGGGCTTACCGAAGTCGCCTTCCTTCATGCCGGTGGCGCGCCAGAGCGCGCGGGCGCCCGCCATGTTGCGGCCATGCGTAGAGGTCTTGGAACGGTATTCAGGCATAGGGGTACTTGAATATTTTACCCAGCGGGGGGAAAAGAAAGCGTTGCGATGCGGCCCGGTAACAATCCGTAATGGAAGACCCTCCATTAATGACAGGGGGCAGTGGCAAACTGATCCAGTGGCAACCTGATAAGGTTTGTTGCGTGCTGAGCGGGTGGCAACCTGATAAACTCACAGCATCCCAAGGAGATATGGGCGCAGGGAAGCACGAAGTGTTCATGGGCGGGGGCGAGATGGGAGAGCGGATCCGCGCCTTCGATTGGTCCAAATCTCCGCTGGGAGCGGTGGAGCAATGGCCCCAGAGTCTGAAAACCGCGGTTCGTATCGTGCTCGCGTCACGGTTCCCGATGTTTGTCTGGTGGGGGCGCGGGTTGGTGAATTTCTATAACGACGGCTACGCGCCGATACTGGGCAAGCGGCATCCGGAGGCGTTGGGGCGGGAAGCGGCGGAGATCTGGACCGACATCTGGCCGGTGATTTGGCCACAGGTGGATGCCGTGGTGAACCAGGGGCGATCGACCTGGAACGAGGAATCCCTGCTCGTCATGGAGCGGAACGGCTTCACGGAGGAGGCGTACTTCACGTTTTCCTACAGTCCTGTTTATGACGAGAGCGGGACGGTGGGCGGCCTGTTCTGCGCCGTGACGGAAGACACAGGACGGGTGCTGAGTCAGCGGCGGATGAAAACGCTCCGCTGCCTGGCGGAAGGGACGGCGCAGGCGAAGACGGCGACAGGCGCGTGCGAGGCAGCGGCGCTAACGCTCAAGGAGGATCGGCACGATCTGCCGTTCGTTCTGCTTTACCTGCTGGACGAGGATGGCCGGGTGGCGCGGTTGGCCGGGTGCACGGGCTTGGTTGGGGGAACGCCCGCGAGTCCCGCCGTGATCGACCTCTGGAAGCACGCCGAGGCATGGCCATTCCGCCAGGTAGCGGACCAGGGCATTGCCATCGAACTCGACGGGCTGGTGGAGAAGTTCGGGCCGTTGCCGGGCGGCGTGTGGCCTGAACCGCCCCAACGCGCGATGGTGCTGCCCATGGCCAAGCCGGGACACAGCCAATTGGCAGGGTTCGTGGTGGCAGGGGTCAACCCACGGTCGCCGCTGACGGATGAGTACCGCGGATTTTTCGGTTTGCTCGCTGGACACGTGGCCACCGCCGTGGCGGGCGCTCGAGCTTATGAGGACGAACGGCGCCGGGCAGAGGCGCTGGCGGAAATCGACCGGGCGAAAACCACCTTCTTCTCGAACGTGAGCCACGAGTTCCGGACGCCGCTGACGCTGATGCTCGGCCCGCTCGAGGAACTGCTGGCGCGCGGCGACCAGGAACTGGCGCCGGCCGTCAAAGGTCAGCTCGAGGTGACGCATCGCAACAGCCTGCGGCTACTGCGCCTTGTCAATACGCTGTTGGATTTTTCGCGCATTGAGGCCGGGCGAGTGCAGGCCGTGTATGAAGCGACCGATTTGTCCAGGTACACAGCGGAGTTGGCCAGCGTCTTCCATGCCGCCACCGAACGGGCCGGGCTGCGGCTGATTGTGGATTGCCCCACCCTTTCGGAACCGGTTTATGTCGACCGCGACATGTGGGAAAAGGTCGTGCTGAACCTGGTGTCGAACGCGTTTAAGTTCACGTTTGACGGGGAGATCGCCGTGACGCTCTGCGAGGTGGACGGGGCGGCCGAGTTGCGCGTTCGCGATACGGGGGTCGGTATTCCGGCCGAAGAAATCCCAAGGCTATTCGAACGATTTCACCGTGTGCCGAACATGCGCAGCCGCACTCATGAAGGCAGCGGCATCGGTTTGGCGCTGGCGCAGGAATTGGTGAAATTGCACGGCGGGTCGGTTCGCGTAGAAAGCCGGTGGGGCGAAGGCTCAACTTTCATCGTGCGCGTTCCGCTCGGAACAGCCCATTTGCCGGTTGATTATGCGGGCCGCGGCCGTACGCAGGCGTCCACGTCAACCGGAGCCGCGCCGTTTGTCGAAGAGGCGCTACGCTGGCTGCCCGACTATTTATCGGTGCATGTGGATGAGCCGCTGCCCACAAAGAAATCGCCGGCGGCGCCAAGTTCCACCGATCGGGGCAACGGCGGCAGCCGGCCGCGGATTCTGGTGGCGGACGACAACGCCGACATCCGCCAATACCTGGCCCGCTTGCTGAGTGAACGCTACCAGGTGCAGACTTGCGGCGACGGCCAGGCGGCGCTCGAGGCGGCTCGCGACCGGCGGCCCGATCTCATACTCACCGACCAGATGATGCCGCGGCTCGACGGTATGAGCCTGCTGCGGGAATTGCGGGCAGACGCCGCGCTGCAAACGGTGCCCGTGATCGTGCTATCGGCACGGGCGGGAGAAGAATCCCGGGTGGAGGGTCTGCAGCAGGGAGCGGACGACTACCTGATCAAACCGTTCAGCGCGCGGGAACTGCTGGCCCGCGTGGCGTCGCTGCTGGAACTGGCGCAGATCCGCAAACAGTCTGAGCAGGCAATGCGCGAAAGCGAAGCCAGATACCGTTCGCTTTTCGAGCACATGCTCAACGGGTTTGCCTACTGCGAGATGCTGTTCGACGATGCGGGTCGTCCGGACGATTTTGTCTATCTGGCCGTGAACGACGCCTTTCAATCGTTGACAGGCTTGAAAGACGTGGTTGGAAAGCGGGTAACGGAAGTGATTCCCGGCATCAAAGAATCGCAATCGAACGTGATTGAAGCTTACGGCCGGGTCGCTTCCACCGGCGTGCCGGAGAAGTTCGAAGTCGATTTCAAGCCGCTCGGCATCTTTCTGTCGATTTCGGTTTATAGCCCGCTGCCGGGTTTCTTTGTCGCAGTGTTTGACAATATTACCGAGCGCAAGCGCGCCGAGGCGGCGTTGCGGGCAAGCGAAGAGCGGTTCCGCGCCGTGGCCGAGACGGTGCCCGACATCCTGTACGTTAACAACTCAGCGGGCGTGACGGAGTACGTCAGCAAGCGTTTTGCCGATTTTACCGGTGTTCCGGAAGAGCAGTTGCTTCGCGACGGTCGGTTCGCCCTCATCCACCCGGACGACGTGGCGGCCACCAGGGAAAGATGGCAGTGCGCGATAGCAACGGGCGAACCCTACGTTGGCGAGGTCCGGCTGCGGCGGCGCGATGGCGTTTATCACTGGTTTCTTACCCGCGCCTTCCCGATGAAGGACGAGCATGGGCGCGTGGTGAAGTGGTTCGGGTCGGCTACCGATATCGAAGATCAAAAGCAGATCGAGAAAGCGCTGCGGCTGGCGAATGAAGACCTTAATCAGTTCGCGTATGCGGCGGCGCACGATCTGCGGGAACCGTTGCGGAACGTACGGGCGTTTTCAGAACTGCTGGTGAAGAGTTGCGGAAACGGCTCGGATTCGAAGGTGGCGCGGATGAGGGACGTGATTGCGGACGGCGTGCAACGGATGGAAGACTTGCTGAAAGACCTGCTGGATTACACCAAAATGGCGGGTCCGGGAGAAGAGTTCACGGCCACCACAGACGTGCGGGCCGCTTTGGGGAAGGCGCTACAGAACCTCGAGGTGGTTGTGGCGGCATCCGGGGCCAAGATCACGTTTGGCGAGTTGCCCACGCTGACAGTGGGCGAGGCGCATTTCGTTCAGCTTTTTCAAAACCTGATCGCCAACGCAATTCAGTATCGCAACCACGAGACGCCGCGCATCGTTATCTCCGCGGTCATGAAACCCGGTGAGTGGCTGTTCTCTGTCCGGGACAACGGTATCGGCATCGCTCCCGAGTTTCACCAGAAGATTTTCGGTCTGTTCAAGCGGCTGCACGGAAACGATATTCCGGGTACTGGCCTGGGCTTGGCGTTGTGCCAGCGAATCGTGGAACGCTACGGCGGTCGAATTTGGGTAGAATCCGCCATCGGCCAGGGCGCGGAATTTTTCTTTACGGTTCCATTGAGTTTGTCCGACGCCGCCCGCACGTCGTTCAATAAGGTGGTGACGGGGCATGACTAATCAGACCAAAAAGCGAATCGTAGTTATAGAGGATAATGCGCCGGACATATTCCTGCTTGAAGAAGCGCTGGCGCAGGCCCATGTGGATTGCGACCTCATAAGCCTGAGCGATGGGGAACAGGCGCGCACTTACCTCATGAACAGCGCTCATGGTCACCCGCCCGACTTGTTATTGCTGGACTTGAATCTGCCGAAGCTCAATGGCCGCGAACTTCTGGAACTCATCCGGCGGCAACCTGCGCTCGCGTGCGTTCCCGTGGTGGTCTGGAGTTCGTTCAGCGATAAAAGGCTCATCGAGCAGTTTGGAGTGAAATACTTCTTCACTAAGCCCTGTTCGCTCGACGCTTTTGTCGAGATTGGCGAAGTGATCCGGGGGATTCTTGCTGAGAATTCGGCGCTGACGGCGGCAGCCGGGAAGTAGGGTGCGGGGAATGCGGCTCGACGAACGGATTTCGGACGGTTACGCCGTTGTAGCTGCGGTTGTGCTGGAGGTCCTCGGTCCACAGGGTTGAAGCGCCTAACCGTATCGCGCTCTGCAGCACCAAGGCGTCCCACCACGAAACCTGGAATTCCTCTTGCAGTTGAATAGCTCGCAAAACGTCCTGCAAGTCGGGCCTATGCAGCAGCCACGCGCCCAGGTCTTCTACCGCGCCGCGCACATACTCGGCGTCAATCCCGCGTTTGCCGGTGGCTACTGAATAAAATTCCGAAAGGACCTGTATGCTCAGTGCGCCTGTACGTTGCTCCCACAGTGTGTCCAAAAGGGCCACAGCCCTCTCGTGCTTCGCACCCGCTGAACCATCGTGAGCGTAAACGAGGACGTTCGTATCGACGAAATCAACGCTCATGAATCTCGTCGCGCGTCCAGTTGCGGACTTCCCCGCAGCCGCTGTCGGGCGCTTCCCTCATCCTCTTCATTGCGCGACGTTTCGCCAGTTCCCAACCGCGATCCTTGTCCAGCATTGCCTGCACGGCTTCGTTCATCAGTGCAGTCATCGATTGATCCCGTGCTGCCGCGTAAACTCGGAATTGCTTCATCAGCGCCTCCGGCAAGCTGAGCGTGACGTTGGTCCGGCCCTTCACGGAAATCAGTGTAGCACGGAAATCCGTGCGATCCTACCCCAGCTTCGCCCGCAGCATCTCATTCACCATCGGCGGATTCGCCTGGCCCTTCGATGCCTTCATCACCTGGCCCACCAGGAACCCGATCACCTGGGTCTTCCCGCTTCGATACTGTTCCACCTGCTTGGGATTGGCGGCGATCACTTCGTCGACGATCTTGTCCAGCGCCGAGGTGTCGCTGATCTGTCGAAGGCCCTCCCGGTCGATAATCGCCGTGGCCGTTTCGCCGGTCTCGTACATCTTCTCCAAAACATCTTTGGCGATCTTGTTCGAGATGTCGCCTTTGGCGATGAATTTGACCAACTCGCCGAGGTTCGCAGCCGAGACGGGGGATTCGGCCACCTCCTTGTTGTTCGCCTTCAAGAGGCCCGCGAGGTCGCCCATGACCCAGTTGGCGGACTGGCGGGCGTCGCCGCTCACCTTCACTACTTCGTCGAAGTAGGCGCTAAGGTCGCGTGTGGCGGTCAGCACGTCCGCGTCGTACTCGCGCAGGCCGTACTCCGTGATGAATCGCTTGCGCTTAACGGGCGGGAGTTCCGGCATGGCGGAGCGGATTTCGGCCAGCCAGCCGTCGCTGATTCTCAGCGGTAGCAGGTCGGGTTCCGGGAAGTAGCGATAGTCGTGCGCATGCTCTTTAGAGCGCATGCTGATGGTTTCGTCGAGGTCGGGATTGTAGAGGCGCGTTTCCTGGACGACCTTGCCGCCGGATTCGAGCAAAGCGATCTGGCGCTGAATCTCGTAGTCGAGCGCCATCTTCAGGAACCGGAACGAGTTGAGGTTTTTGACTTCAGCCTTCGTCCCGAACTTCTCGGCGCCGCGGAGGCGGACGCTGACGTTGGCGTCGCAGCGTAGGTGACCTTTCTCCATGTCGCAAGTCGAAACCCCGCAGAACTGCATCAGGAGCTTCAGTTCGGTGAGGTAGGCGTACGCTTCCTCGGAGCTGCGCATGTCCGGTTCGGAGACGATTTCGACCAGCGGCGTCCCAGTCCGGTTGAGGTCGACGTAGGTGTAGTGTTCAGAGTCGCGGAACCCTTCGTGCATGCTCTTGCCGGCGTCGTCTTCGAGATGCGCCCGGGTGACGCCAATGCGCTTTTCCCTGCCGTCGGGCAGGCGGATATCCACCCAGCCGTGCTCGGCCACCGGACGGTCGTATTGCGAAATCTGATAACCCTTGGGCAGGTCGGGATAAAAATAGTTCTTGCGGGCGAAGATCGATTCCTGCCGGATTTGGCAGTTGAGCGCCAGGCCGGACTGTATGGCCAACTCGACCACCTGCCGGTTCAGCACGGGCAGCGCGCCCGGCAGGCCCAGACACACCGGACACACGTTGGTGTTGGGCGGCGCGCCGAAGCTTGTCGGGCAGGCGCAAAAGATCTTGGTGCGTGTGGCAAGTTGCACGTGCACCTCGAGTCCGATGACCGGTTCGTACTTGGCCATCACATCCGGCGACACCGCAGTCGAAGACATTCCTCTTATTGTAGGGAAGGCGGCTTCACCATCGTGTTACCCGCGGCCGATGCGGTGCCGAGCACGCCGCCCAAGCCCATTGCCTCAACGGCTGAGGAGGGGACGATGACCATCGAACCTTTCTCCTTGATCGCTTCGTAGAGCATGTTCATGGCACGCAGGTTCAGGGCGACAGGATCGTCGTGATACACCTTGGCGGCTTGGGAGAACTTCTCGGCGATTTCGGTCTCGGCGGTGCCGAGGATGATACGCGCCTGGCGTTCGCGTTCGGCCTGGGCCTTGCGCGACATCGCGTCTTCAAGCGCGGGCGGGATGTTCACCTGCTTCACTTCGACGCTTTGCACCGTAATGCCCCAGGGGTTGGTCTTTTCGTCGAGGATCCGCTGCAGTTCCTGCCCCATCTTTTCGCGGCCGGTGATCATGTCGGCGAGTTCGTGAACGCCGATGGTTTCGCGGAGCGCGGTTTGTGCGCCGAGACTGATGGCGTTGACGTAGTCCTCCACCTCAAGGACGCTCTTTTCGGCGTCCCAGACGAGCCAGTAAACGATCGCGTCTACGTTCACCGGCACGGTGTCGCGCGTAAGAGCGGACTCTGCTGTGACGTCGGTGACACGGACGCGCTGGTCGACCATCCGGGTGACGGTGTCGACGATGGGGATAACCCAGAACATTCCGGGTCCGCGGAGGCCCTGGAACTTGCCGAGGCGCAGCACCACCGCACGCTCCCACTGGTTAGCGATGCGCAGCGCAAAAATTAGATACAAGCCGGCCAGGATCGCCGGGATCATGAGCGGCTTCACGCCGGTGAGTCGTACCGTGACGCCGCCAGCCACCAGGCAGGCGGAGCAAAGCAGGAAGCCCAGGGGGCCGACGCCCGCCATATCGACCTTCACTTCCGGCTTCCGAATGGCATTCAAATCCAAGGACATAATGTGTGTCCCCTTTCCGAGCGGATCAGGATTTCCGCATCTCGTTCAAACGTTGAATCAAATCTTTTATCGAGAACCCTTCCGAACCGGCGCGCGCCACAAATTCGACGACGATTTGCGAAAGGCGCCGCTGGCGCTCCACTTCATCGGGCTGGACCTGCGCATCGGAGATAAACGTTCCCGTCCCCTGCTGAGTCGTCAGCACGCCTCGAATCTCCAACTCCTTATAGGCCCGCACAACCGTATTCGGATTGATCGCCAGTTCCACCGCCACTTGGCGGACCGTTGGCAACCGGTCCCCGGCCCCGAGCGATCCGGTGGCCAGCGCGGCCATCACTTGGTCGATTAACTGGCGATACACAGGGACGCCGGAGCGTAGATCGAGGGCGAAGGAGAAGGGCGGGTTCGCGTCTCGTCTCACCATAGATCTAGTGTACTAGTTTTCTGGTACATTTCAAGCCCCAAGTTACAATCTTCTTCCATGCGATGCTTTTTCCTCCTGCTGCCCCTACTCGCCCCCGCTCAATCCGTCACCCCAGTTCAACAGCCCTGGCAGGGCGTTCCGGAGCGGTACCGCAACCTGCCCATCGGAAAGCTGAAGCTGCCCGAAACGGCGGCGGAGTGGAAGAAGGCCCGGCCGGCGATCAAGAAGATTGTGGTGGAGAGTCTGGGCGAAATGCCGGCGCGGCCGAAGCCGGCGGTGAAGATTGTGAAGACCGACCGCCACGATGGCTACCGCATCGAGAAGTTCACGTTCGACAACGGTGTCGATTTCGAGGTGCCGGGCTACATCGCCCTCCCCGATAAGCCCGGCAAGCACCCGGCCATTCTGACAATGCACGGGCACGGGTCGAGCAAAGAGAACATGTTCGGTTACGAACCGACGTCGCAGAACGTGGCGGAACTATTGGCCAAACGCGGCTATGTCGTCATCGGGATCGATAACTATTTCAACGGCGAGCGGCGTGGGAAAGGTCCGGCCGGGGATCTGGAGATGCAGGCGCGCAACGCGGACCAGGAAACGTCGCTGTTCAAGTTGAACCTGTGGCTCGGGCGCACATTGTGGGGGATGATGCTGCGCGATGAGCAGATGGCGCTGGACTATTTGGTGACGCGGCCCGAAGTGGATGCCAACCGGATCGGCGCCCAAGGGATGAGCATGGGCAGTACGCGTGCATGGTGGCTGGCCGCGATTGACGATCGGGTGAAGGCGGTGGTGGGCGTGGCGTGCTTCACGCGGTACGAAGATATTATCGCGACCCGCAATCTGCGGGCCCATGGGATCTACTATTTTGTTCCGGGGATCTTAAAGCATTTTGACAGCGAAGGCGTGATGGGATTATTGGCGCCGCGGCCGTTTCTGGTGTTGACCGGCGATAGCGATGCAGGGTCGCCGCCGAGCGGGATGAAGACGCTCGAGACGATCTTAAGCAAGATCTACCGGGTGAACGGAAAGCCGGACGCGTTCCATAGCATCGTCTATCCCAACACCGGGCACGTGTACACAGACGATATGAAGGCTCGGATGGCGGCTTGGTTCGATAAGTACTTGTGAGCGATGGCCGGTTGCACGACCGGTTAGGCCACGCAGTTCAACGGCTTGGCTCGTGCAATCCGCTGCCGCTGCATGGGAGTATTCATCGCGTTCCAGAGGTCGGAGCGGCGCTGTACATTCAGCCAGAAATCGGCGCTGTTGCCGAACACGCGGGCCAGAATCAGCGCCGTCGATGCGGTAACTGTTCTGCGATCGTTGCAAAGCTCATTCACGTGCTTACGCGGAACGCCCATGGCTTGTGCCACAATCCCTTGGGTTAGCCCCATTGGATCGAGGAACTCTTCCCTCAGAATCTGGCCGACAGTTGCTAGCTTACGTTTGGTATTCAACATATCACCTCAGCGGTAGCGTCTCGAAAACGGGTGATCATCGAATCCCGCTGTACCACTCCATGGTACAACTTCGCCGGCCCCCTCACCCCCGGCGCGCGCGTCTGCCAAACTCCCATCCAGTCATAACCCCAGCCCCGCCACCGGTACCCCCGCCAGTTGCCCCGCGACCCGCGCCTATGAACAATAG
Source organism: Bryobacterales bacterium (assembly GCA_020846745.1). Classification (GTDB taxonomy): domain Bacteria; phylum Acidobacteriota; class Terriglobia; order Bryobacterales; family Bryobacteraceae; genus JADLDI01. The sequence continues at coordinate 3,137 of JADLDI010000099.1, read as the reverse complement.
GAAGACACTCCCATGCCTCGTGAACTCCTGGTGCAATCGCAGGACGGTGGCACGCGCACCCTTCCCATGCAAGACAAACGCCGTGTAACGTTGGGCCGGGCGGCCGACAACGATCTGGCCTATCCCGACGATCCCGTGTTGTCGCGGCGGCACCTCGCGGTTGAGTTTGATGGCGACCAGTGGTGGGCCGAGGATCTCGGGAGCAAGAACGGCACCTCCGTCAACGGAAACCGGATCAGCGGACGCCGCAAGATCGGTATTGGCGACCGTGTCACGGCCGGCCGTGTCACCCTGACCCTCCGCGACCCGGTGCAGGAGACAGACCACACAGTCGTGTTCGTGGCCGAAGTCCCCGGAATCGAAACGCACGGCACACAGGTAAGTACAAACCTCGAACAGGTGGTGGGCGCGGGCGGTGGCGGCGGCAACGACCTCGAGGCCGCGCTGCGGACTGCGCCTGTGGTCGGCACCACTCGCGTGCAGGCATTGCTCGAAGCCGGGCGCGAACTGGCCGGGCATCGGCCGCTGCCGGACTTGTTCAAGGTAATCCTCGACCTGTCGGTGAACTCGGTCGGCGCCCGCCGCGGCATCGTCATGACGCTCGAAGGGAACGAACTGGTGCCGCGCGCCAAGCGCGGCGAGAACTTCTTGATCAGCCGCGCAGTGCGCGACAAGATCCTCCAGTCAAAAGACTCCCTGCTGATCCTCGACACCAGCCAGGAAGAAGCCTTCCGCAGCAGCATGACCATTGTCCAGCAGCGCGTGAAGAGTTTCATCGCCGTTCCGTTGCAGACCAAGGACAAAGTGATCGGGCTCATCTACGTCGATTCCCCGGACATCGTGCGTCCGTTCACGAAAGAGGACCTGACGCTGTTGACCGTGATGGCCAACATCGCCGCGGTGCGGATTGAGAATGCGCGGCTGGTCGAAGTCGAACAGGCCGAACGCGTGATGGCGAAAGAACTGGAGCAAGCCGCGGAGATCCAGCGCAACCTGCTGCCGAAGGTGTCGCCGCCCGTTCTGGGGCTGGACGTCGCTGGCCGGTCCGTGGCCTGCCGCTCCGTCGGCGGCGACTACTTCGATTACCTCACCCTGCCCGATAACAAGCTGGGCATCCTGGTGGGCGATGTGGCGGGCAAGGGAATGTCTGCCGCGCTGCTGATGTCGAGCGTGCAGGCGCGCGCCCAGGTGCTGGCCGAGGAAAATGACGACCTCGGCACATTCCTGACACGGCTCAACCGGAGCGTTGCTATAAACTGTCCCGGCAACCGCTTCATCACGCTGTTCGGCTGTACCATCAATCCCGCCACCGGCGAGTTCTGGTACGGCAACGCCGGGCACAACCCGCCCTACCTGCTACGGGCCAACGGAACGGTAGAGAACCTGCCCGCGGGCGGTCCGGTCATGGGCATTCTGAAGCAGGTCACCTATCCCGCCGTCAAAATGCAACTGGGCCGGGGCGATGTCGTCGTCATGTTCAGCGACGGCGTGACCGAGGCGCGGGCATTGAACGACGAGGAGTATGGAGAAGACCGGCTGCTGATGGAGTTGCAGGCGTTGCGCGGGCAGTCGGCGGAGCATATCGTTCAGGCCATCTTCGACTCCGTCGAGCGCTTCATGGGCGACGCGCCGGCTGGTGACGATATCACGCTGGTTGTGGTGAGGATGTCGTAGCGTGCTGAACCGGCGGCAGTTTCTCCGATCGGCGGGGCTGGCGGCCGCGGCCCAGGAGCCCAAGCGGCCGAACGTCGTGCTGGTGATGGCCGACGACCTGGGCTATGAGTGCCTGTCGGCCAACGGCAGCACGTCCTATCGGACCCCGAACCTCGACCGCATCGCCGCTTCCGGCATACGCTTCACCCACGCCTACGCCCAGCCGCTCTGTACGCCCACGCGGTCGCAATTGATGACCGGCCGCTACGTGTTCCGCAACTGGAAAGCGTTCGGCGTAATGGACCCGAAAGAGACAACCTTCGGCCACCACTTCCGCAACGCCGGCTACCAGACGGCGATCACCGGCAAGTGGCAGCTCTACAGCTACAACCCGCCCGATTTCGAACCGGAATGGCGCGGCAAAGGCATGAAGCCCGAGCAGTCGGGCTTCCACGAATACTGCCTGTGGCACGACGCTCATACTGAGGACAAGGGCTCGCGCTACGGTGACCCCACCGTAAACAGAAACGGCCGCCTCCAGAAGAACCTCACTGGACAATATGGCGACGACATCTTCTGCGATTTCGCGATGAAGTTCGCCGAACGCAACCGCGGCAAGCCGTTTTTTCTGTACTATCCGATGGCGCTGACCCACGGCCCGTTCATGCCCACGCCGCGCAGCGAGTATTGGTCCGCGGGCCGGCGGCTGAAGGCGGGCACGGAGAACTTCAAAGACATGGTGGAGTACATGGACGAGGTGGTGGGCCGCCTGTACACGCACCTGGACAAGCTGAAACTGCTCGCGAACACGCTGTTCCTCTTCTACAGCGACAACGGGACCGACAAACAGATCACCTCCCGCATGGGCGACAGGATCGTCAAGGGCGGCAAGGGCCTGACCACCGACGCAGGCACGCACGTGCCAATGATCGCGGCGTGGAAAGGTGTTGCGCCCGCGGGCCGAGTGAACGGCGATCTCATCGACTCAGTGGACTTTCTGCCCACCATCGCCCAGGCCGCCGGATTCCGGTTGCCGTCAGGACAGGTATTTGACGGCGAAAGCTTCCTGCCCCAGTTGCGCGGCGAGCGCGGCCGTCCCCGCGAGTGGCAGTTCTGCCATTACGATCCGCGCCCGGGGCACGACAAGGAGCAGTACCGGTTGCTGCGATACGCGCGGACCGAACGTTACAAGCTCTATGACGATGGGCGGCTGTACGACATTCCGGCGGACGAAAAGGAAGAGCATCCGCTGGCGGCCGGAGCAGGAACTCCGGAGTCTGATCTCGCAAGGCAGAAGCTGGCGGCGGTGCTGGCCCGGTACGGGAATCTAGCGCGACCGAAACCGGCGCCCCACCACCCCTAGCGGGAGTTTACTCGTAAGCTAGATGGGATAGTTGTAAATGATAGTTGTTGTTGGGGTTTAGCGCGGGGTCGAAGTATTACCTACGTTGGGTACTACAGAGTTGGTCGAGACCGAGGGAATG